>JAURVZ010000084.1 GCA_030655215.1 Pseudolabrys sp. | reverse complement strand
GACGGCATCAAGCAGAAGGTGGCGGCGCTCAAGGAGGTCGTGCCGCCGAACATGAACATGTCGCTGATCGGCGACCAGTCGGTCTTCATCAGCGCGGCGATTTCCGGCGTCATCCATGAAGGCATCATCGCCGCGGCGCTGACCAGCCTGATGATCCTCCTGTTCCTCGGTTCGTGGCGCTCGACCGTGATCATCGCGATCTCGATTCCCTTGTCGATCATGGGCGCGATCGCGATCCTGTCGGCGCTCGGCGAGACGCTCAACATCATGACGCTGGGCGGGCTGGCGCTCGCGGTCGGCATCCTGGTCGATGACGCCACGGTGACGATCGAGAACATCAACTGGCATCTCGAGCAGGGCAAGGATGTCGAGACCGCGATCATGGACGGCGCGGCGCAGATCGTGACGCCGGCTTTCGTGTCGCTTCTGTGTATCTGTATCGTCTTCGTGCCGATGTTCTTTTTGCCCGGCGTGTCGCGCTTTTTATTCGTGCCGATGGCCGAAGCGGTGATGGCGGCGATGGCCTGTTCGTTTGTCCTGTCGCGCACTTTGGTGCCGACCATGGCGAACTATCTGCTCAAGCCGCATGCGGCGCATACCGACATGCATGGCAATGACGCGGCCTTACCGAAATCGCGCAATCCTTTGGTCCGCTTCCAGCGCGGCTTCGAAGGGTCGTTCGAACGCTTCCGTTCCGGCTATCGCGAATTGCTGACCATGGCGCTGTCGCGCCGGCCGATCTTCATCATCGGCTTCATGGCGGTGGTGCTTGGCTCGTTCGGCCTGACGCCGTTCCTCGGCCGCGACTTCTTCCCGACGGTCGATAGCGGCCAGATCCTGATGCATGCGCGCTTGCGCGTCGGCACCCGCGTTGAGGAGACCGCCAACCAGTTCGCCGACATCACCAAGGCGATCCGCCAGATCATTCCGGCCAAGGATATTGCCACCATTGTCGACAATATCGGCTTCCCGGTGTCCGGCATCAACGTCGTCTACAACAATACCGGCACGATTGGCTCGGCCGACGGCGATATCCAGATCAAGCTGACCGAAGGACATGCGCCGACGGCGGACCTTGTGCGCACCTTGCGCGAGGAATTGCCGGCGCGTTTCCCCGGCGTGACGTTCTCCTTCCTGCCGGCCGATATCATCTCGCAGATCCTGAATTTCGGCGCGCCGGCGCCGATCGATCTGCAGATCCGCGGCAATGACGTGCATGCCAACTACGCCTATGCGCAGAAGCTGTTGAACGGCTTGCGGCATATTCCCGGTGTGGCCGATGTGCGCATCCAGCAATCGCTCGACGCGCCGGGCCTCAATGTCGATGTCGACCGCACCCGCGCCCAATATGTCGGCGTCACCGCGCGTGACGTCACCAACAGCATGGTCGTCAATCTCGCCGGCTCGAGCCAGGTGGCGCCGACCTACTTCCTCAATCCGGCGAACGGCGTGTCCTATTCGATCGTGATGCAGACGCCGCAGCACCAGATGGATTCGATCAACGCGCTGCGCAACCTGCCGATCAATGCGCAGGGGCTGGCGGCGGTCGGCGCGTCGCAGCAGACTTTGGGCGCCATTGCCAATATCACGCGCACGAACCGAAGCGCCGTGGTGTCGCATTACAACATCGCGCCGGTGATCCAGATTTACGCGACAACGCAGGATCGCGATCTCGGCGCGGTGGCCGCCGACATCCAGAAATATGTCGACGCCAATCTCAAGGACAAGCCGCGCGGCGCCAGTGTGGTGCTGACGGGGCAGGTGACGACGATGAACTCGGCGTTCAGCGGCTTGCTGTACGGGCTGATCGGCGCGGTGGTGCTGATCTACTTGCTGATCGTGGTGAACTTCCAGTCGTGGAGCGATCCCTTCGTCATCATCACGGCACTGCCGGCGGCGCTCGCCGGTATTGTCTGGACCTTGTTCGTCACCGGCACGACCTTGTCGGTGCCAGCCTTGACCGGCGCCATCATGTGTATGGGCGTCGCCACCGCGAACTCCGTGCTGGTCATCAGCTTTGCCCGCGAACGGCTCGCCGAACTCGGCGATCCGGTGCAGGCGGCGATCGAAGCCGGCTTCGTCCGCTTCCGCCCCGTGTTGATGACCGCGCTCGCCATGATCATCGGCATGGCGCCGATGGCGCTTGGTTTGGGCGAAGGCGGTGAGCAGAACGCGCCGCTCGGCCGCGCCGTTGTTGGCGGGCTTATCTTTGCAACGATCGCCACGCTCTTGTTCGTGCCGGTCGTGTTCAGTCTCGTGCATCGGCGTGACAGCCGCGCCACAGCTTCTTCTTCCGCTCTTGGAGAGCCTAATGTCGCCTGATCAAGAACAGCCCATCATCACGCGCCGTGGGCTGCGCATTGCCGCGGTGTCCGCTGTCGTCATCGGCGCCGTCGTCGTCGGTCTCGGCATCAATACGCGAAGGGTCGCAGATGCACGTTTGAGCGAATGGACCGAGACGCAGGCCTTGCCGGTGGTCGCCGCCATCGCCCCCGACATGCGCCGCAAGGCTGCGACGCTCAATCTGCCGGGCCGGCTGGAAGCCGACTCGCAGGCGCAGATTTTCTCGCGCGTCAGCGGTTACCTGAAAGACCTCAAGGTCGATATCGGCACGCCGGTGAAGGCCGGGCAGTTGCTCGCTGAAATCGATGCGCCCGATCTCGACCAGCAGATCATGCAGGCCGAAGCCGACGTCTCCAGCGCGCAAGCGAACCTGACGCTGGCCAAGGGCATTCTCGATCGTGGCCGTTCCTTGATCGAGTCCGGCGCGGTGTCGAAGCAGGCGCTCGACCAGCGTTCAGCCGATGCCGATAACCGGCAGGGCCTGGTGCGCTCGCTGCAGGCCAATCTCGAGCGTCTGCGCGTGCTGGAGAAGTACAAGCGCATCGTCGCGCCGTTCGACGGGCTGGTGACGGCGCGCTCGACCGATGTCGGCGCACTGGTCAATGTCGGCTCCAGCACGGGGCCGGCACTGTTCGTCGTCTCCGACATCACCAAGCTGCGCGGCTATATCAACGTGCCGCAGAACTTCGTGCCGAGCATCAAGGTCGGCACCAAAGCGCAGATCACCGTGCCCGAACATCGCGGCCGCACCTTCACGGCGACGGTTGAAGCCTCGGCGCAGGCGGTCGATCCGCAATCGGGCACGACGCGCATGTTGCTTGCTGTCGACAACGCCAAGGGCGAGTTGATGAGCGGCGCCTACGCCAGTGTGCAGCTCGACCTGCCGAGCGCAGAAAGTGCCATTCACGTGCCGGCGAGCGCGCTGATCTTCAACCAGAACGGCCTGCAAGTGGCGACCATCGATACCGAAGGCAAAATCGCGCTTAAGGCGGTGACCATCGCGCGCGATCTTGGCCGCGAGGTCGAGATCGGCTCCGGCCTGACCGCGCGCGACCGCATTGTCGCCAGCCCGCCGGACGGCATTGCCTCGGGCGATCAGGTGCGCATTGCGGGCGAGACGAAGCCGACCAATACGGCGTCGACCCGGAAAGCAGCGCCGGGGGCGAAGCCGCCGGGGTGAACGGCTGGGTGAGGGGGGCGGGTCCGCCCTTTATACAGGCGTATTTGCAGCCTAAGGCATGACGCGAAGGGCCCGACTCGCTAAGAGTCGGGCAAAGGATTTCGTGCATGACCGATGATGGCCGCCCGTTCTGGCGCACCAAGAAGATGAGCGAGATGAGCCCGCAGGAGTGGGAAAGCCTCTGCGATGGTTGCGGCCGCTGCTGTCTCAATAAGCTCACTGACGTCGACACCAACGAGACGGTCTACACCGATGTCGGCTGCAAGCTGCTGAACGGCAAGACCTGCCGCTGCAACGATTACCATAACCGGCAAAGCAAGGTGCGCGACTGCGTGCGGCTGACGCCGCGCAATGTGAAGCGGCTGACATGGCTGCCGCCAACCTGCGGCTACCGGCTGGTGGCGGAGGGCCGTGATCTCGCTTGGTGGCATCCGCTGAAGTCGGGCAGCGCCAAGACCGTGCACACCGCCGGCATCTCGGTGCGCGACAGGGTCGCGGCCAACGAGAAAGATGTACCGGACGAACGGCTGGTCGACTTCATCGTCTCATGGCCGGGCAAGTGGCCGAAGGGTTCGAAGGGCAAAGGACCGCTGGTGGTCGAAACCGTGAAGAAGGCGATCCGGCGGATCGCGAACGGGTAGCCGCTACGGCTGGAACAGCCGCGGATCGAGCGCGAAGGCTGTGGCGGCCACAAAAGTGATCTGGCTGCTGGCGGCATGCCGGTGATTGATCAGCACATTGCGTTCCGGTGCATTGGCAAGCGGTATGATCACTGACGGCACGAAAAGCAGCGCTTCTTCGGTTGCATCGAGCCAGGCATCGCCGATGCTTTGTGTTTCGGTCTCTCGCGTGGTCCAGTCAGAGGGCAATTCATCCCATGACAGCGAGCGCATCGGCAGATCGTCCGGTGCTTCGTATTCGACCATCATTTGCGGTGGGAAAAGGGAAGGATCGGCGACGTGGACGCGCTTTTCCAGCGCGGCAAGCGAAGGCGTTGTCGCGCAATAGGTGACGGGACGGCCGCGCGTATTCCACCGGCCGTTGTTCAAGAGGCCGTAGCCGCCATCGAAGTCGTGTGCACGCCGCACACTTGAAAGGCGCCAGAGCCGCATCTCAAGCCGCCGCGCCCCAATCGATTTTTGCCAATATCTGTTCGACGACGCGGGCGCCTGCGTCGGTGCGCGCGACATCAAGCGGTGGTTTGCCGCCGAGAACGCCGAGAGGTTGACGCAGCCACTTGTTGGCGTTGGCGGTGTCGCCGAACACGTCTTCCGCCAGTGACTGAATGCGCGTCATTCGGACGACGCGGTCGGATTCATCGAGCGTCAGACGCTCCTGTTTCGCCGTGCGGTGACGCAAAGTGCGTGCAGGAATGACGAAGCGGTCGATTTCCTGTTTTGAAAAACCGGCGTGTTCTATGTGACCGAGGACGCTGACATGCATGCCGCGATCGACGACACGCGCGAGGTCGGCGTCGGAGGAGATGTCCGATCCAAGTTCACGATGGCCGCCAAGTTTTCGGAATATCCGAGCGATAAGAGTTTCGGCAGTCTCAGGAGCATCGTTCGTTTTGCTCTTCGGACGGGTCAGAAGCCGTTTGCTGGGCATCGGAAGCCTCCAGAATGGCAATATGCCGTAATATAAACGGCGTATTGCCGGACCGCAAGATGCGGAGAATCCGTTTGTACGTTCACGTCCGGATCCCTTGCCTTGGCCGACGCGGCGGGGCATGTCCGACGCCATGAGCGCCAACAAAATACACAAGACCGATGCGCATGCGGAACCGCGGGCGCTGACGCATACCGAAATCAAAAGCATCGTCATCGGCATCATGCTGACGATGTTTCTTGGCGCGCTCGATCAGACCATTGTCGCGACCGCGCTGCCGACCATCGGCCGGCATTTTAGCAATCTCGACGATCTGGCCTGGGTGGTGACGGCGTATCTGCTGACCGGCACGGCGTCGTCGCCGCTCTATGGCAAGCTCTCTGACATATACGGCCGCCGCGTCGTGATGCTGTCAGCGATCGCGATTTTCATCGCCGGATCGGTGGCCTGCGCATTGGCGACCAGCATGAACATGCTGATCTGGTCACGCGCGCTGCAAGGCCTCGGCGGCGGCGGCTTGATGGCGCTGGCGCAGACTATCATTGCCGACATTGTCTCGCCGCGCGAGCGCGGCCGCTACATGGGTTATATCGGCGCGGTGTTTGCGGCGTCGTCTGTTGGCGGGCCAGTGCTCGGCGGTTTTCTCACCGAGCACTTGGACTGGTCGTTTATCTTCTGGATCAATCTGCCGCTCGGGCTTGTCGCGCTCGCTCTGACATCGCGCGCGCTAAAACTTGTGCCGTTTCATCCGCGCAAGCATCGGCTCGATCTTATCGGCGCGCTGTTGCTGATGCTGGCGGCTGTCGTGCTGATGCTGGCTTTGTCATGGGGCGGTCGGCGTTACGCCTGGATCTCTGTCGAGATCGGCGCGCTGATTTTATCGTCATCCGTTTTGTGGGCCTTGTTCGCCTGGCGGCTGATGGCGGTGACCGAACCGTTCCTGCCGCTCAATGTTCTCGGCAATCCTATCGTGCGGTGTGCAGCACTCGCAGGAGCCTGCAATATGGGAGTCCTAGTGGGGATGACCATATTTATCCCGCTCTATTTCGAGGTGGTGTTCCACCTGTCCGCGAGCCAGTCCGGCCTCGCTTTGATCCCGCAAATGGGCGCGACGGTGGTGTCCTCGACACTGACCGGCCGGGCAATGATGCATGTCAAACGCTACAAGCGCATGGCGATTGCGGGCTTAGGCACCGCGCTGCTGGCGCTTTGTCCGCTGATGATCTGGCCGGGCGCGATGCCGATCTGGGGCGTGCTGATCCTGCAAATGGTGATCGGCTTCGGCCTCGGCGCCGTGTTCCCGATTTCGACGATCTGCCTGCAGAATGCGGTGACGCCATCGCAGATGGGCATCGCCACGGGCGCTGCCAATTTCTTCCGCTCGCTGTTCTCGTCGCTGGTGGTGGCGATGCTGGGCGCGATCGTGCTCGGCGGCATTGGTGGCAATCCCGGCATGCCGGTCGAGATGCTGGCGCGCACCGCGTCACCCGGCGAACTGGCCGGCGCGTTCAGCTATGTGTTCCTGGCCTGCGGCGTGGTGCTGGCCTTCGGCATGTGCTTCCTGATCGCGATGGAAGAGAAGCCGCTGCGCGGGCCGACGCCACCGTCGGGCGGGGCGACGGCGCCAACGGCGCCGGCGACACCCATCCCTCAAGTTTAGCCGTTAAGCCGCGAGCTTGTTGGCGAAGGCGGCAAACTTGTCAACGAAGGCCTGCAGGAACGCCTTGACGCTGGCATCGGTGATATCACCGGAATCATCGATCAGCTCCGGCTTGAACTGGATATAGGCTTCGCCGCCGACCAGGTTCACACCAAGATTGCCGAGCACAGAACGCAGATGCTGCTGCACGGCGGCGGTCGATACGGCGCTGCCCGAGGTGCCGATGATGGCGCCCGGCTTGTCCGGCCATGACGACTTGCCCCACGGGCGCGCGCCGGAATCGATGGCGTTCTTCAGGACCGGCGGGATCGAGCGGTTGTATTCCGGCGTCACGAACAGCAGCGCGTCGGAGGCCTCGACGGCCGCCTTGAGGCGGGCGACGGCGGCCGGCACCGGTATCTCGTTGTCCTGATTATACATCGGCAGATCGTCGATCTGGATGAAGGTCGCCTCAAAAGCGTCACCGCCGAGCTTGGTCAGCGCCTGCGCCAGCTTCCGGTTGATCGATTCCTTGCGGTTGCTGCCGACAATGACGCCGAGCTTGAGTTTGGCCATGACAATCCCTATCTCTCTGTTAGTCAGTTACGAATGATTACCAAGGCTAGATAGATGACTATGGAAACCGCGCAAGAAGGCACAGACGCCATACCCGGTACCTCAAATGTGCCTGCCGGCGGCTTGCATGTGCCCGCGGGCAACCTGCATGTGCCGGAGGATTGCAGGGCGGTGAGCGAAGTTCTTGCACGGGTTGGCGATAAATGGACGGTTCTTGTCGTCTCGACGCTCGGCGATGGGCCGAAACGGTTCAATGAACTGCGCCGCGCGCTCGGCAGTATTTCTCAGCGCATGCTGACGCTGACCGTGCGGGCGCTGGAACGCGACGGGCTGGTGACGCGCACCGTGTTTCCGACCAATCCGCCGCGCGTCGATTATGAGTTGACCGATCTCGGCCGTTCGCTGCTCGAGCCGGTGAGCGCGCTAGGCGCCTGGGCCCGGCACAACAGGCCGGCGATCCAGAGCGCGCGCGAGCGCTTCGACACGGCCGGCGGCGCCGAATAATACAGAGATTATAAGGTGATAGGCAGGGCACGCGGCGAAGATGCCGCGGCGGCCGCAACTTGTGCGCGATTCTCAACTCCGACATATTACGCTGCTATCGGTGTCTCGCTACCGTTACGGCGTTTCATGAGGATGCCAGCGTGCCGCGTTATTACTTCCATTTCTCCGATGGAAAACGCCGGTTTTCCGACGCGGAGGGCCGCGACCTCAGCGGCATGGCCGCGGCGCGCACGCATGCCATCGCCCAGGTGCGCGACATCAAGGCGGCGATCAGCGACAACGAAATCCAGGATCTGCGCGGCTGGTCGATGACGGTCGAAGATGGCGGCGGGCAGACCGTGTTCGAGACGAGCTTCGATTTGAAGCTGCACGGCGCAAGGCATTAGGGCCTCGCAGCGCTGCGGCCGCCGCGCTAGAATGCGCCCATGAAAAAACGCGTTGCGACGATTCTGTGTCTGGCTGTGTTGGCTGTGTCCCTTGGCGGCTGCAGCAAATGCGGTGGCTGGCCTTGGGAAGGGACACGCTCGTGCAAGGCTGATTTGCCGCGCTAGCGGATTCGCTTTTTTGCCCTCCCCCTTGTGGGGAGGGTGGCGAGCGAAGCGAGCCGGGTGGGGGTCGTGGTTATTTCTTCGACCCCCACCCCGACTGCTTTCGCTTGACGCTCAAGCAGTCGACCCTCCCCACAAGGGGGAGGGTAAAGAAGAAAATATTTCGCACCTGGTCGCGAATTTTTTTTCGACTTTTTTCAAAAAAGTTTTGGGTCCGGCGAGGGCGCGGAGGACGCGCGCCGCTCAAGTCTTTGACGGTACGGATTTTTTACCCGAAATAGGAAAATGGATTTTCTTCAAGTTTTTTCTAGGATCGTATTGACAGCGTGACGCTGGTCAGCTATACATTGGGCATGCTCCAGAGTTGTGACCGGGGCACGTCGGCTAGGGGAAACCCATGGCGGAACAGTTACCGGTCAGTGTGCGTTGCCGTTGCGACCCTTACTTCGCAATGACATCAGGAGCGCCGCACATGGCCAAAGTTGAAAACCAGAGAATCGTCGAGACGGCGACCGAGGCGCGCGCCGGTGAGACCGGCGGTCACATGCGTGTGGTGCTGTTCGTCGGCACCTTCCTTGTCGCCGCGATCTTCGCCGGCATCTTCGCCTATTATGTCGGCTCGTACGGCGCCAACTGACGCCTTCAGGCGCTGCTAGATAGCGCAAAGACAAGACTGAGATCTCAACCCGCCGGTTTCTCCGGCGGGTTTTTTTATGGGGGAGAGCATGGCCGCGCACAAACGCATCTTCACGCCGGAGCAGATCGCCGAGGCGAAACGGCTTTATGAGAGTACCGGAACACCGACTCGCGATATTTCAGCGCTGCTCGGCATCTGCAATTCAACACTGATCCACCGCGCCAATGAGTGGAAATGGCGCAAGCGCGCGCATGTGTACCGGTCGACCGACATGGCGCGCATGGTGCGCGGCGCCATCGCCGCCCAGTTGAGCGATCCGAATGCAGAACCTGACGCGGCGAATGCACAACCCGTTTCGGGGCAGCAACGCTCCGCTCTGGCGCAGCGCATCCAGGCGGTGGTCGAGCGGCAAATGGCTGTCGTCGAACAGATCGTCGGCATCATCGGGCCAGCCGATCGCGGCGAGGCCGAAAGCTCAGTGCGCCTGCTCGCCGGAATATCCCGCACGCTGCGCGATGTCGCGGCGCTCAATCAACCTGACGACGAGATGGCAGCCGATGGATCCGATGATGACGACGACGACTTCTCCGGAGACATTGATGAGCTCCGTAGACGACTTGCGAAGCGCCTGCGATTACTGGTTGACGTCCGACTTGCCGCCCAAGAGCAAGAACGAGATCGTGGCCGAGCTTTTGGCGCTGAAGAAGAAAACGCTTAGAGAGCTGAACGCGGACTTTCTGACCGTCGCGCATCGCCATCAACGCCCGCCCGCTGTCGCCAATAACGGCAAGGACTGGACCACCTGGCTGATCCTTGGCGGGCGCGGATCGGGCAAGACGCGCGCCGGCGCTGAATGGGTGCGCGGCATCGCGCTCGCCGATCCGTCCGCGCGCATCGCGCTGGTCGGCGAGACCGAGCACGATGTGCGTTCGGTGATGATCGAGGGTGAGTCCGGCTTGTTGTCCATTCACCGGCAGCGCGAACGGCCGCGCTGGATCCCGACGCGCCGGCTGTTGCAATGGCCGAATGGCGCGATGGCCGAAGTTTTTACCGCGGAGAATTTCGAAGGCCTGCGCGGCCCGCAATTTTCCGCAGCCTGGTTGGATGAGCTTGCCAAGTGGCGTCATGCCGAAGCTACCTTTGACATGTTGCAGTTCGGACTGCGCCTTGGCCAGCGGCCGCGGCAAGTGGTGACGACCACGCCGCGGCCGATCGCGCTCATCAAGAAGCTGATGAACGATCCTTCGACCGCACTGACGCGCGCGACGACGCGCGACAATGCCTTAAACTTGGCGCCGTCCTTCGTCGAGCAGGTGTTGGCGCGCTATGCCGGCACGCGCATGGGGCGGCAGGAGATTGACGGGGAGATCATCGAGGAGCGCGCCGACGCGTTGTGGACGCGCGCCGGGCTGGAGAGTTGCCGTGTTGCGGCGGCGCCTGATTTGACGCGAATCGTTGTGGCGGTTGATCCGCCGGCGACGGCGAAGAAGGGATCGGATGCTTGCGGGATTGTTGCCGCCGGGCGTGCCGAGGACGGCACGATCTATGTGATCGCCGATGGCAGTGTTTCCGGGATGACGCCGCAAGGCTGGGCATCGAAGGCGGTGGCGTTGTGGCGGCGGCTTGCGGCGGATTCGCTGGTGGCGGAAAGCAACCAGGGCGGCGATATGGTGCGCGCAGTCATCAACGAAGCGGATCGCGAGGTGCCTGTGGTGTTGAAGCACGCGACGCGCGGCAAGTTTCACCGCGCCGAGCCTGTATCGCAATTATACGAGCAGGGGCGGGTGAGGCACGCCGGTTTCTTCCCGGCGCTCGAGGACGAGATGTGCGACTTCGGGCTGGATGGCCTGTCGTCGGGCAGATCGCCGGACCGGCTCGATGCGCTGGTGTGGGCAGTGACGGCGCTGACGTTTGGGGCAAGGGCGGAGCCGCGGATACGATCGCTTTAGCGATCGGTCGCAATGGCACTCCGTCGTGTCCCGCACGCGACGCAGCGCGCTAGCGGTGCGGCGCAGATGCGGGACCCCGGTTACTTACTTTGAAAAGCAAACAACCGGGGCCCCGGGTCTGCGGAGCGTCACTTCGTGCCGCACCGCGCCGGGACACGGAAAGCGCGTCTACCCGATTTTTTACCGGGCGACATCCCATGCCAATTGTTAAACCTGAATATCTCGAACGTGAACTCAAGCGCTGGGCGCGGCCGGATGCGCGCAATTTCGTGCGCCCCGACTGGCAGCGCTTTGTGAAGCTGCAATCGGACGTGGCGTCAGTGTTTGCGCTCTACGAGCGGAAGTATCGTGCCGATCAGGCGCGCGCGCCCGGGGGCAGCCGCGAGGGCGGTCGGTGGGTAGATGAAGGCGGGAACGGCGGAGGCGAAGACCGGACGCAAGTCGCTGGTCGAATATCGAAGAGTCGCGCGGAACAATGCGAGTTTATGCATCGGCAGGATTTGTTTATTTGTCGGGCAACTCAGAACCCGTCCTGTTACCAACAAGCGTACTTGCGCTACAGTAACTGCATAAGTGGCAGACAGATTCCTCCGTTAAATTTCTGAGGTCGCGATGGTAATTGCAAGCCGCACGCTAACGCTCCGAAACGGGGACGCAGAAGCGGAAATCCCAATCAGCATTTTCGCTCCGGAGTGCCGCAACCCTGGCGCTTGGGAATGTCGCTATGACATTGGTTGGCCAGAGGGGCCTCGATCTTACGCGGGCTGGGGCGTTGATTCAGTTCAAGCCCTTCTCATTACACTCGGCATGATCGGTGCTGAACTCTATTCGAGTAGCTACCACGCGTCGGGCAACCTTTTTTGGGACGAACCCGGTAATGGCTTTGGATTTCCGGTCGCGCCGACACTACGCGACCTGCTACAAGGCGACGACGCGAAGTACCTCTGACGTGTCCCGCACGCGACGCAGCGCGTTAGCGGTGCGGCGCAGATGCGGGACCCCGGTTGTTTTCTTGTGACGAAGTAACCGGGGTCCCGGGTCTGCAAAGCAACGCCATAGCGCGTCGAAGACGCGCGTGAGCGCGCTTATGGCGCTGCATTGCGCCCGGGACACGTGAGGGTGCGATGCGCCGTTAGATCATATCGCTCAGATCCAGCCACCTCGGATTCTCCGCTCAATCAAATCGAACTTCCATTGCCGTCGCCAACGCTTGAGTACGTGTTCACGCGCGCGGGCATCGAGGATCGATGAATAGGCTTCAGCGTAGACGAGGCGGTTGATCTTGTAGAGACGGGTAAAGCCGGGCACCGCGCCGGATTTGTGTGCGGAGATGCGGCGGCTGAGGTTGCCCGTCACGCCGACATAGAGCGTGCCGCGGAAACGGCTGGCGAGAATGTAGACGTGGAATGTCTCGTCCATTTTGATTCATCAAGGAAGTAACCTGGGTCCCGCATCTGCGCCGCAACGCTTGCGCGCTGCGTCGCGTGCGGGACACGAAAGGATAGTCCATTGTTCAATACAATCAAAAACCTGCTCCGCCCCGCGGAGCGGAAGGCCTCCCGCACGTCACGGCTCATTGCGCTAGAAAGCGGTGGGCGCGCGCGGTGGACGCCGCGCGATTATGCGGCGCTGACCCGCGAGGGCTACACCAAGAACGCCATCGTGCATCGCGCGGTGCGGCTCATCGCCGAAAGCGTCGGCAGCGTTTCATATCTGTTGCAAGAAGGCGCGGCCGAGCACACGGCGCATCCTCTGCTCGACCTGATCGCGCGGCCGAATCCGCGCCAGGACGGCGCGGCGTTCATTGAATGCGTGGCGTCGCATCTGCTGTTGTCCGGCAATGCTTATGTCGAGGCCGTGAGTGTGGACACCGAGACTGTGCGCGAGCTGCACGCGCTGCGGCCCGACCGCATGAAAGTCGTGCCCGGGCCGGATGGCTGGCCACAAGGCTTCGACTATACCGTGGCCGGCCAAACGGTGCGTTTCGAGCAAGCCGCATCGCAGCCGCCAATCCTGCATCTCACTCTGTTCAATCCGCTCGACGATTATTACGGCTTCTCGCCACTGGAAGCAGCGGCGATCGCTGTCGATACGCACAACGCCGCCGCCAAGTGGAACAAGGCGTTGCTCGACAATGCGGCGCGGCCTTCCGGCGCGCTGGTTTATGCCGGCGCCGAGGGCGCCATGTTATCGGAGACGCAGTTCACGCGGCTCAAGAAGGAGCTCGACGAGCAATATACCGGCGCGCGCAATGCCGGGCGGCCGCTTGTGCTGGAAGGCGGGCTCGACTGGAAGGCGATGTCGCTGTCGCCGAAGGACATGGACTTCCTCGAGGCGAAGCATTCGGCGGCGCGCGAGATCGCGCTGGCCTTTGGCGTGCCGCCCATGTTGCTGGCGATCCCCGGCGACAACACATACTCAAACTACGCCGAGGCGAACCGCGTGTTCTGGCGCGGCGCGGTGTTGCCGCTTGCCAACCGCATCGGCGCATCATTGACGCAATGGCTCAGTCCCAGTTTCGGCGAAGGCCTGGCGCTCGTCGTCGACAGCGACCGCATCGAGGCTTTGTCGGCCGACCGCGCCGCTTTGTGGGAGCGCATTACGAACGCGCCGTTCCTGACCGTGAACGAAAAGCGCGCCGGCGTCGGCTATGGCGCTGTCGCCGGCGGCGACACGTTGTCCTGATGCGTGACGTCATCGAGACATTTGCTGCGCGCGGCGATCTCGCGCATCTGGCGCTGTTGCTGTGGGCCTTGTCGGCGTCGGGATTGTCGTGGTTCGCACTGCGCGAACTGACGGCGGCAAGCCGGCGTTTCGACGAATTCGTGCGCGAACTGGCGCGCTTCAACGACACATTCGGAGGACGATGATGGATACGCTTCATACAGTGCTGCGTTCGCTCAAGAATGAGACCAAGAGCCGGCGCGATCATATTTCGGTGTTTCGCGAATTCCTCGGCCATCTCGACCGCGCGGCCAAGCGGCGTTCGGGACCGCCGAAGATCAAGACGCGTAACGGCAAGCGGTAGGGACGACGCATGCTGGCACTGCAAAGCGAACCGAGTGTCGCATCGGTGTTTGCGACGCGCCCCCGTATCGAGGCGGATGGCACGGTCGAAGGCTATGCCTCGCTGTTCGGCGAGATCGACCAGGCGCGCGACAGGGTGATGAAGGGCGCTTTTGCCACGACGTTGCAGCAAAGACCGGTGCAGCGCGTGCCAATGTTGTTCCAGCATGATCCGGCAGAACCGGTCGGCGTCTGGCTTGAGTTGCGCGAGGATGATCGCGGGCTTTATGCGCGCGGGCGTTTGATCCCCGAAGTGGCGCGCGGCCGCGAGCTTTTGGCGCTGCTGCGGCAGGGCGCGATCGACGGCCTGTCGATCGGCTTTCGCACCCAGCGCGGCCGCATCGATCCGAAGACGCGGATCCGCAGTCTGCTGGCGGTCGATCTGTGGGAGATTTCCATTGTTACGTTCCCGCTGCTGGCGGGGGCGCGCGTGCGTGCGGTGAAGAGCGCGGTGAACTCCCCGCCGCGCGCTTCGCATTCACGCATGCGCGCCGAAGCGGATTGGCGGGCGTTGATGGGCGGTGGGGCTATGCCTTCACCGCCGCAAACCTCCCGCCACCGAGGGCGCCTTCGCTGACCAGCGCGACGAAGCGGACGTAGCTTTCATAAAACGCATCATGGCCGGAGGCGGTGCCGGCAGCTTGCGCTTCGCCGCGCAGCTTGATGTACATGGCGAGGCGAACTTTGAGGATCTCGGCCCAGTCGGCGGTGAGGTCCTCTACCGACGTCACGGTGAAGCCGGCGCTTTCGATCAGCGCGCGATACGCTTTCAAGTCGTAGAGCTCAGTGACCGCCATGCCTTGCCACATCAGCTCGGCATCGGCCTTCGACAAAGCGCGGTGCGCGATCCAGTCGGTGAAGGCGAGGCGGCCGCCGGGTTTGAGAATGCGATAAGCCTCGGCAAGCACGCGCGCATTGTCCGGCACATGCAGGAAGGCCTCCTGGCTGACGACGGCATCGACGCTCGCGTCGGGCAGGGGAACGTCCATGACATTGCCTTCGACGACGCGAACTTTGCTGTCGAGGCCGACGAGGCGGGTGAGTTCAGCGGCGCCCTTGACGCGCGCCGGCGTCAGTTCAATGCCGGTGACATCGGCGCCGTAGCTATGCGCGAGATAGCGTGCCGGACCGCCGAGGCCGGCACAGAAATCGGCGACGCGGTCGCCGGGCCCGACTTTGAGCAACGCGGCCAGCGCCTCATTGGCGGCGAGGCCGCCGTAATGATCCTGGTCGTGCGGATAGAGTTCTTCCGGCGACACCTTATCGAGATGGCCGCGGCTGGCCTTGAGCTTGGCGCGGATGATGTCGGCTGAAATGGGATGACGATCATAGAAATCGATTGCCGAACGAATTTCGGTCGCCATGCTTCCCATCCTTTTCGCTGGCTCTGCGGCCAGTCGAAATAATAACTAATCCGCGCCGAGCGGCTCGCCCAGCAGGCGGTCGAACTCGTGCTTGCTGACCGCGTAACATTCACAGGAGAGTTTCTCCAGGCCCTTGCGGTCCCGGATCGTGACGTGGCCGCGATTATAGTCGATCAGGTCGAGCTTCTTCAACTTGTTGGCGGCGAGCGTGACGCTGGTGCGGCGGACGCCGAGCATCATCGCCAGAAACTCCTGCGTCAGCATGAATTTCTGCGATTGCACGCGGTCATGCGTCATCAGCAGCCAGCGGCAGCAGCGCTGGTTCAGCTCATGCGCATGATTGCACGCCGCCGACTGAGCCACCTGGTTGAAGAAGGCGTGCGCATAATGCGCCAGCACGACGCGCATGCTGCTGCTCTGATCAATGGCGTCGCGGAAGATGCGGGCGGGAAGCTGCAGGCCATCGCCCGGCACCTGCATGTAGACCGTCGTCGGTCCCATCGTGTCGTGGAAGATGAGCGGCAGGCCAACCATGCCTTCATTGCCGATGGTGCCGACTTCCGAGGCAAAGCCATTGGCCATTGTATTGACCAGCGAGGCGACGCCCGTGACAGGGAAGTAGACATGCTCGATCGGCTTGTAGGCCTCGTAGAGCGGCTTGCGGTATTCAAGCGTGACGTTCTTGAAATGCGGACTGAGCAGCTTTCTGTCGGCCGGCTCGAACAAAGCGAGCAACCTGTTATGCGGAGACTGGACGGGGCGGTCCGAGTGCGGGCTATCCATAAGGCATGCGCCTTTCACTGAGGGTGGCGCAATGTGCGGTAGCGGACACTCTCTGCCCTTATGGCGGCGGGCGATAGCCCCTTTCGGACTTTAAAAGCAGAGGTTGGTCATCACCTTGCCGGTCTTGTCCTTGAGCACATAAGGACACTCGATGCGCTTGAGGGCGACTTTTGCTTCTTCATTGCCGAGCGCTGCGGCCTTGGTGAAATAGGCCTTGGCCTTGGCGGTGTCTTCCGGGCCGCCAACGCCGCGCTGCGCATAGGAACCGGCCCAGACCAGGGCTTCGGGATGGTTTTGCGCGGCGGCTTTTTCGAAAAGAGTGCGGGCGCCGGCTTCGTCTTTGGCGCCGCCTTCGCCATCGGCCAGCATCATGGCCAGCTGGAACTGGGCCTCGGCGACATTGGCATCGGCCGCTTTGGCGAGTTGCGCGCGCGCCTGCGCCGGATTGGCTGAGGTGCCGCCGCCGCTGACCGCGGCCAGGTTAGAAACGCCGCGCGGATTGCCCGCGGCTGCCGCGCGCTCGAATAATTTGCGCGCCGCGTCAGAGTCGCGGGCGACGCCATTGCCGGTGCCGTAAGCGACGCCGAGTTCGACCATGGCCGAGGTCGAGCCTTTGTCGACCGCCTTGCGATACGTCGCGAGCGCTTCCGCGGTCTGTCCGTTCGCCGCTTGCGCGCGGCCGAGCTGATACAGCGCGCGGCGCGATGAACCCGATGCCGTGCGGCAGAACTTGATCGCGGTGGCGACATCCGCCTTGGCGATCACCGAGACGCCTTGCACATCGGCCGGCCTTTCGGGATCGGCCGGATCGGCGGCGAGGCGATCACACAAAACGAGATCCGCCGACTGCGCCTGCGCAGGGGCGTGCAACGCGGCCGGCACAAGCAGCAGGCCAACAGCAAAAGCGAATGGAACCAGGGCGATTTGTTTCATTCGAGAATTCTACCCATCCAACAGGAGGACGACAATGGATATCGATACCCACACTGCGCTTGAGACCAAATCGGGCATTCCGCTTGATGCCATGGTGACGCATGCCGAGATGATGCGCGCCTTCGAGGCTTTCAAGGAAACCAATGACCAGCGCCTGGCGCTGGACAAGAAGCAGGCCGGCGATGTGCTGGTCGAGGAGAAGCTGTCGCGCATCAATGCCGCGATGGACGCGCAGGCCAAGCGGCTCGACGAAATCTCGCTGAAGGCGGCGCGGCCCGCGCTTGGTCCGGGTTTTGGCGGCGAACGCCACGCGCAACGCAGCGCCTCGGCGATCGAGCACAAGCAAGCCTTCGAGTCTTACGTGCGCTCCGGCGAAGCCGAAGGCCTACGCGCGCTCGAGAGCAAGGCAATGTCGATCGGCTCCAACCCGGATGGCGGCTATATCGTGCCGCCGGAAGTGGAAGCCCAAATCGGCGCGCGGCTGACGGCGATTTCACCGATCCGTTCCATCGCCGGCGTGCGCACGATTTCCAGCAATGTCTACAAGAAGCCGTTCATGACGACCGGCCCCGCTGTCGGCTGGGTCGGCGAAACCGATGTGCGCACGCAGACGGCGTCGCCGACGCTCGACTCGCTGTCGTTCCCGGCGATGGAGCTCTACGCCATGCCGGCCGCGACCGCGTCGCTGCTGGAGGACTCGGCGGTGAATGTCGACGAATGGCTGGCCCAGGAAGTGGAGCAGGTGTTCGCAACGCAGGAGGGCGCGGCCTTCGTCTCCGGCGATGGTGTCAACAAGCCGAAGGGCTTTTTGAACTACACGACGGTGGCGAACACCTCATGGAGCTGGGGCAATATCGGCTATGTCGCCTCGGGCGCGGCCGGCGCTTTCGCCGCGAGCAATCCGTCCGATGCTTTGGTCGACCTGATCTATGCGGCGAAGGCGGGCTACCGGCAGAACGCCGTGTTCGTGATGAACCGCAAGACGCAGGCCACGGTGCGCAAGTTCAAGGACACGGCCGGCAATTATCTGTGGCAGCCGCCGGCCATTGCCGGCGGCAAGGCGTCGCTGATGACCTTTGCCGTGGTCGAGGCCGAGGACATGCCGGACATCGGCGCTAACTCGCTGTCGATTGCCTTCGGTGACTTCAACCGCGGCTATCTGATCGTCGACCGCGCCGGCGTCAGCGTGTTGCGCGATCCGTACATGGCGAAGCCCTATGTGATGTTCTACACGACCAAGCGCGTTGGTGGTGGTGTGCAGGACTTTGACGCGATCAAGGTGATGAAGTTCGCGGCGAGTTGATTGAACGCGAGTTCTGGTGTCGCACTCCCTCTCCCCAGCGGGGAGAGGGTGGGGTGAGGGGGACTAGATGCCGGATGCTCCCGCGGCAGCGAAGCCCCTCACCCGCCGCGCTTCGCGCGTCGACCTCTCCCTATGGGAGAGGTGAAGATGCTATGCGTGTTTTTCGTTGTGGCGGCCGCGAGTAATCCGAGGAGTTCAGGCGATGTCTGAATGGGATCCGGTTCAAGTCGAAACTTTCGATCGGCTTTACGCGCAAATGACCGCTGTATTGGCGGAGCACGGTGAGGAATATGGGGCCAATCGCGGCGACTATTTGCTTGTCGATAACTACGGCGATCAGCGCGTCACGTTTAGCGTGCAGCATCTGAAGATGATGCATCCCGAGATCATCGGCCGGCTACGCGAATTTCTCGCCGATCTGCCGGACTGGGAAATTGTCGCCGCGGTCGATATTCCAGGTACGGAAAAATCCTGGCCGCTGATGGGCCTGACAATCCGGCGACATGAGATTGTCGATGGTTTGCAGCGGCAGTATTTCGCGGAAGAGTTTCGCGGATATCAGTATACCGATAGCAGGCCGGGAACGGGATACGATTAGGTCGCTCGCCGAGTCGCCGCCGGCCTGCCGCGCTATTTACCCTTACCCTGTGCCCGCCGGACCGCGGCTTCGACTTGAGGCAACGTGCGCGCCACGACTTGGCTATAGCCCTGCCGGTTGAGATGGTGATCAGCCAATGAGGTCGCGGGATTTTGATGCAGCGGCGTGAATTGCGAGCCGACCAATGTAATGACTTCGATGCCGCGCGCCTTCAATCGCTGTGCAATAGCGGCCCGTCCGGCCTGCACCTGCTCCTTACTGGCACCGAGACTCCTCTGGTCATTGATACCGACCCAGACAACGGCGACCTGCGTGCCTTGCGGCGCAGCTGAATCCAGGCGCGCCAGAAGGCCGCCGGTCGTATCGCCGTTGCGGCCGCCGTTCGAGACCGAGACGTCGAGACCCTTGGCCTTGAGCCGGCTCGCAAGTTGCGTAACGTAATTGTCGTCTGTTGAGACGCCTTTGCCGTAGACGTTGCTGTCGCCGATGACGGCGACGCGCACCTCTGCGTAAGAGGGCGAAACACTTGTCAGGCAGAGGAGTGCGGCGATAACAGCGAAGCTGAAATGACTGACTTTGAACATCCGTCGATCCTTCTATGGGAGCGTCCGGCAGACTGTCTCAGTTTCCGATTGGTGAGTTGAGTTTTTTCGCGGTATCCACAATCCACTGCCGGTAATTCAACAGCGGCGTCACGCCCGTCAGCCCGCCGCAGCCGGCTTCGTCATTCGGCGCCGTCGACCAGCTGATGACGCCGATGACCAGCGGGCCTTCGCCATCGAAAGCCGGGCCGCCTGAATCGCCGACGCAGCCGCCGAGACCGGCGCGTTTGTTCTGCGTTGCCGGATCCTGCAGCCGCACCTGCAGACTGCCGGGCTTGCCGGTGACAACAAGCGTGGCGGCGCGCGGAATGCCCAGGCCATCATCGGTTTTGTTTCGCGTGACGCCGAAGCCGGCAATGGTCAGCGTTTCGCCGACGGCAACGCGGCGCGAAGCTGCGAGCGCCGCCGGCACAATGATGTCGGGCAGAGGCTGCGCCAACTTGATGAGCGCAATGTCGGCGGTGGCGCGACTGGCGGCATAGCTCGCCATGCTGAAGCCGGGATGGCGCATGACCTGGCGCGCATCGATGGTGGCGCCGTTCTGATAGGTGCGCACTTTGTAAGCGACCGGCAGCGTCACGCAATGCGCGCCGGTGAGCACGAGGTCCGGCGCCAGCGCCGTGCCGGTGCAGAGATTGCCGCGGCCATCAATGACCATGACGATCGGACGCGCCGCCCATCCGGTGGCCGGCGGCGCATTGCCGGTGATGGCGAGCGCGGGGGCGGCTGTGAGCGAGAGAAAAACGGCGAAACCAAATTTCTTCATTGAGTAACCGGGGTCCCGGATCTGCGGTGCGTCATTGCATGCCGCACCGCGTCCGGGGCACGATTCGGAGCAAACATCATGTCTTCTCTACTTCTCACCGCGCCTGCGGTCGAGCCGCTGTCGCTCGCCGAGGCAAAAGCGTTTCTCCGCGTCGAGCATAATGATGACGACGATGTCATCGGCGCGTTGATAGCCGCTTCGCGCATTCACGTCGAGGCGCAGACGCGCCGCGCGCTGATCACACAAACCTGGCGCATCACGTTGGACGCCTGGCCGGAAGACGGGCGGCTTAAGGTCGCGCCGGCGCCGTTGCGGGAGCTGTCGGCAACGCGGGTCTATGATGATGGCGGCGTCGCGCATGCGGTCGACGCCGAGTCCTTCGTTGTCGACAGCGGCGGTTCGGCCCTAGCTTTCGCGCCCTGGGCTTTGCCGGCGCCGGGGCGGATCGTCGCCGGTATCGAACTGGATGTTATCTGCGGTTACGGCGACGCCGCCACCGACGTGCCGGAGCCGTTGCGGCACGCGCTGCGCTTGCTGGTCGCGCATTGGTACGAGAACCGCGGACTGGCGGCGCTGGGCGCTGTGACGATCCTGCCATCGACCGTCGCGACGTTGATCGCGCCTTACCGGATGCTGTCGCTATGACCGCGCCCGGGCAACTCAACCGCCGTGTTGTGCTGGAAGCGGCCAGCGAAAGCGACGACGGGCAGGGCGGCGTCACCCGGCTCTATGATGTCGTCACCGTGCTGTGGGCCAAGGTGACGCCTTTGTCGGCGCGCAGCGAGAGCGAGGCTCATCGTCTCGGAGCGGCGCTTCGCGCCACCATCACCATTCGCAAACGCAACGACGTCTCGACCCGGCATCGCTTCATCGACGGCATCCGCACCTATCGCGTGCTCGCCGTGCGCGAGAGCGCTGACCGGCGCTTTCTCGACATCGACGCCGAACAGCGGGAGGATTAACATGCCGATTGCATCCGCCGTCGCGCTGCGTGCCGCCGTGCACAGCGCGTTGGCCGCCAACAGCACGCTCACCTCTGTGCTCGGCGGCCCGAAGATCTATGACGAGCCGCCGAAGCAGGCGGCCTTTCCTTACGTGACGCTTGGCGAAGCGCGCATCGCCGATTTCTCGACCGGCACTGAATCCGGCGCTGAGCATCAGCTGACCTTGCATGCCTGGTCGCGGCAGGGCGGCCACAAGGAAGCCCATGTCATTGCCGGCGCGCTGCTGCAAGCGCTCGACGATGCGCCGCTGACCTTGAGCGGGCACAGCCTCATCAATCTTCGCTTCGCCGTCGCCGATGTGCGGCGCGAAGCCGACGGCCGCACCTATCACGCGCTGGTTCGCTTCCGCGCCGTGACCGAACCGCTTTAATTTTTGGAGAACATCATGACCGCTCAAAAAGGTAAGGACCTGCTGATCAAGATCGCCGACGGCGCAGGCTACACAACGGTGGCCGGCCTGCGCACGCGCCGGCTGTCGTTCAACGCCGAGACTGTCGACATCACGCATGCCGAGAGCGCCAATCGCTGGCGAGAACTGCTCGATGGCGCCGGCGTCAAGCGCGCCTCGATCTCCGGCCGCGGCCTGTTCAAGGATGCAGCGACCGATGCGCTGATGCGGCAGACCTTCTTCGACGGCGCGGTGAAGAATTACCAGATCGTCATTCCGGACTTCGGCACGGTGCAGGGCAAATTCCAGATCACCAATCTGGAATTCGCCGGTGAGCACAATGGCGAGGTGACCTATGACGTCGCGCTCGAGTCGGCTGGCGAGCAGACATTCGCGGCGGCGTAAACGATGGCCAACAAATATCGCGGTGAGATCGAGGCCGAGCTCGGCGGCGTCAAGCGCACCTTGGTGCTGACGCTCGGCGCTTTGGCCGAACTGGAAGATGCGTTTGGCGCTGACGACTTGGTGGCGCTGACCGAGCGCTTTGCCTCGGGGCGGCTGAAGGCGCGCGACCTGACACGCATCATCGGCGCCGGGTTGCGTGGCGCCGGAGAAGCGGTGAGTGACGACGAAGTCGCACGGCTCGCGGTCGATGGCGGCGCGCAGGGCTATGTGCGCATTGCCGCGGCCTTGATCGCAGCGACATTTGGGGACGCGGCGTGAAGCCGTTTCCTTGGCCGGAGGCCATCGGCTTCGGCCTCGGCGTGTTGAAGCTGCCGCCGGAGCAGTTCTGGCGCATGACGCCGCGCGAGCTCAGCTACGCAATTGAAGCGGTGCGCGGTGGGCGGAGCGTGCCGCTCGATCGCGGCGGGTTGGCGGATTTGATGAAGAGGTTTCCCGATGAGCGATGATTATGGGTTTGACGAAGGCGCGCAATATTCTCAAGTGCCGCCGCGCGACGATCCGACGAAAAAGCAGCGGCAAAGTCTCAAGGTGCTCGGTGTCAGCGCCGGGCAATTCGCCAGCGCCATTACCAAGGCGTTTGCGCAAGCGACGACCGGCGGCAAGCAGTTCGACGATGTGCTGAAAGGTCTGACGCTGAAGCTGTCGAGCCTGGCGATGCAGAATGCCTTCAAGCCGATTGCGCGGTTGCTGGCTGGCGACTTCAAGAACATTCTAACGGACGGCGATGATGGCGGCGTCATCAAGAACCTGACGCCTTTCGCTTCCGGCGGCATCATCAACACGCCGAGCTACTTTCCACTGAGCGGCGGCATGGGGCTGGCCGGTGACGCCGGGCCGGAGGCGATTGTGCCGCTGTCGCGCGGCGCCGATGGCCGGCTCGGTGTTGCAGCGAGCGGCGGCCAAAGCGGCAACGTCACCATTCACATTGCGACGCCGGACCCCGGCAGCTTTCAGCGTTCGGAAGCCTACATCACCGGGCAGATTGCGCGCGCGGTGGCGCGCGGTCAGCGGGGACTCTAGATGACCGCATTTCATGAAATCCTGTTTCCGCTCGACATCGCGCTGAAAAGCGCCGGCGGGCCGCAGCGGCGTACCGATGTGGTTGCGCTCGGCTCCGGCCGCGAGGAGCGCAATGCGCGCTGGGCGCATTCGCGACGGCGTTACGACGCCGGTTATGGCGTCAAGACGCATCAGGCGTTGTCGCAGGCGATTGCCTTCTTCGAGGAGCGGCGCGGGCGACTGTATGGCTTTCGCTGGCGCGACCGGCTCGATCATTCTTCCGCGGCGCCGGATGCGGCGGTGACGCCGTTGGATCAGATCATCGGCTATGGCGATGGCGTGACGGCAACGTTTGCGTTGCGCAAGACTTATGGCGACGAGTTTGCGCCGTACCGGCGACCGATTGAAAAGCCGGTGCCGTTGAGCGTGCGCATCGCGGTGGCCGGTGTCGAGATGACGCGCGGCATGCACTTCAGCGTCGACTCGACGACGGGCATCGTGACGTTCCTGCCGGCTCATATCCCCGGCCTTGGCATCGACGTCACCGCCGGGTTTTTGTTCGACGTGCCGGTGCGCTTCGACACCGATTATCTCGAGGTCGATCTGTCCGCCTTTGCCGCTGGCGCCATTCCGAAAATTCCCGTGGTGGAGATCAAGCCATGAGAAACATCCCGCCCGCTTTGCAGGAGAAGATGGACTCCGGCGTGACGACTCTGTGCCGCTGCTGGCTGATCGTGCGCCAGGATGATGTGACGCAAGGCTTCACCGATCACGACGAGGATGTCGTGCTCGGCGCGGTGACCTGCCGCGCCGGCACCGGTCTCAGCGGCAGTGAGGTGGCGCAGAAGCATGGGCTCGCGGCCGACACGTCGGAGCTCAGCGGCGCGCTCAATGATGACACGTTGAACGAGGATGATCTCGCGGCCGGCCGCTACGACGCTGCGGGCGTCGAGCTGTGGCTGGTCGACTGGAGCGAGCCGTCTCTGCGCGTGTTGATGGCCAAAGGCACGCTTGGCGAAGTGCGCCGCGATGGCGCGGTGTTTACCGCCGAGATGCGGGGATTGAGCGAGAAGCTGACGCAAGACACAGGGCGGCTTTATACGGCGACGTGCTCGGCCGATTGCGGTGATAGCCGCTGCAAGGTCAATCTAATGTTGTCTGCGTTTCGCGGCATCGGCACAGTGGTCGCGTTGACTGCAACATCGGCGTTCCGCGCCAGTGGCCTAGGCGCGTTCGGCGATGGCTGGTTCACGGCCGGCAAGCTTACTTTCACCAGCGGCGCGAACAACGGTTTGGCGATTGAGGTGAAGCTGCATCGCAAAGCGACCGATGTGACGCTCGATCTGTGGCAGGCGATGCCGCAGGCGATTGCGCCCGGCGATACATTCACTGTGACAGCCGGTTGCGACAAGCGCTTCACGACGTGCCGCGACCGTTTCAACAACATCGTGAATTTTCGCGGCTTCCCGCACATTCCCGGCAATGACTTTGTCGTGCGCTATCCGGTTCAGGGCGAGCCGGGCAATGACGGAAATAGTTTAAACAAGTAACCGGGGTCCCGGATCTCGCATCGTGAAGAACGCTGCGCTGCGTCCGGGACACGAGGTCCCCATGACTATCACTCGTTCTCTCATCGTCGCGGAAGCGCGCGGCTGGATCGGCACGCCCTATCGGCATCAGGCATCACTGAAAGGTATCGGCTGCGATTGTCTCGGGCTGGTGCGCGGTGTGTGGCGCGCCGTGATCGGCGACGAGCCGGAGCAAGCGCCAGCCTATGCGCCGGACTGGGCGGAAGCGGCCGGCAGCGAGTCGCTGGCCGAAGCCGCAGCGCGACACTTGATACTCATCGACCGCAACGCATTCTCTGAAGGCGACGTGTTGCTGTTTCGCTGGCGCAGCAATCTGCCGGCCAAGCATGCCGCCATTATCACGGCGCCTGACAAGATCGTGCACGCGCATGACGGCGCTTCGGTTGCCGAAGTGGCGCTGGCGCCTTGGTGGCGGCGGCACATTGCTTATGCGTTCCGGTTTCCCGGAGTTGGTGACTAATGGCAGCACTCCTTCTTTCAGCGGCAGGCGGCGTCGCCGGCAAGTCATTGCTCGGGCCGGCGGGGGCGATAATCGGTCGCGTTGTTGGCGCCGTCGCCGGCAACGCCATCGACCAGGCTCTGTTCGGTTCGCGGCGCGAGCGCACGGTCGAAGGGCCGCGCCTCGCCGATCTCGAAGTCATGGCCTCGACGGATGGCGCGGCGATCCCGCGTCTCTATGGCCGCGCGCGTCTGGCGGGGCAGGTGATCTGGGCGACCAATCTGCAAGAGGTGGTCAGCACCAGCACCTCGACCGAGCAATCCGGCGGCGGCAAGAGCACCGGCGGCGGCGGATCGACCACGACAGTCACCACGACGACGACCTACGCATATTACGGCAATCTCGCGCTCGGCTTGTGCGAAGGGCCGATCGGTGCGGTGCGGCGTGTCTGGGCCGATGGCAAACCGCTCGATCTCAGCGGCGTGACCATGCGCGTCTACACCGGCGACGAGACGCAGACGCCAGACCCCTTGATCGTCGCCAAGGAAGGCGCCGCGCCGGCCTATCGCGGGCTGGCTTATGTCGTCATCGAGCGCCTGCCGCTCGCCGATTTCGGCAACCGCATTCCGCAATTGTCGTTCGAGGTGGTGCGGGCGGTCGGCCAGCTTGAGAAAATGGTGCGCGCGGTGACGCTGATCCCGGGTTCGACCGAGTTCGGCTATGAGCCGTCGACTGTGGTGCAAGTTTTGGGACCTGGCATATCGGGCCCTGAGAACCGGCATGTGACGTTTGCTGCCTCGGACGTGATTGCCTCGCTCGACGAGTTGCAGGCCGTGGCGCCGAACCTCGAGCGCGTCGCCATTGTGGTGAGTTGGTTCGGCAGCGATTTGCGCTGCGGGCAGTGCCGCGTGCGGCCCGGCATCGACAGTTCTATCAAGACAACCCATGGCGCGACGTGGTCCGTTGCGGGTGTGACGCGCGATGCCGCCTATCAGGTGTCGAGTGTCGGCGGGCGGCCAGCCTATGGGGGCACGCCGTCCGACTGGAGCGTGGTGAATCTGATTGCGCAATTGAAAGCCCGCGGGCTGAAGGTAACGCTCTATCCGTTCGTGATGATGGACATTGCGCCGGGCAATGCACTCAGCGATCCGCATAGCGGCGCGGCGTCGCAACCGGCCTATCCATGGCGCGGGCGCATTAACTGCGATCCGGCGCCGGAACGCGCCGGCACGGTGGATGGCACGGCTGCCGCCGCGAGCCAGGTGAATACGTTCTTCGCCGGGGGCGCCGACGCATGGAATTACCGCAAGATGATTCTGCACTATGCCGCGCTGGCCGAGAGCGCCGGCGGCGTTGATGCTATTCTGATTGGCTCGGAGATGCGCGCGCTGACGCGCGTGCGTTCGGCCTCCGGTGTCTATCCGGCGGTGAATGCGCTGGTGACCCTGGCGGCGGATGTGAAGGCCATTGTTGGCGGCGATACACTTGTCACCTATGCCGCCGACTGGACCGAATATGGCTCGCATGTGATCGGCAGCGAGGTGCGCTTTCCGCTCGATCCGCTATGGGCGTCATCGGCGATCGGCTGTGTCGGCATCGACTACTACGCGCCTTTGTCGGACTGGCGCGACGACGCCAATGCGCTTGACCGCGCGCTCAGCGATAGCCCTTATCGCCGCGACTACATCGCCGGGCACCTCAACAGCGGCGAGGCCTATGACTGGTACTATGCCAACGATGCCGCGCGTCTGGCGCAAACGCGCAGCGCCATTACCGATGGCCTCGGCAAGCCGTGGATCTACCGGCAGAAGGACATCTGGAATTTCTGGTCGCGCCCGCACTATGAACGTGTCGGTGGCGTTGAGCTTGGCAGCCCGACCGGCTGGGTGCCGCAGAGCAAGCCGATCTGGCTGACCGAACTCGGCTGTCCCGCGGTCGACAAAGGCGCCAACCAGCCGAGCACATTTCCCGATGCCAAGTCGTCGGAAGCAGCGCTGCCATATTTCTCCAGTGGCAAGCGCGATGACTTGATCCAGCGCCGCTTTCTTGAAGCGGTGTTAGGGGCTTTCGATCCGGCGTTCGGCGATGCCGCGCTCAACCCGGTGTCGAGCGTCTATGGCGGCCGCATGGTGACGGCCGACGCCATTCATCTGTGGACCTGGGATGCGCGGCCTTATCCGGTGTTCCCCGCCGCGGGCGATGTGTGGAGCGACGCCGCCAATTGGCAGAGCGGGCACTGGCTGACCGGACGCCTCGGCAATGCGACGCTCGATGGGCTGGTGTCGACGCTGCTTGAGGACAATGGCGTCACCGATGCCGAGACCGATGAACTCGGCGAGGGACCGGATGGCTATGTCGTCGACCGGCCGATGGCGCCGCGCGCCATGCTCGATCCTTTGGCGCTGGCGTTTCAGTTCGACGCGGTTGAGCAGGACGGCGTGTTGCGCTTTCGCCAGCGCGGCGGCGCGCCGGTGATCGAGTTGACGGAAGACGATCTGGTCTTGCCGGAGGATGTGCCGCCGGCGCGGCTGGTGCGCGCTCAGGAGAGCGACCTGCCGCGTGCGGTGTCGATTGGCTTCACCGAAATGGCGGCCGACTATCAGCGCGCGACGGCGACCTCGCGCCGGCTGGTCGGATTGTCGGCGCGGCGCGCGCATGCCGACCTCGCCATTGTCAGTGACGATGTGAGTGTCGAGCGGCGCACAGAGATCTGGCTGCAGGATCTGTGGGCCGGGCGAGAGAGCGCAGTGTTCGCGCTGCCGCCGAGTTTGCTGGGACTGACGCCGGGCGATGTCGCCGGCGTGACGATCAATGGACGGCGGCGGCTGATCGAGATCGAGGAAATTACCGACGCCGAGGCGCGCGCGGTGCGGGCGCGCTCGATCGATCCGGAAGTGTTCAATGTCAGCCTGCAGGCGCCGCGGCAACGCACGACCGTGCTGCCGCCCGCACTTGGGCCGGCGCATGCGCTTGTGCTCGATCTGCCGGCTTTGTCGGCGGAGCAGCCGGTGCCGCTGATGCGCATGGCGGTTTCGGCCGAGCCATGGCCGGGCGCGATGGCTGTTTGGGCGTCACACGATGGCGCGAGCTTCAGCCGCGTGGCGCTGGCGCAGGCGCGCGCAACAATGGGCGAGACGCTCGATGTGCTGCCGGCCGGGCCGACGGCGCGCTGGCAGAAGGCTGAATGCCGCGTCCGGCTTTTCGGCGGCGCGTTAGCATCGGCATCGGACAATGCGGTGCTCGGCGGCGCCAATGTTGCGGCCTTGCGTAATGCCGATGGCCATTGGGAATTGATCCAGTTCGCCAATGCCGAATTAGTGGGCGAGCGGGAGTACAAACTCTCTCGCTTGTTGCGCGGGCAATTCGGCAGCGAGTGGGCGATGACGCCAATGCTGGCCGCTGGCGCGCCGTTTGTGCTGCTCGATCCGCAGATCGTGACAGTGGCGAGCGGCATCGGCGCGCTGGAGCGGCCATTGCAATTGCGCGTGGTCGCGGCCGGCCGCGACACCGGCGATGCATCAGCGCTATCGCTCGTCGCGACACCGCGCGCGACGGCGCTGCGGCCCTTGTCGCCAGTCCATGTCAAAGCCGTGCGCGATGGCAGTGGCGTCAGCATCGGCTGGATCCGCCGCACGCGCGCCGACGGCGACAGCTGGACCGGCGAAGTGCCGCTCGGCGAGGACAGCGAGACATACGAGATTGACGTCATGCTTGGCGCGACGGCGCTGCGCACGCTGACAGCAACGACACCGTCAGTCCTCTATACGGCCGCGCATGAACTGACCGACTTCGGCGCGCCGCAAGCGACCCTGCACCTGCGCGTGGTGCAACTCTCGGCAACGATCGGGCGCGGCTTCCCCGCCGACATAACGCTCGCAATTCAATAACAGAGACGCAAAACATGACCGACACCGCCAATCTGGCGCTGCCTTGCATTGAAGGCAGCCAGGCGCAGAAGCACGTCACCCACAACGAAGCCTTGCGCATTCTCGACACTCTGGTGCAACTCGCAGTGCTTGACCGCGATCTGACCGCGCCGCCCGGTTCGCCGTCCGAAGGGCAACGCTGGATCGTCAAGACCGGCGCGACAGGTGCATGGGCCAGCCATGTCAACGCCATTGCGGCGTGGCAGGACGGCGCCTGGCAATTCAGTGCGCCGCGCATCGGCTGGCTTGCCTATGTCATCGACGAGAGCGCGCTGTTGAGCTGGAACGGCAGTGCCTGGGTGGCTGTGATCAAGCCATGCCGTGAAGTTCTGACGGCAAACCGCACATACTACGTGCGTACCGATGGGTCTGACAGCAACAACGGTTTGGCGAATTCGTCGGGCGGCGCGTTCCTGACAATTCAGAAGGCGATCAACGTCGTCGCTACCCTCGATCTCAATGGATATGACGTTACGATTCAGGTGGAGAGCGGCAATTACACCGGGTCGGTCACCGTCGCCGGTCCATGGGTCGGTCGCGGGACCGTCACTCTTCGTGGCAACACGTTGTCCCCTTCGAGCGTGCTGCTCTCCACAGCCGGCGTCGCTATTTCTGTCTCGAATTACGGCAATCTTTCCATTGCCGGGCTCAAGATCGCAACGTCGTCCGGTGCGGGAATAAACGCGCTCACTGGCGGCGTTATCACGGTATCTGGGGCAATGGACTTTGGCGCCATTGCCGGCGGTCAAATGCTTGCCACGACCGACGGAAAGATTGTCGCGAACGGGATCGATTATACCATCTCCGGCAGCGCGTCCTACCATCTCCAGGCGTTGACGCATGGCAGCATTGTTACCGGCGGCTCGGGCCGCACTGTGACTCTCACGGGGGCGCCAGCATTCAGCGGCGCCTTCGCGCTCGCCGACCGTCTTTCATATGCGCAGGCGAGCGGCATTACGTATTCCGGCGCGGCTACCGGCGTCCGATATTCGGCGGTTCGAAACGGCGTGATCTTCACCGCTGGTGGCGGCGCGTCCTACTTGCCTGGCAGCGCGTCTGGGTTGGTGGCGACCGGAGGTGATTACTCGTGAGACCGGCTTCGCGAGGTCCGTGTTGTTGCAGGTTGCAATACTAACGGCACAGCAAACTGCCAATGTCTTTTCACGGGTTAGATACAGCAGCCTCTGCCGGCTCCGCGCGCACGTAAACACTCTGATCGACATGCACTCTATAGCGCGACGGGCATTCGGGATGCTGCGGGTTCCAATATTCACGGCGCATTTTTTTGCCGTTGGCATCATCGTAAAACTCGACTTTGGTAAGCGCCGGGTGACTGTGCGCAGTGTAGCCCAAGGCTGCCATCGATTCGTTGAGAGCAGGATAGTCCAGCAAACTCATGTGTTCCTCTCCGAACAGTTCGCGCCAAGCGCCAATCTTGTTCTTTATGCCAGACGATGTGACGCCTTGGTGCAGAGTCGCCCGCAAAGAAGCGGAATCGATGCCGCCGACGCTGAGATAGTTCAGAAGCCCCTTCACCGACGTCAGCTCGCTCTTGTCGTCAGTCAATTCGCTATAAAGTTCTTCGAAGCGGACGACGTGGCAAGCCGAAGATTTCAGCCAAGGTGCGTATTGGGCATAGTCATTCCAGCGCATACGGTGAATGAAGTGCAAGGCGCGCGCTCTATCATCAGCGAACCCTAACCGAAGGACGCTTTGCGCTTCCTGCTCGGCTGCATTGGTCACGAACTTTGGATTGTACGTCTGCCATCGCATCATGGAAACGATGGTGTCGCGCGGGTCTCTAATGATGAGAACATGCTTCGCGTTACGCGACAATATTGCCGCCTCGATCTCAGAGCTCCAAATCATATGGGCATTGGCGTAAGTACCATCGGCCAGCGCGGGGATGACTGAGGTTGCGGGCCGGCTGTCGGTGGAGGTGGAGCCGTCCGAACTTCTGACAACGGTATGCGGGGCAGCAAGATGAAGCCCCGTTGATTGCCACAGGCCTGTCGCGTTGACGATGGCGTCCAAAAAATACGTACCAGATTTCGGAATGCCATTTGCAACGAGAGGTGCGGGTTTCATAGGAATTATCCTGCCGCTAGAGACGACCGCGACATTAAGGCGGCGGCGCTCTTCTGTCTCTTTAGTGCGTAGTTATAAATCAAAATGTCTGCTGCATTGTAGCGAGCGATCACTTCGGCGTCTTTCGCTGTCGGCGAAGTCTGCGGCTTTCTTGCGTAGGTCGTGACGTTTTCTCGTCCGAGGTCCGGTTTGGTGATCGCCTTTCCGAACGCCACATCGAGCAACCTCATCGAGTCAGCCTGCAACTCGGCGATATAGAACCAAGGCATTTTGCGGATGCGGTGTTTAACGATTTCCATATCGAACCACGACAGGTCCTTCGGCGTCCACCAGTTTCGCAATATCTGCCGCGTGTGAGCGTTGCGCGTATACATCGTTACGGCGTTTTCGTCAGATGCCACCCATTCCGAAAATGAGAGCTCGTGAGCAAGATGCTGCGCGATCTTGTGTGGTGGCGGGTTTTTCTCGCTAACGACCTCCGCAACCTGGCTCTCAATCGTGTCGTTCCGCCAGAAATTGTACAGCGATGCAAGGCGGGCAACCGGATGTCTAAAGCTTGTAACGCATTGGAATTCCGCGCCGAGATACCTAACAAGATCGTAACCGCAGTGCCCATGAATGAAATCGAAGGCTTTGTAGTTCGGCCACTTGCTCTCGTCCGATAGCCGGAACGATGCCGCTGGCAGGTCCGTCTTGTTCTTAAAGAACGCCCCGAGATACGTCGAAACCGACGTACCCGCCGCCTTAGGGCAGTGGAGCATGACGAGCTTTGTTGGGCGCATGAAGGTCAGCTTATCCGCGGTTGTCTTGCTTATAGCATAACTCAGGCGGTGCCCCCCAGGAAGTGGGAGCCGCAAAGTTCGGCGTGTTGTCCCGGAATTTAAACATACAAAAGAGGCCACCAATGGCTGCTGAGAACTTCTCAGCGGCGCTCGCGCGCCTGTTGCAGCACGAAGGCGGCTATACCAATCATCCATCCGATCCGGGCGGGCCGACCAATTTCGGCATCACCATCCACGATTACCGGAAATATGTGAAGGCGGGCGGGACAGCCGCCGACGTCAAAGCGATGTCGCTGGGTGAGGCCAACCGCATTTACCGCACCAAATATTGGGACGCGCAGCGCTGCGATGATCTGCCGGCCGGTGTCGATTATGCCGTGTTCGACTACGGCGTGAATTCCGGCATCGGCCGCAGCGGCAAAGTGCTGCGGCGCTGCCTCAAGCTGCCGGACGACAGCAGTGTGGTGAATGCGCGTCGTCATCGCGGCGAAGGCGGCCGATGCGCGTGCGCTGGTGACGGCGATTTGCGATGAGCGCTTGCGCTTCCTGCAGCGGCTGAAGACCTGGGACGTGTTCGGCAAAGGCTGGGGCCGACGCGTCGCCGAGGTGAAGAGCTTTTCGCTGAAGCTCGCTGCGGAGCAACCGCTCAAGCGCGCGCCGGATGCGGCGCCGGTGGCGAAGGCCGCGCCGGCCGGATGGGCCGGCCTTGTCGCGCGCATCATGAAATCATTTTCAACAGGAGTTCGTTAATGTGGGACAAGATCAAATCATCCTTCATGCACTCCATCACCATCCTGTGGGCGCGGGCCGTCGCCTGTGCCGGATTGGCGCTGGTGGCGGTGGAAGCCTTGCTGCAGGACCCGAGCGTCAGCGCCGCGGTCCAGTCTGTGCTGCAGCCGAAATACGTGCCGTATTACGTCATCGGCATTGGCCTCGTGACCGAACTGGCGCGGCGCCGTAGCCTGGCAAAAGGTGAATGATGCTGAGCACACTTCTCGGCTGGCTCGGCAGTCTGCTCGGCGGGCCGTTCGCCAAGGCCGCCGTCGATGGCTATCGGGCGAAGCTCACGGCGGAGAATACATCGGAGAAGATTGCCGCCGATCTGGCGGCGCGCGAACTTGGGCTGCAGCAGCGTGAGCGCGAATTAGCAACGCAACTGGTCATTGCCGAGCAGGGGCGCTGGTACACGGCGCTGCCGCGTCCTCTGTTTGCCGGCGCCTTTGTCATTTACGCGTGGAAAGTTGTGGTCATCGACAAAGTTCTCGGGCTCGGCACGACCGATCCGCTCACCGGCGACGTCGCGCAATGGGCGATGATCGTGCTCACCGCTTATTTCGGCGGGCGGAGTCTGGAGAAGGCGGCGCGGATATTAGGGAGGAAGTGATTGAGCGGGCGCAGGGAGCAACAAGCAAGGGACATCCTGTTCGAAGGAATATTGGCCCGGTCATGGCGTTGCTTTGGAATCCAGTTCATCAAAGCAGTGTGGGTCGGGCGGCAGGCCCATGAGTTGGCGGCGGCGGGCGATGCACTCAGCAACAGCGTCTCGAAAACGCTCCGGACGATCGAGCAGCGCTTCAAGCTTAATCGCGTCTATTTTCGCTCGCGCGCGCCAAGGGGACTTATCGGTATCCCATGCTTCAACCTCATGAAAATATTGGCGAGCGGAGACAATGTCGCCAGCGAGTCCGCAAACGATAGCAGCATTGAAGCCGGGCCAGGGTGCACGTCTGTTGTCAGCTTTGATGTAGTCCAAAATGTCCGAAAATGATCCGAATTGTTCTCTGACTTTCAAGACTTCCGTCGCGGCGATCGCGGCCAGTTCTCTTATCGGCGGGGTAAATTGTTCTGCGGTCTCGAAAGGAATGAAAGATCCCGCGCGATATGCAAAGTCGTAACCGTGGGTCACATTCCAAAGCCACGCGACAGAAATATTGAGGTAGCTTCCCTTTTGCCAGCCGCTTGGTTGGAATTCGACGTCAATGACCCAATAGCGATGGTCGGCTCGCCAGGTGCGCGACTGGCCTTTGCGCACACATCCGATCGGCGCGAGGGCCGCTTTGGCTGCCGCCGCGATGATGCGACCGTGCTCGCTGGGTTGAGCCATGATAGTCTTGCGTCCGCTGCGTTCCGCGCCATTATAGCAAATTGTCGCGGAGACTATCATGGACATTTTCGATGCCGTTGCCTCGCGCTATTCGTGCCGGGCGTTTTTGCCGAAGCCCGTCGCGGAGCGAACGGTGCGCGATATTGTCGAGCGGGCGGCGCGCGCGCCATCAGCCGGCAATCTTCAGCCGTGGCGGGTTTATGCCATTGCCGGCAAACGCCTCGACGCCTTGAAGGCATTGCTGGCGCCGCGCATGGCGACCGAATTACCGAAAGGCGAGGGCGTCGAATACCAGATCTATCCGCACCCGATGGCCGAGCCCTATCGCGAGCGCGCCTTCACCGTCGGTGAGCTGCTGTACCAGTCGATCGACGTGCCGCGCGAGGACAAGGCCGCGCGTTACCGGCAATATGCCCGCAACTATGACTTCTTCGGCGCACCGGCAGCCTTGTTCTTTGCCCGCGACAGATCGCATGGCGAAGCGCAGTGGGCCGACATTGGCGGCTATCTGCAAACCGTCGCCTTGCTGGCCCGCGGCCATGGGCTGCACACCTGTCCGCAACAGGCCTGGGTGTCATTCCACAAGACCGTGCGGTCCTTCCTCGATCTCCCCGACGAGCTGATGATCTATTCCGGCATGGCCATCGGCTATGAAGATCCGGATGCGCCCATCAATGGCTGGCGTGCGCCACGCGCCGCTTTGGACACTTTCGCGTCATTCGACGGGTTTAACAGCTGAGCCCAAGTTCCCCGTTCAGCCAGCGTTCACCGGCGCGCCTCTAGACACGCCCCATGCCGGTTCCCCGCATTATCAATGCTGCGATTCTTCTGGGACTGCTGGTGCTGTCGGGCCCGGTCTTTTCCAGTTCCGTCGTGCCGGTTGCGGTGGCGCAAGGCCTGGCCGGCGCGCCGGTTGAACGCGCCTGCCTGAACCGGGCCGAACAGCGCGCCGCGGTCACCGACAAGAAGGCAGTGGCGCTGGCCTCGGCGATCAAGTCGTTGCGCGAGCGCGGCCAAAGGGGCGAGGTCGTCCGGGCCCAGCTTTGCAGCGAGGGCGAGAAATTGTTCTATGTGCTGACTCTGCTGGCGCGGAATGGCAAAGTGACCCGCGCCACGGTTGACGCCACCAATGGCGAGCCTATCACCGGGCTGTAAAGCCGGCGTCGCCGGTTCTGGAGAACGCCGCCTTGCGCCTGCTCGTTGTCGAGGACGACCCCGATCTCAACCGTCAGCTGACAACGGCACTGACCGATGCCGGCTATGTGGTTGACCGCGCTTATGACGGCGAAGAGGGCCACCACCTTGGCGATACCGAGCCTTACGATGCCGTGATCCTCGATATCGGCCTGCCGAAAATGGACGGTATTTCGGTGCTGGAAGCCTGGCGGCGCAATGGCCGCATCATGCCGGTGCTGATGCTGACGGCGCGCGACCGCTGGAGCGACAAGGTGCAAGGCTTCGACGCCGGCGCAGATGACTACGTCGCCAAGCCGTTTCATCTCGAGGAAGTGCTGGCGCGTTTGCGGGCGCTGCTGCGCCGCTCGGTCGGGCATGCCAAGAGCGAATTCACCTGCGGCCCGGTGCGGCTCGACTCGCGCACCAACCGCGTGTCGGTCGACGGCAATCCGGTGAAGCTGACCAGCCATGAATACCGGCTGCTCGAATACCTCATGCATCACAATGGCCGCGTCGTGTCGCGCACCGAACTGGTCGAGCATTTGTACGACCAGGACTTCGACCGCGACTCGAATACGATCGAAGTGTTCGTCGGCCGCATTCGCAAGAAGCTCGGTGTCGATATCATCCAGACGGTGCGTGGCCTTGGCTATATGCTCACCCCGCCGGGCACCTGAGCGCACATGCGCGCCAACTCCCTCGCGCTGCGCCTGTTCGTTTCGGCCACGGCATGGACCGTGTTTATCCTCCTGGTCACCGGGATCGTTCTGTCGTCGTTTTACCGGCAAGGCGTCGAGCGCGCCTTCGACCGCAGGTTAGGCGTCTATCTGCGCACGTTGGTCGCCGACGTCGCCTCGCCGGATGATCCGAACGACCGAACGCCGCCGCAACTGGGCGAGCCTCTGTTCGAATTGCCGTTGTCCGGCTGGTATTGGCAAATCACCCGCACCGACACCGGCAAGAATGAAGTGCGCGCGTCGCGCTCGCTGTGGGATGGCGGCTTGCCGCGGCTGCAGGATTTCGGCGTTGCGCCGGGTCCGGACGGCTCGCGGCAGGGCTACGCAACCGGGCCGGAAGAGCAAAGCTTGCGGCAGGTCGAGCGCAATATCGATCTCGGCGACGAAGGCCGCTTCCTCGTTGTGGTTGCCGGTGATGCTGCCGAAATCAAGGACGAGACGCGCACGTTCGACCAGGCTCTGGTGCTGACGTTTTTCATTCTGGCGGCGGTACTGCTGCTGACCACGATGTTTCAGGTGCGTTTTGGTCTGGCGCCGCTCAAGCGCATCACAGACAGCCTGACCGCCATTCGTTCGGGCACGGCCGAACGTCTCGGCGGAAAATTCCCGGAAGAGATTGCGCCGCTGGCGCGCGAGACCAATGCTTTGATCGACGCCAACAAAGAAATTGTCGAGCGCGCGCGTACGCACGTCGGCAATCTGGCGCATGCGTTGAAGACGCCGCTGTCAGTGATGGTCAATGAAGCCACCGCGCGCGGCGACGATTCCCTGGCACTGAAGGTGCTGGAGCAGGCGGCCATTATGCGTGATCAGGTCACGCGTCATCTCGAACGCGCGCGGCTGGCGGCGCGCATGACGGTGATCGGCACGGTCACCGATGTCATGCCGGTAGTGACGGCGCTGGCTCGGACAATGGAGAAGATTCATCGCGACCGCGAAATCATCATCGAGGTGCGTGCCACGGAAGCGGCGCGTTTTCGCGGCGAGCGCGCCGATCTCGAAGAGATGATCGGCAATCTGGTCGACAATGCCTGCAAATGGGCGTCGTCGCGCGTGACCATCGAAGTTCTGCGTGAACGGCGCGATGCGGCGACGGAGGATCATGTCGTGCGCATTGTGGTCGACGATGACGGCCGCGGCCTGTCGGCGACCGAGCGCGAACAGGCCGGCCGGCGCGGCCGCCGTCTGGACGAGACCAAGCCGGGCTCGGGCCTGGGGCTGTCGATCGTGGTCGAACTGGCAGCGCTTTATGGCGGCGAGTTGAAGCTGGGCACAGCGCCGCTCGGCGGCCTGCGCGCGGAATTGCTGCTGCCGGCGGGGTGAGTTGACGGCAAGCGCCTTGCCCGCCTTTTGCCCTAATCCTCGGCTCTCGGTAGAATTCTTGTCCGGCCCGCTGACGGGCCGTTTCGTTCGGGTGCTATTCGGGGGGCTCATGCCGTCTTTGAAGTTTGCCGCCATCGCCGCGATGGGGCTTTCGCTTGCCGCTTGCGCCGGGACGCCGGACGGTCCGGGGCCGCGCGAGAACACCGGCACCTTGCTCGGCGCCGGCACTGGCGCATTGCTTGGCGCGGCTGTTGCGGGTGGCGGCACGGGCGACCGGCTGGCCGGTGCGGCGATCGGCGGTCTTCTCGGCGGCCTGGTCGGCAATCGGATCGGCGCTTCGCTCGATGAGGAAGACCGGCGCCGTGCCTATGAGGCGCAGATGGATGCGCTTGAGCGCAGCCCGTCCGGCGCGCCGGTGTCCTGGAAGAACCCCGACTCCGGCCGCTACGGCACCATCGTGCCAGGCCCGGCCTATCAGCAGCGCGGGCAGGACTGCCGCTCGTTCACCCACTCGATCTATATCAACGGCCAGCCGCAGACCGCGCGCGGCACGGCCTGCCGCAACCCGGACGGCACCTGGACGCCGCTCACATAACGCTGCGCCGGGCGCGCCTTTCATTCCACATGCTTAATGAGTTCTTAAGGCCGCCTGCGGTATCACAGTCCCGTGTAATTCCTAACGCGGGTAGAGCCGGCGATGGCGGGCGCCGACACGATTGAACGTCTGCAACTGTTCTTGCGCGAGTTGTCGCCGCAAGCGCGGGGGATGCTCATTGCCGAATTCGAGCGCAGCCTGCTGCGCGGCGATGAGCTCGGCGCCGCCGATCTCGTTCTCCAGGAGTTGCGCCGCATTGCCCGCGACCAGCGCGAAGGCGCGCCGCGCATAGGCAACAGCGGGCGGCTGTTTTTCAAACCGCTAGAACCCTTCCTCGTTGACGATATCGGCCAGCATCGTCATCTCGGGCGCATCTCCCGCTCGTCGCTCGATTTGCTGTGGAACTGGATTGCGCGCGACGTTCTTCCCGATGACGCCAAGGCTGTCGACAATATCGTCAACGCTGCATTGGCTGAAGGCGATGCCGAGAAGGCGAAGTATTTCGTGCGGGCCTTTCAGGATCGCGTCGCATTGGCGCTGACCGATCAACTGCGCAATGCCGACACCGACGATAAAGCCAGGCGCCGCATGCTCTCGCAGATCGGCACGCAACGCGCCGGCGAAGATGCCGCTATTCTGAAATGCGTGTTGAATGCCCGCGATGGACTCAGCGCCATGGCGGCGCATTTGCCGCTGCAGGTTGGCAATCTCGGGCCGCGCCAGATCGACGAGTGCAGGGCGCTGATCGAGAAGACCTCGCCGACGAGCAGCGATGTGTTTCTCTATTCCATGCTGACGGTGATGCACCGGCTGGCGGCGCCATGGCAATTGATCCGCCTCGGCGTCAAAGCGGCGGGCAGCGACACCGCGGCGCGCGTGGCCGAGACGCCTTATGGCGTGGCCGTGACGATCGTGCTGTCCGAACTTGAGCGGCAGGTTGCAGAGTTGCGCGATGATCTGCGCAGCGGCCGTGGCGTGGCAGTCGGCGCATTGCTCAAGACCATCCATGACGCGGCGCGCGGCCTGCGCACCGAGCTGAACATGCCGATGGATTCGAGCTGGGGCCGGGCGCTATCCGGCCTGCGCAGCCAGATCGGCGATACGTTGCGGCTGGAAATCGATTCAATGCCGGGCCGGGTGCGCCGCTTGCTCAAGCCGCGCGCGACGGGCGAGATCCGCCCGAACAGCTCGCTAGATTCTGCCGAAGTGGCGGACACCGAGGCGCTGGTCGCTTTCGTTGGTACCTGCCGCCATTTCGCCGGTGAGTTGGCGATCAATGAAATGACGCAGCGGACCTTTTCCGAGCTGCAGCAATATCTCGACCACGCCACCCGCGGCCTGCTCGAAGCGCTGCGCCACGCGGTGCCGGCCGAGCGCAGCTTCCGCCAGTCGCAGGTCGATGCCGCGGTGCGGCTATGCGCCACGGTATTCGGGCGCGACTACGCCGCCCAGCTCAGCAAGGCCGCCGAACTGGCCGCCGCCGATCGCAAGGCGGCGCGGGGCTGAGTTTTCAAGGCGGCGGCTGAAAAGTCCGGTGTTCCCGGCATTCCTTCCCCCTGTGACCCTTGCGCATGGCCGCCATGATTGCGGCTGATGTATCCCGTCCTGGCGGTTGTTTTGAACGCCAGTAAAGTGGATACACTCCTCCCATGACCCTCTGGCTTGCGTTTGCGCTGATGACCGCGGCGGCGATTTTCGCCGTGCTGTGGCCGCTTGGCCGGCGCACGGCGAACGCGGGCGGCAGCGACATTGCCGTGTATCGCGACCAGCTTGATGAGATCGCGCGCGACCGCGCCACCGGCCTGATCGGTGAGGCTGAGGCGGAAGCGGCCAAGGTGGAAGTCTCGCGGCGGCTGATCGCTGCGGCCGATGTGGCCGAGGCCGACAAGACTGTTGCCGGCGCGTCGCCGCTGTGGCGGCGGCGGGCGACGGCATTGGCCGGGCTGGTGCTGCTGCCGATTGGCGCGACAGCGATTTATCTCACGCTTGGTTCGCCGCAATTGCCCGGCCAGCCTCTGGCCGAGCGCCGCGCGGCTGCGGTGCAGCCGCAAGACCGTTCGATCCAGGAGTTGATCGGGCGGGTCGAGGCGCATCTCGAGCAGAATCCGAATGATGCGCGCGGCTATGAAGTGATCGCGCCGGTGTATCTGCGGCTTGGCCGTTTCGATGACGCCGTGAATGCGCGTCGCAAGTTGCTGGCGCTATCCGGCGAGACGGCGTCGCGGCAGGCCGATCTCGGCGAGGCGTTGTCGGCGGCGAGCAATGGCGTCATCACCGTTGAAGCCAAGACAGCGTTCGAACGTGCGCTGGTTCTCGATGCCAATGACTTGAAGGCAAAGTTTTTCGTCGGCGTTGCGGCCGAGCAGGATGGCGACAAGCCGAAAGCCGCCGCGATCTGGACCGGCATGTTGAAGGACGCACCAGCCGATGCACCGTGGGCGCCGATGGTGCGCGAGTCATTGGCGCGTCTTGGTGTCGTGTCGACGCCGCCGATTGCCGGAACCGCGGGACCAAGTGCTGCCGATGTTGCCGCGGCGAACACGATGAGCGAGCAGGACCGCGCCGACATGATCCGCGGCATGGTGGCGCGGCTCGCCGACAAGCTCAAGGAAGATGGCAGTGACCTTGAAGGTTGGCAGCGCCTGTTGCGCGCCTATATGGTCATGGGTGACCGCGACAAGGCAACGGCCGCCGCCGGCGATGCCAGGAAGGCCTTGGCCAGCGATCCCGAAAAATTGCGCCAGATCGGCGAGTTGATCAAAAGCATGGGGCTGGAAGGGTGACGCGCAAGCAACGACGTTTGACCCTGATCGGCGGCAGCCTTGGCGTGCTGGCGCTTGCCGCTGTGCTGGTCTTGAGCGCGCTGAGCGACTCCATCGTGTTCTTCAATTCGCCAAGCGACATTGCGGAGAAGAAGCCGGCCGCCGGCACGCGCGTGCGCATTGGCGGGCTGGTCAAGCCGGGCAGCCTTGAGCGCGGCGAAAGTTTGAACGTGCGTTTTGCGGTCACCGATGGCGCGCATGAGATCGCCGTGCGCTATCAGGGCATCGTGCCTGACCTGTTCCGCGAGGGGCAAGGCGTGGTGACCGAAGGCAAGATCGCGGCTGACGGCTCCTTCGTCGCCGACAGCGTGCTCGCCAAGCACGATGAGAAATACATGCCGCGTGAAGTGGTCGACGCCTTGAAGAAGACCGGCCGTTGGCAAGAGGGTGAGATGAAGACCGACGCGCATGTCGTCGACAAGCCCACCATGAGCAAGACGCCATGAGTCATTCACGATGATCCCCGAGCTCGGACATTACGCGCTGGTGCTGGCCCTGGCGCTCGGCATTGTGCAAGCACTGGTGCCGCTGGTCGGCAGCTTGCGTGGTGACGCGGCGCTGATGCGACTGGCGGGTTCGACCGCGTTGATGCAGTTCGTGTTCGTCGCGCTTTCATTCGTCGCGCTGACCGCGTGTTACGTCACGTCGGATTTCTCGGTGGCGAATGTGTTTGAGAATTCGCACTCGATGATGCCGCTGATCTACAAATTCACGAGCGTCTGGGGCAATCACGAAGGCTCGATGCTGCTGTGGGTGCTGATCCTGGCGGCCTTCGGCGCGGCCGTGGCGGCATTCGGCGGCAACCTGCCTGCGACATTGAAAGCCAATGTGCTGGCGGTGCAGTCATGGATCGCTTGCTCCTTCTATCTCTTCATCCTGCTGACCTCGAACCCGTTCCTGCGCCTCGCGCCGGCGCCATTCGAGGGCAAGGACCTCAACCCGATCCTGCAGGACATCGGCCTCGCGGTGCATCCGCCGCTTCTGTATCTCGGCTATGTCGGCTTCTCCATCTCGTTTTCCTTCGCCATTGCTGCGCTGATCGAAGGCCGCATTGACGCGGCCTGGGCGCGCTGGGTGCGGCCATGGACGCTCGCGGCGTGGATGTTTCTCACCGTCGGCATCGCGATGGGCTCGTACTGGGCTTATTACGAACTCGGCTGGGGCGGTTACTGGTTCTGGGATCCGGTTGAGAATGCATCATTGATGCCGTGGATCGCCGGCACCGCGCTGCTGCACTCCGCCGTGGTGATGGAAAAGCGCAATGCGCTGAAAATCTGGACGGTGCTGCTGGCCATCCTTGCCTTCTCACTGTCGCTGATCGGTACCTTCCTTGTGCGCTCCGGCGTGCTGACATCGGTGCATACGTTCGCCAGCGATCCGTCGCGCGGCGTGTTCATTCTGATGATCCTGATTTTCTTTATCGGCGGCGGGCTGGCTCTGTTTGCATGGCGCGCACCGATGCTGAAGCAGGGCGGGCTGTTCGCACCGGTGTCGCGCGAGGGCGCTCTGGTGTTCAACAATTTGTTCCTGACGACGGCCTGCCTGACCGTTTTCGTCGGCACGCTGTATCCGCTGGCGCTCGAGGCGATCACCGGCGAAAAGATTTCGGTCGGTGCGCCGTTCTTCAATCTTACTTTTGGGCCGCTGTTCATTCCTTTGCTCTTTGCTATGCCGTTCGGGCCATTGCTGGCGTGGAAGCGCGGCGATGTGCTCGGCGTGGCGCAGCGGCTGATGGCAGCCTTTGCCATTGGCCTTGTGGCGATTGCGGTGACGTTCGTTGCCATGGGCGTGACCTCAGTGCTGGCGCCGTTCGGCATTGGTCTAGCGTTCTATGTGATGGCGGGATCGCTGGTCGATCTGGTCGAGCACACTGGAGTATTCCGCCTGCCGCTTGCAACCGTTCGCGCGCGCACCTTTGGTTTGCCCCGCTCGGTGTGGGGCACGGCGCTGGCGCATTTCGGCATGGCGGTGACGCTGCTCGGCATTGTCACCGCCAGCACCTGGGGCGAGGAGCGCATTGTTGCGCTGAAGCAAGGGCAGAGTACGTCGCTGTCCGGCTATGACATGAGCTTCGATGGCATGACGCAACGCGCCGGACCGAACTTCCGCGAAACAGTGGCGAAGTTCACCGCGCGCAGCGGCGGCGTTGCCGTAGGCTTGATGGAGCCGTCCAAGCGTAGCTTCGGCGCACGGCAGTCGACGACCAGCGAAGCGGCGTTGCTGACGCGCGGCTTCAGCCAGCTCTACATGTCGCTCGGCGACGTCAATGAAGACGGCTCGGTCGCCGTGCGCCTCTACTTCAAGCCTTTAGTGCTGCTGATCTGGCTCGGCTCGCTGGTGATGGCGTTGGGCGGTTTGCTGTCTTTGTCGGACCGGCGCTTGCGTGTTGGTGCACCGAAGCCGGCAAAGAAGGCCAGCAAGCCATCGTCAACGCTGCAGCCGGCGGAGTAGGGCGCATGCGGCTCATCGCGCGTCTCGTCCTCATCGCCGCGCTGCTGCTGCCGCAGGCGAGTTTTGCGGTGACGCCGGACGAAGTCCTGAAGGACCCGGCGCTTGAGCAACGCGCCCGCGCGCTGTCACAAGAATTGCGTTGCATGGTCTGCCAGAACCAGTCGATCGACGATTCGGATGCGCCGCTCGCCAAGGATCTGCGCCTGCTGGTGCGCGAGCGGCTGGTGAAGGGCGATAGCGACGCGCAGGTGCTCGATTATCTGGTGTCGCGCTATGGCTCGTTTGTTTTGCTGCGGCCGCCGCTGGAAATTTCCACGTTGCTGCTGTGGGGCTTGCCGCCGCTCGTTCTGCTCGCCGGTATCGTGACGCTGCTGGCGATGGCACGTCGTAAGACGGTCGTGCTGGAAACCGCCGCTTTGAGCAGCGACGAGCAGCGCCGAATGCGCCAGCTGACCGACTAAAATTGCTGCAAGTTATTGTTTAATCGAGGTTATTTTCCGTAATAAAAATTTCCCCACCTTACCGAAGTTTAATCCCCCCGAAAGAACGCTGTAAGGCTCGAAACCCCATCTTCCAATTCAACGACGCGCTGGCGCGTCACCGAATTCAGATGGAGCTTTCCCGATGACCCAGAGCGTTTCCCCCTTCAAGAGCCGCGTGCTGTCCGCCCGCCGCATTGCCTTGCTCGCCACCACGATTGCCGGCCTCGGCATCGGTGCGCTTGTCGTGACCCCCGGCATGAACATGCAGGGCACCTACACCGCCGCGCAGGCGCAGAACCTGACCGAGCAAGCCAAGAAGATGCCGGCGCCGGTCGGCTTTGCCGACATCGTTGAGAAGGTGAAGCCGGCGGTCATGTCGGTGCGCGTCAAGGTCGGCGCCGAATCGCAGACCAGCGGCATGGGCGGCGAAGACATGCAGAACGTGCCGCCGCAACTGCGCGAATTCTTCCGCCGCTTCGGTGGTGAAGAAGGCATGCCGCAGCAGCGCGGTCCGCGCGGTGGCGGCCGTAGCCCGGTCACCGGCCAGGGCTCGGGGTTCTTTATCTCGGCTGACGGCTTTGCCGTGACCAACAATCATGTCGTTGAAAAAGCCGACAGCGTCGAAGTCACCACGGACGATGGCAAGATCCACACCGCCAAGGTGATCGGCACCGATCCGCGCACGGACCTGGCCTTGATCAAGGTCGAAGGCGGCAATTTCCCGTACGTCAATCTCGCCGGCAACCCGCCGCGCATTGGTGACTGGGTGATCGCGGTCGGCAATCCGTTCGGACTCGGTGGTTCGGTGACCGCCGGCATCGTCTCGGCCCGTGGCCGTGACATCGGCGCCGGCGCTTACGACGACTTCATCCAGATCGACGCGCCGGTGAACAAGGGCAATTCGGGTGGCCCGACCTTCGACACCGAAGGCAATGTGATCGGCGTCAACACGGCGATCTTCTCTCCGTCGGGCGGTTCGGTCGGTATCGCCTTCGCGATTCCGTCGGACACCGTGAAGTCGGTGATCACGCAGCTCAAGGACAATGGCACCGTAACGCGCGGCTGGATCGGCGTTCAGATCCAGCCGGTGACCCCGGATATCGCCGAGAGCCTCGGCCTAAAGAAGGTGACTGGTGCGCTGGTTGCCGAGCCGCAGGCTGACGGTCCGGCCGCGAAGGCGGGCATTGCAGCGGGTGACGTCATCACCGCGGTCAATGGCGCCGAAGTGAAGGACGCCCGCGACCTCGCCAAGAAGATCGGCGCGCTTGCGCCGAAGGCGAACGTCAAGCTCACTGTCATGCAGAAGGGTTCAGAGAAGACACTGAACCTGGTGCTCGGCGAGTTGCCGAACAGCAAGGAAGCCAAGGCTGCGCCGAGCAAGGAAGACGCCAACGGCGTTGACCTCGGTAAGCTCGGCCTCACTCTGGCACCTGCGGCGCGTGTCGCCGGTGCCGGTAATGACGGTGTCGTCGTGACGGGTGTCGACCCGTCCGGTGCCGCGGTCGAGCAGGGCTTCGCCACCGGTGATGTGATCCTTGAAGTGGCCGGCAAGGCCGTGTCCTCGCCTGCCGATGTGCGCAATGCCATTGCCACCGCCAAGACCGGCGGCAAGCGCACGGTGCTGCTGCGCGTGAAGAAGGGCGAGAACACCCGCTTCGTCGCGCTCCCGGTCGGCCAAGGCTGATAGCGGACTAATGAGTTTGGGGATGTGCCGCGGCAACCGTCGCCCCCGCTTAGCGGTACAACCTCATCGGGGCGGGCCTTGTGCCCGCCCCGAACTTCTTCCCCCCGGCGCCGCCGAATCGCCTGGAAATGGTGTAACCGATGGCTAGTTATGTGGAGAGTTACGGGCAAAGCGCAGGCAACAGGTCCAGCGACGCTCAACCGGATCGGGTCACCATGCGGCTTCTGATCATCGAGGACGACCGCGACGCGGCCGACTATCTGGTCAAGGCGTTCAAGGAAGTCGGCCACGTTGCCGAGGCGGCGCATGACGGTGAGGATGGTCTCGCCTCGGCGCTCGACGGGCAATATGACGTTCTTATTGTCGACCGCATGCTGCCCAAGCTCGACGGCCTGACGGTAATCGGCACCTTGCGCAAGAAGGGCATCGAAACACCGGCGCTTATTCTTTCCGCGCTGGGCCAGGTCGATGACCGGGTCAAAGGCCTGCGTGCCGGCGGCGACGATTACCTGCCCAAGCCTTATTCATTCACCGAATTGCTGGCGCGTGTCGAAGTGCTGGCGCGGCGCCGCGGCGGCCGCAATGAAGAAACCGAATTGCGCGTCGGCGACCTGCATCTCGACCGGCTGTCGCATGTGGTGCGGCGTGGCGCTGAAGAGATCACGTTGCAGCCGCGCGAATTCCGCCTGCTTGAATATTTGATGAAGCATGCCGGGCAGGTGGTCACCCGCACCATGCTTCTTGAAAACGTATGGGATTATCATTTCGACCCGCAAACCAACGTCATTGACGTGCACATCTCGCGTTTGCGCTCGAAGATCGATAAGAACTTCTCCCAGCCGCTTCTGCACACCATTCGCGGCACGGGGTACATGATCCGTGACGGCGCTCGGTAAACTTTTCCGCACCACCACGTTCAAGCTGACATTGGTCTATTTGACGGTGTTTGCGCTGTTTGCCGCCTTCCTGCTCGGCTATTTCGCGTTCAATACGCGCCGCCTGATTACCGAGCAGATCACCGATACGGTCAACGCCGAGATCACCGGTCTGTCCGAGCAATACCGGCAGGGCGGCATTCGCCGGCTGGTCGCGTCGATTGACGAGCGGGCCAAGCGGCCGGGCTCCAGCCTTTACTTGGTCACCACATTCAATGGGCAGCCGCTGGCCGGCAATGTCACGGCGCTGCAGCCCGGCGCGCTCGACAAGCCCGGCTGGATCGAAACGACCTACCGGCGGCTCGATGAAGCGGACGAGAAAGATAAAAGTCATCCCGACCACCATGCTTTGGTCAGGGTGTTCCAACTGACCGGCGGCTTTCGCATGCTGGTCGGCCGCGATCTCGAAGAGCGCGAGCGGCTTTATCATATTGTCAGTTCGGCCGGCCGCTGGTCGGTCGCTATCGTCATTGTGCTCGGCCTCGCTGGCGGACTGTTCGTGACGCGGCGCGTGCTGCGGCGCGTCGATGCCATGACGGAAACCAGCCGCAGCATTATGGCCGGCGATCTTGGCGAGCGGTTGCCGATTGCCGGTACCGGCGACGAACTGGACCGCCTTGCGGAAAATCTCAATTTGATGCTGGAGCGCATCGAGGCGCTGATGCTCGGCCTCAAGGAAGTGTCCGACAACATCGCGCACGACCTGAAGACGCCGCTGACGCGGCTGCGCAACCGCACCGAACAGGCTTTGCGCTCTGCCTCGAGCGAGGCCGAATACCGGGCGGCGCTGGAAGGCACGATCGAGGAATCCGACGGCCTGATCCGCACCTTCAATGCGCTGCTGATGATTGCGCGCGCCGAATCCGGGCAGGCGCGCGACGGCATGGTCGAGTTCGACGCCGCCGAAATCGCCAATGACATTGGCGAGCTTTACGAGCCTTTGGCCGACGAGAAGGGCATTGAGCTCATGGTCGAGGCGCCGCAGGCAGCACCCGTGAAGGGCAACCGCGAACTGATAAGCCAGGCGATGGCCAATCTGGTCGACAATGCCATCAAATATGCAGCGCCAACCGGCACGGCCGAAGGCGAGCCGCCGCGGCAGATCGTGGTGCGGGCGGCAGTCGATGGCGATCGCGTGCTGCTGACGGTAGCCGATAATGGCCCCGGCATTCCGGAAGCCGACCGGCAAAGGGCGCTGGAGCGCTTCGTGCGGCTTGAGCAAAGCCGCTCGCAGCCGGGTTCCGGCCTGGGCCTGAGCCTCGCCGCCGCAGTGGCGCGGTTGCATGGCGGGGAATTGACGCTCGCCGATAATAACCCTGGCCTCAAGAGCATCATTGCTTTGCCGCGCGGAGGCCCGGTACAGATTGCCGGATGAGTGATCCTGCCGGACACGACCCCAAGCTGACGGAGGTATCCCCGCAGGGGACGCTGGCGTCGCGACTTGTCACGGCGCCGATTGCCAACGATCCGGCAGCGGCGAAGGCAAAACTGAGCGAATGGCTGGGCGGCCTTGGCGATGCCGATGGCACCGCGATGCGGACCCTGCTGGCTGATCACCCTCTCATCGAGACATTGCTGGAGAGCCTCGCCGACAGTTCGCCTTTCCTGTGGGATCTGGTGGCGACCGCGCCGGCGCGCTTTCTCGCGATGATGAAGGCCGCGCCGGAGACGCATCTCGACGGGTTGCTCGCTGCAAGCGGCCGCGCCGCCGCGACCTGCGAGGACATCGACGAAGCGATGCGCATTCTCCGTCGCATGAAAGCGGAGGCCGCGCTGCTGATCGCGCTCGCCGACATTGGCGGCGTCTGGCAGGTGATGCGCGCCACGCAGGCGCTGACCGAGCTTGCCGATACCGCCGTTGCTGCCGCCGTGAACTTCGCGCTCTCGGAAGCGGCACGCGTAGGTAAACTCAATCCTCCCGACATCGCCAATCCGCACATCGACAGCGGCTACATCGTGCTCGCCATGGGCAAGATGGGCGGCTTTGAGCTGAACTATTCCAGCGACATCGACCTCATCGTCTTCTTCGATCCGGACAGCGAGGCGCTGCCGGAGAATGCCGAAGCGGCAAAGACCTTCGTGCGCATCACCCAGCGCGTGGTGAAACTGCTGCAGGAGCACACCGGCGACGGCTATGTGTTCCGCACTGACTTACGTTTGCGTCCCGATCCAGCCTCGACCGGCATTGCCATCTCGACTCATGCGGCGATGTCTTATTACGAGAGCGTCGGTCAGAACTGGGAACGGGCGATGATGATCAAGGGCCGCGCCTGCGCCGGCGACATCAAGGCCGGTGAAGCAATCCTCGCCGAGCTGGCGCCCTTTGTCTGGCGCAAATATCTCGACTTCGCCGCCGTTGCCGACGTGCATGCGATGAAGCGGCAGATCAACGCTTTCCGCGGCCATGGTGAGATCGCTGTCGAAGGCCATAACATCAAGCTTGGCCGCGGCGGCATTCGCGAAGTCGAATTCTTTGCGCAGACGCAGCAGCTGATTGCCGGCGGCCGTAATCCGCATCTGCGCGACCGCGATACGTTGATCACGCTCGACAAACTTTGCGAGGACCGCTGGATCGATGCCGCTGCGCGCGACGCGATGAAGGAGGCCTATCGCTTCCTGCGCGTGGTTGAGCACCGCCTGCAAATGGTCAATGACGAGCAGACGCAGGTGCTGCCGGCGACGCGCGCCGACCTGGAGCGCTTTGCGCGTTTCCTCGGCTATCCCGATCGCGACGCTTTCGCCGAAGCGCTGGTCGGTCATCTCGAAGCGGTGCAAAGCCACTATGCGCGGCTGTTCGAGAAAGTGCCGGACGGCGATGGGCCGGCGCTGAATTTTCCCGCCGACATCGATGATCCACAGACGTTGGCGCGGCTCACGGAACTTGGCTTCCGCGCACCGCTGGAGACATCGGCCATTGTGCGGCAGTGGCTGGCCGGCGAGCATCGCTCGCTGAAAGGCGAGGTGACGCATGCGCATCTGACTGCGCTGCTGCCGACCTTGCTGGAGCACATCGGCCGCACCGACAATCCGCATGCGACGCTAATCTTGTTCGACCACTTCCTCGGCAATCTGCATGGCGCGGCGCAGTTGCTGTCGCTGCTGCGGCAGAAACCGGAATTTATCGCGCTGATTGCGCTTGTGCTCGGCATTGCGCCACGGCTGGCCGACACGTTGGCGCGGCATCCGCAGGTAATGGATGCTTTGGTTGATCCGAGTTTCTTCGGCGTGTTGCCGGATGATGAGGAGCTGCAGCGCCGGCTCGATGCTGCGCTTGCGCAATCGCGCTATGACGAGGATCTGCTCGAGCGCATCCGCATGTTCGGGCTGGAATACATGTTTCTGATCGGGGTCCGCATCCTGTCCGGCACACTGACAGCGCGGCTGGCCGGTGAGGCCTTTGCGCGGCTGGCCGACGCGGTGATCCGCGCTGTGCATCGCGCGGTGTCTGAGGTGTTTGCCAATACCTATGGCCACGTCAAAGCCGAGGAAACAGCGGTGCTGGCCATGGGCAAGCTCGGCGGCCGCGAAATGACGGCGACCTCCGATCTCGATCTCATCACCTTTTACGACTTCGATGGTGAGCATCCTGAGTCCGACGGCAAGCGCACTCTGTACGGCGCGCAATATTTCGCGCGGCTGACGCAGCGCCTGATCAATGCGCTGACCGCGCAGACCAATTACGGCGCGCTGTACGAGGTCGACATGCGGCTGCGGCCATCGGGGCAGGCGGGGCCGCTGGCGACGCAGATCGGCAGTTTCATCAACTACCAAGAGACCGAGGCCTGGACCTGGGAGCACATGGCGCTGACGCGCGCCCGCGTCGTGTCGGCGTCACCGGAATTCACCGCGCGTGTTGAAGGCGTCATTCAGGACATATTGCGCCAGCCGCGCGATGCCGAGCAGATCGCCGGTGACGTTGTCGAGATGCGCACGGCGATCGCCAATGAGAAGGGCGACAGCAATCCGTGGGATTTCAAGAACGCGGTTGGCGGGCTGGTCGATCTCGAATTCATCGCGCAGTATTTGCAGTTGGTGCATGCGCACCAGCATCCGGACATTCTCGATACATCCACCGCGCGCGTGCTCGACAAAGCGCGGCAGTTGAAACTTGTTTCGGTTGAGGATGCCGAAGTTTTAAGGCCGGCGGCGCAGCTTTATCACGACCTGACGCAGATATTGCGCCTGTGCCTCGCCGGGCCATTCGATCCGAAGACGGCCGGGCCCGGCCTCTTGCGCTTGCTGGCGCGCGCCGCTGACGTGCCGGACTTCGCCACGCTCAATGTCACGCTCAAGGAAACGCAGAAGCGTGTTCGCGAGAGTTTCGTACGGATTTTAGGCAAAGAACCTTAGAGGCGCCCTAGGCCGCTTCTTCCTTCGGCAGCGGGCACTGCGGGTTCAGCGGCAATCGGACAACAACCAAAGTGCCGCGGCCAAGCGCCGAGCGTATGCGCATACGGCCGCCATGCAGTTCGACCAGCGACTTGGCAATGGCGAGGCCAAGGCCGGAGCCCTGATGGCTCTTGGTCAGCTGGCTTTCCACCTGTTCGAACGGCCGGCCAAGCTTGGCCAGAGCATCCTTGGCGATGCCGATGCCGCTATCGGCAATACTCAGCACGATGCAATCGTCCGAGGTGCGACCGCGCACGGTGACGCGGCCGCCGGCCGGCGTGAACTTGACGGCGTTGGACAGAAGGTTGAGCGCGACCTGCTTTACGGCGCGGCGGTCGGCGCGGACATGCAGCTCCGGCGAAATGCGCGCGTTGAGCGTGACTTTCTTGTCGGCGGCGCGGGCGGAGACGACGCGCATCGACTCAGCCAAGAGTGAATCGAGATCGAGGTCTTCGAAGTCCAGGCGGATGCGGCCGGCTTCGATCTTCGACATGTCGAGAATATCGTTGATGACGTCGAGCAGATATTCGCCACTGTCGTGAATATCGGTGCAATATTCGCGATACTTGTCGGCCCCGAGCGGGCCGAACATGCCCGACTCCATGATCTCGGAGAAGCCGATGATGGCGTTGAGCGGCGTGCGCAGCTCGTGGCTCATATTGGCGAGGAACTTGGACTTGGCCTGGTTGGCTTCCTCGGCGCGGGTCTTTTCCGCGGCATATTGCGTGGCGAGTTCAGCGGTGCGCTGTTGCGAGACGCGCAGATCGGACACGGTCTTGATCAGGCGTTGCTCGCTGTGCAGCAGCTTTTCTTCGTGTGTCTTGAGCGCGGTGATGTCGGTGCCGACCGAGACGTAACCGCCGTCCTTGGTGCGGCGCTCGCTGATGTGCAGCCAGCGGCCATCTTCAAGCTGCGCCTCGAAAGTGCGGGCGCCGGGGATGGACGGGCCTTCGGTGATCAGCTTGTTGAAAATCAGTGGCTTGCTGCCGGCTTCGTCAACCGACTCATAAGAAGCGCCGACCTCGATGTCGGTGTCGAGCAGGTTATAGAGCGCCTGGAAATTCGAGTTGCACATGACCAGGCGATTGTCGGCGTCCCACAGCACGAAGGTGCCGGGATTGGTCTCGATGGCGTCGCGCAGGCGGGTATCGGCGGCCATCGTTTTCTCGACCAGGCTCTTCTGTTCGGTGACGTCGACGGCGATGCCGATCAGATGCAGGCCCGGATCGCCGGCCTGGCGCACCAGTTCGCAGCGCGCCCGCAGCCAGATCCAGTGACCATTGGCATGGCGCATGCGGAATTCATGGTCGATGGTCGAGGTGCGCGCTTCGGCGAGGTCGGTGGCCAGTTCGTAAAGCTGCAGGTCCTCCGGATGGACGAGGGCGTTGACGTCGCCGAAGGTGAGCAGGTCGTCCTTGGCCTTGAGGCCGAGAATGTCGAACATCGACTGCGACCAGAAGATGCGGCCGCGCGCGAGGTCCCAGTCCCACAGGCCGCAGCGGCCGCGATTGAGCGCCGTGTCGATGCGGCTGCGCACCGTCTCGTAGATGACGTCGGCTTCGCGGGCGCGTGTCGCTTGCCAGTGGAAGGCAAAGCCGAGGATGAGGACGACAAAGCCGGTGGTGGCGGACAGCGTAATCGTCAGCGTCGTCAGCGAGCGCCAGGAGGCGAGCGCTGCGTCGCGCGGCTGCACGATGGCAAGCTGGCCGAACGGCGCCTTCAGCATGCGCACAGTGGCGAGCGCGTGGCTGTTGTCCGGCAGCACGATTTCCATGACGCCGGCGCCGGCGCCGAAGGTGGTAAGCGGTTGCGTCGGACCGAGCAGATCGATAAGGCGGCGGCCAATGGTGAGATCGGTGGCCGGGATCGCCGCGGTGACGATGCCCTGCTCGTTGGTCAGGAGATAACGGCGGCCGGCACTGCTCGCCCAGGAGGGCAGCGTCTGGGCGAGCAGTTCCTGCGGGCGCTCGACCGCATCGCGTTCGTTCTTGAGCGGCAGGATCAGGCGTTCGGCGGCGACGTCAGCGACGGCGGCGAGCGACAGCACCATGGTGTCGATTGTCTGGCGGCGCTGATCGAGCACCTGAACCACTGCGCCAACGCAAATGGTCACCAAGAAAGCAATGATCAGCACCGGCACAGCGCGTCGCAACAAAGGCTCTGCCGTCAACAACCGCCGATACGCCGGATTGGCAATCGACTGCGCAAGGCCTTTGATGGAATCGTTCTGTGCAGACGCACTCGCCATAGTGGCGCGCGCCATGAAGGCCTCCGTGTGGAATTTTCCCCGCCGCCCGATCCGGAAGCACTGCAATACCGGTCCGAATCAGTAAGTCGATTTGAATCGACAGGCGCTGATTTGTCGAGAGTCCAGAGAGTCAATTATGAAAAAATCGTTACCCACTAAAAATTTTGAGTCCTCTCAAGGGGTAAGCGGGAGGTCTTTTTATCCGAGAGCACGCTCGATGATGTCGGACAGGTCGCGTGACAGCGACGGCACGGCCTTGATGCGCTGCAAAGCGGCTTGCGCCTTGGTCTGACGGCCGGCTTCCAAGGTACGCCAGGTGCGGAAGGCGGTCGCCATGCGGGCGGCGAGCTGCGGGTTCTTCGGATCGAGCGCGAGGATGGTGTCGGCGACGAAGTCATAGCCGGCGCCATCGGCGCGGTTGAACTGCGTCGGGTTGCTCTGCGCAAAGGCGCCGATCAGTGAGCGCACCCGGTTCGGGTTGGTCATGCCAAAGGCAGGATGGGCGGTGAGGGCGCGGACATGATCCAGCGTCGTTGGCTGTGGTGTCATGGCCTGCAGCGAGAACCATTTGTCGATGATCAGCGCATCGGCGGCATAGCGCGTGTAGAAATCGGCCAAGGCGGTCGCCCGTTCCGGCACATCGTGCTGCGACAAGGTGGCCAGCGCCGCCATACGGTCAGTCATGTTGTCGGCCGCGTCATATTGCTGGGCGGCGCGGGCAATCGCATCAGGCGCGGCGTTGGCCGCCAGAAGATCGAGCGCGGTGTTGCGTAGCGCGCGGCGTCCGGCAGCCTTCGCATCGGGCGAATAGGGGCCGGTGGTCGCCATACGTTCATAGACCTTGGCCAGCGCGTCGCCGAGATGCTTGCCGATGTCGGCGCGCAAGGCGGCGCGGGCGCGGTAAATGGCGTCCGGGTCGATGTCGCGGCCGATCTCACGCGAGATGTCGCCTTCGCCCGGCGGCGTCAAAGCCAGCGCGACAAAGGCCGGTTCAAGCTTGGTGTCGTCAAGAATGGCGGCCATCGCCGCCAGCAAGGCATCGTCGGTTCGGGCCGTTTCGCCGGCGCGCAGGCGCGAGACATTGTCAATCAGCAGCCGCATGGCGGTGGTCTGCAAGGCCTGCCAGCGGTTGAACGGATCGCTGTCATGCGCGGCGAGGAAGGCGAGGTCGGCGCCATCAATGTCGCTGACGAGCTTGATCGGCGCCGAGAAGCCGCGATTGATCGACAGCACCGGACGCTCGGTGATGCCGGTGAAGGTGAAAGTCTTCTCGCTCTCATCGAGCACGAGCACGCCGCGCTCGATCGTGCCGCCGCTGGAGAGGGTGAGCGGCAGGTCGCGGCCATCCTTGCCAACCAGACCGGTGACCAACGGAATCACCATGGGCCTTTTGTTGGACTGGTTCGGCGTCGGCGGAATGGTTTGCTTGACGGTCAGGCCGTAGGTCTTCGCGCCGGCATCGTAATGCGTGGTGGCGGTGACCACCGGCGTGCCGGCCTGGCTGTACCACAGCATGAACTGCGTCTTGTCGGCCCAGCCGCCGACATCGGCGAAGCACTGGATGAACTGCTCGACGGTGGCGGCTTCGCCATCGTGACGTTCGAAGTACAAATCCATTCCTTGGCGGAATTTTGCCGCGCCCAGCAACGTGTGCACCATGCGCACCACTTCAGCGCCCTTTTCGTAAATGGTGCTGGTGTAGAAGTTGTTGATCTCCTTGTATTGCTCGGGGCGCACCGGATGCGCCAGCGGGCCGGAGTCCTCGATGAACTGCGCCGCGCGCAGGCCGCGCACATCGCTGATGCGCTTGACCGGACGCGAGCGCATGTCGCTGGTGAATTCCTGGTCGCGGAAAACCGTGAGGCCTTCCTTCAGGCAAAGCTGGAACCAGTCGCGGCAGGTGATGCGATTGCCGGTCCAGTTGTGGAAATACTCATGCGCGATGACCGCTTCGACGCCACCGAAGTCGCCGTCCGTGGCGCTGTCACCCGAGGCGAGCACGTATTTATCGTTGAAGACGTTGAGGCCCTTGTTCTCCATCGCGCCCATATTGAAGTCGGACACGGCGACGATCATGAAGATGTCGAGGTCGTATTCACGGCCATAGGCTTCCTCGTCCCAGCGCATCGAGCGCTTGAGCGCGTCCATGGCGTAGTCGCAGCGGTCTTCCTTGCCGTGCTCGACATAGATCTGCAGCGTCACGTCGCGGCCGGATAGGGTGCGGAACGTGTCCTCGACATGCGCCAGGTCGCCGCCGACCAAGGCGAACAGATAGGCCGGCTTCTTGTGCGGATCGTGCCAGACGGCGAAGTGGCGGCCATCGGCTAAGTCGCCGCTCTCGGTCAGATTGCCGTTGCTGAGCAGCACCGGTGCTTCTTTTTTGTCGGCCTCGATGCGCGTCGTGTAGATCGCCATGACGTCGGGACGATCCGGGAAATACGTGATGCGGCGGAAGCCTTCGGCCTCGCATTGCGTGCACCAGTTTCCGCTGGTGCGATACAGGCCGGACAACTGTGTATTGGCGGTCGGATCGACCAAAGTCTCGATCTCAAGCGTGAAAGGCCCGCTCGGCGGCTGCGGAATGGTCAGGCTGTCCCGCGCGGCGATATAGGCCTCGGCGGGGAGTAGCGCGCCGTTCACCTTCAGCGACACCAATGTCAGCCCGTCGCCATCGAGCACCACAGGCGCCGCGGCACTTTCCGCATTCGGCCGCAGCGCCAAAGTGGCGCGTACCTTTGTCTGCGTCGGATGCAGGGCGACATCGAGATGGACCGTATCGACCCACCAATCCGGCTGGCGATAGTCCTTGAGGCGGATCGGCTGGGCAATGTCTGTGCGCATGGTCTTGATCTAAGGCCTGAGTGAGGAAATTGGAAGCAGTCAAAAGTCCCGGTTGCGACGTTTGGCAACAGCGGCGCTCTCGCAGAGAGCATCCAAACGTGGTACCAATGCGACAACAGAGCGGAGATTAACCCGCTTGTTTTGTGGAGGATACGATGGGACTTAATCGCAGAGTATTATTGGGTATCGCGGCGTCGGCTGCTTTGAGTATCGGTGTCAGCGGGCAGGCGCTGGCGCAGGCGTATCCGAGCCAGCAGGTCAAAATCGTTGTGCCGTTCTCGGCCGGCAGCGCCACCGACATTCTGGCGCGTATTGTTGCCGACAAGTTGACCGGCGTCTGGGGACAGACCGTGCTGGTCGAAAACCGTCCCGGCTTGCCGGGAACAACAGCGGTCGCCAAGAGCCCGGCCGATGGCTACACTTTGATGCTGACCTCGAACGGTCACACGATTGCCGGCGTCATAAACAAGGGTCTCTCTTTCGATCCGGTGAAAGATTTCGTCGGCGTGGCGCCGGTCGCGTCTGTTCCGGTGGTCTTGATCGTGCCGCCGGACTCCCCGGCAAAGACCGCCAAGGAGTTCATCGAACTGGCCAAGGCGAGCCCGGGCAAATTGAACTTTGCCTCGCCGGGACTTGCCAGCTCGACTTTCATCGCCGCCGCCATGTTCAAGGAAGCGGCGAAGATCGATCTCGTGCATGTGCCTTACAAGGGCGCGCCGGAAGCGGTGACCAGCGTCGTGCGTGGCGACACGCAGATGTATTTCACGCCGATCAATGTCGGCGTCGAACTGGTGCAGGCCGGCAAGGTCCGCGCACTGGCGGTCGCCACCGCCGCGCGCAACCCGACCATGAAGGACACGCCGACTTTGGGCGAAGAGGCGCTGCCCGGGTTCAAATATGACTCGTGGTTCGGCATCCTCGCGCCCGCCGGTACGCCGAAGGAGATCGTCGCCAAGATCAACAAGGACGTCGCCGACATCGTCAAGACCGACGACATCAAGGCGAAGTTCGCGGCGCAGGGCGTCGAAGCCATGGCGCTGACGCCGGACGCGTTCGACAAGGCGATTGCGGCGGATACGGCGAAGCTGGCCGACATGTTCAAGGACGGCGCGAAGTAAACTTTTTTCCATACCGGGGCGCGCTTGGCGCGCGCCCCGGACAGTCTACGGTTTATTGACTTCCAATTGCGCCGCGAAAGCGCGTTTGTACGCCGGCCGCGCTTCACCGCGCGCGACATAGGCAGCCAGGTTGGCATATTCGTCCAGGATGCCCGACGAACGCAGCCTGAGCAGCACCGACACCATCATCAAATCACCGGCGCTGAAATCACCATCGAGCCAGTCGGCATTGCCGAGGCGCGCGGACAATTGCTTCATCCGGTCGCGGACGCGATCCTTGACCAGCGGTAGTCGCTCGTTGTTCCAAGACTTGTCGCGCTCCAAAAGAACGGCGTTCTGCAGTTCGAGGATCGGCGGCTCGACCGTATTGGTGGCGGCGAACATCCAGGTGATGGCGCGCGCGCGTGCATCGACATCGTCCGGCAGCAGGCCGGCATGGCGCTGCGCGATATGCAGCACGATTGATCCGGTCTCGAACAAAGCGAGGTTGCCCTCCTCATAGGTCGGGATCTGACCGAACGGATGCAGCGCCAGATGCCACGGCTCTTTCATCGCCTTGAACGACACCAGCCGAACTTTGTAGGGCAGGCCGGCTTCTTCAAGTGCCCAGCGCACCCGCGTATCCCGCGCCAGCCCCTGGTCGCCATCGGGTGACTTCTCGAAGGCCGTGATGGTGATGGTCATGTCGGGTCTCCCCTAGCTGATCGGCTCGGCATGTCCGATGACGCGCTTGATCAGTGACGAATGCTGCTTGAGTGCACGCTCCAGCGCGTCGACCTTCTCGTGCACAGTCTGCACGCTGAGGTCCGGGTCGACGTCGCAATGGAAATTGACGATTTCGCCGTCATCGGTTTCACGCACGCGGACATCGTGAATATTGCGCAAGGCGCGGTCCTGCACCGCCAGTTCGGCCAGCATGGTCTGCACCGCCAGCACGCGCTCCGTCGGCGCCTCGCGGCCTAGCGCATCGACCGGCTCGAGTGGTTCGATATGGGTTTCGACTTCAACGCCGGTGCCGAGCTCGGCGGCGATGGCTTCCTCCAGCCCATCGGCGATGGCGTGCGCATCGGCCAGTGTGAGCTTGCCGTCGACCTCGAGGTCGAGCGCGATGGCCAGTCTGTCGCGGATGTTGTGCACGGTGACGTGGTGCACCGCCAGCGCGCGGTTGCGGGCAATGACCATGACGCGGTCGAGCACCGTCTCACTATCAAGCGCGACCGGATTGGCGGTGACGACCGGTTCGGCGCCGGGAATCTCGCGGGCGATGGCGCTGGCGACTTCGCCCTTGATGGCGCTGACGCGATCGATTGGCAATGTGCGGCTGACGGCGAAGGTGAGATCAATGAACGTCGTGTCGCCGACGCTGCGGGCGCGCACCTGTTCGACCGCGACGACGCCGGTAATGGTCTCGGCAATCGCCGTGATCTTCTCCGCCGCACCGGCCGGCGCGGTATCGGTCAGCGTCTCGATGGTGCGGCGGCACAGCCGCCAACCGGCGCTGCACACCAGCACGGCGACGAGGATCGCCGCGCCGGCATCGGCCCAGGCCAAGCCGAAATAAACGCCGCCAAGGCCGACCAGCACGGCCAGCGATGACCACATGTCGGACGAGAAGTGCAGGGCATCCGCTTCCAGCGCCTGGCTCTGCGTTTTCACGGCCGTGCGTGTCAAAGCGCGGGCCCTGTAATAATCAACAACGATCGACGCGATCATGACGCCGAAGGCCCAATAGGTCGCGACAACGGTGTGCGACTCGTCGCCGAGCAGCCGCTTGCCCGCTTCCCAGATCACCATGCCCGACAGCAGAAACAGCAGCGCGGTCTCGCCCAAGGCCGACACGCTCTCGACCTTGCCATGGCCGTAGTGATGCTCTTCGTCGGCCGGCTTGCCGGAAATGCGCACGGCAATATAGGTCATGATCGCGGCGCCGAGATCGATCAGCGAATGCGCAGCCTCCGACAGAATTGCCAGCGAGCCGGTGGAAAAGCCGACGATACCCTTGGCAACCGTCAGCGCCGCCGAAGCCGCGATGGACGTCAATGCGACCTGTTCTTTTTCGCGCTGCATGCAAGCCCCTTGAAGCTGAGACCTGTAGCCCAATCACGGCGCAATTTCGACGGCTATGTTGGCTCTTGCTTCTCACTCGCAAGAGCGCAGAATACATTGAAATCGCTCCAGGGAGGCTAACGCCGTGGATACTCCGCGCTTCGTCCGGCTCGCGCATGGCGACAATGTCATCGTTGCCGTCGACCAGATCGTGGCCGGCAACAGCGCAGGTGGCGCCAGGGCACGCGAGCGCATTCCGCGCGGCCACAAGATGGCGATTGCGCCGATCGCGCTCGACGAGCCGGTGCGCAAATACGGCCAGATCATCGGCTTTGCCTCCAAGGACATCGCACCGGGCGACTGGGTGCATGAGCAGAATGTCGTCATGCATGATTTCGCGCGCGACTATCGCTTCGCCGAGGACGCCAAGAACGACGAAATGCTGCCACCAGAATTGCGCGCCACCTTCCAGGGCTATCTGCGCGCCAACGGTCACACCGGCACGCGCAATTATATCGGCGTGCTCACCTCGGTGAACTGCTCGGCGACGGTGGCGAAGTTCATCGCTGAAGCGGTCAACCGCTCCGACATGCTCAAGGACTATCCGGAGATCGACGGCGTCGTGCCCTTCGTGCATGGCACCGGCTGCGGCATGGCCTCGAAAGGCGAGGGCTGGGACGTGCTGCGGCGGACGCAATGGGGTTACGCCACGCATCCCAATCTCGGCGGAGCACTCATGGTTGGCCTCGGCTGTGAGACCTTCCAGATCGACAGCATGAAGCAGCATTATGATCTGGTCGAAGGCGACCGCTTCCAGACCATGACCATTCAGGCGATCGGCGGCAGCCGCAAGACGATCGAGGAAGGCGTCGAACGCATCCGCGCCATGTTGCCGATTGCCGCCAAGGCCAAGCGCGAAACGCGGCCGGCGTCCGAAGTCATGCTGGCTTTGCAATGCGGCGGCTCCGACGGTTATTCCGGCATCACCGCCAATCCGGCGCTTGGGTCGGCGGTCGATCTGCTCGTCAAGCATGGCGGCACCGGTGTGCTGGCCGAGACGCCGGAGATCTATGGCGCCGAACATTTGCTGACGCGGCGCGCGGTCAATTCGACCGTCGGCGAGAAACTGGTCGAGCGCATTCGCTGGTGGGAGGAATATACCGAGCGCAATCGCGGCGAGATGAACAATAATCCGTCGCCCGGCAACAAGGCCGGCGGCCTGACCACCATTCTCGAGAAGTCGCTTGGCGCGGCGGCCAAAGGCGGCACGACGACAATGCGTGCGGTTTATGAATATGCCGAGCCGGTGCGCGAGAAAGGCTTCGTCTTCATGGATACGCCGGGCTTCGATCCGGTCGGCGCCACGGGGCAAGTGGCCGGCGGCTGCAATGTGATGTGCTTCACCACCGGCCGCGGGTCTGCCTTCGGTTGCAAGCCGACGCCCTCAATCAAGCTCGCCACCAATCACTATGTCTATGAGACGATGACCGAGGACATGGATATCAACTGCGGCGATATCCTTGACGGCGTCACCATCGAGCAGAAAGGCGAGGAAATCTTCAACAAGGTGCTGGCGGTCGCTTCCGGTGCGCACACCAAGTCGGAAGACTTGGGCTATGGCGATCTCGAATTCGTGCCGTGGCAGATCGGCGCGACGATGTGATTACGCCGTCGCGGCCAGCGGCGGTGTGGCGGCATCTTCAAGGACCATATCCGCACCCTTTTCCGCGATCATCACCACAGCCGCATTCGTATTGCCTGACACCACCGTCGGCATGATCGAGGCATCGATCACGCGCAGGCCGCTGATGCCATGCACCCGCAAACGCTTATCGACCACGGCAGCGGGATCCGAGCCCATGCGGCAGGTGCTGGTCGGATGAAAGATCGTCGTGCCGGTGGCGCGCGCATAGGCGAGCAGGTCGGCATCGCTGGTGCAGGCCGCGCCGGGCACGCGCTCTTCGGCAATGTAATGCTGCATCGCCTTCTGGCTCATGATCGTGCGTTGCAGCTTCATGCCATCAAGAATCGTGTCGATATCGAACTGGCTGGAGAGATAGCGCGGCTGGATCGCCGGCGCCGCAGCCGGATCGCGCGATTTGATGCGCACGGTGCCGCGGCTTTCCGGCCGCAACTGGCAGACAGATGCGGTAAAGCCGGGAAACGGATGCAGCCCGCCACCGAGACTGTCGGCGCTGAACAATATGAAATGGATCTGCACGTCCGGCGTTTCCAGCTCCCGCCGCGTGCGCAGGAAAGCGCCGGCATAGCCCGCGCCAATGGTCAGCATGCCCTTGCGCGACGTCATATAGCGCAGGCCGCCATGGATGCGCTGCCGCCAGTCATTGACGAAGTCGTTCATGGTGATCGGCTCGGTGCAGCGATACTGCATGCGCACCTGGAAGTGGTCCTGCAGATCGGCGCCGACGCCTTGCCTGTCGGCCACCACCGGAATACCGAGGGAGCGCAAATGCTCGGCCGGGCCGACGCCGGAAAGCTGCAACAGCTGTGGTGAGTTAAAGGCGCCGCCGGCGAGGATGACTTCGGCAGCCGCATGCGCGGTGTGTTGCAGGCCGTTCTGGGTATATGCGATGCCGGTGGCGCGGCTTCCGTCGAACAGAACGCGTGTCGCCAAGGCGCCGGTGGCGACAACGAGATTGGGCCGCTTGCGTGCTTGTTTCAGAAAGCCGGCGGCGGTCGAACGGCGGCGGCCATTGCGCGCGGTCAGCTGGAAATAGCCGGCGCCTTCCTGATCGCGGCCATTGAAGTCCTCGGTGCGCGGGAAGCCGGCCTGCTCGGTGGCCTCGATGAAAGCCTCGCACAATGGATGCTTCTCGACATCGGACACGGCGAGCGGCCCGCCGGTTCCGTGCATGTCGTCGGCGCCGCGCTCCTGATCCTCGGATTTGCGGAAATAGGGCAGCACATCGTCGAAGCTCCATCCGCTATTGCCGAGTTGACGCCAGTGGTCGAAATCCTGCGGCTGGCCGCGCAGGTAAATCAATCCGTTGATCGAGCTTGAGCCGCCGAGCACCTTGCCGCGCGGCTGGATGATCTCGCGGCCGTTCAGCTCCGGCTCGGGCTCGGATTTGTACAGCCAGTTATATTTGGCGTTGGTGAACAGCTTGGCGTAGCCGAGCGGAATGTGGATCCACAAATTGCGGTCATTGCCGCCAGCTTCCAGCAACAACACGCGGTGGCGGCCCGACGCGGTCAGCCTATTGGCCAGCACGCAACCGGCGGAGCCGGCGCCGACGACGATGTAGTCGAATGATTGCGCGGTCGTCATTGGCCTCTTCCCCATGAGTCCGCGTTGTTCCGGACCTTGGCTTCAATTCAGCACGGCGAAGCGGATCACTGCAACAGCTGTGGTTATGCTCGTGTCGCAGCCTTCCTGAGCGCATTGGCCGCTGTTACAATGTGTAATGCTTGGTGCGTTGCAGCGATTCTGGACGTATCCGCTTGTCGCTGTTGCGCTGGTCGCATCGCTCTTGCCGGCGGCGGCCGTCGAAGGCGGCCAGAGCCCTTATTTCAAAGGCTATCGCGATTTCATGACCGGCGTTTTGCCCGGGCCCGGCGTGACGGTGCGGCAGGATTTCTATGTCTATAGCGGCAAGGAACGCTCGACATTGCCGCAAGGCCGCCTGACGCTAGACCTCAAGCAGGTCACCCATGTTCTCGGCGTCACGGTGGTCACGCCGTATCAGTTGTTTGGCGGCGATTACGCCTTCTCGGTGCGCGGTGGCGTGTCGGACTTCGATGCCGACATGGCCTTGGCCACCCGCTTCGGCACGATGCGGCGCAGCGGCAGCCTGACCTCGCTCAATGACATCGTCGTCAATCCTGTGACGCTCGGCTGGCACGCCGGCAATTGGCACTGGAATGTGTTGGCCGCCGTGTTCCTGCCGGCCGGCAATTACGATCGCAACCGGCTGGCCAATACCGGCAAGAATGCCTGGGCGGTGTCGCCGCAGCTTGGCGTCACTTACTTCGATCCGAAAACCGGCTGGGAAGTGTCGGGCGCGGCGATCTACGTCAACAGCTTCGCCAACACCGACACCAATTATAAGTCGGGCGATATGTTTCACTTCGATTTCGCCGCCGGGCGCATGCTGACGCCGGCCTTCAAGCTTGGCGCCGTCGGCTATTACGCGCAGCAGCTCGGCCCCGACAGCGGCGCCGGCACAATCGCAGGCGGCCGCAAGCTGCGCGTCGCCGGCATCGGTCCTGGCATCAGCTATACATTCACGATGAACAATATCGCCATGAACCTGGTGGCGAAATATTATCGCGAGTTCGGCGCGCAGCACACCACGCAAGGCGACAGCGGGTCGCTGTCATTGCGGGTCAGGTTCTAGACGCCTCCGCCACGGTAACCGGCGGCTTGGCATCCTCGTGATCGAGCGTCACCAGCGGCACCATCGTCGTGAGCTGCTTGTCGCTCAGCATCAACATATGCCGATTGTCCAGGATCAGCCATTCGCCATCGACGCGCGCGGCGGTCACCGCATGATCCTGGCGCAGCGCCGGATTATGCACGATGACGATGCGCAGATCGTCCGGCGCGATGCCGGCCGCACGCAGCGCGACATATTTGGCGATGGCATAGTCCTCGCAATCGCCGGCCCCCAGCGCAAAGGTCATCAACGGCGTCGTCCATATGTCGGCAACGCCATAGCGCGCGCGATCATCCTCGGGGCGGATGGCCAGATTGATGGCGCGGTTGATTTCACCAATGCGGGCGCGGCCCGCGCGGTTGCGCGCGGTGTCGATGATGGCGAGGAAGCTCGCCGCCGCCGCCGGGCAAAGCTGCGCATCGCTGCGGCACAGGTCGAGAATGCGGGCTTCCATATCAATGGCCGGCTGCAGGCTGCGCCATTTGGCGGACATTGCGCCGCTATGCGCGGCGATCATGCCGAATGGACCGGAGGCCGGTTGAATGGCGTCATCCACCGGTGCGAGCGCAGCCAGTTGCATCGGCGGCGCCGGTTCTGCCTTTGCGCTGCTGACGCAAAGTCCGGCAAGGCAAAGCAGGGCCATTGCGCGCACCAAGGTGCGCACCTGTGAAGCAGGCAGCATGTGACGTCCCCAAGAGCGGGCGTTGCGCCGGCTTCAAGCCGGTCTCATGCCGCTCATGGGCTTATGAATAAAATGCCGGCTGCTTCGTTCAGGTTAAATGCGGGCGCCGGCGAGCCCTGCTTTCGCGGCAACGGTAAATGGCCGGTGAAAGGCGGGCGGGCAGGGTGAATAATCTCTAAGCACTCGGCGCCGTCAGAGATCGATAATCTGGCCTTCGCGCGCCGTGATTGTGCCGGGCCGTGAATCAGCGGCATCGGCTGCGAGCGCGTCCATGAAATCGTCATCGTGCGATGGGTCGTGGTGAAACAGGCAAAGCTGCTTGGCGCCGGCCTGATTGGCCATGCGGATGCCGCGCTCCCACGTTGAGTGTCCCCAACCCTCGCGCGTGGCAATTTCCTGTTCGGTGAAGGTCGCGTCATAGACAACGAGGTCAGCGTCGCGCGCCAGTGAGACCAACTCCTTGTCGCGCTTGCCGGGAAATCCCGATGTGTCGCTGAGCAAAGCAAAAACCTTGCCGCCATATTCAACGCGGTAGCCGCTGCAGCCGTCCGGGTGATCGAGCGGCGCGGTATGCACGGTGACGCCATCGAAAGGTTTCAGAACATCGCCGGAGACGAAGTTGTGGAATTCGATGGCGGCGCGGAAAATCTCGACCTCGACCGGGAAGAGCGGCGAACTCATCAGCTTGCGGATGACCTGCTCGATACTGCTTTCCGGCATCAAATTGCCGGCCCAGATCCGCACCTTGTAGCCCTCGGCGAAAAACGGCGCGAAGAAGGGCAGGCCGGTGACGTGATCGAGATGGCAATGCGTCAGGAAGATATCGACGGTACGAATCTTGACGTTCTTGATCAGCGTATTGCCGAAAGGGCGCAGGCCGGTGCCGGCGTCGAAGATCAGCACATGGTCGCCGCAGCGCACTTCAATGCACGGCGTGTTGCCGCCATAGCGGATCGTTTCCGCGCCCGGGCAGGCAATGCTTCCCCGTACTCCCCAAAAACGAATTCGCATCGATCGTCACCGCCTGGCGCCAGAAAGGAACGGCTTCATAAGCCATTCGGGCTGCGTGACAAATACGAATTGCAGCCGGCGGCAGTGTGCGTTTTGCGGGGATTTCCGGCTGTGATGCCGGTCACAGCGGCGGATGTCGGTCGGGCCTAAGAGATCTGCGCCATCTGGCCCGATGTCGGGTTTGAACCTGCGGGCGCCACCGCGCGACCCAGACAGGAGGATGACGCAGGAAACAGCAATTGCTGGCCGATTATGCAGGAACTTCAAGTGAATAGTTGCAAAACTACCATGGTTCCCGCCCGCGTTAACATTGCAGAGGTTTCCAGGGGTGGGGTTGCGGCGTTCTGCATTGACTACCCCTCTGATACCTATAAGAGTTTGTTAATTAGCCTCGTCGGGGGGCTTTTCTCGCTAAAGCTTAAGAAAACTGGGCCAAAGGCCTCAGGGGCGCGCGCTTATGTTACGCAGCGTGGATGATTGGGCGGGCGAGAGTTTCGCTCTCGGCGAAGCGCAAGCTTCGGCGAAGGTGGGCCCGACGTCGGTCGCCATTGAGCCCGGCGAGGGCGGCCCGAGCGTCACGATTCCCGACGCGCATTTGCTCTTCAACGCCCAGTTCAGCCGTGCCGGCGCCGACCTGATTTTGCGGGGCGAGGGCGGCGACGCCTATTTGGTTCACGACTATTTCGCCGGCGACGTCCGGGCGCCCTTGCTGTCGCCGGAAGGCGCCATGCTGTCGGCCAACGTGGTCGAAGCGCTGGCCGGTCCGGTCGCGCCCGGCCAATACGCCCAGGCCGGTGCCCCGGCCGCTGCGGCGCAGGCTGTCGGCCGTGTCGCGCAGGCCTCGAGCGACGCGACCATCGTCCGCAATGGCGTCGCGATGCCGGCCCAGGCCGGTGACCCGATCCTCAAGGGCGACGTGATGCAGACCGTGGCGGGCACGCTCGGCGTCACCTTCAACGATGGCAGCACGCTCAACCTGACCGCCAACACCCGCATGGTGGTCAACGAATTCGTCTATAACCCGCAAGGCTCGCAGAATTCGCAGCTTCTCGACCTGGTGCAGGGCTCGCTGACGTTCATTTCAGGCGAAATCGCCCATACCGGCAACATGGCCATCTCGACACCAGTGGCCACGATGGGCATCCGCGGCACCGTCGGCGGCGTGACCACCGCCAACGACGGCACGGTCAACTTCTACGTCTCGCAGAGCGCCACCGGCGCTGTCATTCTCGACAGCCGCGGCGTCATCATTGCCAACGTCGTACAAGACGGCCCGATGATCGTCGTGCGTCCAGCCGGGCCGCTGCAGGTCATCGCCGAGGAAATCCAGAAGACGCCGGGGCAGTTGGCCGTCGAACTCGCGGCGTTGCAGCAGATCCTCAGCATCAAGGCGATCGGCGACCAGATACTTCAGCAGAACCAGCAGGCCGACCCGAACAACAATCCGACGCCGAACCCGCAGTCGACCGACAAGCCGCTGACAACGATTCAGTTGTTTCCGGAGCAGAACAAGACGGGCAGTCCGTCCGACACGCCGAACAATGATGCGGCGCCGCCAAATTATACGACGGCGGTGGTGACCATCACGACGCCAACCCCGACCGGCGGCCAGACCACATACACCGAGACGGTGGTGATACCGTCGCCCGTTCCGGTCAACGTGCCGCCTATGAATGTTGCACCGGTGCTTGTCATCAGCCACAACAATACGGTGGCCGACCAATTCGGCTCCCAGTCATACGGTTCGAATTCCGGCACGGCGAACTGGACCGGCAGTTGGGTCGAGTACGAGCACGGTTACACCAGCAATCCAGCCACCACCGGCGAAATCCAGGTTAAGAGCGATCCAGCCGGCGATGCTGGCAATTTCCGCCTGTTCCTCAGCGATGATGATTACGAATCCGATGTCGCCGATACAATCCAGCGCACGGCCGATCTGAGTGGCGCGAGCACGGCGACACTGAAGTTCGACTACCGGCGCGAGATCCAGTACGGCGATCCCGACGATGTCGTTTATGTCTGGGCCTCGTCGGACGGCATCAATTTCACGATCATAGGCAAGATCGGCGCGACCGGCTACGGCACCTCTACCGACAGCGAGTATCAGCAATTCAGCTTCGATATTTCAGGCTACATCTCGTCATCGACGACAATCCGGTTCAGCGTTGACGACAGTGTCGATAACGATGACTGGTTCTACATCGACAACGTCAAAATCGAATATGCAGCTGCCGCGCTGAACTACGTGGAAGGTGGCCCGGGCGTCGCAATATCTTCGCCAGCGACTAAAATCACTGACGGCGACGGCACTCAACTGCAGTCGGCGACGATAAAGATCGCTAACTTCCGGCCGGGCGATCTCCTTACGGCGATCGGCACGCTGCCAGCGGGGATCATCGCGTCGGCATATGATCCGGTGACAGGTGTGTTGACTCTGGCCGGTGTGGCAACTTTGAGCGAGTACGCCGCGGCGCTGCAGCAGATCCAATTCAGCAACACTGGAAATGATCCCGGCAGCGCGGATCGCACCATTCAGATCACGGTGTCGGATGGTGTTGCGAACAGCAATACCGAGACGGTGACGGTGCATGTGACGCCGGTAAACGACGCGCCGCGCCCGGCAGAAGCCGTGGAGGATCACCTTGTTATCTCTGCAGATAACGTCTACAGCCTAGGACAACACCGCTTTATTTCAATCCCGTTCGACTTCCTGGCCGTCAATGACAGCCCGGATGGCCTTTTTTTCACGACGGCCTATCAGGAAGTGGATCACGGCTTCTGGCCATCTGAGGTCGGCGCTGGCGTGAGTTTCGATAGCGAGAGTGGCCTAGTGTTGTACCAGCTACAGCCGGAGCACACCGCCTCGTTTGACGACACATTCGACTATTCAATAAGTAACGAGCTGCCGAGCAGTAGCCTGGCTGGCCATGCTACCTCGTCAGCAAAGGTCTGGCTTGACGTTGTGGCCGGCACGACGTTGAGCGGTGGCGCCAAGAGCGATATCATCGTCGGTGGGAGCGGCAGCGAAATGCTGACCGGAAACGGCGGCGCTGACGCATTCGTCTTTTCGCCAGGATCGGGTCACGACACGGTGACCGATTTCACGCCAGGCGTAGACAAGATCGTGCTGTCATACATCGTTCCTGGATTCGTCACGATGTCCGCGGAGGAGGAGGCATTCCTGCTGCATCCGACGGCGAACACATTCGACGACTGGAAAGCGACGTGGACCGAGGCAGGCGGAGACGTGACGTTCGCCCTCGGTACCGACGGCTTCAACTCGGTAACGCTCGCGGACACCAGCGTTAACGATCTGCACGTCAACGATTTCATCGTGCTGATGCCGAATTTGCTCGGATAGTATAGGCTGCGCGCATGTCGCGCCCGATTCACAGCCGCCAGCAACCCCGTTCCGAACTCTCGGCCGCGCTTGCCGCGTGCCGTGGCGCCTTTGTCGGCACCGCGCTGATCAGCGGTATGACCAACATCCTGATGCTGTCCGGCGCCATCTTCATGCTGGAGGTATATGACCGGGTGCTGCCGAGCCGCTCGACGCCGACCTTAATCGGCCTGACGGTTCTGGTCGCTTTCCTGTTCGCCGCGCTCGGCCTGCTCGAGGCCATCCGCGGCCGCATCCTCGGCCGTATCGGCGGTTCGCTGGATGAGGCGCTGAGCGGCCGGGTCTATGACACGATGGTGCGGCTGCCTCTGCGCGCCGGCAACCGCGGTGACGGCAACCAGCCTTTGCGCGATCTCGATGCCATACGGTCATACCTTTCGAGCCTCGGCCCGGTGGCGCTGTTCGACCTGCCATGGATCCCGCTCTATCTGGCGGTCTGCTACGTGTTTCATCCGCTGATCGGCCTTACAGCTCTCGTTGGCGCGCTCATCCTGATCGCGCTGACCATGCTCACCGAGACGCTGACTAAAGCGCCGTCCAAGGAAGCGCAGGAAGCGGCCGTTGCGCGCAACGGGCTGGCGGAGGCGGCGCGGCGCAATGCAGAGGCATTGACCGCAATGGGTATGTTCAGCCGCATGGCGGACCGCTGGGGGCAGGCCAACCGCGCCTATATGAGCAGCCAGCAGCGCACGGCCGATGTCGGCGGCGGCCTCAGCGCCATTTCCAAAATCTTGCGCATGATGCTGCAGTCCGGCGTGCTCGCCGTCGGCGCCTATCTGGTGATCCTCCAGGAAGCCAGCGCCGGCGTCATCATCGCGGGTTCGATCCTGAGCGCCCGTGCACTTGCTCCAGTTGATCTCGCCATCGCGCACTGGAAAGGTTTCGTCGCGGCGAGACAAAGTTGGGCGCGACTGAATAAGCTTCTCGCGGCCATGCCGGCCTTGCCGCCGCCGATGGCGCTGCACCCGCCGTCGCAGCGGCTTTTGGTCGAGCAGGTCAGCGCCGGGCCGCCGGGCGTGCAGAAAATCACGCTGCATGATGTCGGCTTCAAGCTGGAAGCCGGCCAGGGCCTCGGCATTATCGGACCGAGCGGCTCCGGCAAGTCGACCCTGTCGCGGCTTCTGGTCGGCGTCTGGCAGCCGATGCGCGGCAAGGTGCGGCTTGACGGCGCCGCCCTCGACCAGTGGTCGCCGGACGTGCTCGGCCGCCATATCGGTTATCTGCCGCAGGATGTGGAACTGATGGCGGGCACCGTGGCGCAGAATATCGCGCGCTTCGAGCTGGAACCCGATTTCGACGCGGTGATTGCCGCCGCCAAGGCGGTCAGCGTTCATGAACTGATTGTCAGCCTGCCGCAGGGCTATGACACGCCGGTCGGCGACCATGGCAGCGCGCTCTCGACCGGCCAAGCGCAGCGGGTGGCGCTGGCGCGCGCCGTCTATCGCGACCCGTTCCTGGTGATCCTTGACGAGCCGAATTCGCATCTCGATGCCGAAGGCGATGCGGCGCTGACCCGGGCCATCATGGGCGTGCGCGAGCGCAAGGGCATCGTCATTGTTGTGGCGCACCGGCCGAGCGCGATTGCCGGCGTCGACCAGATCCTGCTGCTGAAAGAAGGGCGGGTGCAGGCCTTCGGGCCGAAGGATGAGGTTCTCGCCAAGGTGCTGCGGCCACCGACCGCGCCGCCGCCGCTCAAGATCGTTCCCGAGAGCGAGAGCACGCCATGAAAAGCCGCGTTCCACCACGCCCCGCCGGCGCGCAGCTGGTGCCGATGCCGCCCGAGACGCCGCAGCCTGATGCGCGCGCCTCGATCCGCCGCCATCTGTTTGCCGGCGTGCTGATCGTGCTGCTGCTCGGCGGCGGTGTCGGCGGCTGGGCCGCCACGGTGCAGATTTCCGGCGCGCTGATTGCGCAAGGCTCGATCGTCGTCGACCAGAACGTGCAGAAGGTGCAGCACCCGACCGGCGGCATTGTCGGCGAATTGCGTGTGCGCGACGGCGACAAGGTCAAGGCCGGCGACATTCTGGTGCGTCTCGATGAGACCGTGATGCGCGCCAATCTGTCGATCATCACCAAGGGCACCAACGAACTGACCGCGCGCAAGGCGCGGCTCGAGGCCGAGCGCGATGGCGCCGAGACGATTGAATTTCCGGCAACGTTGCTGGAGCGCACCGATGCCGATGCGGTGTCCGCCGTGCGTAGCGAACGGCGGCTGTTTGAACTGCGCCGCACCGAGCGCTCCGGCCAGAAGGCGCAGTTGCAGCAGCGCATGGCCCAGCTCAACGAAGAGATCGGCGGCATCGAAGCGCAGCAGGCCGCGAAGACGCAAGAAATGACCCTGATCGAGCGCGAGCTGTCAGGCGTGCGCGATCTCTATGCCCGCAATCTTGTGCAACTGACGCGGCTGACCCAGCTTGAGCGCGAAGCGGCCCGGCTCGGTGGTGAGCGCGCGCAGTTGATCGCGTCGGCGGCGCAGTCGAAGGGCCGCATCGCCGAGATCAATCTGCAGATCATCCAGATCGACCAGAACCTGAGCAGTGAAGTCGCCAAGGAAATGCGCGATGTCGACGGCAAGCTCGGCGAGTTTGTCGAACGCAAGGTAACGGCCGAAGACCAGCTTCGCCGCACCGACATCCGCGCGCCGCAGACCGGCGCCATTTTCCAGTCAACGGTGCACACGATCGGCGGCGTCATCAATGCCGGCGATCCGATCATGTTGATCGTGCCGGACGCCGACAAGCTGCAAGTGGAAGCCAAGGTGCAGCCGCAGGATATCGATCAATTGCAGATCGGGCAGGTGGCGGTGTTGCGCTTCTCCGCGTTCAACAGCCGCACCACGCCGGAGATTGACGGCAAGGTGTCGCGCGTATCGGCCGACACGTCGGTCGACCAGCGCTCCGGGCAAACCTATTATACGATCCGCATCGCGCTGCCGCCGGAGACGATTACGCTGCTTGGCGATGTGCGGCTGCTGCCGGGCATGCCGGTCGAGGCTTTCGTGCAAACCGGCGATCGCACGATGATCTCCTATCTGATGAAGCCGCTGCAAGACCAGTTCATGCGGGCGTTCAGGGAACGATGATCCGGCGGCCGTCATGAAGAGGCTTACCCGCTTCGCGCAAGGCTTCGGTATTGGGCGGCTGGTTTGTCTTTTCTTGCTGGCGGCGCTGGTTGCGTTGCGGATCGGCAATCCGGCGCCGCTTGAGTCAATGCGCGTGCGCACCTTCGACTTCTATCAATCCATCCAGCCGCGCCAGGCGACGTTGAAACCGGCGGTCATTGTCGACATCGATGAGGCGAGCCTGAAGGCCTATGGCCAATGGCCGTGGCCGCGCACCTTGCTGTCCGATCTGGTCGCCAAGCTGACCAGGCTCGGCAGCGCGGTCATCGGCTTCGACGTCATCTTCGCCGAACCCGACCGCATGTCGCCCGCCATTGCCGCGGAGAGCTTCCGCAATCTCGATGCCGACACCCGCGCATCGCTGATGAAGCTGCCGAGCAATGATGATGTGCTCGGCGACGCGATGAAACGCGCGCGCGTTGTGCTCGGCGAATCCGGCCATCATCTGCCGGTGCCTTTGGCCGGGCCGCGGCCGCCGACGACCGGCTTTGCCATGCTCGGGCCTGATCCACGCAATTTCCTCATCGGCTTTCCCGGCATCATCCATAACGTGCCGCCGCTCGAACAAGCGGCGGCCGGCCGCGGCATGCTGACGATCCAGCCGGAGCCGGACGGCATCGTGCGCCGCGTGCCGATGGTGATGAATGCGCAAGGCACATTGATGCCGGCGCTGAGCCTCGAAATGCTGCGCGTTGCCACCGGCGCGGGCGGCATTCGCGTCAAGACGGATGCTGCTGGGCTGGTCAGCGTCGCCATTCCCGGCCTCGAACTGCCGACCGACCGCAACGGCCAGCTTTGGGTCTATTTCGCGCCGTCCGACGACAGCCGTTACGTCTCGGCCAAGGATGTACTCGAGGACAAGGTGACGGCGGATCGCGTCGGCCGCCGGCTGGTGCTGCTCGGCACCTCGGCGGTCGGCCTGCGCGACATCAAGGCAACGCCGATCAATCCGGCGATGTCCGGCGTCGAAGTGCATGCGCAGGTGCTTGAGAACGTGCTGTCGAAGTCAATGCTGGTCTATCCGAATTATGCGATCGGTGCCGAGCTTGCTGCCGCGGTGTTGTTCGGGCTGATCATCATTGCCATCGGGCCGGTCCTCGGCGCCTCGATGATGCTGGCGCTCGGCGCGCTGGTCACCGCCGGGCTTGCTGCCGGCTCCTGGTATTTCTTCACACAGCAGCGCATTTTGATCGACGCCACGTTCCCGCTGCTGGCGACGTTCCTGATTTACCTCACGCTGATCTTCATCAATTATTTCCGCGAGCAATTGCAGCGCCGCCGCATCCGCTCCGCCTTCGGGCAGTATCTATCGCCATCCCTGGTCGACAAGCTGGCGCACAGCCATGAGACGCTGACGCTCGGCGGTGAAGACCGCAATATGACCATCCTGTTCAGCGATGTGCGCGGCTTCACCACCATTTCGGAAATCTACAAGGACGATCCGCAAGGTCTGACAACCTTGATGAATAATTTTCTCACGCCGATGACCAACGCCATTGTCGAGAAGAACGGCACGATCGACAAATATATCGGCGACGCCATCATGGCATTCTGGAACGCACCGCTGCATGACGCCGAGCACGAGATCAACGCCTGCAGCGCGGCGCTGGAAATGCTGGTGCGGGTGGAGACGATCAACATCAAGCGCGAGAAGGAAGCGGCCGAGGCTGGCCAGCGCTTCATTCCGCTCAAGATCGGCGTCGGCCTGAACAGCGGCCGCTGCGTCGTCGGCAATATGGGCTCCGACCTGCGATTTAATTATTCAGTGCTGGGCGATTGCGTCAATCTGGCGTCGCGGCTGGAAGGACAGACGAAGTCCTATGATGTGCAGATCCTGATCGGCTCAAAGACGGCGCAAGCGGTCGGCAATAAATTCGCCTTGCTCGAAGTCGATTACATCACCGTCAAGGGGAAGACCGAGCCGGAGACGATCTATACAGTGCTCGGTGGCGCCGATGTTGCACAGAGTGAAAATTTCCTGCGCATGCAGGGGCTGTTCAACGAAATGCTCAAGCTCTACAGAAGTCAGGACTTCGCGGCGGCGGGCGAGGCGATCGTGCGTTGCCGTGCGGCGGGCGAAGGCTTCGGTCTCAGCCGGCTGTTCGATATCTACTCGCTGCGCATCGGCGGCTTCGAGAAGCAGGCGCCGCCGAGTGACTGGAACGGGGTTTTCGCGCTGGAAACCAAATAGACTTTTAGTGGCGAGGAAGCGTGGATAATCCGGATTTTCTGATCGTCGGCGGCGGCACGGCCGGTTCTGTCCTCGCGTCGCGCCTGAGTGAAGATGGCGTCACCCGCGTGCTGCTGATCGAAGCCGGGCAGGATACGCCGCCCGATGCGACGCCGGCCGACATCGCCGATACGTTCCCCAGTTCATCGCTCAACCGCAATTACTTCTGGCCGGAGCTGAAAGCCGAGCGCGTCATCGGCGAGACGCGTCGGCCTTATCCGCAAGGCCGCATCATGGGCGGTGGCTCCAGCGTCATGGGCATGTGGGCCTTGCGCGGCGTGCCGTCCGATTTCGACAGTTGGGCATCGTTCGGCGCACAAGGCTGGGCCTGGAGCGATGTCGTCAAATTCTACCGGCAGCTTGAGATCGATCCGGTGCGCCAGCGCGACAGTAATGTGCCTGGTTCGATGCCGATCACGCGCGTGCCGCGCAATGAATGGCCGGGCTTTGCCGAGGCGATGGCGCGCGTTGCCGCGCAGCGGGGTTTCCGACATGTCGACGACATCAATGAAGATGGCGGCGATGGCGCTTTCGCACTGCCGTTGAGCCAGGGCGACGGCGTGCGCGCCTCGAGCCCGCGCTGTTATCTGAGCGCCGATGTGCGCCGCCGCAGCAATCTGCAATTGATGCCGAACACGAATGTGACATCGCTCAATGTCGAGGGCGGGCGCGTCACCGGCGTGACGATCGAGCAGGGCGGGCAAACGCGCGTTATCAACGCGCAGAAGGTGATCCTGAGCGCCGGCGGCATTCATTCGCCGGCGATGCTGATCCGCAGTGGCATCGGCCCGGCGGCGGATGTGCAGAAACTCGGCCTTGCCGTGAAAGCCGACCGGCCCGGCGTCGGCGCCAACCTGCAGAACCATCCTTATTTGCATTTCGCACTGACCATCCCGCCAAAAATGCGGCTTGCGGCCGACCTGCATCAGTTCGGCATGAATTGCGTTCGGCATTCGTCGGGCCATCCCGATTGCAAGCCGAGCGATCTTCTCGCTTTTGCCATGGGCCGCGTCAGTCCACGGCCGTTCGGCGCCGCGATTGGCATGGTCGGTGCGGCGCTGTATTCGCCGTACTCACGCGGCCGCGTCACCATCGACACGCCGGACATCAAGACGCCGCCACGCATCGATTTCCGGCTGTTGTCGGATCCGCGTGACGCACCGCGGTTCCTGCAATCTGCACGCTTTGCCGAAAGCATGGTGCGCGATCCTTCGCTGGCGGCGACTTATGACGATGCCTTTATCCTGCCGCCGATCCTGTCGCTGCATCAGTTCAACCAGCCAGGCCTGAAAGGCGAGCTGTTCGGCCTGGCGGCGAACATTGCGCTGAATGCGCCGGCGGCGGTGAAGCGGCTGCTGCTCGGGCAGGCGATCAGTCCCGGCCGCTGGATTGGTAACAGACACGCGCAGAGTGCGGTCACCGACGAAGAGATTATCGCCGCTGCAGCGCCGATGGGGCATCCAACCAGCACCTGTTCGATCGGTCGCGCTGATGCGCCGATGGCGGTGGTCGATTCCGCCTGCCGGGTTTATGGCGTCGATAATCTGCGGGTCATCGATGCATCGATCATGCCCGCGGTGCCGAGCGGCAACACCAATCTGCCGACGACCATGATTGCCGAGAAGATGGCGCACACGATCCGCAACGGCGGCTGATCAACGGCCCTTCCACTGCGGCGGGCGCTTGGCGACGAAGGCATCGACGCCTTCGTGGAAATCGTCGCTGCCGTAGGCGGCGCGAACCAGATCGTCGCCATTCGGAATGCCGACATGTTGCAGGCGGCGAATGGCTTCCTTGGTCACGCGCATCGTGACCGGCGCATTGCCGAGCAGGCGCTCGCAAATCGCGGCGACGCGGGCGTCGAGCGCGTGCGGCTCGGCAATCTCCATCAGGAAGCCGGCGGCCAACGCGTCTTCGGCCGGCACGTTTTCGGCCAGCAACATCATCTGCTTGGTGCGGGAGGGCCCGAGCGACGCGACGAGCCGCGCGTAATTGCTGACGGACAGGCAGTTGCCAAGCGTGCGGGCAATCGGCACGCCGAATTTTGTGCCGGGCGTGGCGATGCGCAAATCGCAGCAGGCGGCAATCGCCAGCCCGCCGCCAATCGCCCAGCCTTCGACGACGGCCAGTGTCGGCATCGGCATCGCCTCGAGCGCGGCGAGATAGACTTCCATTTTCTCTTCATAGGCGACGCCGTCTTCCGGCTTGGTGAATTCGCGGAATTGGGCAATGTCGGTGCCGGCAATGAAGGCCTTGCCGCCGACGCCGCGCAGCACGGTGACGCGCACAGTATCGTCGCCGCTCAGTTGCGCGCAGGCCGCGGCCAGCCCCTCATACATGCGCCAGGTCATGGCGTTGCGCGCCTGTGGCCGATCGAACAAAATTGTCGCCACGCCGCCGTCGCGCACGACCCGCACTTCACCGTCACTCATGGAAACTCCTTCAGGCTCACGCTGCCGGGCACTCTACAGCGCGCGCTGGTCAATTCCAAACCGCATGCGATAATCGCTTTGCGGCCCGGAAGAGGACGCGCAGGGAGCGAAAAGGTGCCGGTACCGAAGGCCAATCTTTATCCGCCGTTCAACATTGTGCGCCTGTCGCATGTCGAACTGGTCGTCAGGGACATTGCCGCCAGCCGGCGTTTCTATGTCGATACCTTCGGCATGCAGGTGTCGTATGAAGACAGCGGCGTGCTGTTCCTGCGCGGGCTTGAGGAGCGCAACCATCACAGCCTGATCCTGCGGCAGGGGCCGGAGCCGATGGCCAATGATCTCGGCTTCAAGGTTTATTCCGACGAGGACCTCGACAAGGCCGCGCATCACTTCAAGAGCAAGGGCTTGCCGGTGAGCTGGATCGAGCGGCCGCATCAGGGCCGCACCTTGCGCACGCGCGATCCCGGCGGCCTGCCGCTCGAGTTCTATCACGAGATGAAGCGGCTGGAGCCGATCCACCAGCAATATGCGCGCTATCGCGGTGTGCGGCCGCTGCGCATCGATCATTTCAATTGCTTCTCGACCGATGTCGATGCTTCGGTTGCGTTCTACAACGAGATCGGCTTTCGCGTTGCCGAATATACCGAGGACGAAACATCGGAGCGGCTGTGGGCGGCGTGGATGCATCGCAAGGGCGGTGTGCATGACATGGCCTTCACCAATGGCCGCGGGCCGCGGCTGCATCATGTGGCGTTCTGGGTGCCGACGCCTTTGAGCATCATCGATCTGCTCGATCTGATGGCGACCACCGGCTATGTCGGCAATATCGAGCGCGGGCCGGGGCGGCACGGCATTTCCAATGCGTTCTTTCTCTATGTCCGTGATCCGGACGGCCACCGTATCGAGATCTATTGCTCGGACTATCTGACGGTCGATCCCGATCACGAGCCGATCAAATGGAACCTCAAGGACCCGCAGCGCCAGACTTTGTGGGGCGCGCCGGCGCCGAAGAGCTGGTTCGAGGAGGGCACTCTGTTCGCCGGTGTTGAGGTCAGGGATCCGGTGCTGCAGGCGCAGCCGATCGTCGCGCCGTAAGGCTCAGGCTCCGCCGGCGAAGCGCTCGTGCATATTGCCCTTGCGCAGCGCCGGCTCCGCGATCTCCTGGATCTCGACCAGCATGTTCAGGCCGGCCTTGGCTGACAGCAGCGCGCTGATCTCGGCAAGGCGGTCCATGATAGTTTTGACAATCATCGTCTTGGTTGCCTCGTCACGGCCGACGCCAATGCGCAGCATGACATTGATGAAGGCATGCGACGGATCGCCGTCGGCAATGACGTAAAGGTCGCGCGGTTCCGCGCGCGTACGAATGGCGGCGAGTTTGAACACGCCGGTTGCCAGCACCGCCGCATGCACTTCTTCAAGCACGGCGCGCGGCGAGAGCGCTGGTTCGATATTGGTCGAATACTCGACAATGACATGGGGCATCGGCGGCTCCGCAAGTTTCAGCGCGCATCTTAGCTTGAAACATGGTCCGTGCGGCAATAGAAGCAATGTCCGATTGAAGGCGAAGGGCAGGGACATGACGGCGGTCGACCGGGCGGTGAATATCGAAGGCTTGCGCCGTCTCGCTCTGCGGCGCATGCCGCGCTTCGTCGGCGACTATCTCGAAGGCGGCGCCGGCGACGGCGGCGGCATCCGCAGCAACGTCAATGCGTTCCGGCAGTATAAATTGCAGCCGCGCGCGCTGGCCGATGTCACGCCGGTCGATACCAGCGTTGAATTGTTCGGGCGCAAATATGCCAGCCTGTTCGGCATTTCGCCGGTCGGCATTGCCGGCATCTACCGCCGTTTCGCTGATGAACTGCTGGCCGAAGCCGCGCGCGACGCGAACATTCCGTTCGTTTTATCGGGCGCGTCGCACGCGACCATCGAGACGGTCGCCCGCGTTGCACCCGACCACACCTGGTATCAGCTCTATGGCGCGCATACGCCGGAGGTGACCGACAGAATGCTGGGCAGGGCGCGCGACGCCGGGGTCAAGGTTCTGGTCTACACGGTCGATTACCCACTACAGCCGCGCTCCGAAGTGGTCTCGCGCACCGGCGTGTCGATGGCGACCGGCCCGACCATCCGCACCTTTCCGAAGCTGTTTCTCGATGCGCTGGTGCATCCGTTCTGGACCGCCGATTACCTGCGCAGCGGCGGCATGAAGCTGGAGAGCTGGACCGCCTATGCGCCGCCCGGCAGCAGCGCCAAGCAGGTCTCGGCCTATTACGTCCAGAACTGGAACAACGCGCAGACCTGGCGCGATCTCGATCGTATTCGCAGCCTCTGGAAGGGCCCGATGATCGTCAAAGGCCTGGTGCATCCGGACGACGCCTTGCGCGCGGTGCAGGCCGGCGCCGATGCGGTGACGATTTCCAACCATGGCGGCAACAAGCTTGATTGCATGCAAGGCGCGCTCGACTCGCTGGCGCAGGTGCGGGCCGGCGCCGGCAAGGATATCCGCGTATTCTTCGACGGCGGCATCAGGCGTGGCAGCGACCTCATTGTCGCGAAAGCCATTGGAGCCGATTTCTGCTTCACCGGCCGTGCCACGATCTATGGCGTGGCGGCCGGCGGATTGCGTGGCGCCAAGCGGGCCATCGACATCCTGCAATCGGACCTCGCTTACACGATGGCGATGATCGGCTGCCGCACGGTCGTGGATATCACGCGCGATCACGTGATCGCCGCTCGACCTTAGTCCGCCAGTTGCTGCGCCGAGTCGCGAATGCTGAAATCGACCGGTATCTTCATGCTGCGCAGCTTGGCGCGCGGCGAGCCGATGCGGTCCATCAGCGTGCTCCAGGATTTCGCAGCAAGCTCTTCGCGGCGTTGTGCCACCGCAGTGAGATGCGGCTGAAAAACCGTCGCCCATTCGGAATGTTCGAAGCCGACCAGTGATATCTCGCCCGGCAGAGCGATGTCGAAGGCGTGAATGGCCTTGATCGCTCCCAAGGTCGCAAAGAAGGTCGAGGCGAAGATCGCCGTCGGCCGCACCGGCCGGCGGAATTCCTGAGCGATTGCCGCGCGGCAGGCTTCAACGCTGCGGCCGCCAATCACCAGCCGTTCGCGCTTGGCGAGGCCGTTTTCTTTCAGCGCCCTTCGGTAGCCATCGACACGGTCGCGCAGGTGGAGATGACTATCATCGGACGTGACCAGGACGATGTCGCGATGCCCGAGCTTGATGAGATGCAATGTGCCGTCATAGCCGGCGGCGACATTGTCGGACGACACAGTGTCGAACCTTTTGTGCCCTGAGGCGCGATCGACCAGCACGGCAGGCGGGAGCAGGGCGGGAAATCCCGACGCTGCGCCGAAGTCGTCGCGCGCCGCGACAATGAGCAGCCCATCGACGCGCCGTGCGATCAGAGATTGTATTCGCCGCGTTTCCGTCTCTGGATTGTCTCCGCTGGAGACAACGAGGATTTCGTAGCCGGCCTTGGCCGCCTGTGCTTCCCAATGCGTGACCAGGCCTGAGAAGAATTCGTTGGACAAGTCCGGCACAACCACGCCGATTGTTCGCGTGTGTCCACGCCGCAGGCTTGAGGCCATGTGGTTGGATTTGTAACCGAGCGCTTCGGCTGCCTTCATCACTGAAATGCGGCTGTCTGCCCGCACGCCGCGCACGCCGATCAATACGTTGGATACTGTGCCAGGAGAGACACCGGCACGCTTTGCGACATCGCGAATTGTCGGCGATGAACCTGTCGTCGGACGCCTGCGCTTTCCGCCCATTGCGATCCTTGGTGCCTCATCCCCGCATCGCAATGGTGCGACGCACAACGTCTTTCAAGCGCATCGCGATCCGGTACGCTCCCTGGCTGCGACGCAATTTCACTTGCATTCATCAGCCACTTCGTAAATCGTTTTACCACGGGCGTGAAAACCCGGCAACGTGGACGCTCACGATCCACGCAGCGAAGTTTGTGTCGGGAAGAAACGGGGACGCCTAGTGGCAATCATCTGTCTGAACATCAGCGCGGCATGCGTTTGCCGCTGCTCGTCATCCGCAACCAGTCGCGCATGACGGACCTCGCGACCATCGCACCGGTGCAGGCGGACAGCGCGACAGCGCGCGGGCCGCTGCTGGAGCTGCGCGGCATTTGCAAGACATTCCCCGGCGTGCGCGCGCTCGACAATGTGTCGTTTCCGATCTGGGCCGGCGAAATCCATATGCTGTGCGGCGAGAACGGCGCCGGCAAATCATCGCTGATGAAAGTGCTGTGCGGCGCTTACGTCGCCGACGAAGGCGAGTTGTATAACCACGGCGAGAAAATCGAGATTAAGTCGACGCTGGACGCGCGCCAGTTCGGCATCGCGGTGATCTTCCAGGAATTCTCGCTGGTGCCGTATCTCAGCGTTGCGCAAAACATTTATCTCGGCCGCGAATTTCCCGGCAAGATTCCTGGCACCATCGATCGCCAGAAGATCCGCAGCGAAGCGCAACGCGTGCTCGGCATGATCGGCTCCGATATCGATATCGATGCGCCGGTTCACACGCTCGGCGTGGCGCAGCAGCAGATCGTCGAAATCGCCAAGGCTTTGTCACAGAACGCCCGCATTCTGGTCATGGACGAGCCGACATCGGCATTGTCCGACACCGAGACTGAGCACCTCTTCGGCATGATGCGCCGCTTGAAGGCTGCCGGCGTCGCCATCGTTTATATTTCGCACCGCATGGCCGAAGTCTTCTTGCTCGGCGATCGCATCACCATCCTGCGGGACGGCAAGATGGTGGCGACCGTGCTGCCGAACGAAACCACGCCGAGCGACCTGGTGCAGAAGATGGTCGGCCGCAAGGTCGATGCCATTCATCGTCGTGGCGACAACATCAAGCCGGGCGCGGTTGCGCTTGACGTCAAGGGCCTGACCGGGCCGAGCGGCATTTCCGACATCAATCTCAACGTCCGCGCCGGCGAAATCGTCGGCCTTTGCGGGCTGGTCGGCTCCGGCCGCACCGAAGTGGCGCGCGCCATTTTCGGCGCCGACCGGATCACGGCCGGTGAGGTGACGTTCTTCGGCAAGCGTTTCAGTGGCGGGCCGGACGAAGCGACCCGCATGGGCGTTGCGCTGATCCCGGAAAGCCGCAAGTCGCAAGGCCTGGCGTTGATCCGTTCGGTTGGCGACAACATTGTCGTGTCGTCGCTCGACAAGCTGTTTCCGTCGCACATCTTTCATCCCGGCAAGGCCGCCAAAGTCGCGCAGGCAATGATCAAGAAGCTGCGCATTGCAACACCGTCGCCACGCCGCGCGGTGCAGGTGCTGTCCGGCGGCAATCAGCAGAAGGTTGTCATCGGCAAGTGGCTGGCGGCCGAAGCGAAGCTGTTCATCTTCGACGAGCCAACGCGCGGCATCGACGTCGGCGCCAAGGCTGAAATTTTCGCGCTGATGTACGACCTGGTCGAGAATGGCGCCGCTATCCTGATGATCAGCTCCGAGCTCAGCGAGATCGTCAATGTTTGCGACCGCGCCTACGTCATGCGTGAGGGCATCATTGCCGGCGAACTGTCGCGCGAGCGGCTGAATGAAGAAAACATCTTGCAGTTAGGAATGCACCATGAGTGATCGCGCCCTCAGTGGAGGCGTCATGGCGCAAGGCATGGCAACGCTGGGCCGCGTGCCCGGCGTCGCTTTCGTGCTGGTCGCCTTGTTCGCGATCTTCGCCGCCATGAGCCCCGGGTTCTCGACTGCGCCCAACCTCAGCAACATCCTGGTGCAGTCGTCGATCCTGCTGCTGCTCGCTTTGCCGATGACCTTCATCATCATGACTGAAGGCCTCGACCTGTCGATCGGCGCGGTGCTGACCCTCGGTTCGGTCGTGCTCGCCTCGGTCGCGGTGTCGACCGGCTCGCTGACGATTGCCTTCATCGCCGCTGTTGCGATCGGTCTGGCCTTCGGCCTGCTCAATGGCTGGCTGATTGCCTGGATCGACATCCCGCCCTTCGTAACCACGCTCGGCACGTTGGGCATTGCGCAGGGTCTTTGCCTTGTCATTACCGACGGCACCAGCATTGTCGGCATGCCGCCATCACTGCACTTCTTTTATTCCGGCACGGTGCTCGGCATTCCGTTTCCGCTCATCCTCGCAGCGGTCGCCTATGCGGTGATGCACGGCATCCTCTACCACACGCGCTTCGGCACCTACGTGCCGGCGCTCGGCGGTAACCGCGAAGCGCTGCGGCATGCCGGCATCAATGACCGGCGCGTTCTTGCCATCGTCTATGGCATTGGCGGCCTGATGGCCGGCATCGGCGCCTTGCTGCTGACGTCGCGCATCAGCTCGGCGCATCCCACCGCCGCCATCGGCATGGAATTCGACGCCATCGCCGCCGTCGCGGTCGGTGGCACCCAGTTCGAACGCGGTGAGGGCTGGTTGCTCGGCACGCTGCTCGGCGTTGTCACCATCGGTGTGTTGCGCAACGGACTTAATCTGCTGGCGATGCCGTCCTCGATCCAGGTTATCTGCGTCGGGCTGCTCGTCATTGTCGCGCTGTTCTTCGACGGCGTGCGGAAGGCACACGACTCATGAGCCAGGTTGAAGCAGTCGCTCCCAAGTTCAAGCTGACGCTGTCGCGCGACGTCACCGACGTTGCCTACCGGCTGCTGGCTGTCGCCATCATCTGCGTGGTGCTGTCGATTGCCAGCGACGCGTTCCTCACCGCCAACAACCTGCTGAACGTCCTGCGGCAGGCGAGCCTTGTCTTCTTCATGGCGTCGGGCCTGACGCTTGTCATCCTGACCGGCAAGATCGATCTGTCGATCGGCGCGACCGTGGGCCTCAGCGCCTGCGTCGCGGCGACGGTGATCAAGTCGACCGGTTCGCCCTGGCTCGGCGCCGGCGCGGCCATTGGCATCGGCGCCATTGTCGGCCTCGGCAACGGCCTGATGGTCACCAAGCTGCGCATTCCGTCCTTCATCGCGACCTACGGCATGCTCTGGGTCGTGCAGGGCGCAACCTATTACTACATGAGCGGCCAATCGGTTTACGGCTTCCCGGCTGGCTTCCGCGCGCTCGGCAGCGGCTATCTGCTCGGCATTCCGATCCCCGTCTATCTGATGGTCGCCTTCCTGATCATCGGCTACTTCTTCACCAAGCGAACGACCTGGGGCCAGCAAATCTACGCCACCGGCGCCAATACGGTTGCCGCGCGGCTCTCCGGCATTCCGGTCAACAGCCGGCTCAACCTTGTGTTCATCCTGTCCGGCGCCATGGCGGGTCTGGCCTCGCTGATCTATCTCGCGCGTCTGAACTCGGCGGAAGGCGACATCGGCGAAACGCTGACCTTGCCGACCATTGCCGCTGTCGTGATCGGCGGCACGTCGCTGTTCGGGGGCGTCGGCTCGCTGTTCGGCACCTTCATCGGAGGGTTGATCCTGACGCTGATCCTGAACGGCATGAACCTCGTCAATATGAACGCCAACTGGCAGCCGCTGGTGACGGGCGTGATCGTGCTTCTCGCTGTCTGGCTCGACATGAAGACGCGGTCCAAGACGGACGGATAGAACGCTATCGCCGATGAAATGCACTTAAAACTGAATAATACAAACGGGAGTAAACGATGAAAAAAGCAGTCCTATTGGTTTCGATCCTGAGCATTGCCGGCTTTGCCGGTCCGGCCTTCGCCGATGGCGAAACGATCGCCGTTTTCACCAAGAACCAGACCAATCCGTTCTTTGAATCGGTTCGCATCGGCGCCGCCGCTGCCGCCAAGGCCAATGGCGTCAAGATCATTCAATATATCCCGGTTAAACCGGACAGCATTCCGGAGCAGACCAGCCAGGTTGAAGACGCCATCGTCAAGAAGCCGAACGCGCTGCTGTTCACGCCGGTCGACTACAAGGCGCTGGTTCCGGCCATCGAAAAGGTCAATGCCGCCGGCATTCCGGTGACCACGCTCACCGACAAGCTGGCCGGTGGCCAGGTCGTGTCGTTCGTGGGCGCCGAAGACTTCCGCCTCGGTTACGAGAGCGGCCAGAGCCTGATGAAGGCGCTGGGCGGCAAGGGCAATGTCATCGCGCTGGAAGGCGTGAAGGGCACGATCGGCAACACCGACCGCATGGCCGGCTTCACCAAGGCGCTGAAGGAAGCGCCGAACGTCAAGCTGCTGACCCAGCAGCCGGCGAACTACCAGCGTCTGCAGGCGCTCCAGGTGATGGAGAACATCATGCAAACCCATCCGCAGATCGACGGCGTGTTCACCGCCAATGACGCGATGGCGACCGGCGTTGTCGAGGCGATGGCGGCCGCGAACCGCAAGGCGATCATCGCCAGCATCAACGGCAGCCAGGAAGCGATCGACCTGATCAAGGCCGGCAAGATGCACGTCACCAGCTCGTCGGATCCGTTCATGCAGGGCTGCGTCGGCCTGCTGACCACGTTGCGCGCGCTGCGCGGCTTGCCGGTGGCCAAGGAAATCCTGGTCACCCCGTATGTCATCGATTCGACCAACACCAAGCAATACGACGTGCCGGTGTCGTCGCGTGTCTGCCCGAAGATCGAAGAGATCGCTTCGAAGTAAGCCTATCGGTTTAGAATGTGATGGCGGCGGCGCTGCCCGATTTGGCAAGCGCCGCCGTTTTTATTTGAAGTTGCGAAGACGCTCTAGGGAATGACGGCGATGGCGAAAAAGATTGCGGTTCTGGGTGCTGGCGCGAATGGCGCGTCGATTGGCGCGGATATTACGCGGGCAGGGCACGATGTCGTGCTGATCGACCAGTGGCCGGAGCACGTTGCCGTCATGCGTTCGGCCGGCATCACCATCAACATGCCGCATGAGAGGCAAGTCACCAAGGTCCGCGCCTATAATCTGTGCGACGTCTGCACCTTCACCGAGCCGTTCGACATCGTGCTGTTGCTGATGAAGGCCTATGACACGCGCTGGGCCTGCGAATTGATCAAGCCGTATCTGAAGCCCGACGGTCTCATAGCCGGCGTGCAGAACGGCATGACCACCGACGTGATTGCCGACGTCGTTGGTCCCGAGCGCACCATGGGCTGCGTCATCGAAGTGTCGTCGACCATGTTCGATCCCGGCGTGGTGCGGCGCGATTCGCCGCCGAACCGGTCTTGGTTTGCCGTCGGTAGCATTCATCCCTCGACCAAGGGTCGCGAGCACGAAGTGGGCGATCTGCTGAAATGCGCCGGTACGGTGGAATACGTCGACGATATCCAGGCCAGTAAATGGATGAAGCTGGTCAGCAATTGCACCACACTGGTGACCACCGCAGTGTTCGGCGAGTCGATCTATGATGCATCGGTGACGCCGGCGATGCGCGAGATCATGCTGCGCTCAGGCCAGGAAGCGCTCGATACCGGCAAGGCCATCGGCCATCCGGTCGTGCCGATCTTCGGCATGAAGGCGGAGGATGTCCGCGCGTCCAACCGGCTGGTCGAGACCTTGCTCGATACGCTGGTCGAGGGCTTCACCCTCGCCAATACGACCACCACGGTTTTGCAGGATTGGCAGAAGGGCCGCCGCAGCGAGGCCGACGGCCTTAACGGCCATGTCGCGGCGAAGGCCAAAGAGCTTGGCATTGCCACGCCGGTCAACGCGGCCTTTTTCGAGCTGGCGCGCCGGGTCGAGCAGGGCACCCTGAAGCCGGGGCCGGAGAACATTGCACTGCTGCAGGATATGATCGGGGCAAGGGCCTAGGCGGACTGAGCGATACCAAATTGGTAGCCTGCTGATATGCTGCGCCCGTAACCCGGGCAGGCCGATGTCGCCGTCAGCTGTTTTCGAGCTCAAGGACAAGCGCGTCTATGTCGCCGGCCATACCGGCATGGTCGGCTCGGCCATCGTGCGCCGTCTTGCCCAGGAGAATTGCGACATACTGGTCGCCGATCGGCAATCCCTCGATTTGACCGATCAACACAGTACCGAAGCCTGGCTGTCTCGCACGCGCCCGGACGCAATTTTTCTCGCCGCTGCCCGGGTCGGTGGCATTCAAGCCAACAGCAGTTACCCGGCCGATTTTATCGCGGACAATCTTGAGATCTCTCTGAATGTCATTCGCGGCGCGCACAGGGCAGGCGTCAAGAAGCTGCTCGCCCTCGGTTCTTCGTGCATGTATCCGAAATTTGCGCCGCAGCCGATGACGGAAGAGGCGCTGCTGACGGGGCCGCTAGAGCCGACCAATGAATGGTACGCCGTTGCCAAGATCGCGGCGATCAAGCTTTGCGAGGCCTATCGCCAGCAACATGGAAGCGATTTCATTTCCGTGGTGCCTACCAATTTGTATGGGCTCGGTGACAATTATCATCCGGAAGACAGCCATGTCCCGGCCGCACTCATTCGCCGGTTTCATGAAGCCAAGGTCGGCAAGGCGCAGGCGGTGGAGGTGTGGGGGACCGGTGCGCCCCTGCGTGAATTTCTTTATGCGGACGATGCCGCCGATGCGTGCGTCTTCGCGATGAAGCATTATTCAGGCGCTAGCTTCCTGAACGCCGGCTCCGGCGAGGAAGTGGCGATCAACCAGTTTGCAGGGATCGTTGCTGACGTCGTCGGCTTTGACGGCGATATTGTTTATGACACATCGCGCCCGGATGGCGCGCCGCGGAAGCTGGTTGACAGCAGCAAGTTGCGGCAACTCGGTTGGTCGCCAAAGGTGACATTGCGCGATGGATTGGCGCGGGCCTATTCGAATTTTCTCGCCAATGGCGGGCGTGGCGTTACATAGAAGCGAGTTCGGGCGAGGCGGATGGGGGGAGCCAATGCCAAGACCTGTTGCACTCATTACCGGAATTGCCGGCCAGGATGGCAGCTACCTGGCCGAGCTTTTGTTGAAGAAGGGCTATGAGGTTCACGGCGTCAAGCGGCGGTCGTCGTCCTTCAATACAGAGCGTATCGATCACCTTTATCAAGACCCGCATCTTCCCAACACGCAGTTGTTCCTGCACTATGGCGATCTGACAGACGCGACAAATCTGATCCGCATCATTCAGGAAGTTCGGCCGGCGGAGATTTATAATCTCGCGGCGCAGAGCCATGTTCAGGTCAGCTTTGAAACGCCGGAATACACCGCCAATGCGGACGCGCTCGGCGTCTTGCGGCTGCTTGAGGGCATTCGCATTCTAGGCCTGAAGGATCGCGTCCGTTTCTATCAGGCCTCGACCTCCGAACTCTACGGCAAGGCGCAGGAAACACCGCAGTCGGAAACAACACCGTTCTATCCGCGCAGTCCTTATGCAGCCGCCAAGCTCTACGCATACTGGATCACCGTCAATTATCGCGAAGCTTATCATTTCCACGCCTCGAACGGCATTCTGTTCAATCATGAAGGCCCACGGCGCGGCGAGACATTTGTAACCCGGAAGATTACGCAAGCCGTCGCCGCAATCCATCTCGGCCAGCAGGACTGCTTGTATCTCGGCAACATCGATGCGCAGCGGGATTGGGGCCATGCGCGGGATTATGCCGAGGGCATGTGGCTCATGATGCAGCAGGATCGCCCGGATGACTACGTCCTGGCGACGGGTGAGGCCCATTCCGTTCGTGAATTCGTTGACGTGGCCTTCGCGGAAGTCGGAATTGAAATAGAATGGCAGGGCGCCGGCCAGGACGAGTGCGGGGTCTGCAAGAAGACCGAGCGAACCTTGGTGCGGATTGATCCGCGCTACTTCCGGCCGACTGAAGTCGACAATCTTCGCGGCAATCCGGCCAAAGCGCGGGAGAAGCTCGGCTGGCGGCACAAGGTTGGCTTCAAGGATCTCGTCCGGGAAATGATGGCGAACGATCTCAAACTTATGGCGGGCCAGCGCGAAGGTACGCGCTGATCGCTACGCGCGTGCTTTCGGTACGGCCCAGGGCTGCGCTTGCGTATGCGTCGCCTTGAACGTGTCGATCTTGTCGCGAAACGAATTCGTCAGATCGATATCGTCCCAGCCGTTCAATAGCCGGGCCTTGCGCGCGCCATCAATGGTGAAGCTGAACGAGAGATTGCCGCAGACAATGGTCTGCGTTTCAAGATCGATGGTGATCGGCAGGTTCGGTACGCGCTCGAGCGCCGCGGCCAGTGCCTCATATTCGGCTTCCGTAACAACCGCCGTCAGCAATCCGTTTTTTGCCGAGTTCTGCGAAAAGATGTCGCCGAAGGACGGCGCGATGACGGCGCGAATGCCGTAATCATATAGTGCATAGACCGCGCTCTCGCGCGACGAGCCGCCGCCGAAATTCGTGCCCGAGACAATGATCTTGGCATCGCGCCATTCCGGGCGATTGAGCGGAAAGTCGGTGATCTCCTTGTCCGCTGCATCGAAGCGCAGATCGCGGAACAGCACTTCGCCGTGTTTGCCGTTGCGCGGCAATTTCAGAAAGCGCGCCGGCAGGATTTGGTCGGTGTCTATGTTCTCAGTCGGCAACGGGCAGGCGGTGGCGCTGATGCGGGTGACTTTGTCCATGACCTAAACCTTCCGTCCGGCCATTAACGGCCGCATGTCGGCGAGATGACCCGACACGGCAGCGGCCGCGACCATCGCCGGCGACATGATATGGGTGCGCGCACCGGCGCCCTGGCGGCCGCGGAAGTTTCGATTGGTGGTCGAGGCGCAACGCTCGCCTGAGGCAACAGTATCGCCATTGATGCCGACGCACATCGAGCAACCTGAATCGACCCATTCGAGCCCGGCATCGCGGAACAGGCGGTCGAGACCTTCTTCTTCGGCTTGCCGCTTCACCGCCGACGAGCCCGGCGACACCATACCGGGCACTTTACACACGCGGCCGGTCAGTACGGCGGCTGCGGCGCGGAGATCTTCGATGCGGGCATTGGTGCAGGAGCCGATGAAGACCCGGTCGATGGCGATGTCGGTCAATTTCTCGTTTGCCGTCAGACCCATATAGTCGAGGGCGCCTTTCAGATAGCTGGCCCGTTCCGGATTGCTCTCGTTAGCCGGATCGGGAACCCGGCCGTCGATCGGCAGCGCATCCTCCGGGCTGGTGCCCCAGGTGACGATCGGCGCGAGGTGGCCGGCGTCGAGCGACACTTCACGGTCAAATTGGGCGCCCGGATCGGTCTTCAGCTTGCGCCATTCGGTGACGGCGCGGTCGAAATCGTCCCCGACGGGCGCATATTCGCGGCCCTTGAGATAGGCGAAGGTGGTGTCGTCCGGCGCCACCATGCCGCAACGGGCCCCGGCCTCGATCGCCATGTTGCAGAGCGTCAACCGGGCTTCCATCGACAGGCCGCGAATGGCCGGGCCGGCGAATTCGATGGCATGGCCGCTGGCGCCGTTGGTGCCGATGGTCGAAATGATCGACAGCGCCACGTCCTTGGCGCTGAAGCCCTCGGCCAGGGTGCCTTCGACGGTGATCCGCATGGTCTTCGGCTTCTTTTGCCACAAAGTCTGCGTCATCAGCACATGCGCGACTTCCGACGAGCCGATGCCGAAGGCATAGGCGCCCATCGCGCCATGGGTCGAGGTGTGGCTGTCGCCGCAGACGATCAGCAAGCCGGGCAATGTGAGCCCGAGTTCCGGGCCGACGACGTGGACAATCCCCTGGCGGCGGTCGTTCAGGTCAAAGGCGCGGATGTTGTTCGCCGCCATGTTGACGTTGAACTGCTCGACCATGCGGGCGATTTCGGGATCGGCGATAGGGCCGCCGCCCTGGCTGCGGCGGGTCGGCACATAGTGGTCGGCAACGCCGAAGGTCAGCGACGGCTCGGCCACCTGCGCGCCGCGGCGGCGCAGCTGAGTGAAACCCTCGAAGGCGCCTTCGTGAATGTAATGCCGGTCGACCCAGAGCAGGCTCTCGCCGTCGCGCGCGACGATCTCGTGGCTCGCCCAGAGCTTGTCGAACAGGGTCGTTGGAGTGGTCTCATTCATGAGCTTGCTCTTGCACAATCCAGGTAGAATGCCTTCACGGCATATAGGCGCCGCCGTTGACCCATAAAGTCTGCCCGGTCATGTAGGCGCTTTGCGGGCCGAGCAGGAACATGACCGGCTCGACCAGATCGTCCGGCACGGCAATGCGCCGCATCGGAATCGTCGCATTATAGAGGCTGACGTCGACATTGATGGTCTTGTTTTCGTCGGAGCGGCCAGTGCCGCCGCGCAGGAAGGCGGTATCGACAAGGCCGGGGCCGATGGCATTGCAGCGCACGCGCGGCGCATGTTCCAGCGCCAGGGTCTTGGTCAGCGCGATCATGGCGGCTTTGGTCGCGCCATAGGGGCCATAGTCCGGCCGGACCAGAGCGGCGAGGCCGGACGAGATGTTGACCAGGCTCGGCGCGTCGCCCTTTTCCAGCAGCTTCATCGCTGCTTTGCTGACCAGGAAGGTCATGCGCAAATTGCCGGCCATGGTGATGTCGAATTCGCTGGCCGGTGTGTCGGCCAGTTTGCGCTTCTCGATGAGAAAACCGGCGGAATTGACGAAGCCGTCCAGCGCTCCCCAGCTTGCCTCAAGTCTGCCGAAGGCCGTGGTGACCGAAGCCTCATCGGTCCCGTCTATTTCGATGCTCATCACCGAAGGCGGCGGCGGATGACGCTCAAGCGCGGATTTCAGATCCATGACGGCGACGTCGGCGCCGTTCTCGACACAAGCCGCGACGAGGCTGCGGCCAATGCCGCCACAGCCGCCAAGAATGCAAATTCGCCGCTTGCTCATGGTGCTGAACGCCGATGCCATCACGGCATGTAGGCGCCGCCGTTAAGCCACAACGTCTGCCCGGTCATATAGGCGCTCTGCGGCCCCAGCAGGAACATGACCGGCCCGACAATGTCTTCCGGAACGGCAATGCGCCGCAGCGGGATCAAGGCATTGAACGCATTGATATCGGCGTGCGACTTGGATTGTTCGGCGGCGGCCGTACCGCCACGCAGGAACGCGGTATCCACGGGACCCGGCGCAACACAATTGGCGCGGACCTTGGGCGCGTGTTCAAGCGCGAAGGTCTTGGTCAGTGCGATCATGCCGGCCTTGGCCGCGGCATAGGGCCCAAAGTCCGGACGGATAAAGGCGCCGAGGCCGGATGCGATATTGACCATGCTCGGCGCATTGCCTTTGTCGAGCAGCGCCATGGCTGCCTTGCACGCCAGGAACGTGGTGCGCAGGTTGCCGGACATGGTGATGTCGAATTCGCTCGTCGGGGTGTCGACCAGCTTGCGCTTTTCAATCACAAATCCCGCCGCATTGACGAAGCCGTCAAGCGCGCCCCATCGCGTTGCCAGCTCATCGAAAGCCCGGCGCACCGAGTCTTCGTTCGAACCTTCAACAGCGATAGCGATGACGCCCGGCGACGGCGGGTGGCGGTCAAGAACCTGTGGCAGGTCCATCACTGCCACGTCGTCGCCATTGGCGAGCAAGGACGTAACGAGGCTGCGGCCAATACCGCCGCAGCCTCCCAGGATGCATATTCTACGTTTGGTCATCAGATCCCGTCTACTTGACGCAGGTCGACGGATCGGCCGGCCATGAATCATACAGGTCCCACTTCTGATCCTTGATCTCGATGACGAAGCCGGCGAGGCGCGCATCGTGATCGGCGTTGAAGCAGGTGTTGTCGCCGGTGATGCCGGTGAAGCTGATGCCGTTGAGTGCATCGCGTATCGCGGTGCGCTCGGCGGCGAGCTTCGACTCATCGCCCGTCACCTTGGCTTTTTCCATCGCCTGCTTGAGCAGATAGACGATGTCGTAAGCCTGCGCATCGGTGTGATGCGGGATCTTCTTGGTCGGCAGGTTACGCGTGGCGTTCAGTTCGGCGAACTTCTTGGTGAAGGCGCGGGTCGCATCGGTGCGGTCCCACCAGAAGCCGGCGACGATGATCATGCCATTGGCGTCGGCGCCGAACAGGTCGAGTGCGTTCGGGTCGGCGAAGATCTGCGAGCCAATGACGCGGCCCTTGAAGCCCTGGCGGCGCAGTTCCTTGATGACCTTGCCGGCGGCGTCCGGGGTCGAGGCGATCGCCATAACGTCCGGCTTGCGCTCGAGCGCCTGCGCGACCTGCGCCGACACGTCGAAGCTCTTCAGCTGGATGCCGATCGGTTCGCCGAAGGCGACGTTGTTGGCCTTGAAGATCGCCGGGTAGAAGTTGGTGCCCGAGATATTCGAGACGCGTTCGTCCGAGGCGTAGATGATCTCGGCCTTCTCGGTCTTGATGCCCTTCTTCTGCAGCGTCTTGATCAGGCGGGTGAACTGCGTGCCTTCATCGGCGGTCAGGCGCCAGGCGTAGCTGAAGCCCTTGGTCAGGCCGGGGGTCGAGGCGGCGTTCGGGATTTCGACAATGCCGAGGCGCTCGCCGACCGGGAAGGCGACGGCCGCTTCGCCGGACGAGAACGGGCCGATGATGGCCAGCGCCTTGTCGTCCGACGCGAATTTCTGCGTGCCGGTCGCGGCCTGCTTCGGATCGCTGCCGGTGTCGAAGCGCACGAGCTTGATCTTCTTGCCGTTGATGCCGCCCTTGGCGTTGATCTCGTCGACCGCGATGTCGACGGCGGTGACGGTGGTTTCGCCGACGGTCTTGAGCACGCCGGACATGACCGTGTTCAGGCCGATGACGATCTCCTGCGCGAAGGCGGGAGCCGATGTGCCGATGGCAAGTGCCGCCACGGCGGCTGTAATCAGATGTTTCGTCTTCATGTTATCATCCCCTCAGATGTTGCCGTTAGTTAGCGTGACCGAGATAAGCGTCTGCAAGTTTGTCGTTGTCGCGGAGCTCCGCGGCAGACCCTTCGAGAACGACATTGCCCAGTTCCATGACGAGGCCGCGCGATGCGACCTCAAGCGCCATGTGAGTGTTCTGCTCGACCAGCAGGATCGCGATGCCTTCCTTGCGAAGGCTGACGATCAATTCAAAGAGGCGCTCGACAAGAAGCGGCGACAGGCCGAGCGACGGCTCGTCGAGCATCATCAGCTTCGGACGCGCCAGCAGCGCGCGGCTGATCGCCAGCATTTGCTGTTCGCCGCCGGAGAGCACCGAGGCCGGCATTTTGCGCCGCGCGCCGAGATTGGAAAAGCGGTCGTAGATTGCATCAATGTCGCGCTGCACGTTGCCGTCGGTCCGGCAATAGGCGCCCATTTGCAGGTTTTCGTGAATCGTCAGGCTGAGCGCGATCTGGCGGCCTTCCGGCACCAAAGCGAGCTGGCGGCGCAGCCGCTCCGGCGGCGTCATGTTGGTGATGTCTTCGCCATCGAAGCGGACGAAGCCGCTAGCGACCGGGCAGAGGCCCTGGATGGCGCGCAACAGCGATGTCTTGCCGGCGCCGTTCGAGCCGAGCACGGTGACGATCTCGTCGCTGCCGACACTCAATGACAATTTCTTGACCGCATGGTTGCGGCCGTAGCGAACGTCGAGTTCGGAGACCTCAAGCAACATGGCTTGGCTCCTTCTTGTCGGACTTGCGGGTGCCCAAATAGGCTTCACGCACCTGCGGGTCGACATGCACGCCGGCGGTCGGGCCGTTGTAGATCAGGCGGCCGAAGTTCAGCACCACGGTGTGCTCACAGAGATCGTTGACGAAGGACATGTCGTGCTCGACGACGAGCAGCGTCAGGCCTTCCCAGGCGACAGCTTTCAGGAACGCCGACAGTTCGGCAGTCTCGCGCGGATTGAGACCGGCCGCGGGTTCATCGAGCATCAGCAAACGCGGGCGGCTCATCAGCGCGCGCACGACTTCGATCTTCTTGCGCACGCCATAGGGCAGGCCGCCGACACTGGCATCCGGATCGACCTTGATGCCGGCGCTGTGCATGCTCTCAATCGCGCGCTCACGCCAGATGCTCTTGCGCTGCCAGGCTATCGGTTGCAACAGCGCGCCGAGTCCGCTGGCCTGTGTATGCTGGCCGAGCATGATGTTCTCGATGACCGACAGATGCGGCATCAAACGAATGTTCTGGAACGAGCGCGACAGGCCGGCATGCACGCGGGTGCGCGGCGCCAGATCCTTGATCTCCTTGCCGTCGAGCGTGATGCTGCCGGCATCGATCTTGTGCACGCCGGAGATCAGGTTGAACAAGGTCGTCTTGCCGGCGCCGTTCGGACCGATCAGCGCCATGCGCGCGCCTTGCGGCACGTCGAACGACACATTGTCGGCAACGGTCAGGCCGCCGAAACGCTTGGTGACATTGGTGACGGAGAGCGCAGTGGTCACGATCAGCTCCCCACCGCCGCGCGGCGCGCCCACCATTGGCGCGGCGACAATTTGCGCACCAGGTCGCGCGTCACCATGCCCTCGGGGCGGATGACCATCATCAACACGATCAACACGCCGAAGATCACATAGCGCCAGGCGCCGCCGACGCGGAATAGCTCCGGCAGCACGGTGAAGAACAGGCTGCCGGCGAGCGGGCCCCAGGCCGTCTGCGCGCCGCCGATGAGGACGAAGAGCAGGACGTAGATCGACAGCAGGGCGTTGAAATACTGCGCTTCGACGAAGCCGTAATTATGCGCGTAGAGCGCGCCGGACAGGCCGGTGAAGGCGCCGCCAATGGTGAAGGCCGCCACTTGCACGGCGCGCACGTTGACGCCGATGACAACAGTCGCTTCCTCGTCGTCATTGATCGAGCGCATGGCCAGGCCGAGGCGCGTCGCCATCAGATAGAAAGTCAGCAAGGTGACGACGATGGCGCACAGCATCAGAACCCAGAGTTCGATGTGCACCGGCACGACCATGCCCATCGCGCCGCCGAACGTATCGGTATGCAGCAGGAAGCCGGACACGACTTCACCGAACGCAAAGGTCGCCAGCACCAGATAAACGCCGCGCGTGCGCAGTACCGGGAAGGCGATGAGGAAGCCGATGAAAGCGGAGATCGTTGCTGCCGCTGGAATTGAAAACCAGACCGGCAGGCCCAGCGTGCCGGCGATAAAGCCGGTGGCATAGGCGCCGATGGCCTGAAAGCCGGCGCCGCCGAGATTGATCTGTCCCGCCGCGGCGCTGACAAAGATCCCGTAGGCAAAGATCAGGTTGATACAGAGGATGGCAAGCGTGCCGGCGAGATAACCGCTCATTACATCTTCCCTTTACCGACGGCCGAGCCGCCGAACAGCCCCTTGGGCCGCAGGATGATGATGACCAGAACGAGGCCCCACACCGTCATCTGCACGGAATTGCCGCCGAAATACTGGATCGACAAGGTCTCAGCGACGCCGACGACAATGCCGCCGGCGATCGCGCCCCAGATCGAGCCGATGCCGCCAAGCACCATGGCGGCAATCGCCTTGGTGCCGACGTTGTCGCCCATGAAGGCAGAGACATCGCCGTAATTGACGGTGAACAGCGCGCCGGCAACGCCGGCCAGAACGCCGGTGAGAATGAACACGACCGGGACAACGCGGCTGACATCGACGCCGAGCAGCAGGGCGGTGTCCGGATTTTCGGCAATGGTGCGCAGCGCGCGGCCGATCTTGGTGCGCTTGAGAATGTAGGTCAGCGCGGCGACCGCGGCGACGGCGACGATGCAGCTGGCGATTTGCGGCACACCAAGCACGATGTTGCCGATGCGCAGATCGGCGTTGAACGGCACCTTGAAGCGCTGCGAGTCCGAGCCGAAGGCGATCAGCACAAGATTTTCAAAGATCAGCAGGAAGCCGAGCGACGACACCAGCGGGATGGCGTGCTCGGTCGAGTCGCCATGTTTCATCTTCAAATAACGGAAGGTGAAGCGCTCGACGATCAGCGAGGCGACGACGGCCACCGCAACGCCAATAAACAGCGCCAGCAGCCAGGCGGCATTGCCGGCGAAGCTGAGATAGCCCTGCGACAGCACGCCCCAAGCCACCATGCCGGTCAGCATGAACAAGGTCGGGATGGTGAAGTTGAGGAAGTTCAGGACGCCGATGGTCAAGGTGAAGGCGACGGCAACCGTCATATAGATGGCGCCGAGCATCAGGCCGGAGACGACCTGCCGCGCAATGACCTGACCGCCAATGGCGATCGCGATGCCAATGAGGACGACAACGACCAGCGCGGCAATGGCCGGGCCTGGCAATGTAAATCGGGGTTTCGCCAGGCTGCCCGTGTCGGTCATTTTGCGCCAGCCGGAATGTGGGTTTCGTGCTGGCCGAGATAGGAGTTGGCCACTTCTTCGCGGGTCGCAAACCAGACGCCGTCGAATTGCTTGGCGTAGGCGAGGAATCTGCGCAGCAGATTGGCGCGATGCGGCACGCCGATGACATGCGGATGCAGGCCGACATTCATCATCATGCCGGTCTTCTCGCCTTCGGCATACAGCACGTCGAACTGCTCCTTCATGCTGTCGAGCGCGGCGTCGTTGGTGAGGCCGCGGCGCTGCAACAGCGTGAAGTCGTTCATCTCGATCGAGTAGGGCAGGCCGACGATCTGGCCTTTCGGCGTGCCGATCATGAAGGGCTGGTCGTCATTCATGAGATCGCACCAGAACTTCAGGCCGTTCTCGGCGAGAATGGCCGGCGTGTTGGTGGTGCCGCGCAGCGATGACGACAGCCAGCCTTGCGGCTTGCGGCCTGTCACTTTCTCGTAAACTTCCAGCGTCGTCTCAATGACGCGGCGCTCTTCGTCGGGATTGTGCTGCAAGTGGCAGAGCAGTTCGCCCTGCTCATAATTGTGCGGGATCAGCTCAAAGCCGCGCTCCAACGCGCCATCGATGACTGCGCGGCGCTCAAGGCCCATCTTGGCGTTCATCGTGCAGCTGGCGCGCACGCCTGCTTCGACGAAGGCATCGAACAGGCGCCAGACGCCCATGCGCTGGCCGTATTCACGCCAAGAGAAGTTGGGGAAATCCGGAATGTTGCCGGGCAGTTGATCCGGCAAGATCGCCGGGCCGCCAGCGTAGTAAGGCTTCGGCGAGTCCTTCAACAGGTCCCAGTATTCAAGATTGATGGTGACGATCAGCGCGAGGCGCTTGCCCTCCGGCCATTTGAGCGGGCCACGTTCTGGAAAAGGCACGAAGGGATAGTGCATCGCCGGTCACGGCCTTTCTGGGCACGGTGTTCAAATATTTGCTTGCCCGGGCTGGCAAAGAGGGTCATCTTTGTCCGGACAACCTATTACTGACCAACCTGAAGCGCCTGTCAAGGATGACCATGGTAACCCCCAGAACTGCTCACGTACTTGTTGTTGGCGCCGGTCCGGTTGGCCTTGTGGCGACCAGCCTGCTCGCTGCCGAGGGCATTAAAGTGACCCTGGTCGAGACCCACACCGAGTTACCGCACGACCTGCGCGCCTCGACATTCCACCCGCCGACGCTTGATATGCTGGAGCGTTTCGGCGTCGTGCAGACCATGATCGACGTGGGCCTGATTTGCCCCACCTGGCAATTCCGCGACCGCACCGCGGGCGTCGTCGCCACCTATGAATTGTCGCGGCTGCTGCCCGACACCAAGCATCCGTACCGGCTGCAGTGCGAACAGTGGCGCCTCGGCGACCTGCTGTACGACCAGTTGAAGACAAACCCGCTGGTCACGGTCCATCTCGGCACGGCGGCGACCGCGGCGCGCCAGAGCGCCGACGGCGTCGAACTCGATGTCAAGACGGCCGACGGCAAGACCGAAACGCTGAAAGGCGATTTCCTTGTTGGCGCCGACGGCATCGGCAGCGTCGTGCGCAAGGCGGTCGGCGCCGAGTTCGACGGCATTACGATCCCCGAACTCTTCCTCACCGTGTCGACGCCTTTCGACTTCCGCACCGTGATGCCGGACATCGCCAACATCGCGTATCTGTCCGATCCGAACGAATGGTACGTGCTGATCCGCACCGCCAAGGTCTGGCGCGCGCTGTTCCCGGTCGACGCGACGCTCGACGACAAGGACGTCACATCGCCAGCGCGGGCGCAGAAGCTGCTCGAAGGCGCGGCGCCGGGTCACAAGGACTTTGAAGTCACGCATGGCACCGCCTATCGCGTGCACGAACGCGTCGCCTCAAAATACGTCAATGGCCGCATGATGATCGCGGGCGACGCCGCGCATGTGAACAATCCGCTTGGCGGCATGGGCCTGAATGGCGGCATTCACGATGCCTTCAATCTGGCGGAGAAGATCACCAAGGTGGTGCAGGGCGCGCCGCTTGAGACGCTCGAGCGCTATGGCCGCCAGCGCCGCAAGGTGGCGCTCGACGTTGTGCAGCAGACGACCTTGCGCAACCGCGCCATTCTCAACACCCGCGAACCGGCGGCGCGTCAGGCTTATTACGACGATTTGCGCCGCACCGCCGAGGATCCGGAGAAGCATCGAGAGTTCGTCATGCGGACGTCGATGATCCAGTCGCTGCGCGACGTTGAGAAGATCGACTAGCTAAATATCGAAGACCGGCATCAAGCCGGTCTTCGTTTCGCGGATGTGCATATGTGTGGCGCGCAAGTGCGCCGGGACCAAGGTGAGGTCTTCCGCCACGGCGCGCGCCAGCAAGGCGGCGCGGGTCGCAATGGCCTGCGGCGCATTCTGGCAAAAGGCGCTGGTCCATTGCGGTTGATAGACCTGCACCGGGCTGTGAATGGCATCGCCGCAGAATACGGTGTTTGAACTGCCGCCGCTGGCCAATTCCAGGCCGATCTGCCCCGCCGTATGACCGGGCAGCGGCAGGATGGTCGCGCCATCCACAATCATGTCACCGCCATTGACCACATCGAACAGGCCGCGTTCGACGATCGGCAGGACGCTGTCCTGATAGCTGCCATGGTTGGCTTCGGGTCGCTCGGTTGCTTCTTTAGTGGTGAGATCAAGCTCAGTCTGACTCACCAAGTAGCGCGCCTTGGCGAAGGTCGGCACCCATTGCCCCGACACCAATCGCGTATTCCAGCCGATATGATCGGTATGCAGATGCGTGCACATGACGATGTCGATGTCGTCCGGCGTACAGCCGCAAGCGGCAAGATTGGCGAGATAAGGGCTGTCGCTGCGCTGGTGCCAGGCCGGCCGCGCCGGGCGCGGCTTGTGCTCGCCGACGCAAGCGTCGAGCAGGATGGTTTTGCCGGCAAAGCGGATCAGATGACTCTGCACGGCGAGGTGCACGCCGCTATTGGCGACATCGACATGCGTACCGTCGAGTTTGCCGGCAGCGTCGCCCAGCGCCTCGATTGAGGCGCCGGGAAACAGAAATGGCAGCGGCAGTGTGAAGGGATCGATATCGATCACGCGGTGAACGCTGGCGCTACCATATTGCGCGGCCTTCTGCATGATCAGGCCTTAGAAGTCGGAGAGCAGACGGCCGAAGCCCTTCATCTGATCCTTGATGCCGTTGGCGCGCAGCGCGTGCCAGTAGGTCGCGGTGTTGATGGCGATGATCGGCTTGCCGAGCCAGAGTTCGGCGGCGGCGGCAAGGCGCACCATCGATAGATTGGTGCCGACCTGGACGATGGCGTCGATATCGTCGCCATCGAGCTTCATCAGCTCAGCGCGCAACGTCTCGTCGGTCTGCTCGGCAATGTTGATCCATGACGTACATTGCAGCGCCTTGTCGCGCTTTACCGTAAAGCCCTTGTCGCCGAAATAGCGCGCGACTTCGGTGTTCATTGACGGCCAGTACGGCGACAGGACAGCAATGTTCTTGATGCCGCCATAGCTGCGCATCGCCGCGGTGCAGGCATCGCTGCCGATCGAGAGCTTGACGCCGGCGACATCCTCGACCGATTTGGTGAAGCGGTCGGCGCCTTTTTCGCCGTCGAAGAAGGTGACGGCCGACATGCCCATGACAAGATAATCGACCTTCGCCGTCATCACGCTGCGCACGGCGTCCAGCGTATTGCCGGCAATGACCTCAGCGGCGGCGCGGAAGCTCTCATTGCTCACGGCATCGGCGTTCGGCGTGTAGATGCGGCTGTAGTGATTGGTGACGCCATAAGGGCGCATGTCGTCGAAATCGGGCTGCACGATCGTGTTGGTCGACGGCCCGAGAACGCCGAACTTGCGGCGAAAGCCTTGTGCGTCTTTCAGCATTGTCTTGGTCTCCGGATTACTTCGCTGTGGCAGCGATGACTTCGTCGCTGGTCATGAGGTCCGCGTATTTCTGGCCCATGTCGAACAGATTGGCCTCGTGCGGCCCAAGGGCGCGGTCGCCGACGCAATCGGTCAGCACGACGGTGCGCAAATTGTACGACACTGAGTCGACGACCGTGGCGCGGACGCAGCCCGATGTCGTGGCGCCGGCGACCAGCAATGTGTCGACCTTGTTCCAGGTGAGCCAGCCGGCGAATTCGGTGCCGAAGAAGGCGGAGGCCTGGCGCTTGCGCAGGATCAGTTCGCCCGGCGCCGGCTTCACCGCATCGACGAATTGGGTGAGGGGGCTGTTCTCGGTCAGCGTCTTCAGGCCAGGCGACTTCGCGGTGAAGGCGCCGGCATCGGAGCCATCATCGGCATAGACGACGCGCGTATGCGCGATCGGCCATTTGCGGGCGCGGGCGGTGACAAGAAGCTTGGCGGTGGCATCGACCGCGTTCTGGATATTGCCGCCGCCGAAATGGGCCGGGTCGTTGAAGCCGTTGATGAAATCGACGAGGACGAGGGCGACTTTCTGACCGAGGCCCGACTTCTGGCCCATTCCCTGTTTCGCATATATGTCGAGATCGGACATGAGACCCTCGCGCTTGAATTTTGGACGCTTGATTGTTGGCTACGCTGGCACAAATTTGCTGTCCGGACAAATTTGGTTCACAGATAGCAGGCAGTCTCCCGCAGGGCTTGATTTCAGACAAATGTCCGGACAACCTTAGTGGCTAGAAACGATTGAATGGGAAGAGACAGACATGGCCGACCCCGCACTCCGCCAGGCACTTAAAGCGGGCGAATTCATCTCCGCACCGGGCATTTATGACCTGGTTTCGGCGCTGATCGCCGACCGCATGGGCTTCAAGGCCCTTTACGCGACCGGGTACGGCACCGTGGCCTCATCGCTCGGCCTGCCGGACGCAGGGCTGGCCACTTACACCCAGATGATCGAGGTCATCGGCCGCATGGTTGAAATGACCAAGACGCCTGTGATTGCCGACGCCGACACCGGCTATGGCGGGCTGCTCAATGTGCGCCACACCGTGCGCGGCTATGAGAAGGCCGGCGTAACGGCGATCCAGATCGAAGACCAGGAATTCCCTAAGAAGTGCGGCCACACCAAGAATCGCCGCGTCGTCCCGCTGGAAGACATGGTGCGCAAGATCGAAGTGGCCAATGACAGCCGCTCCAGCGCCGACTTCCTGATCATCGCCCGCACCGATGCGCGCACCGGCCTTGGCCTGGAAGAGGCGATCAAGCGCGGCATTGCCTACGGCAAAGCCGGCGCCGACATCGTCTTCATCGAATCGCCGGAAAGCGAAGAGGAACTGGCCGAAGTCGGCCGCCGCATCGACAAGCCGCTGCTGGCCAACATGGTCAATACCGGCCGCACCCCGATGCTGCCGAATGATCAGTTGAAAAAGCTGGGCTTTTCCATCGCCATCTATCCGTCGGCCGGGTTCCTGTCGGCCGGCCAGGCGCTGCACAATGCCTATGCCGACCTCAAGAAGAACGGCACCAACACCGACGCAGTGCCGATGTACGACTTCCCGGAATTCAACAAGCTGATGGGTTTTGAGGACGTCTGGGACTTCGAGGCCAAGTACAAGGAATAGTTGTACTGGAATAGAAATCGGGCGAAATCGAACTAGAATAGCGGTATCCGGTTATTCGATTCGATTTCGCCTGCAAGGTTGAGACATGACGACGACGGAAGCGCCGCGCTACGTAAAGATATTCAACGTCCTCAGCCGTCGTCTGGAAGCCGGCAAATACCGCGTTGGCATGCGCCTGCCGACCGAGTCCGAGCTCTGCGAGGAATTCAAAGCCAGCCGCTTCACGGTGCGCGAGTCGCTGCGCCGCCTGGTCGACCAGGGCATGGTGCAACGGCGGCAGGGTGCCGGCAGCGTTGTCGTCTCGGCAACGCCGCAGGCGCGCTACGTCCACACGCTGTCGTCGCTCGGCGACCTTTTCCAGTTCGCGCTCGATACCGATTACGAATTGCTGTCGAGCAAGCAGGTCACGATTGCGGCCGATATTGCGCTCGGCGTCGGCGGCGAGGCGGGCGAAAAATGGTGGCAGCTCAAGGGTCTGCGGCGCAACGAGAAGGGCGGCAAGCCTTTCAGCTATCTGATCTCCTATGTCGCGCCGCGCGCCGGCGTCTATGTGCCCGAACTCGAACATGTTGTCGGGCCGTTCTATGCGCATCTGGCGCAGCGCACGGCTGAGGAAATCCTCGGCGCCGAGCAGGACCTGCATGGCGCGCCGATGACGGCGGAGATCGCCGGTCAATTGCAGGTGAAGGCCGGCACGGTCGGCATGTGTGCGCTGCGCCGCTACATCAGCAAGAACGGCACGCTGATCGCCAGCTATAACTGGCACGTCGCCGAGAACTTCCATTACCGCATGAAGATGGCGCGCGACGTTTAAGTTCGCCGCGAAACGCCGCACGGCGGGAGTAACAAGTGCAGGACCTCAAGAGCACCAGTTTCGATTTTCTCGGGCCGAAGAAAATCGGCAAAGTGCGCGATATCTACGATCAGGGCGACAAGCTCATCCTGATCTCGACCGACCGGCACTCGTCGTTCGACCGCATCATCGCGCACATCCCGTTGAAGGGGCAGATCCTCAATCAGCTGAGTGCCTGGTGGTTCGAGCGGACCAAGGACATCGTCGGCAATCATGTCCATGCCGTGCCCGATCCGAATGTCACGGTGGCTAAAAAGTACAAGATGGTGCCGGTTGAGGCTGTCATTCGCGGCTATCTCACCGGCGTGACCGACACGGCAATCTGGACGCGTTATTCCGCCGGCCAGCGGACATTCGGCGATCTGACGCTGCCCGACGGCATGAAAAAGAACCAGCAATTGCCGGTGCCGGTGTTCGATCCGACCACCAAGGAAGATGCGCATGATCGCGCCATCACGCCGGCCGAGATGATCGCCGAAGGCTTCATTTCCGCCGCGCTGTTCGAGAAAATGAAAAAGATCGCGCTCGCTCTGTTCGCACGTGGGCAGGAGATCGCGGCGCGGCAGGGGCTGATCCTCGTCGATACCAAATATGAGTTCGGCGTCGATGACAGCGGCGAACTGGTGCTGATCGACGAAATGCATACGCCGGATTCGTCACGCTACTGGCAGCGTGACAGCTATGAAGAACGCTTCGCGCGCAACGAAGAGCCGCATTATTTCGACAAGGAATTCCTGCGGCTGTGGTTCAAGGACAATTGCGATCCTTACAAGGACGCGGTGCTGCCCGAAGCGCCGGCTGAACTGGTGACGGAAATGACGCGGCGCTACGTCCAGATGTACGAGCAGATCACCGGCGATAAGTTCAAGCCGGGCGAGACGCCGATCGAAGCCCGCATTGGCCGTAATCTCGCGCCTTACACCATTTGAGTCAGGCAAGCGCCGCATTCTTGCGCAGCCGGCGGCTGATCAAGAGGCAGTGCGCCTGCGTTTTTCCTATTGTATGATAAATGATACTTAGTGCAGACTATCGCTCGCGGGCAGTTTCGTGTGCCTCGCGTTTCGGAGGCCTGAGTGGCGGATCGGTTGCAGGAAGCAAAGGCGCGCCAGGTCTATCTGGTGCTGCGCGACCGCATCGTCAGCGGCGCTGTCCAGTTCGGGGCGCGGCTTCCTAATGAAAACGATCTGGCTGTTGAGCATGGCGTGTCCCGCGTCACCATTCGCCGCGCGCTTCTGGAACTTCAGCGCGAACATCTGATCGAGCGGCGGCGCAGCGCCGGCACCCGCATCATCTACCGGCCGTCGCCATCACGCATGACCGCCGACTTTTCCGGCGTGCTCGCCAACATCGCCAGTATGGGCCGTAGCACCAAGGTCAAGCTGCTGTCGTTTGATTACGTGCAGGCCGGTGGCGCAGCCGCTGAGGCGCTTGGCGTTGGCGATCAGGATTTGCTGCAGCGCGCGGTCCGCGTGCGTTCGCTCGACGGCGTGCCGTTTTCCTATCTCGTCACCCATGTGCCGGAGCGCATCGGCATCACTTACAAAGCCAAGGATCTGGCCGACCGGCCGTTGCTCGAGTTGCTTGAGCGCTCTGGCGTCAAGGTCGAGCGCGCGACACAGCGCATCTCAGCCTGTCTGGCGGCGCCGGAAGTGGCGGCCGCGCTCGGCATCACCACGGGTTCGCCGCTAATCGAGCTGGTGCGCATCGTTTATGACCGCGACAATCGCGGTGTTGAATACCTGCACGCACTGTACCGGCCGGACCGCTATGGCTTCGAGTTCGACATGGTGCGCGCCGGCCATGCCACCAAGCGAAGCTGGGCGACATCGCCGCCCGTTCGCAAGGTCAAACCGAACGGCAAACCAAGACCGTCCGCTTATTCGTTCACATAAACCGAGGGAGACGTTCCGTGTCGATATTGATTGATCGCCGAAAATTTCTGCAAACCTCCGCACTGACCGCTGCCGCCGCAGCGAGCGGCACAATGGCTGCGCCGTCCATCCTGCGTGCGCAGAGCGCGGGCGTGAAGATTGGCCTGTTGGCGCCGGTTTCCGGCGCGCTGGCTTATTCCGGTCAGCAGGGCAGGTTGGGCGCGCAACTCGCGGTCGACGAGATCAACGCCGCCGGCGGCATCAAGAGCATGAACGGCGCCAAGCTCGATCCGGTGCTCGGCGACGCCCAGTCGACGCCCGATGGCGGCAATGCCGAAGTCGAGAAGATGAATTCGGCCGGCGTCTCGGCTATTGTCGGCGGCTTTGCCAGCGGCATCTGTCTGGCCACCACGCAGACCGCCGCGCGCTATGACCTGCCATACATCGTCGATGTCGGCGTCACCGATTCTATCGTCACCCGCGGCCTGAAAAACACCTTCCGATTCGGCCCCGGCTTCGGCGTCATTACCAAGGCGGCGATCGAGAACCTGATTACCATCAATAACAACGCCAATAAGCCGGCCAAGACCGTGATGATCGTGCACGAGGATTCGGCCTTCGGCGCCGGCCTGGCCAAGCTGTTGAATACGGCGCTGCCGGCCGGCGGCTTCGAAATTCTCGACACCATCGCGCATCCGACGCCGACGCGCGATTTCAATAATGTCGTGCTGAAGATCAAGGCGGCCAATCCGGACATCGTCATTCCGGCCAATTATTACAATGAGTATGTGTTGCTCGCCCGCACCATGCAGCAGCAGAAAGTGCGGCCGAAAGCGGCCATTTACTCGGTGCTCGGCGGCGCGGCGTCCTCCTACAAATTCGTCAAGGAATTCAACGAAGCGGCCCAATACATCATGGACTGCAATCACTGGTTCGACCCGCGTAACGCCAAGGCCTTGGAACTGAAGAAGAAAGTCGAGGCGGCGGGCCAGTTCTTCACCTACGAAGTGTATCTCAACTATTCCTGCGTCCTCCTGCTCGCCGACGCCATCGAACGCGCCAAATCGGCCGATCGCGCGGCAATCACCGCGGCTTTGGCGAGTTCCACCTTCGCCAACCACATCATGCCGTACGGTCCGACCAAGTTTGTTGACGGTCAGAATACCGGTGCGGCGCCGGCCAACACGCAGATCATTGGCAACGACATCCAGGTGATCCTGCCGGAAGCGTTTGCGTCGGCCAAGCCGGTTTTCCCGCTGCCGCCAGCGTGATGGGTTCAATCAATGCGGTGCCGGAGCAATCCGGCACCGCGGCGATTGCTTGTACTGAAAGCGTGTCGCCCCTGTGCATCTGACAATTCTTATCCCTGCTATCCTGAACGGTCTTCTGACCGGGGCGGTCTATGCGCTGATCGCGCTGGGGCTGACGCTGGTCTATGGCGTGCTGCACATCATCAATTTCGCCCATGGCGCAATGCTGACGGCGGCGCTGTTTGCCGCGTTCTTCATGCACAAGCTGCTCGGCCTCGATCCCTACATCGCCGTTTTCATTCTCTCACCGGCCTTCTTCGCGCTCGGCTATGCCTTGCAGCGCTTTGTCATCGGCCCGGCGGCGCATGGCAGCGACAGCAATATCCTCCTGGTCACGCTCGGCCTCTCGGTGGTGATCGAGAATGCCATGCTGCACTTCTTCCGCGCCGACACCCGCACCATTGACGTACCCTACGGCTTCAGTGTCGTGCCGGTGGCCGGCGCTTACCTGTCGGTGCCGCGGCTGGTTGGCTTCGGCGTTGCCGTTCTGGTCGCCGTCCTGCTGTGGGCGCTGCTGACGCGCAGCGATACCGGCAAGGCGATCCGCGCCGTGGCCAAGGAGAAGCTCGGCGCCGAACTGTCCGGCATCGATGTCTCGCATATCTATGCAGTCACCTTCGGCCTCGGCGCGGCCTGCGTCGCCATTGCCGCCTGCCTTCTGATCCCGACCTATTACGTCAACCCGCATGTCGGCACCGGCTTCGTGCTGGTCGCCTTCACCATTGTCGTGCTCGGCGGCATGGGCTCGATCCCGGGCGCGCTGATCGGCGGCCTGTTCGTCGGCGTTGTTGAGAGCCTGTGCGGGCTTTATCTCGGTGAATCGCTCGGCCAGATCGGCATCTTCCTCATGTTCATTCTGGTGCTGCTGTTCCGGCCGAGCGGGCTGATGGGAGAGCGCGCATGACTACGCTCATGAACCGCGGCTTCCTGTCGATCGTCATTGTTGTCGCGCTGCTCGCTTGCGTGCCGTTCCTGACGGCGTCGAATTCGGTGCTCAACTTCCTCGTCACCGGCCTGCTGCTGACCTTGGCCGGGCAGGGTTGGAACGTGCTCGGCGGTTATGGCGGCCAGTATTCGTTCGGCCATGCCGCGTTCTTCGGCACCGGCGCTTACGCCACCGCGATCCTGCAGGTGCGCTACGGCTTCAATGCCTGGCCGGCTTTCGCCATTGGCATCGCCGCCGGCGCGGCGGTTGGCGCCATCATTGGTGCCATGACATTCCGCTCCGGATTGCGCGGGTCATACTTCGCGCTGGTGACATTGGCCTTTGCCGAAGTGCTGCGCATCGTCGCCAGCGTTGCGCCGTTCACTGGCGCCGGTACCGGTACCTTGATCAAACTGAATGTCGGCGCGCAGGCGATGCAGTTCCAGAGTCGCGCCGCCTTTTACTGGATGATCCTTGCTCTGGTCGCGATTGCCTTGGTGGTGACGCGGCTGATCGAGCAATCGCGCTTCGGCGCCTGGCTTGTTGCTGTGCGCGAGAACCAAGATGCGGCACGCGCGCTTGGCGTCGACGTCACCCGCGTCAAGCTTGGCGCGATGACCGTCTCGGCGGCGCTCGCTGCAGCGGCCGGCTGCTTCTACGCGCAGTATTTCCTCTTCATCGACTCCGGCATTGCCTACGGCACATGGATCTCGGTCGAAGCGCTGCTGGCGCCGATCATTGGCGGCATCGGCACGGTGTTCGGGCCGCTGCTCGGTGCAATGATGATCAAGGTGCTCGGCGAAGCGGCCAAGCACCTGATCGGCGACGCGCCGGGTCTCGATCTGGTGCTGTACGGCATGGTGCTGATCCTGATCGTTGCTTTCGCGCCGCGCGGCATTGCCGGCATCGTTGCGCAGGTGCAGGGCTGGCTGACGCCGAAGAAGGGAAAGCCTCATGGCTGAACCCATCCTCACAGTCGAAAACCTCTCCAAGCATTTCGGCGGCCTGCGCGCGGTCAATGATGCATCCTTTACGGTGGAGGCCGGCCGCATCACCGCTTTGATCGGCCCGAACGGCGCCGGCAAGACGACCGTGTTCGCGTTGATCACCGGCTTTCTCAAGCCGAGCAGCGGCCGCATTGCCTATAATGGCGAGGCCATCACGGGCATTCCGGCGCATTTGCTGGCGCGGCGCGGCATCGCCCGCACCTTCCAGATCGTGCAGCCTTTCGCCGGGCTGACCGTGTTGCAGAACATCGCCGTCGGCTCACATCTGCATATTCCGGGACGCGCCGCGGCTTTGGCGGCAGCGGAGGAAGTCGCTGCGCTGGTCGGCCTGACGCCGATGCTCCATCAGCCGGCATCGACGTTGACCGTCGCAGGCCGCAAGCGCCTCGAACTCGCGCGTGCTTTGGCGACTGCGCCGAAACTTCTTCTGCTCGACGAAGTGCTGGCCGGTCTCAATCCATCGGAAATCCGCGACATGATCCCGATCATCCGCGCCATTGCTGCGCGCGGCGTCACCATTCTGATGATCGAGCATGTCATGCAGGCGGTGATGAGCCTCGCCGATCAGATCTTTGTGCTGGTCGAAGGCCATGTCATCGCGCAAGGCACGCCGCAGACCGTCGCCGCCGATCCGAAAGTGATCGAGGCCTATCTCGGCGCCGGTGCCGCTGCTCGTCTCGCAGGAGGCGCGCATGCCGGCTAACCCGCTCCTCAAAGTCAGTGGCTTGCACGCCGGCTATGGCGAAGTCGAAATCCTGCGCGGCATCGACCTTGAAGTCGGCCAGGGTGACATCGTCGCCGTGCTCGGCTCGAATGGCGTCGGCAAGTCGACGCTCAATCTGGCGCTGTCCGGCATCGTCAAGGCGCGGCAGGGCACAATCGAATTTGATGGTCACGCCATTCACCGCGAGCGGCCGCCGGCCATTGTTGCCTCCGGCCTGATCCATGTGCCGGAAGGCCGCCGCATTTTCCCGAACATGTCGGTCAGCGACAATCTCGATCTCGGCAGCTATCGCCGCGCCGCCAAGCACCGCGCGCAGAACCGCGAGCGCGTCTTCGCCATCTTCCCGCGCTTGCGCGAACGCGCCACGCAACGCGCCGGCACGCTCTCGGGTGGCGAACAGCAAATGCTCGCGATCGGCCGCGGCCTGATGGCCGAGCCAAAGCTGATCATTCTCGACGAGCCATCGCTCGGCCTGTCGCCGCTGCTGGTCGAAGAGATGTTCGGCATGATTCTGCGCCTCAACAAAGAGGGGCTGGCGGTGCTGCTGGTCGAGCAGAATGTTGTGCAGAGCCTCGATATCGTGCACCGCGCCTACATTCTCGAACATGGCAGCATCGTCATGTCCGGCACGCCGGACGAACTTCGATCCAATGCGGATCTCAAACGCGCCTTCCTCGGACTATAAGCGATGACCAAGATGACCTTACGCACACAACTCTCCCAGCCGCAGATCATCGTGGCGCCTGGCATCTATGATCCGCTGACGGCGTTGATCGCGACCCAGGCCGGCTTCGAGTCGCTCTATATTTCCGGCGCGGCGATTGCCTATTCGCGGCTCGGGCGTCCCGACATTGGGCTCGTCAGCATCAGCGAAGTGATCGAGACCGTGTCGCTGATCCGCGACCGCGTCGATGCCAATCTCATTGTCGATGCCGACACCGGCTATGGCAATGCGCTGAATGTCGAGCGCACGGTGCGGCTGCTCGAGCGGGCAGGCGCGCGCGCTATCCAGATCGAGGATCAGACATTCCCGAAACGCTGCGGCCATCTCGATGACAAGACATTGATCGCCGCGCCGGAAATGGCCGGCAAGATCAAGGCGGCGGTCGATAGCCGCCAGTCGCAGGAGACATTGATCATCGCCCGCACCGATGCCGTTGCGGTTGAAGGGCTTGATGCCGCGATTGAACGCGCGCTGCTGTATCGCGACGCCGGCGCCGATGTGCTGTTCGTCGAGGCGCCGAAGGCGCGCGAGGAACTGGCCAAGATTGTCGCCGGCATTGGCGGCGGCATTCCGCTGATGGCCAATATGGTCGAAGGCGGAAAGACGCCGATGCTGACGGCGGCTGAACTGCAGGACATTGGCTTCTCGCTGGTGATTTTCCCCGGCGGCATTGTTCGCGCGCTGGCCAAGGTGGCGCAGGATTATTACGGCTCGCTCGCGGCCAATGGCAGCAACACGCCGTTCCGCGACCGCATGTTCGACTTTGACGCGCTCAACGAGTTGATCGGCACGCCAGAGATGATCGCGCGCGGCAAAGGCCTTGAGACGTTCGGCCCCAAATCATGAGCGACATCGATCCGATCCTGCTTGCCGTCCTGAACGGCCGTCTTGTCCAGATCGCCGACGAGATGGACGCCACGCTGTATCGCTCGGCCTTCAACCCGATCATCGCCGAGGCGCATGACGCCTGCCACGGGCTTTATCATGCCGAGACCGGCGCGACCTTGGTGCAGGGCACGACCGGCCTGCCGATCTTTGTCGGCGCCATGGCTTTCGCCGTCAAGGCCGTCATCGACAAGGCGAAGGTCGACGGCAATCTGGAAGAGGGTGACACCTATATCTTCAACGACCCGTATGACGGCGGCACGCATCTGAACGACTTCCGTCTCGTGCGGCCGCTGTTCTGGAACGGCAAGTTGTTCTGCTGGCTCGCGTCGGTCGGCCACTGGCTCGATGTCGGCGGCAATGTGCCGGGCAACTTCAACGCCAAGGCGACTGAGAGCTTCCAGGAAGGCTTCCGCATTCCGCCAGTCAAGCTGACGCGCGCCGGTGTCATGCAACATGACATCATCGACATTCTCGGGGCCAATTCGCGCGTGCCGCAATCGAACTGGGGCGATCTCAATGGCCAGCTCAATGCGCTCGATCTCGGCGAGCGGCGCGTCAAGGCTTTGCTTGAAGACTATGGCGACGACTTGATCGTTACCGCCATGGACGTGCTGACCGCGCGTGCCGAAAAGCTGATGCGCGCCAATATCGCGGCGCTGCCGGACGGCACCTATTCGTATGACGACTTCCTCGACAATGACGGCATCACCGACAAGCCGCTGCGCATCGCGCTCGATCTCACCGTATCCGGCGAAACGATGCGGCTCGATTTCTCGCGCTCATCGCCGCCCTGCGATGGACCCCTCAACATTGCGCTGTCGACCACAGTTGCCTGTTGTTACGTCGCGCTGAAGCACATCTTCACCGATGTGCCAGCCAATGCCGGATGTCTTGCGCCGATCGACTTCGTCATTCCGGACACGACACTTCTTGGCGTCTCGGCGCCGCGTCCGGTCGGCGGCTATACCGAAACGATCCTGCGCGTCATTGACACCGTGTTCGGCGCTTTCGCCAAGGTTGCGCCCGAGCGCGCCAATGGCAGCCCTTACGCGACCATCAATGCGCTCTCGCTGTCGGGCTGGCGCGAGCATGGCCGGCGCTGGGTGATGTTCTGTTTCTTCGGCGGCGGCCTCGGCGGCAATCCGGAAACCGACGGCCTCAACCACGGCAACAACCCGATATCGACCGCGACCATTCCGCCGGCGGAAATTCTTGAGTCGCTCTATCCGGTGATGTTCACGCAATGGGCGCTGCGGCCGGATTCCGGCGGGCCGGGTTTCAATCGTGGCGGCCTTGGCGCGATCTATGAGATCGAAGCGCTGGCCGACGGCGCGACCGATGTGTCGCTGCTCGGCGAGCGCGGCAAATTTCCGCCCTTCGGCGTCAATGGCGGCGGTAGCGCCGCCTTGAACAGCTTCTTCTATGACACCGCTGATGGCGAGAAGAACCCATCAATGGTCAGCAAGGTCGCCGACGTCAAGATCGCCAAGGGCCAACATGTGCGGCTTGAGACGCCGGGTGGCGGCGGCTTCGGTGATCCGCTGACGCGCGATGCGGCGCGCGTCGCACGCGATGTACGGCTTGGCTATATCTCAAGCGAAGCGGCGCGGCGCGACTATCGCGTTGTCATCGGCGAGGGCGGCGCGGTCGATCAGGCGGCGACGACGACATTGCGAAGCGAGGCTTAAGGTGACGACGTTCTCGACCAGTAGCGTGCTTGGTGTCGATGTCGGCGGCACCTTTACCGATTTGTTGCTGTATGACGCCGCCACCAAGGCGTTCCGCGTGGCCAAGGTGCCGTCGCAGCGCGGCGATGAGGCAGCAGGCTTCATGGCCGGCATTGCCGCAGTCAGCCAGGGCAGCAGCATCGGCTCGATCGTGCATGGCACGACCGTCGGCACCAATTCATTGCTCGAGCGGCGCGGCTCGAAGATCGGCGTCATCACCACACGCGGCTTTCGCGATGTGCTGGAAATGCGCCGCCGCGACCGCCGCCAGACCTGGGGCCTGTGGGGCGACTTCACGCCGATTGTGGATCGCGACTTCCGTCTTGAGGTTGAAGAGCGCACGCTCGCCAATGGCAGCATCTATATGGAAGTGGACGTTGCCGCCGTGCGCGAAGCCGCGCTGAAGCTGCGCCAGCAGGGCGCCGAGGCGTTGGCGATCATCTTCATCAATGCTTATGCCAATCCGGAAAACGAGCAGAAGGCCTTGGCCGCGGCGCGCGAAGTCTGGTACAATGATTTCCTGTCGGCGTCGCATCAGGTGCTGCCGGAGATCCGTGAGTTCGAGCGCTCGTCAACGACGGCGCTGAACTCTTATCTGCAGCCTTTGGTGTCGAGCTATCTCGCCAAGCTGGAAGGCGCGCTGCAGTCCTTGCCGTTCGATGGCCAGTTCTACATCGTGCAGTCGAATGGCGGCGTCATGTCGACAGCGACGGCGCGGCGTTTTCCCATTCGCACGGCTTTGTCAGGCCCCGCGGCCGGCGTCATCGCCGCTGCCAGCATTGCCAAGCAAGCCGGCTATGAAAATGTCATCACCGGCGATCTCGGCGGGACGTCGTTCGACGTCTCGGTGATTGTCGGCGGCAAGGCATCTTTGGCGGCGCAGACGACGATCGATTTCGGCATGGTCATCCGCACGCCGATGATCGAGATTACCACGATCGGCGCCGGTGGCGGCTCGATTGCCTGGGTCGATCGCGGCGGCTTGCTGCAAGTCGGTCCCGAGAGCGCCGGTTCGCGGCCGGGCCCGGTCTGTTACGGGCAGGGCAATGACCGCCCGACATTGACCGATGCGCATGTCGTCATGGGCCGCATCAATGCCGACAAGCCGATTGGCGGCAAGCTGGCGCGGCTCGATGTCGAAGCGGCCAAGGCGGCGATCTTGAAGCATGTCGGCGAGCCGCTCGGCCTCGATGCCATGAAGGCGGCTGAAGCGATTGTCCGCGTCGCCGATGCGCGCATGGCCGGCGCTATTCGTCTCGTGTCGATCGAGCGCGGCCATGATCCGGCGAAGTTCGCCGCCGTGCCGTTCGGTGGTGGCGGCGCGCTGCATGTCGGCGCCATGGTCAAGGAAGTTGGACTGGAAGCGGCACTGGTGCCGCGCTTCCCCGGCGTCACTTCGGCGCTCGGCTGTATCATTGCCGACCTGCGCCATGACTCGGTGCAGACGCTTAACCTGCCGCTCGATGGTATCGACATCGAGGCGCTCGACCGCCGCATGGTCGCCGCTGGTGAAGACGTGCGCAGCGTGGTGGCGGCGGCGTCGGGCATGATCGAACGCATCGATCTCAGTTTCGAGTTCGACATGCATTATGTCGGCCAGACGCATACGGTGGCTGTAGCGGTGCCGGTGACGATTGATAATGGCAAGACCGGTGTGACAGCGGCGGCGATCAAGACGGCGTTCGAGGCGGCCTATGCAGCGTCGTTCAGCCGTTCGCTGTCCGGCCTGCCGGTGCGCATTGTGTCGCTGCGCAGTGCCGCGATTGGCCGGCGTCCGGCGCTCGACCTGTCGGCTTTTGCGCCGAGCGCGGATGCCTCGGTCGAGACGGCGCGCAAGGGCACGCGCAAGGTCTGGATCGACGGCGCCTGGCGCGACACCACGATCTGGTCGCGGCTTGATCTGCCGGTCGGCGCCATCATCGATGCGCCAGCTATCCTCGAGCAGCCGGACGCGACGATCTACATCGATCCCGGCCTGCGCGGTCGCGTCGATAAGCTCGGCAATCTCATTGTCGAGCGGGTGGCGTCATGAAGAATGCCGCCTTGATGCTGCTCGATTTGCAGAACGACTTCCTGCATCCCAGGGGCGCCTATGGCCGGGCCGGTCAGACCAGTGCCGACATTGCTGCGGTGCCGGCGCGGCTCAAGCCTTTGGTCGAGCTGTTCCGGAGTAATGATAGCTTGATCGGCGCGACCTTGTTTACTTTGGTGACGACGCGTGGCGGCGAGCCGATGATTGCGTCGCATTTGAAAAAGATGCGGCCGTTCCTCGCCAAAGGCGATTTTGTTTCCGGTGGCTGGGGCCAGCAGGTCGTCGATGAACTGGCGCCGGCCGATTTTACCGTCGAGAAGATCGCCTATTCGGCGTTCTACATGACGCGGCTGGAATGGATGCTGCGGCAGCACAACATCAAGACATTATATTGCGCAGGCATCGTCACCAATGGCGGTGTCGCCTCGACCGTGCGCGATGCGCATGTCCGCGAGTTTGAGTGTGTCGTGCTGGAGGACGGCTGTGCCGCCTTTTCGCCGGAAGTGCACCGGGCCGCGATCGAGGGCCTGCGGCCAGTGGCGAAGATCGCGACCATTGCCGAGACGTTGCGAGACCTGACGTTATGACCGAGGTTCAGCCGGAATCCGGCGCCAAGCTGGATGTGCAGGTGCCGCTGTTGATCATCGGCGCTGGAGCGGCGGGGCTATGCGCGGCGCTAGCGGCCAAGGAAGCCGGTGTCGACCCGCTGGTGATTGAGCGCGACAGGATTCCGTCGGGATCAACGGCGCTTTCGGCGGGATTGATCCCGGCGGCGGGCACACGCTTTCAGCGCGCCAAGGGCATTGATGACAGTCCTGAACTATTCGCTGCCGACATTCAGGCCAAGGCGCATGGCGAAGCCGACCCGGTTATTGTCGAGGCGGTGGCGCGCGGCGCCGGACCGACCATCGAATGGCTGGCCGATCGCTTCGGTCTGCCCTTCGATGTCATCGACAATTTCAATTACTCCGGCCATTCCGCCATGCGCATGCATGGATTGCCGACGCGCAGCGGCCGCGAACTGATTGACAGGCTGCGCAACGCCGCCGAAGGCGTTGGCATCACCATCATCACCGAGCGTTTTGCCGATACATTGTTCAGCGATGTTGAAGGCCGCATCGAAGGAGTCGAGATCGTCGCCGCCGACGGCCAGCGGGAGCGCATCGGCTGCGGCGCGCTCATTCTGGCTTGCAACGGGTACGGGGGCGATCCCGATCTTGTCCGCCGTCATATACCTGACATGGCCGGCGCGCTTTATTTCGGCCATCCGGGCAACCGCGGCGATGCCTTGCTGTGGGGCACGGCGCTCGGCGCGCAGGTCAGCAATCTCGGCGGCTATCAAGGGCATGGCTCGGTGGCCACGCCGCACAACATCCTGATCAGCTGGGCGACCATCATGCAGGGCGGCATCCAGGTGAACCGCAACGGCGTCCGTTTCTGCGATGAATCGCGCGGCTATTCGGAGCAGGCGGCGGATGTGCTGCGCCAGCCGGATGGCATTGCCTGGACCGTGTTCGACGGCCGGATTGCTGACGTGGCCCGGCAGTTCGAGGATTTCCGCGAGGCCGAGCGGGCGGGGGCCAATCTCGGCGCCGATAGCATTGAAGCGCTCGCGGCTGTGATGCGCGTGCCGGCCGCACCGCTGGCCGCGGCATGGGCGGAAGCCGAGGCCCTGAAGGCGGCCAATGGCCGTGACGCTTTCGGCCGCCAGTTCTCAGCCGACCAAAAATGCGCGCCGCCCTATCATGCGGTTAAAGTCACCGGCGCGCTGTTCCACACGCAAGGCGGTCTGTCGGTGGATGGCAATGCCCGGGTCAGGCGCAGTGACGGCAGCTTGTTTCCCAACCTGTTTGCCGCCGGCGGCGCCGCTGTCGGCGTCTCCGGCGCTACCGCGGCCGGTTATCTCTCAGGTAACGGTTTGCTGACAGCTACCGTCCTTGGCCGTCTTGCAGGGCAGGCGGCAGCGCGTCAGTGACGCCTTCCGAGCAACTCACCGGCGTCGGTGCCCAGCATCACTTGCCGGCCAGCATGAATATGCGCCCGCATCACAGCGACCGCCCAATCGGCATTGCCGCCGGCGATCGCCTCGACCAGATCGAAATGATGGCCGACGCTGCGCGCCATCGCCGTTTTATCAAAACGCGCGAAGGTACGCACGACGAGCGGGATGTCGATGATGGTGGCGACCAGGCTGTTTAAACGGCGGTTGCCCGACGCCAGCACGATCAGCCGGTGAAATCGGTTGTTCAACTCGCTGATCTTGACGTTGTCCGGCGCGTCACCGCCGAACGCCGCTTTCTCGATCGCCGTCGCGAGACTTCGCAATTCGTCAACTTGCGCGGGTTTGGCGTTCAACGCCGCTTGCCCCGCCGCGAAGCTCTCGAGCTCAACGCGCAGCGCAAAAATCTCTTCCATGTCCTGATGCGACCAGCCGGGCACGCGGGCGCCGAGATGCGGCTCGAACTGCACCAGTTGTTCGCTGGCCAATTTGCGGAGTGCTTCGCGGATCGGCGTGCGGCTGATCTTGAGTTCCGCCGCCAGTTCGGTCTCGCGCAAATGTGAGCCGGGCGGCCAGCGTCCGGCCGAAAGACCTTCGCGGATCGATATGTAGGCGAAATCGGCGGCGCGCAGGCGTTCAGGTTTGTTCACGGCGCATTTCCCGCTAGACAGAACGTGGCGTTGTATACATCATAGAACCAAGAACAATCAAATCGCGTAGATAGAGGGAGGCGATTATGAACGTTGTGTACAAGGCGGCTTTGGCCGCAGCACTGCTGATGACCCCCGCCATGACGCCGCGCCCGGCGCTCGCCGAGCAAATCTCGGTCACCCATTGGGGCGTGCTGATGTATGGCGCGCCTTACGCGGTGGCGATCGAGAAGGGCTATTACAAGGAAGCCGGTCTCGGCATTGACGGTGTGCTCACCTCGAAAGGGGGCGGCACGACCATGCGCAACGTGATGGCATCGCCGCTGCCTTATGGCGAAGTCGCACTGTCTGCCGCGCTGGCGGCGATGAAGCAGGGCATTGAGCTCAAGATCATCCACTCCGGCGTCCGCACGGCGGGCGAAATCCTTTGGGCGACCTTGCCGGACTCAGGCATCAATTCGGTCAAGGATCTGGCCGGCAAGAAAGTCGCCTTCACCTCGCCGAAGTCGGTCACCGACATGTTGCTGACGATGGTGATGGATAAGCACGGTATCAAGGCCGAGACGGTGTCCGCCGGCGGCATTGGCGGCGGCCTGACCATGGTCGAGCAGAAGGCGGTTGTTGCCGCGCCGGTCATGGATCCGGTGTGGTCCAAGGTGCAGGCCAAATTCAAGCCGGTGTTCTTCGTCAAGGACGAGTTGCCGGCGATGGTGCAGACGGTCGGCGTGACCACGGTCGAATATGCCAATGCCAATAAGGACAAGCTGCGCAAGTTCGTGCAGGCCCGCAAGAAGGCGGTCGAGTTTATCTACGCCAACCCGGAAGAGACCGCCAAGATCGTCGCGAAACATTATGAAACCGACGAGAAAATCATTCTCGGCGCCGTCAAGAACCTCAGCGCGATGAAGTACTGGAGCCCCGGCGAATTCGAATTCGACGCCATGGACAACATGGTCAAGGGCTTGCAGATCGTCGGTGAAGTCGAAGGCAAGGTCGACTGGAGCAAGGTCGTCGACGAAAGCTACATGAAGTGAATTCAGCCGCGCTGCAGCCGGCGCAGTCCGCGCACGAACCGTCGAAGGACGTCCACGCTGAAATGCGCGGCGTCACCCGTGTGTATGGCGGTGACGGCAAGACTGGCGGCGTCCAGGCGTTGGCCGCCACGGACCTGCGGCTGCGGCGCGGTGAATTCTATTCGGTGATCGGCCCGTCCGGCTGCGGCAAGTCGACCTTGCTCGACGTGCTGGCCGGCCTGTCGCGGCCGACCACGGGCGAGGTGCTGTTCGAGGGCAAGTCGATCGATGGCCGGGTGCCGGAAGGCACTGGCGTCGTGTTTCAGGAGGATGCCAGCTTCCCGTGGCTCACCGTCGCCGACAATATAGCCTTCGGCCTGCGCCGGGCGGGCATCGATGCGGCGGAGATCCAGCGCCGGCTCGATTATGCCCTGAAGCTGATGGGCTTGGCCGATTTCGCCAAGTCCTATCCGTCGCAATTGTCCGGCGGCATGCGGCAGCGTGTCTGCATTGCCCGCACTTTGGTGATGCAGCCGCGCATTATCCTGCTCGACGAGCCGTTCGGCGCGCTCGACGCCCAGACGCGGCTGATCATGGGCGACGAACTGCTCAAAGTCTGGCGCGAAACCGGCGCCACCGTGGTGCTGATCACCCATGCCTTGGACGAGGCGGCGATGCTGTCCGACCGCATCGGCATCATGTCGGCGCGGCCGGGAAAAATCATCGAGGAAATCAAGACGCAATGGCCGCGCGATCGTGACTCCCGCATTGCCGCCAATCCGGCCTTCGGCGAAATCACCGCACGGCTGTGGTCGGTGTTGCGCGATGAATCGTTGAAAGCCATTCATCAGGGCAACAAGTCATCGGCAGGATTGGCATGAGCCGGGTCGGCTGGATCCGCCTGCTGGTCGTCGGCGGCTTCATCCTTGCCATCGAATTGCTGTGCCGCACCGGCATGATCAGCCCGCGTGTGCTGATCGCGCCATCTGATATGGCCATTCGCCTTTACCGGCTGCTTCTGTCCGGGCAGGCCAATGCCGACATTATCGAGACGCTGGGCAATGTGGCCATCTCGCTGGTGCTGTCGGTGTCCGGCGGCTTCGCCATTGGCGCCGCGATCCATGCGCTGCCGCGCCTGCGCCGCGCCATCGATCCGTTCCTGGCGAGCTATTACGCGCTGCCGTTCTTTGCCTTCTATCCCTTGTTCATCGTCATGTTCGGCCTCGGCCGCGGGGCGGTGGTGGCGATCGGCTTCCTGTTCGGCGTCGTGGCCATGATCATCGCCACGTTGAACGGCTTCGACCGCATTCCGCGCGTGCTGGTGCGTACGGCCGAGGTTTATCACATGGGCCCGGTCGCGGCCGCGTTGCGCATCAAGCTGCCAAGCGCGGTGCCATATCTGTTCACCGGCGTGAAGCTGGCCATTGCCTATTGCTTCATTGGCGTCATTGCCGCCGAGTTCATCATGGCGTCGTCCGGCCTGGGCTACGCAATCGCCTACGCTTTCAATAACTTCGACAACGGTAAAATGTACGCCTTGATGTTCTTCATCATCGTGCTGGTCACCATCGTCAACGCACTTTTTTATACTTACGAGCGCCGCCTGATGCGCCGGTGGGGGCGCTGAGATGAAGCGCAGCCTAGACACCATCCTGTTGATCGCCGCCGGCCTCATCATCTGGCAGCTTTTGCATATGGCGGTCCCTTATGCCCTGACGTCGCCGGCCGGCACCGCGGTGAAGGCCTGGAACATGCTGAACAGCGCGACGTTCTGGCCGCATGCCGCCGAAACCGGCAAGGCGTTCCTTTATGCGCTGCTGCTGGCGATTGCCGGAGGGCTGGCCATCGGCCTCGGTCTCGGCCTGAACCGGACCAGCGCCGAGGTGGCCGAGCCGATCCTGGTGTCGGTTTACAGCCTGCCCAAAGTGACGCTGTATCCGCTGATCCTGCTGATCTTCGGCCTCGGCGTGCCGGCCAAAATCGCCTTCGGCACGCTGCACGGCATCATCCCGATCGCCATTTTCGCCATGAATGCCGTGCGCAACCTGGCGCCGGTGCATCTGAAGACCGTGAAGGTGCTGCGGCTCTCCCGGACGCAGACCTTGCTGACCGTGTTCATCCCCGGCGCACTGCCGGAGATCGTGTCCGGCCTGCGCATCGGCTTCTCGCTGACGCTGCTCGGCGTGCTGATCGGCGAGATGTTCGCCTCGCAGCGGGGGCTGGGCTACCTGATCATGAATGCCATCGGCCTGCATGACGTGCCGACCATCATGGCGGTGATCGCCATGCTCGGCATTGCCGCCGTGTTGGCCAGCGCCTTCATGCTCTGGCTCGATCACCGGCTGCACCACCGGGCGGCTTGAGGCGCGGAAGGCGCCGCGCTATGACGAGTCGCAGTGACGAATCGTCATTCTGACCGGAGCGAACTCCCTTGCTAGGCGATGAGAGACGCAAGCATGAGCGTAAGGCCGTGCGGTATCCGGCCTGGATCGCGATCACCCCGGATCAGCGCACCGACTGCATCCTTGCGGACATTTCCGAGGGCGGCGCCCGCATCAAGATCGATGAGAACGCCAGGATTCCGGACCATTTTCTGCTGCTGTTCAATCCGATGGGGCAGCCGAGCCGGCCCTGCCGGGTGGTCTGGCGCAAGGAAAGCTATCTGGGCTTGAAGTTCGAGGCGCTGCCGCCCGACGCGCCGCCACCGCCGGCGGACGTCTTCCAGATCTAGGCCGGGCCGGCGCCCGAACGGGCTTACTTCGGCACGACCCACTTCATGACGTGGACGCCGGCCAGGCACAGTTCGCCGTTCGATTTGATGATCTCGATCTTGGCGCGGCTGCGGGCGGCGCTTGGGTCGATTTCCTCGACCGTGTAGCGCGCGGTCAAGGTATCGCCGATGAACACCGGCGCCAGAAACCTGATCTTGTCATAGCCAAGTGACACCGACACCGCCTTGGCGCCGCGCTCGGCCGAGCGCTTTGACATGGTCGAGGCGCAGCCTGACAGCAGGCCGAGCACCAGCCCGCCATGGGCGATGCGTTTGCCGAAAGGTGACTTGGCCGCATAGTCCTCGTTGACATGGATCGGGTCGAAGTCGGCGGTGATGGCGGAGAACATCGCCACGTCAGTCTCGGTGATGGTCTTGGTGAATTCGGACGTCTCGCCGACTTTCAGATGACACTCAAACACTTGTCTTCTCCGGAATAAGGTAGTCGGCGATCATCGCCGCTTGCGCCTGATACATCTGGATGCCGGTCGATATCTTGCAGCCGCAGGCCTTGGCATGCGTCAGCAACGGCGTGATTTCCGGAATGGTGATGACATCGGCGACGACGATGTTCGGATCGAGCTTGCCGAAGGGTGCCGGCATGCCGTCCCCTTTGGCCATGCCATAGGGCGTGGCGTTGATGATCAGGTCGTGGCCTTCGGCGACGGCGGCGCCGACGGTGAAGGTGCAGCCGCTGTGCGCTTTGCTGAAGCGGGCGGCGATATCGCTGGCCTTGGCCTGGTCGAGGTCGGCGATGGTGATCGCCACAGCGCCGGCCTCGGCAACGGCGTCGATGATGGCGCTGCCGGCGCCGCCGCAGCCCATGATCAGCACCCGCTTGCCGGTGAAATCGAAACCGGTGTTGCGCACGGCGGTGACCATGGCGAAGCCATCGAGCATATCGCCGGTCCATGAGTTCGGACCGTCACGGCGGATGACATTAACGGCGCCGACGCGTTGCGCGCGCGGTGACGGATTTTCGACGTAGGGCAGGGTGCGCAGCTTGTACGGCACGGTGACGATATAGCCGTCGCAGTTCTGCGTCGCTTTCAAGCCGCGCATCACCGTGTCGAAATCGTCCGGCTTGACGTGCCATGGCACGCAGAGGGCGTTCTGGCCCTTGGCGTGGAATTCACCGGTGATGCCGGCCGGCGATTTCACCTGGCCGATGGGATCGCCAATCACCGGAAAGATCTTGGTGTTGCCGTCGACGATGAACGTCTTAGCGGGTGTTTGGCTCATTGCGCGGCTTTCGGCATGTCGAGGCGCGATGAGCGCGGCGGTGGCGTGCGCTTATGCAGATCATCGGCGAGCTTGAGACGCTCCGGCTTGAACAGCCGGGCGTCCATCGTCTTCAGGTCAGCTGCGATCTTGGGCGTGAAACCCATATTGGCAATGATATCGCGCTGGACATCGAGACCCGGCGCGATTTCGATCAGTTCGACACCGCCCGCGCCGAGCCGGAATACGGCGCGCTCGGTGATGTAGAGCACGCGCTGGCCGCGCTCCTGGCCATAAGTGCCGCTATAGGTGATCTGCTCGACGTTCTTGACGAACTTCTGCGCGCCGCCTTTGCCGGCGGCGAAGGTGCCGTTGTAGATCACCGCCTTGGCGTTCTGGCTGATATTGATGAAGCCGCCGGGACCGACGATGCGGCCACCGAAGCGGCTGACATTGACGTGGCCGTTCTCGTCGATTTCGGCGAATGAGAGAAAGGCGAGATCGAGCCCGCCACCGTCGTAAAAATCGAATTGATAGGGCTGGTCGATCATCGCCGCGAAATTGCGCGCGGCGCCGGCATCGCCGCCGGAAGCCGGTGCGCCGCCGACCATGCCTTGTTCGTTGGTCAGGCAAATGTCGTCGAGCACGTCTTCTTCCGCCGCGATATTGGCAATGCCTGTAGAGATGCCGGAGCCGAGATTGCAAATCGCGCCGGGAAACAGCTCCATCGCCGCGCGCCGGGCGATGATCTTGCGGGCGTCAAGCGGCAACACCGGAATATCCGACAGCGGGATTTTCAGTTCACCGGCATAAGACGGACTGTACGCCGTTTCATAGGTCTGGCGCTGGGTGGGCTCGACCACGACGAGGTCGACCAGAATGCCGGGGATCTTCACCTGCTTGGCGGGCAGGGTGCCGCGCCGCGCCATGCGCTTGACCTGGACGATGACAATGCCGCCGCAACGCCGCGTCGCCTGCGCTTCCGACATCATCTCGCCGAAAAAGGCTTCCTCTTCCATCGTCACATTGCCGTCTTCATCGGCGGTGGTGCCGCGCAGGAAGCAGACGTCGAATTTGAACGGCTTGTAGAACAGGTAATCCTCGCCGCGGAACTGGACCAATTCGACGAGGTCTTCCTTGGCCGACTTGCTCTGGCGGCCGCCTTCATGGCGCGGATCGACGAAGGAGTGCAGCCCGGTCTTGGTCAGCAGGCCGGCGCGGCCGGAGGCAATCTCGCGCATCAGCTGCGACAGCGCGCCCTGCGGCATCGTGTAGCCTTCGATCTTGTCGGCGAGCGCCAGATCGGAAATCGACGGCGAATTGACGAAAGTGCCGGAGACGACGCGCTTGAGCAGGCCTTCGCGTGCCAGATGTCCGGCGCCCAGGCCTTTGCCGTCGCCGAGGCCGACCGGATGAACGGCGGTGATCTTGCGCGGCTCTTGCTCGGCATCGAAGCGGCGGCCGAGCGCCGCCAGCAGCGCCTCCGGCACGGCATGACCGCCGCCGGAGCCACCGATCAGCACGGTGTCGCCGGACTTCACCAGTTGCACGGCTTCGTCTGCTGTGACGCGTCTCATCTTGGGTGGCCTCCCAGAAAGCCTTATTTTACGTCATTTAGATCGTTCTAAATTTTTGGTGACGTCAAGTCAAACACAAACTATGATGCCTGCAAAGACGGAAAAACTTCAGGGTCGGAACGCCATGACACTTGCTGAAGACGACGGCGGCGCACAAAGTCGCCACGAAATGATGCGCGAGACCGCGCGCCAGTTCGCCGACCGCGAAATCCGCGGCATTGCCGCTGAACTGGACGAAACCGAGCGGTTTCCGTCTGAGCTGTACAAGAAAATGGCGCAGCTCGGCATGTTCGGCATCACCGTGCCGGACGAACTGGGCGGGGCGGGCGCCGACGCCGTTTCCTATGCCCATGTCATGGAAGAGCTGTCGCGCGGCTATGCCTCGGTGGCTGATCAATGCGGCCTGGTCGAGCTGGTCGGCACCTTGCTGTCGACGCATGGCACCAAAGAGCAGCAGGAAACCTACTTGCGGCCGCTGCTCGCCGCCGACCGCCGCTGCGCCTATGCCATCACCGAGGCGGAAGCCGGCTCCGACGTTTCCGGCATCAAGACCACGGCGACCGAGACCGCCGATGGCTGGCGGCTCAACGGCGGCAAATTGTGGATCCACAATGCGCCGGTCGCCGACTTCGCCGTCGTGCTAGCGCGCACCGCGCCTGAGCTCGGCAAGCGTGGCATGAGCATTTTCATCGTCGACGCGGACCGCGCCGGCTACAAGATCGGCCGGCAGGAGCACAAGATGGGCCAGCGCGCGTCGCCGGTCGGCGCGCTGCATTTCGACAATATCGAGCTGCCGAAGGCGGCGCTGCTCGGCCCGCTGAACCGCGGCTTCCACATGATGATGAGCGTGCTCGACAAAGGCCGCGTCGGCATTTCAGCGCTCGCTGTCGGCATCTTGCAAGCGGCGCTCGATGCCTCGGTGAAGCAGGCGAAGGATCGCAAGCAGTTCGGCCAGGCCATTGCGGATTTCCAGGCGGTGCAGTGGATGATTGCCGACATGGCCAAGGATGTGCACGCCGCGCGCTTGATGACCTTGCACGCCGGCGCGCAACTCGACAGCGGCGCGCGCGCGACCACGGCCTGTTCGATGGCCAAGTGCTTCGCCTCCGACGCTGCCGTCCTGCACACCGCCAATGCGGTGCAGGTGCATGGCGGCATGGGTTACATTCGCGGCATGGAAGTCGAGCGGCTGTATCGCGACGCAAAAATTACGCAGATCTATGAAGGAACCAACCAGATCCAACGCATGCTGATCGCGCGCGAGGCTTTGGCATGAGCAATCGCCCGCGCGTTTTCATCACCGGCGGCAGGCGTGGCATTGGCCGCGGCATCGCTTATGGCTTTGCCGAAAAGGGTTACGACGTTGTCATCAATGATATCGTCGAGGACGAGGCGGCGGCGGAAACGCTCGCTGGTGTCCGTGAGCGCGGGGCGGGGGCGGCCTTCATCGCCGGCAACATCGCCGCGGTCGATCAGGCGGCGGCACTGGCCGACAAGGCCTTTGCCGCTTTCGGCGGCCTCGAATGCCTGGTCAACAATGCCGGCATTTCGGTGAAGAAGCGCGGCGATATTCTTGACGTGACGCCGGAGAGCTATGACGAACTGATGAACGTCAATCTGCGCGGACCGTTCTTTCTGACGCAGGAAGTGGCGCGCCGCATGCTGGCGGCGCCGGCCGGAGAGCACCCACGGTCAATCGTCAGCCTGTCGTCGATGAATGCCTATGTCATCGCGCCGGAGCGGGCCGAATATTGCCTGTCCAAGACGGGCGTGTCGGTGATGACCAAGTTGTTCGCGGTGCGGCTGGCGGCCTCCGGCATCGGCGTCTTCGAAATCCGTCCCGGCATCATCCGCACCGACATGACCGCGGTGGTCAAGGATCGCTATGACAAGCTGCTCGCCGAGGGCGTGCCGCCGACGCCGCGCTGGGGCGAGCCGCGCGACATCGCCCGCGTCGCGGTGCAACTGGCCGGCGGTGATTTTCACTTCAGCACCGGCGACGCATTTCATGTCGACGGCGGCATTCATATTCATAGGCTGTGAGGACTACCGCATGCCGCCGCTGGACGCGCGTACCACCAGCTTCGGTTCCAGCACGATCTCGCGGCGCTTGGCGCCATGATCGGCAATCCGCTCCATCAGCATGCGCGCGGCAACATCGCCCATCGCGGCGGTGCCGACGGCGATGCTGCTGAGCGCCGGGTGCCACAGTGCCGCCTCGCTGACATCGTCGCAGCCGACCACGGCGAAGTCGCCGCCCGGTTCGATGCCGATCTGGCGCAGGCCGAGCAGGACGCCGAAGGCGATAAGGTCGTTGTAGCAGGCCGCCGCTGTCGGCGGGTTGGGTCGCTTGAGCAAAGTCTTGATGGCGTCAGCGCCGTTTTCGCGCGTGGCAATGGCGGGGACAATCAGCTCGTCGTCAATCGCAATGCCATGCGCCTTCAGCGCGTCGGTATAGCCTTTCAGGCGCTCCCAACCGGTCGAGGTGATTTCGTTGCCGCCGATCATGGCAATGCGGCGGTGGCCAAGCGCAATCAGATGCTCGGTCGCGAGATATGTGCCGCGCACATTGTCGTTACCGGCAAAGTCGAGCGCGACGCCGCGCACATAGCGCGATACCTGAACGCACGGCATGTTGAAGCGGATCAGCCGCTGCATCGACTTGGCGGTGGTGCCGGCGGCGGGACAGATGATCAAGCCATCGACATTGTATTCGCGCATCGTGTCGATGAACTGGTCCTGGCGTGCCGGGTCTTCCGCCGAATTGGACAGGAACACAGAATAGCCAATGGCGTTGAAAGCGCGCTCGATCGCCGCCGTCAGCTCGGCGAAATAGGGATTGGCCAGTTCGTTGATAGCAACGCCGACCGTGTGCGTGCGTTGTGTGCGCAGGCTCGCCGCGCCGCGATTATAGACATAACCAAGCGTTTCGATCGAGGCGAGCACGCGCTCGCGCGTCACTTGGGCCACCAGCGGACTTTTGCGCAGCACCAGCGACACGGTGGCCGGCGACACATCGGCATGCGCGGCAAGGTCGCGCAAGGTCAGCCGGGCATTGCTGGTCTTAGCCTTGCTGGTCTTGGCCTTCTTGCTCATCGGAACGCGCGCTTCCTATTCCAGACTGTAGAGGGAGGTCATCATGGACGGCGAAATCAATTTTAGCGTCAACGAACACGTCGCCGAGATAGTGCTCAATCGTCCGCAAAAGCACAATGCCATCACGCCGCCAATGGCGGCAAGCTTGCAGGAGGTGTGCCTGTCGGCGGAGCGCGACGACAATGTCCGCGTCGTGCTGGTGCGCGGCGCCGGCGAGCGCGCCTTCTCGGCCGGCAGCGATCTGAACTCGCTGGCTGAATATCCCGACACCTGGTCGTTCCGCAACCGCGTGATCTACGAGAACACCATTCGCAGCATCCGCAAGCCGGTGATTGCCGCGCTGAAGGGCTGGGTGCTCGGCGGCGGCGCCGAGATTGCCTTGGCGGCCGACATTCGTGTCGCCGGGCGCAGCACCAAGTTCGGCTTCCCGGAAGTGACGCGCGGCTGGGTCGGCGGCGGCGGCGCGTCGCAAATGTTGCCGCGCATTGTCGGTTACGGGCAGGCGATGAAGCTGCTGCTGACCGGCGAGCCCATCGACGCGGCGGAAGTGCATCGTCTTGGCCTGGTCGAATATCTGGTCGAGGATAGTGAGGTGGACGCAACCGCGAAAGCGCTGTGCCGGAAGATGGCCGGATTCAGCCCGGTCGCGACGCAAGCGGTCAAGGCCGCGGCGCGCATGGCGCTGTCATCGACGCTGGAAGCGGGCTTGCGTTACGAGAATGAGATGAACGCCATGTGTTTTGCCGCCGGCGACCACATGGAAGGCATCAATGCCTTCCGTGAAGGCCGCGACGCAACGTTTAAACGCTAGAGGTTACTTCGTGCCGTAGGCGCGGTCGCCGGCATCGCCAAGACCGGGAACGATGAAGGCTTGCTCGTTCAGGCCGTCATCAATGGCGGCGGTCCAGATGCGCACGTCCGGATGGATGCCGCGCAGGCGCTCGATGCCTTCCGGTGCGGCGATCAGGCAAACCACGCGAATGTCATTGGCGCCGCGCTCCTTCAGCCGGTCAACGGCGGCAACAGCGGTATTGGCAGTGGCCAGTACCGGGACGATGACAAAGACCAGACGCTCGGGCAGGTCGTGCGGCGCCTTGAAGAAGTATTCGACAGCGGAAAAGGTCTCCGGCTCGCGGTACAGCCCGATATGGGCAACGCGCGCGGCGGGCACCAGATCGAGCATGCCTTCGGCGAAGGTCAGCCCGGCGCGCAGGATCGGCGCGAAGACCAGCTTCTTGCCGGCGAGGATCGGCGCTTTCATCTTGGCGAGCGGCGTCTCGATGTCGATCATTTCCAGCGGCAGGTCGCGCGTCACTTCGTAACACAGCAGCATACCGATTTCGCTGAGCAGTTCGCGAAACGATTTGGTCGACACATTCTTGTCGCGGATCAAGGTCAGCTTGTGCTGCACCAAGGGATGGTCGACGACGGTAACGCCTTCCATAATGCTTCTCCGTTCTAAAATACTGTGCCGTCGCTGGTGACGGTAATCGGCGGCGTGCCGTCGGTGCGCTTCTCGCGGGCAATGGCGCGCCCGGCGGCCCAGGTGCCGCCTTCGAGGATCTTCGCCAGCGGCAATGTCTCACTGTTCATGTTCAGGCGCTCGCGCACCTTGGCAGCGAGCCGGTCGAGCAGGGCGACGGTCAATGTCCGCCATTCGACAACGAGTTCGGAGCCGGCATCATGTGAGTGCGCCGCCTGGCCGGCATCGCGCAAACTCAGCACACCGGCGTCAACGAACAAGCCGCCATTGCGGTATTCGGCAAGACCGGTGAGGCCATCAATGTTGGTCACCTTGATGCTGGCGCGTTGCAGCGGCTCGATCAACGAATAGGCCAGCCATTGCGACAGCTTGTGCAGCGGCACCAGACCATCGGTGGCATCGCCTGTCTTCATCGACGCGTGCCGCCAGCAATCGCCCAAGGGAATGCCGCCGAGCAAGATACGCGACGGCCAGATCGGGCCGAGTTCGTGCAGCAGTTCGGACAAGATCTCCGGCGCCGCAACGGTCTTGTCACCGCCGAGCGCGGCAAGGTGATCGAACAGCCCGCCGGGCCGGGGACTGTCGTGCTGGGCAAAAACGCCGGGGCTTTCAGCGACCAGGGCACCGAGACGGCGCAGCAAGGCGGCGCGTCCCTCCAGCCCGACAAGTGGATTGCTCGCTGTCACCTGAAAGCCTTGCGCCAGCTGCTCGGCGCTGAGATGCGCCAGCACCGATGCATCGACGCGCAACGGCTGCGAAGCATTCGCGGAAAACGCGCCGCGCATGAACATGTCGAGGCTGGCCAGGGCAAGACCTTCGGAGCGGCCGATGCTCTGGCCGCTTTCCTTGTCCGCGTAGCGCCACTGGCTGCCTGCGCCGGCGTCAAGGAAGACGCTGATAATGGCGAGATCGAATTCGGCGCGGCCGCGCGCCGCGGCGTCCGGAAATGCGGCGACTTGCGCGATGGCTTCAAGGCGATCGACGCCGCTGACAACGAAATGACGCCAGCGCGAATGAAACGGAATCTCAAGCGACGGATAAGCTTGCTTCGTGACAGCGATGACGCGTTCGGCAACAGGATCGATCTGCGTAAGATCAACGCGAAAGTTCGGCAGCTTGTCGTCAAGGCCGAGCGACAGCATGTGTTGCGCACGCGTGCGCACGGCCTCGGCGCTGAGGAGAGAAAAGGCCGCAGTTGAATCAGGAGTCATGGGGAGCGTTCATTTCTAAGCCGATTAGTACTTGTCGAGGCCGCGGCCGATCGAGTCGGTCAGGTCCTGCGGCTTTGGCGCTTCCGGCGAGTAATAGCCGGCGGCCTTCTTGGCGGCGATCTCGACATGCGCATCGGCCGGTACGAGATAGTCCGGGATCGCCACGCGCTCGACGATCTCGACGCCCTGGCTGACCAGAGCATTGTATTTCATGTCGCTCATCGAGACGAAGCGGTCGAGTCGCTTGAGCCCGAGCCAGTTGATGACATCCGGCATCAATTGCTGGAAGCGCGCGTCCTGCACGCCGGCGACGCATTCGGTGCGTTCGAAGTAAGCGGCTGCGGCGTCGCCGCCTTCCTGCCGCTTGCGCGCATTGTAGACAAGGAATTTGGTGACCTCGCCAAGGGCGCGGCCCTCCTTGCGGTTGTAGACAATGATGCCGAGGCCGCCTTCCTGCGCGCCGCGTGCGCATTCCTCGATGCCATGAATGAGATAAGGGCGGCAGGTGCATATGTCGGAGCCGAAAACGTCCGAGCCATTGCATTCGTCATGCACGCGGCAGGTGATCTTTGTTGTTGCGTCGGCGAGCTTTGTCGGGTCGCCGAACAGATAGACAGTGATGCCGCCAATCGGCGGCAGGAACACCTGCAAATCCGGACGCGTCACCAGTTCAGGGAACATGCCGGCGGTTTGTTCAAATAGCACGCGGCGCAATGCGTTCTCGCTGGTGTTGAAACGCTCGGCAATGCCGGGCAGATACCAGACCGGATCGACCGCGATCTTGGTAACACCGACGCTGCCATTGTTATGAACGATGTCGCCATCGACCTTGATGCGGCCCTGACGGATCGCATCCTGCATTTCGTGCAGATCGAGCCGCGCCTTGGTGATGGCGATGCTCGGCCGGATGTCCATGCCCTGGGCGATCTCGTCCTTGAAGCTTTCGGCGATGAGATGGCCCCACGTATCAAGCGATACGATGCGCTTCGGGTCGTTCCATTGCTCGTAAGGGCCAACGGTGGCGGCCGGAAATGTATTGGTGAGATCGGGGCGGCGGATCGGATCAAGCGCGCCGGATGATACCGCCAGCGCGCGATACAAGGCGTAGGAGCCGCCATGCGTGCCGATGACATTGCGGTCGCCGGGCCGCGATACGGTGCCGATCACCGGTCCGCGTTCGCGCGCGGTCGGTGCGCCCCAGTTAATCGGGAATGCCAGCTTGCCGCCAGGCGCCGGATGCGAGGTGAGGCGGATATGATCGGGCCGGTTGGATCGTGTCATCGTTTTCAAACCATGAGCCATAGCAAAAAGGATATGGCCCGCCATTGGGGATAAACCAATGAGGACGGGCCAGTACGTTTCAGCGCTTACTCGGTTTTAAAAGCCAGCGCTCTTGAACCCGGACCCCGAAGGGCTGGATGAGCATGGCCTCTAAAAGAAAAGTATAACCCCTTTTCTCCAGTCCGCAAGAGCAGGCACCATGGTGTTACTGTGTCATCGCTTGCAGGCGGCGGATGATGTGCTGGGCAAACACCGCTGTCGCAACAGGCAAAGCGCGTTCGCGCAATTGGCCGAAGACGAGCTTGGCGCTCGGCACATCGCGGTCGTCGATCTCGCGTGCCACCAGCCCCAACTTGTTGCCGGCCGGCAGGGTGCCGATGCTGATTTGAAATGAAATCAGGCCAGCATGAGTCACCATGCCGCGCAGCATTTCGAACGAATTCGATTCCGTTGCGATGTTGAAAGTCAGGCCGCTGCGCGCCGCGACCTGGTCAAGCAGTTGCCGTCCGCCGATCGAGCGATCGGGCAAGGCGACAGGATGCGCGGCGCAATCGCGTAGGCGTAGCTTACGTAGTTTAGCGAGCGGATGGTTCTTCGCCATCACCGCAACCAGCCGCTGCTCGAGCGTCATCAGCGGATGAAAGCTGGCGAGGAACGACGGGCGGAACACGAGCACGAGATCGACTTCAAACGCCGTCAACGCCGCCATGGCGAATTCATGGTCGACAACTTTGACGTCGAAACTGACCTTTGGATGTGTCTTGCGGAATTCGGCGATCATGCTGGGCAGGAAGTCGAGCGCCAGCGCCTGACTGCAGGCGATGCGCACCGTGCCGCGGCGCATGCCCTTGAGGTCTTCGATCTGCGATTTCATGCGCTCGGCTTCGCTGCCCTGCTTGCGCAGGTAATTGACGAACACTTCGCCGGCGGCGGTGAGGCGAACGCCGCGCGGCAGCCGCTCGAACAACATCGTGTCGAGCTCTTCCTCCAAGTCGGCGATGCGCCGGTTGACCGCTGAGGCAGTCACATTGAGTTGCTCGGCCGCCTTGCGGATCGAGCCGGCACGGCCGACGGCGTCGACATAATCGAGGATGCGCAGGTGCTTCATGGAAAACGGCCGGTTCTAGAGTGATGCTTTTTCGGCACCACTCTAGCAAGAAATCGGCAGTAGTTGGCAGCGCTCCGAGGGGCTAGCGTCCGGCATCACACTTGCATGACGCAGAGCTTCAGAATCCTGACAGGAGTGCGCCTATGACCCTTTCCGCCCGTTCCCTGATGATCGCCGCCACGGCCGCGATCGCGCTCGGTGGCCCGCTCGCCGCCGTGACGCCTGCATCTGCCCAAACCAAGCTGAAAGTCGTGCTGAACTGGAAGTACCAGGGTCCGCAGGGCATGTTCTTCCTCGCCGATGACCGCGGCTATTTCAAAGCCGAAGGTATCGAGGTGCAGCTTGATCAGGGCAATGGCTCCGGCGGTGTGCCGGCTTTGGTTGCCAATGGCACCTACGACATCGGCTTCGGCGATCTCAACGCACTGATCGAATTGGCGGCAAAGAAGCCTGAAGATGCGCCAGTGGCGGTTTACGTCATGTACAACCAGCCGCCCTTCGCCATTGCCGTGAAGGCCGACGGACCGATCAAGACGCCGAAGGATCTCGAGGGCAAGGCGATCGGCGGCCCGGCCAATGACGGAGCGCTCAAGCTGTTCCCGGCGTTCTGCAAGCTCGCCAAGATCGATTGCACCGGCGTCAAGCTCTCCAACATGCAGCCGAATCTACGCGAGAACATGCTGATGCAGGGGCAGGTCGATGGCGTGTTCGGTTACGTCAACACGATCCGCTTCTCGGCCAAGCTGGCCAAGATCGAAGAGAGCAAGATCCGTTACATCAAATACGGCGATTACGGCATGGATCTCTATTCCAACGCCATCATCGTGCCGAAGAAGCTGGCCAAGGAAAAGCCGGAAGTGGTCAAGGGCTTCCTGCGCGCGCTCAACAAGGGCATGCAGGACTCGATCAAGGATCCGGCGGCGTCGGTTGCCTCGGTCGCAAAGCGCGAGCCGCTGATCAAGCTCGATGTCGAGCGTGAACGCTTCGACGCCACCTTCGCCGACGAGATGAACCATCCGGAAATCAAGAAGGTCGGTCTCGGCGGCATCGATGTCGAGCGGCTGAAGAAGTCGATCGACATCATCGTCGATGCGTCGGCGCTGCCGCGTTCGCCGGCAGTGAGCGAAGTCTGGGACGGGTCGTTCCTGCCGCCGGTCGCCGATTTGCCGACCAAGCTTTTCTAACACGACCCGCAAACTGGGCGTTCCTCCGTGGGGGGAGGGACGGCCACTTTCTCGAAGTATCTCAAGGTGTGGCGATGGAATTGAACCTCAACGGCAAAGTCGTGATGATCACCGGCCCGGCCAAGGGCATGGGCGCCGCCATCACCACCGCCTTCGCCACTGAAGGCGCCAAGCTGGCGCTGCTCGGCCGCGATGTTGCGGCGATCGAGCCGGTCGCTGCGGAAGTGAAGAAGATGGGCGCGCAGGCAATCATCGTGCCGTGCGACCTGACCGATCCGGCGCAATGCGATGCAGCTGCGGCGAAGACTAAAGAAGCCTACGGCGACCGTATCGACATTCTCGTCAATGTCGCCGGCGGTTCGGGGCCGGTCGGCAAAAGCGGCGTCGACACCACGCCGGAAGAATTCGAAGACATCGTCAAGCTGAACATGAACGGCTGCTTTCACAGCATGCGCAGCGTGCTGCCGACCATGATCGCGCAGCGCTACGGCAAGGTGGTCAATGTCGGCGGCACATTCGGCATGCGCGGCAAGGCCGGGCGCCTGGCCTATTCAGCGTCGAAATGGGGCCTGCGCGGCATTACCAAGAGCTTCGCGCTCGAAGTCGGCCAGTACAACATCAACGTCAACAATGTCGCGCCGGGCATGGTCGATGGCCCGCGCTTTCGCGACAAGGTCTGCGCCGACATGGCACAGCGCCTCGGCATCACGCTGGAAGAGGCAATGGAGCGCCATGCCGCCGATTACGCGCTCAAGCGCGTCACTGAAGATGCCGACGTCGCCAATGCCTGCTTGTTCCTGGCGAGCGACGTCTCGCGTCAGCTGACCGGCGTCGACCTGCCGGTCGATGGCGGCTGGGCCATGCTGTGAGCGCCACCATGAAAGCAGACCTCGTCATTCATAATGGCAAGATCGTCTCGCCGGACGCTGTGATCGAAGCCAGCCTTGCCATCAAGGACGGCAAGGTGCTCGCCGTCGGCGCGCCTGAGGCAATGCCGCCGGCGACCGAGACCTTTGACGCCAGCGGCTTGCACATATTGCCGGGCGCGATCGACGTGCATGTTCACTTCCGCGATCCCGGCTACCCGCACAAGGAAGACTGGGAAAGCGGCACCGCCGCTGCCGCCTTTGGCGGCGTCACCACCGTGTTCGACATGCCGAACACGATCCCGGCAACGGCCAATGGCGAAATCCTTGCGGCCAAGCACGCCATTGCCAAATCCAAGGCGCATATCGATTTCGGCCTCTACGGGCTGCTCGGTGATGAAAACCTTGCCACCGTGCCGGAACTGCTCCAAGGCGGCATCATCGGTTTCAAGCTTTATATGGGCAACACTTTCGGCAAGATCGCGTCGCCCGACACCGGCGCGACGCTCGAACTATTCGAAGTGGCGGCGCAAAGCGGCAAGCGCGTCTCGCTGCATGCCGAGAACAACGACATCATGGAGCGGCGGCAGAAGCGGCTGATGGCCGCCGGCATCCGCGATCAATTCGCCCATCTCGCAGCCCGGCCGGCAGTCGTTGCAGTCGAGGCGGTCAGCCGCGCCGCCATTCTCGCCGAATGGACCGGTGCGCGCATTCATGTGCTGCACATCTCGACCGCTGACGAGCTGCGCCCGTTGCGCGAGGCCAAAGCGCGCGGCGTCGATATCACCGGCGAGACCTGTCCGCATTATCTGATGCTGTCGACCGAGGATTACACCCGCGTGCCCGGCGTCATCGCGGTCAATCCGCCGGTCCGACAAAAGCATAATCAGGAGCCGATCTGGCAGGCGCTGCTCAATGGCAGCATCGATATGGTCGCCACTGATCATGCGCCGCATACGCCGGAAGAGAAAACCCGCAACGACATCTGGACTGTCGATTGCGGCTTTCCCGGCGTCGAAACGCAGATGCCACTGATGCTCACCGAGGTAAACGCCGGCCGCATGACGATCTCTGATTATGTGCGCATGAGTTCGTACAATCCGGCGCGCATCTGGGGCCTCTATCCGCAGAAGGGATCGCTGTCGGTCGGCGCCGATGCCGACATCGCCATGGTCGACCTCGGCCGTGAGCACACGATCCGCGATGTCGAGACCCAGTCGCGCTCCAAGATCTCGCCGTGGGATGGCCGCAAGGTGAAGGGCCTGCCGGTCCATACGATCGTGCGTGGCCGCTTCGTCATGAAAGACCGCACTTTGGTCGCCGACAGCAAAGGCTGGGGTCAGTCGGTGCACACAATCCAGCACATGCCGCCGCCGCAGGTGCGCAATGCCGAACACACGATGCAGGCGATTACTACTCAATGCTCTGCCGGGCGAAGGGAATAGATGGCAATGACGACCGCGCCTGAACTGCCACGGACCGAGGACACTTTCATCGAACTGGAGAACGTCACGCTCACGTACGGGCGGGGTGAAAAGCAGGTGACCGCGCTTGGCTTGACCAATCTGCGCGTCAATCAGGGTGACTTCGTCGCGCTGGTCGGCCCGTCCGGTTGCGGCAAGTCGACCATCCTCAAGCTGGTCACCGGCCTGATCACCGCCACCGAAGGCTATGTCTATGTCGCGGGCAGGGAGGTCGGTGCGACGCCGATCCGCGTCGGTATGGCGTTCCAGAACCCGACCATGCTGCCTTGGCTGACCGTGCGCGACAACGTCATGATGCCGCTGAAGATCGTACCGCCGTTCCGGCAGGAATACCGCACCAAGAAGAAAACCGAGTTTCGTGACCGCGCCGATGCTTTGCTGAAGGAAGTCGGCCTCGCCAATTTCGGCGACAAGCATCCTTGGCAGTTGTCGGGCGGCATGTTGCAGCGCGCCTCTTTGTGCCGCGCGCTGATCCATGAACCGCAACTGCTGCTGCTCGACGAACCCTTCGGCGCGCTCGACCAGTTCACCCGCGAGGAATTGTGGGCGGTCATGCAGGAATTGTGGATGAAGCTGAAGCCGACCGTGCTTCTCGTCACCCACGACCTGAAGGAGGCGGGTTATCTCGCCACCCGCATCTGCGTCATGCGCACGCGCCCGGGCCAGATCGTCGACGACGCCGAGGTGCCGTTCCCGCGGCCGCGCACCATCGACATGTCCTACACGCCGACTTTCGTATCCATGACGCAGCGTCTGCGCGAACTGATCGTGTCGCAGCGGCCGGTGAAGGAGACTGTCTGATGAGCCCGCACGCCCGCCGTAAAGTCTGGTCCGCCGTTCTCATCGTTGGTTTCTTCGTGCTGTGGGAGGCGCTGTGCTGGCTGTTCAATGTCAGCGACATCATCGTGCCGAAGCCGAGCCAGATCATCTCCACCTTGATTGCGCGCGGGCCGGCGCTGTGGCCGCATACGCTGCAAACGGTCTACACCACGCTGGTTGGTTTCGGCTTCGGCATTCTCATCGGCATATCACTCGGCGTGCTGATCGGCTCGTCGAAGCTGGCTTACGACGTCGCCTATCCGCTGCTGGTCGGCTTCGCCTCGATCCCGAAAGTCGCGGTGGTGCCGATCTTCGTGCTGTGGTTCGGCTCCGGCACGGTGCCGGCCGTGCTGACGGCCATGATCATGTGCATCTTCCCGATCGTCGTGAACGTCGCGACCGGCCTCGCCACGACTGAACCCGAACTCGAAGACGTCATGCGCGCGCTGCGCGCGACCAAGCTGGACATTCTCTGGAATGTCGGCCTGCCGCGCACCATGCCGTTCTTCTTCGCCTCGCTGAAGGTCTCGGTCACTCTCGCCTTCGTCGGCACTGTCATTTCGGAAACCGTCGCGTCGAACCGCGGCATCGGCAACGTGATGATGATCGCATCATCGAACTTCGACGTGCCGCTGGTCTTTGCCGGGTTGATGATCCTCGCCTTCCTCGGCGTGTCGCTCTACGCGATTTTCTCGCTGATTGAAGGCCGCATCACGGGCTGGGCGCATCGCAAAGACGAATTCGCAATGGGCTAACCGTTCTAACTTTTTTGCCGGATAACTCGTCTCACAAGGAGCTCCCTATGTCGTTCTTCCGCGTCACTGCCGCGCTGCTGCTCGGTCTCTGCTGCACCATCTCCGGCGCCCATGCTCAGGAGAAAACCAAGATCCGCTTCACGCTGGATTGGAAGTATCAGGGCCTGCACGCCTATGTTTTCTGGGCCAAGGACAAGGGCTATTTCGCCGCCGAAGGTCTTGATGTCGAGATTGACCAGGGCACCGGCTCTGCGGCAACCGTGTCGCGCATTGCCTCGGGCACTTATGACGCCGGCTTCGGCGACATGAACGCCATCATCCAGTTCGCCGGCACCAAGCCGGGCGAGCAGCCGGTGATGGTCTACATGATCTACAACACGCCGCCCTTCGCCCTGATCGTCAAGAACGACAGCCCGATCAAGACGCTGAAGGACATGGAAGGCAAGAAGATGGGCACGCCCGCGGGCGGCGCTTCCGGCGTTCTGTTCTCTGCCCTGGCCGCCCTGAACGGCGTCGATCCCGCCAAGGTGCCTGTCGTCAACATGGCGCCGAATCTTCAGGAGCAGATGCTGGTCAAGGGCGACGTCGATTTCTCGGCGATCTTCACCGTCACCAGCTATGCCAACCTCATCGGCATGAAGATGGATCCGATGAAGGACTTCCGCTGGTTCTACTTCTCGGACTACGGCATTGACCTGTATTCGAACGGCATCATGGTGTCGAAGCAGATGCGTGCTGAAAAGCCGAAGGCTGTTGCCGGTCTCGTAAAAGCGCTGAACAAGGCGATGATCGAAGTTGCTGGCAACCCGGCGGCCGGCGTCAAGGAAATGATGAAGGTCGAGCCGCTGATGAACGCGGACATTGAGACGCAGCGTCTGGTCTATGCGCTGAAGACGCATTTCGTCTCCAAGGAGACCGATGCCAATGGCCTCGGCGATGTTTCCGATGCGCGCATGGACAAGGGCATCAAGCTGCTGGTCGATACCTACAAGCTGCCGAACACGCCGGCGGCGAAGGACGTGTTCGACCGCTCATTCCTGCCGCCGAAGGCGGATCGGATGCTCAAGCTCGGCGCGATGTAACCCGGCGGGCCAAGGGCACTTGAAGACAATGAGCGATCGAACGATAAAGGCCTCCTGGGTGCTGGACGGCACCCAGGAGACGGCTTTGGCCAACCAGTCGATTGTCATCGACGGCGGCAAGATTGCCTCGATGGAGCAGGGTGCTGGTGATGGCCTGCTGGTCATGCCGCCTCTGGCCAATGCGCATGACCATGCGCGCGTTGCGCGGCTCAGTCAGGTCGGCAGCTATGATGTGCCGCTGGAAGCGTGGCTGCCTTATCTGACGCTGATCCCGGCCGTCGATCCCTATCTCGCCAGCGCGGTGTCTTTCGGGCGCACGGCGCGTGGCGGTGTTGGCTCAGTGATGGCGCATTATACCCGCGTGCAGGGCCTGACAGATTTCCCGACCGAAGCGAAAGCTGTCGCCAAGGCGGCGCGCGATGTCGGCATCCGCATGGCTTTGGCCGTGCATTGCCGCGATATGAACCCGCTGGTCTATGACGCGCATGATGCGTTGCTCGCCGATCTGTCGCCAGCCGCGTGCGAATGCGTCACGCGGCGCTTCCTGCGCAATCCTGTGCCCGCGGCGGAGCAGGTTGCCATGGTCGAGGCGGTGGCTGCCGAGATCGAAGGCAACGGCGTCACCGTGCAATATGGGCCTGCCGGTGTGCAGTGGTGCACCGACACGATGCTGCGGCTGATTGGCGAGTCTTCCGCGCGAACCAATCGCCGCGTCCACATGCATCTGCTGGAGACCAAGTATCAGCGCAATTGGGCTGACCGCAATTTCCCGCAAGGCATTGTCAAATATCTTGATGAGATCGGCCTGGTGAACGAGCGCGTATCGTTCGCGCATTGCATTTATCTGCGGCCTGATGAGATGGAGCTGATCGCCGAGCGCGGCGCCACCATCGTCGTCAATACGTCATCCAACTTCATTGTCAGCTCCGGCGTCGCGCCGATTGCCGAATTCATCAAGCGCGGCTGCCGCGTCGCCATGGGCCTCGATGGTTTGGCGTTTGATGAGGACGAGGATGCCTTGCGCGAAATGCGGCTGGCCTATGCCGTTCATAAAGGTTCGGGCTTCGACGTGAAGTTCCCGCGCCCAGACCTGATGCGCTTCGCCACGGCGAATGGCCGCTTTGCCGTGACCGGCGAGTCGGGCTCGCAAGTCGCGCCCGGCTCGCCGGCTGATATGCTGCTGCTCGACTGGAAAGAGCTTTCCGCCGAACTGATCGAGCCCGACGTGCCGCCGTTCGACATGGTGCTGGCCAAGGGCAAGCAGAGCCACGTCAAAGGCTTGATCATCAATGGCCGCGATGTGGTGCGCGATGGTGCTGTCACTGGCGTCGATCTGCCGGCAATGGAAGCCGAGCTATTGGCGACCATGCGCAAGGCCTATCCGACCACGGCGGATGTGCGCGCCGCCATGCCGGAACTGAAAGGCGCCTTGCGCAAGCACTATGCCGGTCAGTTTTATTGCGGGTGATATGATGCCGGTCGCCAAGGCTCATCGTATTTCCGCCAATGCGCCCGACGATGTCAGCGGCATCGAGGCGGCGATCGCCGATGGCCGTATCGATCCGAAGGGCGTGCTGGCCGTCCTCGGCAAGACCGAGGGCAATGGTCTGGTCAATGATTTCAGCCGCGGGCTGGCGACGACCAGCCTGACCGCCATGTTTCGCCGGCACCTGCCGGCCGAGCATGCCGATCTCATTTGCCTGGTCATGTCCGGCGGCACCGAGGGCGGCATGGCGCCACACTGGGTCGTCTTCGAGCGCGGCGAGGGGCAGGGCGGTGCGTCGCCGGCGCTGGCCATTGGCCGCGCCCATACGCCGGCTTTGCCGTTCGAGCAGCTCGGCCGGGCCGGTCAGATCGAGCAGGTTGCTGAAGGTGTCAGGGCGGCGATGCTGGATGCCGGCATTACCGACCCGGATGATGTTCATTTCGTCCAGATCAAATGCCCGCTGCTGACGGCGCAGCGCATTGCCGAGGCGGATGCGCGGGGCGTCACCGTGGCGACGCGGGAGACCCTGAAATCGATGGGCCTCTCCCGCGCAGCCAGCTCGCTCGGCGTTGCGGTGGCGCTCGGGGAACTCGAGGCGTCGGCGATCAGGGATGCCGATATTGGCAGCAACTGGAACCTGTGGTCCGGCCGGGCCAGCGCCTCGGCCGGCATTGAGCTGCTCAACCACGAGATCGTCGTGCTCGGCATGTCAGCGGCATGGTCCGGGCCGCTGGCGGTCGATCACGCGGTAATGGCCGATGGCATCGATATTGAGCCGGTCCGGGCGGCGCTCGCCCGGCTCGGCCTGTCCACACCCGGCCAGCTTTGCTTGATTGATCGGCTACGTTTGGTTGCTCTGCTCGGCAAGGCCGAAGCCAGCCATGACGGCCTTTTGCGCGGCAAACGCCACACCATGCTCGACGACAGCGATATTTCCTCGACCCGCCACGCCCGCGCTTTTGTCGCTGGTGCATTGGGCGGCCTCGTTGGCCACGCCGAGATCTATGTATCTGGTGGTGCGGAGCATCAAGGCCCCGATGGCGGCGGGCCTGTCGCCTTGATCGTCGATCGCAGCCGCTAGCCGCGCCCACGCTTGCAATATTCAGGGAACTGAGCCAATCCAGCACGACGAAATCAGCGTCGGCAGCGATAGTTCAATGACCCCTGAATCGGCAGACTCCCGGATCGCCATCGAGCACTTGCGCTATGTGCGGCTTGGCACGCGCGATCTCGCCGCCGCCACTGACTTTGCCCAGCGGATTCTCGGCCTGCAGGTGATCGACAAGACCGACGATCAGGTAACATTCCGCTCCGATGATCGCGATCACACCCTGGTTTATCACCGCGGCGAGCCGGGCGAGCAGGCGGTTGCCTTTGAAGTGCGTTATCCGGCGGATCTCGACCGCGCGAAGACTGCTCTTGAGGCGCGCGGCCTCAAGGTCACTGTTGGAACGGCCGACGAAGCAGCCCGGCGCAAGGTGCGCGCCTTCCTCACCTTCAACGACGACAGCGGCAATCGCTTTGAACTGGTTGTCCGGCCGATGAATTCCGGTTGGCGCTATTTTCCGTCGCGCGACGCCGGCATCAAGGGTCTCGCGGCGGTGGCGATGCGCTCGACCTCCGGCGGCAAGGACGAAGCGCTGTGGACCGAGGTGTTCAACGGTGAGGTGCGCGACTGGGCCGGCGACTCGGCTTATGTCGGTTTTGACGCCGTGCATCATCGGCTGGCACTGCATCCGTCGAAGAAGCCCGGCGTGCTGGCGATCGAATTCGCCGTCGAGGACGTCGATCTGCTGATGCAGAACAACTACTTTCTACGGTCAACGCAGGTGAAAAGCGTCGATGGGCCCGGCCGGCGGCCGACATCGGGCCAACTTTTCCTCACATTCATGGGCCATGATGGTGTGATGTTCAGTTTCGTCGCCGAAGGCGATAGCATTGCTCCGGACTCAGGGCGGCGGCCGCGGCAGTTTCCGCGCGGGCGCGCCTCCTTCTGCAACTGGGGCAGTGACTGCGAAATTCCTGAGTTCTCTTGAATAGCGCGCGGCGATAAATCGGTAGGGAGATGCGGCCATGATCAAACTTCAGGATGTCTCTTACGTCCGCTTGGGCACGCGCGACCTGGAAGGCGCCAGCAACTTCGCCACTGAGTATCTCGGCCTCGAGGCTTCCGAGCGCACGCGCAACTCGGTCTATTTCAAATCCGATCAGCGCGAACATACGCTGTGCTATTTCGATGGCGATCCGGCCGACCAGATCGTCGCTTTCGAGATCGGCTCGCGCGCCGAACTCGATCAGGCGGCGGCCGAACTGGAGAAGCTCGGTCATCCGGTGCATCGCGGCACGGCGGAAGAAGCTGAGCTCCGCAAGGTGCGCGACTTCATCGGTTTCCGCGACCCGACCGGCAATCACATCGAACTCGTCTGGCGTCCGGCGCATAGCGGCCAGCGCTATCACGGCGAACGCGATGCCGGCATCACCGGCTTCAGCCATGTCGGGCTGTGCTCAACCGATCTGGCGCGCGACGAAGCGTTCTGGACGCAGGTCTGCAATGCCCGCGTCAGCGACCACATTGGCGATGCCGCGCTGCTGCGCATCGACGAAGTGCATCACACCATTGCCATGTTCCCGTCGACCAAGGCCGGCATCCAGCACATCAATCATCAGGTTGAGACCGGCGATGACGTGATGCGCTCGTTCAACTTCCTCAATGAGCGGCAGGTCCGCATGGTGTTCGGCCCCGGCCGTCATCCAACGTCGTCAGCGCGCTTTCTCTATTTTGAAGGCCCGGACGGCATGGTGTTCGAATATTCGTCCGGCGTGCGGTCGATCGCCGACGAGTTGCTGTATCGCGAACGCCAGTTCCCGATGGATCCGAAAGGCTTCTGCAAATGGGGCGCCAAGCCGGACATTAAAGAGTTTCAGTGACGCAAGGAGACACCCTGCGCAGTTTCTCCGCCGCCGACGTTCACGCCGCTCTCGATTATCCTTTGCTGGTCGAGGCGCTTCGCGACGTCTTCCGCAAAGGCGGCGAGGCGATGCCGGTGCGGCAGAGCTATGAGGTCGGCGCTGTTGGGGCACCGGCGCATTTGCTGACCATGCCGGCCTGGGAGCGCGGCAAGTCGCTCGGCGTGAAACTTGTGACGGTGTTTCCGCAGAACGCGACATGCGGCATCGGCGCGGTGTCATCTCTGTACGTGTTGCTCGATGGCGAAACCGGCGTGCCGCGCGCCATGATTGACGGCGAGGCATTGACCAACCGGCGCACGGCGGCAGCTTCGGCGCTTGCCTCAACTTACTTGTCGCGGCCGGATAGCGCCACATTGCTGATGATTGGCACCGGGCATCTCGCGCATCATTTGCCTTTGGCGCATGCGGCCGTGCGGCCGATCAAGAATGTTATGGTCTGGGGTCGCAATGCCGACCGCGCGGCGGCGCTCGCCACGAAGCTGAGTGAGCAGGGGCTGCCGACCAAGCCGGTCACCGATCTCGAAGCGGCTCTGGCGCAATCCGACATCGTCAGTTGCGCGACGACAGCGAGTGAGCCGCTGGTGGCTGGTAAGCATCTCAAGCCTGGTACGCATGTCGACCTCGTCGGCGCCTTCACGCCGCAGATGCGTGAGTGCGACGACGACACTGTGCTGCGCAGCAGCGTCTTCGTCGACACTTATGCAGGTGCGCTGAAAGAGGCTGGCGATCTGGTGCAGCCGATCGCTGCGGGCCTTTGGAAAGCGGATGCCGTGCGCGGCGACCTGCATGAATTGACCAGTGGCGCCAAACAGGGCCGCCGCGACGCGAGCGAGATTACCCTGTTCAAGTCCGTCGGCGCCGCGATCGAGGATCTTGCTGCCGCGACCTTGCTCGCCTCGCGCACGTGAACAACGACCCACTCAGCCACGGCTTGTGGGAACGCACGGCGCCACAGGCACCGGCGACGGCCGCGTTAGCGGGAGACATTCAGGCCGACGCAGTCATTGTCGGCGCCGGTTACACCGGCCTGTCGGCGGCGCTGCATCTCGCTGAAAGCGGCGCCAAGGTCGTTGTGCTGGAGGCCATGGAGATTGGCTATGGCGGCTCTGGCCGCAATGTCGGTCTGGTCAATGCCGGCATGTGGGTGAAGCCCGACGAAATCCCCGCCGTACTCGGCAACACATACGGGCCGCGCGTGCTCGATCTGCTCGGTCGCGCGCCGCGCGTCGTTTTTGATTTGATCAAGAAGCACAACATTGCTTGCGAAGCAGTGGACACCGGCACCTTGCATTGCGCCGTCGGCGAGGACGGGCTCGCCGATCTGCAGGATCGCGCGCGGCAATGGCAGTCGCGCGGCGCGGCGGTGCGCCTGCTCGATGCCACCGAGACCGCGCGCAAGGTCGGCACCGACGCCTACACCGGCTCGCTGCTCGACGAGCGCGCCGGCACGATCCAGCCGCTCGCCTATGTGCGGGGACTCGCGACAGCCGCAATCGCGGCCGGCGCGCAAGTCCACACAGCGAGCCCGGTGATCGCGGTAGACGACGAGGGTGCCGCGTGGCGACTGCGCACGGCAAGGGGCAGCGTTACCGCGCCGTGGGTTATTGTCGCGACCAATGCCTACACCAGCAATGTCTGGCCGCAGGTCCGCGCCGAGCTGGTGCATCTGCCGTATTTCAACATGGCGACGCGGCCGCTGAGCGACAATCTGCGGCGCTCGATTTTGCCGGAGCGGCAGGGCGCCTGGGACACGCGCGAAATCCTCAGCTCATTCCGCTTCGACGCGGAGGGCCGGCTGGTGTTCGGCAGCGTCGGCGCCTTGCGCGGCCCAGGCTTGCCGATCCACCGCAGCTGGGGCCGCCGCGCCATGACGAAACTGTTCCCGCAGTTGAAGGGCGTCGATTTCGAGACCGCATGGTATGGCAAGATCGGCATGACCGCCGATAACGTGCCGCGTTTCCACCGCCTCGGCCGCAATGTAGTATCGTTCAGCGGCTATAATGGCCGCGGCATCGCGCCCGGCACGGTCTTCGGCCGCTGCCTTGCCGAGCTTGTCACCGGCAATATCGGCGAAAGCGACCTGCCGTTGCCGGTCACGCCGGTCAAACCGGCGTCGCTTCGCGCGGCGAAAGAAGTCTATTATGAAGTCGGCGCGCAAGTTGCGCATTTCGCCGACGCGCGCTTCTGATAGATCAACAGAGAACGGAATTCATCGTGAGCCACACCTCGATCCAGACGGAAGTCCGCGACATTCTTGAGAAGCTCGGCGTCACGGCTGCCGACACGCAAGGCGGCACGCTTGATGTGGTCTCGCCGGTTGATGGCTCGGTGGTCGCTTCTGTGCCGGAGACGTCGATTGCCGATGCCGGCAAGCTGATCGGCGCTTCGCACGAAGCTTTCCTCGCATGGCGTCTGGTGCCGGCGCCGCGCCGTGGCGAGTTTGTCCGCCTGCTGAATGAAGAACTGCGCGCCGGTAAGGAAGCGCTCGGCCGTCTCGTCAGCCTGGAGGTCGGCAAGTCGCCGTCCGAAGGGCTGGGCGAAGTGCAGGAGATGATCGATATTTGCGACTTCGCTGTTGGCCTGTCGCGGCAGCTTTACGGCCTGGTCATCCAGTCCGAGCGGGAGGATCACCGGCTGACCGAACAGTGGCATCCGGCCGGCGTCGTCGGCGTCATTTCGGCTTTCAATTTTCCCGTCGCCGTATGGTCGTGGAATGCGGCGCTGGCTTTCGTCTGCGGCGATTCCGTCGTCTGGAAGCCGTCGGAGAAAGCGCCGCTCACGGCGCTGGTGGTGCGGTCGCTGTTCCTGCGCGCCGCCAAGAAGTTCGGCGGTGTGCCGGATGGATTGCTCACGGTGTTGATCGGCGGCGCCAAGGTTGGCGAAGCGCTGGTCGATGACGCGCGTGTGCCCGTTGTCTCCGCCACTGGCTCGACCCGCATGGGCCGCATTGTCGGCGAGCGTGTCGCGCGCCGTTTCGGCCGCGCCATTCTCGAACTGGGCGGCAATAATGCGTCGATCGTCACGCCGTCGGCCGATCTCGATCTCACCTTGCGTGCGGTCGCCTTCGGCGCCATGGGCACGGCAGGGCAGCGCTGCACCACGATGCGGCGTTTGATCGTGCATGAAAGCGTCTACGACGCACTCATCCCGAAGCTGGTGTCGGTCTACAAGAATATCTCGATTGGCAACCCGATCACGTCGGATGCTTTGGTCGGGCCGCTGCTCGACCAGCGCGCCTATGACGGCATGCAGCAGGCACTTGATGCGGCGAAGAAAGCCGGCGGCACCGTGCATGGCGGCGAGCGCGTCGATGTCAACGGACCGAAGTCGTATTACGTGCGTCCCGCATTGATCGAGATGCCCTCGCAAACTGGGCCGGTATGCGAGGAAACCTTCGCGCCGATCCTCTATGTCCTGAAATACCAAGACCTCAATGAGGCTATCGCGCTTCACAATGGCGTACCGCAAGGCCTGTCATCGTCGATCTTCGGCACCGACATCCGCGAGATCGAACAATTCCTGTCGGCGCGCGGCTCCGATTGCGGCATTGCCAACGTCAATATGGGCACGTCCGGCGCCGAGATCGGCGGTGCCTTCGGTGGCGAGAAGGAAACCGGCGGCGGCCGCGAGAGCGGCTCGGACTCATGGAAGGCCTATATGCGCCGCCAGACCAGCGCGGTGAACTACGGCCGCAAGCTGCCTTTGGCCCAGGGCGTCAAATTCGACATCTAGCGGCGCGCTGTCAATTCCATTTCTGATCAAGCTTTGGGCAGCACCGCGCTATTTATTCATCGCGCAGTGCGCGCCGGAAAGCGTTATGGGTGGGGCAGATTACGTCTCTCAATCAAGGAACGATCAATGGCCCACCACGTCCTGAACGCCAGCGTCGATAATTGTCAGTGGGGCTTCTTTGACGCCAAGCGCCCGCCGGTGCTGTCGATCAAGAGCGGCGACACCGTGACGATCGACAGTGTGTCAGGCCAACCGGCCTTCGCGCCGCAAGCGGGGAGTGGCTTCGTCGTTCCGGCCGAGTTGGTCGAGATTCATGAGAAGGCGACAGAGCGCGGCCCAGGCCCGCATATTCTCACCGGGCCCATTGCTGTTGAGGGCGCCAAGCCCGGTCATGTGCTCGAGGTTCGCATCAAGTCCGTCACGCTGCGGCAGAACTGGGCTTACAACGCCGTCTTGCCTCTGGCGGGCGTGCTGCCCAATGATTTCGATGAACCTCGCATCCTGATCATCCCGATCGATATGGAACGCAAGATCGCGAAGCTGCCATGGGGCGTTGATCTGCCGCTCGATGCGCCGTTCTTCGGCGTAATGGGCGTCGCGCCGCCGCCGGGCTGGGGCCGCATCACGACGGTCATGCCGCGTTCGATGGGCGGCAATCTCGACAACAAGGATCTCGGCGCGGGCGCCACATTGTACCTGCCGGTGTTCAACGAGGGCGCGCTGTTTTCATGCGGTGATGGCCACGCGGCGCAGGGCCATGGCGAGGTCTGCGTCACGGCCATCGAAACCGCGCTTCAGGGCACTTTCGAATTCATCCTGCGCGAGGATCTGACCTTCACCTATCCGCGCGCCGAGACGGCGACGCATTACATCACCATGGGCATGGATCCCGATCTCGATCGCTGCGCTGAAATGGCCGTGCGCGATATGATCGCCTGGCTGCATGAGATCGCCGGCCTGTCGAAAGCCGATGCCTATTCGTTCTGCAGCGTGGCCGCCGATCTACACGTCACCCAGGCTGTCAATGGCAGCAAAGGCGTTCACGCCATGATGCCGAAGGCGCTCGTGCAGCAAGTGACGTCAAGCTAGACGGCCGGCCTAGCGCGCCGAGCCGAGCTGCGGCCGTTGCTCCCAACCGCTGGACAAAGTCTTCACCAAGGCGGTGTCATACATATAGGCCGTGGTGCAGGCATGTTGTGGCATCAGCAGAACACGGTCACCAGCCTGAAGATCCGTGCTCTCGACGATGACATGTTCCTCATTCATCAGGATAATGCGGCCGTCCCAACGAAAGCGCTCGGCCATCGGCTTGTCGGGCGAGATGGCCTTGCTGCCGGCATCGAGCGTCACTGTGCCGTTGTGAGCGGAGATGACAGTGGCAAGAACGAAGGCCGCCGGCCGCCATTCGAGATCAGCCAGTTCGATGTCGTGCTGCGCGCTGGAATAGGTCCAGCTGCCCGGTGAGACGAATTGCGTCAGGTCGCGCGGCCACAGGTCGAATGTGTAGCTGCCGCCGCCAATGACGGCGCAATCTATCTTTTCCTCAGCCAGATGGTCCTTCAGCGCGCGGGCCTTGTCGGCCGTTGCCAGAACCGTCTCGCGCCGCTCGTCGCGATTGCCGGCGACATGGCCGTCATAGACGTGAAAGCCACTGAAGCGGCCGAGCTTGTGCACCGCGCGTGCGAGTTTCAGCGCGGAATCATCCATGGCAATGCCGGTGCGGCCGAGGCCCGGATCGAGGTCGACCCAGAGCCGGACATTGTCCGGCGCGTCCTTCAATTCCGCACGCCAGACTTCTAGTCCGCGCTCGGAGTCGACCATGCCGGTCACGACGGCCTCCGGGTACTGCCGGCCGAGATCGACGAAGCGATGAATGTTGAACGAATTGACGGTCGGGTAAGCCCAGGTGACCTGCTTGGCACCGGCGGCCAGCACCATTTCGACTTCTGCCGGCGTCGCGCATTTGAAGGCTGTGACGCCTTGCGACAACAGCAGTTCGACGATCCATGGCGCACGGTGCGTCTTCACATGCGGCATCAGCCGTTCGATGCCGCCGCAGGCTTGCGCGGTTCGTGTCAGATTATGCCGCACATTCTCCTCGATGATGACGAAGCAAGGTGTCGCCACAGGGTCGTTCGGCAAAGGCTGGTTCATGACATGTCTCCGGCATCTCGTTCAGACGTTATGGCACGCAACCAGCCTGCCGGGTGCGATAGTGCGCAGGGCAGGGTCGTCGGTCGTGCATATCGTTGTTACCAGCGGACACCGTTTGGCGTAAGGGCAACCGGCAGGCCGTTCGAATTGACTCGGCGGCTCGCCAATTTCGATGCCGGCCTTGATGCGAATGCGTGGGTCGGGCTTTGGCCGCGCCGCCATCAACGTGCGCGTATAGGGATGGATCGGCTGCTCGATGATACTAGCGGTCGGCGCGGTCTCGACGATGCGCCCCATATACATGACGGCAACGCGGTCGCTGATTTGCCCGACAACACCGAGATCGTGCGAGATGAAGATCATCGACAGGCCCATGCTCTCACGCAGATCGGCCAGCAGGTTCAGCACCTGCGCCTGCACTGACACGTCGAGGGCAGAGACGGCCTCATCGGCGATGACAACATCCGGCGCCGGCAGAATGGCGCGGGCAATGCCGACGCGTTGGCGCTGGCCGCCGCTCAATTCATGCGGATAACGCGCCGCGAAGGAGCCATCGAGGCCGACATTGCTGAGCGCCTGCTGCACCTGCCGGTGCCGCTCCGCCTTGCTGGCGAACAGGCCATGAATATCGCCAGTTTCGGCAATTGAGTCGCCGATCGAGCGGCGCGGATTGAGCGAGGCGAATGGATCCTGGAACACCATGCGGATTTTCAGGCGCAGTTGCTTGAGCGCGTCGCCGCCGGTGGTGAAGATGTCCTTGCCGGAAAAGATGACCTCGCCGCGATGCGGCTTGGCCAGTCGGATGATCGAGCGGCCGACGCTGGTCTTGCCGCAGCCGGACTCGCCGACAATGCCGAGCACTTCGCGCTTGGCCAACGTGAACGACACGTCTTTCACGGCCTGGACGCGCACCGTCTTGCCGCCGCGCTTGGCTGTGTAGTCGGTCGACAGGCCGCGGACATCGAGAAGAGGTTGTTCGATCATCGCACCACCCCGCGCGGGAACAGGCATAGCGCGCGATGATTGTCTGCGAGCATCGCATAGGGCAGCGGGTCCTCGCGGCAGATGTCGACCGCATAGGCGCAGCGCGGCGCGAAGGCGCAGCCTTTGGTGATCTGCCCGGGCTTGGCGGCCTGGCCCGGAATGGTGACCAGCCGGCGCACGCGATGCGCAGGGTCGGGCAGGCATGACATCAGCGCTGCGGTGTAGGGATGCGCCGCGGCGTCAAACACCCGATCAACCGCCGCCGTCTCGACAACGCGGCCGGCATACATGACGGCGACGCGGTCAACGAGCTGCGCAACGACGCCGAGATCGTGGGTGATGAAGAGAATCGACAGGCCGAGTGTATCGCACAGCTCGCGCAGCAGGCTCAATATCTGCGCTTGCACGGTGACGTCGAGGGCGGTTGTCGGCTCATCGGCGATCAGCACCTGCGGCTGGCAGGCCAACGCAATGGCGATCATGACGCGCTGGCGCATGCCGCCGGACAGTTGATGCGGATAGGCGTTGATCTGCATCGCCGCGTCGGCGATGCGGACCATTTCAAGATAGTCGCGCGCCGTCAGGTTCTGCCGCGAACCAGTAACCCGCTGGTGAACATTGATCGCTTCCTCGATCTGTTCGCCGATTGTCATCACCGGATTAAGCGATGACATCGGCTCCTGGAAGATCATGGCAATGCCGCCATGGCCGGCTTCAACGCGCTCATAGGGCTCGGCATGAATAACATCGAAGCCGGACAGTTCGGCGCGGCCTGTGCGCACCCACGGTCCGCCCTTGGCCAGCAGGCCCATGACCGCGAGCGAGGTCATGCTCTTGCCACAGCCGGACTCGCCGACCAGACCGAGGATTTCGCCACGGCCGATTTCGAATGACACCGACGAGACAATGTCGATGTAATTGTCCGGTGAGCCGATCGAGATGGAGAGGTCGCTGACGCGGAGCATGGTGCTACTTCCTCAACATGTCGCGGAAGCGCGGGTCGAGACGGTCGCGCAGCGCGTCGCCGACGAGGTTGAGCGAAAAGGCGGTAATGGCGATGGCAAAGCCGGGAAAGAACAGCAGCCATGGCGCGCGGGTGATGAAGATGCGGCCCTCCGCCAGCATATTGCCCCAGCTCGGGATCTCCGGCGGCGCGCCGAGGCCGAGAAAGTCGAGCGACGCGGCGCTCAGTTGGGCGAAAGCAAAAACGAAGCTCGCCTGTACCAAGAGCGGCGAAACCAGATTGGGCAGCACATGCTTGCGGATGGTCCAGAAAGCGCCGGCGCCCATGCTGTTGGCGGCTTCGACATAGGTCTCCGTGCGCAGCCGCAAGGTCAGGCCATAGGTAATGCGGCTCGTCGTTGTCAGATAGACGACGCCGATGGCGAGAATGGCATTGGAGACACCGCGGCCGAGAATGACGATGAGGCCCAGCGCGAGCAGCAGCGCCGGGAACGACATCAGCACGTCGATCAGCCGCATCATGACGCGGCCGAAGCGCGGAAATAGCGCCGACAGCACGCCGGCCGGCACGCCGGTGATCAGCGCGAAGCTGACGACACCGACGCCGATCAGCAGCGCCAGCCGCGCGCCGTAGATAACGCGTGAGAGGATGTCGCGGCCGAACTGGTCGGTGCCGAACCAGTGCGCCGCGTTCGGCGGCAGCAGCCGGGAGATCGGATCAATCTTCGACGGGTCGTAGGGCGCCAGCACCGGGGCGAGGATCGCGGTCACGATCATCAGGACAAGAATGCCGAGGCCGGCGGCGGCAACCGGCCGGCGCATGAACGGAACGAGGAAGGTGCGGGTGGCGGCGATCATTGCAGCTCCACACGCGGATCGAGAAGCCGGTACGACAGATCGACCAGGAGATTGACCGCGAGATAGAGCACGACCGTCACCAGGATGATGCCCTGGATCACCGGATAGTCACGCCGCAGAATGGACTGCACGACGAGCTGGCCGATACCGGGCAGGGCAAAGACCGTTTCGGTGACGACCGCTTCCGATATCAACGCGGCGAAGGTGAAGCCGAAGGCCGAGACGACGGCGAGCAAGGCGTTACGCAGAATATGACGGAGGATGACGCGCATTGGCCGGATGCCCTTGGCGCGTGCCGTGCGGATGTAATCTTCGCGCGCGACATCGAGCATACTGGCGCGCGTTAGCCGCAGGATTAGCGCTGCATTTGGCGCCGCCAGTGCCAGGCTGGGCAACAGCAGATAGCGCAAATTGGCAAGGCCGCCTTGCTCAAAGATCGACGGATAGCCTGAGCTCGGTAGCCAGCCGAGCCAGGCGGCAAAAATCAGGATCAGGTAAAGCCCGACCCAGAAGGTCGGGATCGAGGCAAACAACATCGCGACGCCTGACAGGCCCTGGTCGAGCCACGAGCCATGCCGCATGGCGGCAATGACGCCGACCGGCACGCCGATGATTGTGATCCAGATCATGGTGATGGTGGCGAGCAGGATGCTGGTTTCAGCGCCGTCGCCAATCACTTTCAGAACAGGCATCTGAAAGAAGATTGAGGTGCCGAAATCGCCCCGCGCGACATTCGCCAGCCAGCGGAAATATTGAAGAATGATCGGCTGGTCGAGGCCGAGTTTGGCGCGCAGTGCATCGACCTGATCCGGCGTTGCCGTGTCGCCGAGCAGGACGTGGATCGGATCGCCGGGAATGAGGTGGATGAAGAAAAAGATGATCACCGACGCCGCGGCGAGGGTCGCAATGGCAGCGCCGGTCCGATGCAAGGCGTAGGAGCCCATTCGACGACGTGCTCCCTTCGTTAGAGCGAGGTACGATGCTTTAGACCCGTCATCCTGAGGTGCGAGCGCACTTGCGCGAGGCTCGAAGGATAGACGGCCGCGAATTCTCTGACCGTCGCCCTTCGAGGCTCGGCCAAGGGGCCTCGCGCCTCAGGGTGAACGTCAGACAGGGTGCCTGCGGCTGGCCGCCTCAGTAGTTCGCGTTCCAGAAGTGCGGCCACAGCACCGTGGATTCGCCCATGCCCTTCAGCTTCTTCGCCGCGATGTCATAGGAGTAGGCATTGCCGACCTTGATCGCCGGGACCTGCTCGTAGACCAAAGCCTGCAATTCGGCCCAGATTTTGATGCGCGCTTCCGGATCTGCAGTGCCGGTGAAGGCCGCCATCAGCTTGGCTTTCTCCGGGGTCTTCCACCAGCCGGCGTAGCTGTCGTTCATGAAGGTGAGCAGCAGCGGGTCGGGGACGAAGCCGTGGTGGGTGACAAAGATGTCCCACTGGTCGCCCTGGCCGCGCAGCTTCAGCAAGGTTGCCCAGTCGACCACCATCATCTGCACATTGATGCCGGCATCGGCGAGCTGCTTGGTGAAGACTGTCGCCTGGTCGAAATGCGCCTGATAGTTGGTCGACACCAGAAGGCGGATCGGCTGGCCGGTATAGCCGGCGTCCTTGGCCATTTGCTTGGCCTTGGCGGCGTCACCGACATTGTAGTTCTTGACGCCGTCTTGCGTGTGCCAGGGATTGCCCTTCGGATAGATCGCGCCATCGGCTTCCCACAGAGCCTTCGGCCCGAACGACACGCTCAACGCCTGTTCTTCCTTCAACGCGGCCGAAATGGCGCGGCGCAGGGCAAAGTTGTCCTTCAGAATGCCGCTCTGCGAATTCATGAAGAACAGGCCGAACAGCGGCGCGCCATTGCGGTGCACGTTGATCGCCGCATTCGATTTCAGCGAGTCATAGAGATCGCCGGAGATGAACTCGGCATATTCATAATCGCCGGCCTGCACGCCGCTGACCCGGGTGCCAACGTCGGGCACCGGAACGAAGCGGATCGTGTCAAAGCTGGCGGTGCGCGCGCCGGCATAGCCGTCACCGGCAGTCTTCAGCGGGACATAGCCGTCAAACTTGGTCAGCTCGACATAGCGGTTCGGGCGCCATTCGCCGAACTTGAACGGCCCGGTGCCGATGTAATCCTTCGGCTCCAGCGGCTTGTTACCGGCGGCGCTGACGATAGCGGCGGGATAGATCGCCGGTCCACCTTCGGGATAGGCCAGGAGGTTCTTCCAGGCGCCGTTAGGCTCGGACAGAACGATGGTAACTTCGTTCTTGCCGCTCGCGGTCACGGACGTAGCGTTCTTCATCAACAGCGAGCCGCGGGCGCCGAATTCGCCCCATCGCTTCAGTGAGGCAACGACATCGTCGGCGGTCATCGCCTGGCCGTTATGAAACTTCACGTCCTGGCGCAGCGTCAGGACCAGCTTCTTGCCGCCATCCTCAACCTTCTCGCCCGTGACCAGCAAAGGCTGCGGGACGTATTTGGAGTCAAACGCATAGAGCGTTTCGAACATGTGCTGGCCGATCGTGGCGACAATCGTTGCCGTGCTCATCTGAACGTCGAGACTGGGCGGCTCGCCAATGGTTGCATAGCGCAACATCCCGGCGGCCATACTCTGGGACGAGGCAGACACCAATGTCGCGACGACGATAACGCAGCGCAGAAATTGCTTGATCATGATCTCTCCCTCGCCAGTTAGGGCGGACTTCGCCCGCTACTCATTCTTGTAATTAATTTACATACAGATTTTTTCGATTTACAAGCGTTAAATGGAGCCTGTGGCTGCATAAGTGGATGGCGGGAGACTTTGTGTTGGTTTATTACAAGAACTGCCGGTAGTCTTCCGGAGCGTCATGAACTGGCGGCCCGGTGCCGGACGGGATAATGATCGCTGAGCGGAATCAGTCATCCTTTTGAAGGCGATGGTGGAAATCAGCGTGGCGGGCAGGGCGGAAAAATCGAGGAATGCCAGGGAGCGCGATCCGCGCGCCGGCTATTCGTTTTCGGTCTCGAAGGCGCCCGAGGACATCATCTCGGTGATCAAGCAGACCGCGCCGGAGCTTCGTCCATCGGAAAGACGCGTTGCCGACGTCATTCTCGCCGACGTCAATTTTGCACTGCACTCCGCCAATGGCGAACTGGCGCGGCGCGCGGGGGTCAGCGAGCCGACCGTGACGCGCTTCAGCCGGGCCGTCGGCTGCGCCGGCGTGCGTGAACTCAAGGTCAAACTGGCGCAAAGCCTTGTGGTGGGCAGGATCTATCTGGATGAGCCGCAGCCCGTCCGGGACACTGAGGGCAAGCACACTGTCTGGCAGTTGATCCTCGATGACATTCACCGCGCCATCAATACTGCTGAGCGGCAACTGGTCGTTGCCGATTTCGAGCGCGCCGCGGAAGTCATCGCCTCATGCCGTAAACTGATCACCATTGGCGTCGGCGGTGGCTCGACGACGATTGCCAATGAAGCCAAGCATCGCTTCTTTCGGCTCGGCGTCGCGGTGTCGAACTACTCCGACGGTCACCTCATGCGGATGGTGGCGGCGACCCTGGAGAAGAAAGATGTCGTCCTGGCGATCTCGGCGACCGGCAAGCCGAAGGAAATCATCGATGCAGTTACCATCGCCCGCGAATACGGCGCCACCGTCATTGCCGTGACCAAGCCGAACTCGCCACTAGCGATGGCGGCGGATATTTCTCTAGGGCTATACGTGCCGGAAACTCCGCATGCTTTAAAGCCGACGTCGTCGCGCTATGCGTTCCTGGCGGCAGTCGATCTTCTCGCCGCTTTGACCGCCTATCGCAGCCCGCGCGAAACGCAGGAGCGCATGCGGCGTATTAAATATGCTCTCGGCAACTTTGGCGGCGGCGACGCCGAGGGGCCCTTGGGCGACTGATGAGGGAATTGTTCTATGCCGGTGCATGATTTCGTTTTGCGGGGCGGCCGGGTCATCGACCCGTCACAGGGGATCGACCGGGTCGCCGATGTGGCTTTCACCGACGGCCAGGTCGCCATGGTCGGTGAGGGGCTGAAAGGCCGTACCGAGCGCGATGTCGCCGGCAATATCGTGACGCCGGGCCTGATCGACCTGCACACCCATGTTTATGACGGTGGCACCTCGCTTGGCGTCAACCCTGAAGCCTTTGCACGCCGCAGTGCGGTGACGACAATGATCGACACCGGCAGCGCCGGGCCAGGCAATTTCGCTGGCTTCCGCGATCATGTGATCAAACGCAGCAAGCCGCGCATTCTCGCCTACCTGAACATTTCCTTTGCCGGCATCTACGCCTTCTCCAAGCGCGTCAGTGTTGGCGAGAGCGGCGACCATCGGTTGATGGCGCCGATCGACACGGTCGATGTTGCCGACAAAAACCGCGATGTCATTGTCGGCATCAAGGTGCGCGTCGGCCGCAACGCCAGTGGCGAGCAAGGCGTCATCCCCCTGCAGATCGCGCGACAGGCCGCCGAGCGGCTCGGCATGAGCATGATGGTGCACATCGATGAGCCGCCGCCGACACTTGATGAGGTGCTAGCGCTGATGCGGCCAGGCGACGTGCTGACGCATTGCTTCCGGCCGTTCCCCAACACGCCGGCGACCGCCGATGGCAAGGTCGAGCCCTATGTTCTGGCGGCGCGTGAGCGCGGCATCATTTTCGATATCGGCCATGGCATGGGCTCGTTCGCGTTCCGCACGGCGCGCACCATGCTCGAGCGTGAGTTCATGCCCGATTGTATTTCCAGCGACGTACACACGCTGAGCATTGAAGGGCCGGCCTTCGACCTGCTGACCACGATGTCCAAGTTCATCTGCCTCGGCATGCCGATGAACGAGGTGATCCGCGCAGCGACGGAAAATCCGGCCAACGCGCTTAAGCGGCCTGAACTCGGCACATTCCGGCAAGGCGGCGTTGGCGACGCTTCGGTGCTGTCGCTGGACGATGGCAAGTTTGACTATGTCGATGCCGTTGGCGAGCATCTCGAAGGCAAGAGCCGTTTATCGGCGCGTGGCCTGGTGATCGGCGGCGAGTGGCTCGACGCGCCGTAAGGCGCCTTGTTGCGGCTCGTCTCGGGCCTGCATAGCATCGCAAATTCCGCCCTGCGGAATGCGATCAATTAGCCTTGGCCAACTCAACCGCCCGCTGCGATCACTTTCTGCAAACCGAGAGCGTCCCTTTCCTGCGACTTGAGGCGTCGACAAGAATGGCACGCCGATAACTCAATGCGCTCAGTCGCGACGGGCCTGAGCCAACAACTGAAAATTCCAGAAACAACAAGAATGGAAACTTTGGGAGAACGCCGATGAAGAAGCTTCTACAGATCGCCGCTGCCGCTGTGCTGCTCGCCCAATTCGGCGGCGTGGCCAACGCGCAGGACGCCTGGCCGAGCCGCAGTGTCACGATGGTCGTGCCGTTCCCGGCCGGCGGAAATGCCGATGTCATTGCACGTGAGATCTCGCAGCACTTGACCGAGAAGCTCGGCAAGACCTTTGTGGTCGAGAACAAATCCGGCGCCGGCGGCAATATTGGCGGCACCTATGTCGCCAAGGCCAAGCCGGATGGCTACACCTTCCTGTTCTCGACACCGGCGCCTTTGGCGCTGAACAAGCTGATGTACAAGTCGATGCCCTATGACCCGGAAGCCGAGCTTCAGCCGGTCGTTCTGGTGTCGCGCTCGCCTTTGATCATCGTCACCAAGCCGGGCGGCATTAAAACGGTCAAGGAACTGATTGAGTTCGCCAAGGCCAATCCGGGCAAGCTCAATGTCGGCCATCCCGGCAACGGCACGCTGGGCCATATCACCACGGTGTTCCTGCAAAAGCTCGCCGACGTGAAAGTGACCGATGTGCCGTATCGCGGCACGACGCCATTGATGACGGACCTGCTCGGCGGCCAGATCGATGTCGCTATCGACTTCCTGACCACCTATGTCCCGCTAGTGAAAGATGGCAAGCTCAACGCGCTGGCGGTGACGACGACGCAGCCGTCATTCCAGCTTCCCACCGTGCCGACGGCAACATCGGTCGGTCTGCCGGGCTTCGATGCCTCGGCCTGGTATGCGGTGGTCGCGCCGAAGGGCACGCCGGATGCGATCGTCAACACGGTCAACAAGGCGGTCAACGAATGGCTGGTCAGCGAGCGCGGCAAGAAGAGTCTGGCGCAAAACGGCATGGATGCCATTGGCGGCTCGCCGGCTGACCTCAATGCCTTCATTGCTACAGAGCTGAAGAAGTGGGCGCCGCTGATCAAAGACGCGAAGATCGAACTTTAAGGGAATTCAATGCCAACCTTCATTACCTGTGCCGTCACCGGCAACCATACGACGCGCGCTCAACACAAGGACCTGCCGGTGACGCCCGCGGAAATCGCCGACGCGGCGCTCGCCGCGGCGGAGGCCGGTGCGGCCATCGTGCATATTCATGTGCGCGATCCGGAGACGGCGGCGCCGTCGATGAAGCTCGAATACTATATCGATGTGGTCGAGCGCATTCGCCGCGCCAACCCGGCTCTGATCATCAATCTCACGACTGGGCCGGGCGGACGCTATCAGCCCTCCCACCACGATCCCCTTGTGCCAGGGCCGAAGACGACGCTGACAACGGCGGAGAAGCGCGTCGCGCACATTGTCGATATCCGTCCGGACATCGCGACGCTCGATCTCAACACCATGGTGTTCGGCGGTGAGGTCGTTATCAATGCGCCTGACAGTGTACGGAAAATGGCCGCGGCGATGAAAGCGGCGAACGTGCGGCCCGAACTTGAGCTGTTCGACTCGGGCGATATCCAGTTTGCCACTGACCTGATTGCCGAGGGCGCGCTGGACGCCAATCCATTGTGCTCCATCGTCACCGGCATCAAATATGGCTTCAAGCCGCTGCCGGAGACTTTGCTCTATGCGCGCGGCCTGATGCCGGCGGGTGCGATATGGACCGGCTTCGGCACCGGACGCTTCGCCTTCCCAATGGTGGCGCAATCGTTCCTGCTCGGCGGCAGCGTTCGCGTCGGCCTGGAGGATGCGGTGTATATCTCCGCCGGCAAACTGGCGCCGTCGAATGCGGCAATGGTCGAGAAGGCCAAGCGCATTGTCGAGGACCTCGGCGGCACGATTGCCTCGTCGGCGGAAGTCCGGACACTGCTGAAGCTTCCCGCGACAAACGCCGTCCGGAACGCATAGCAAATGGCGGAAATCGAGTTGCCGGCCTTGGCGGTCCCGAAAGTCGTGCTGGTCACCGGCGGCGGCAGCGGCATCGGCGCGGCCATTTTGGCACGGTTTGCCGCGCTCGGATCGGCAGTGGTTGTCGGCTACAACAGCCGCGCTGCGCTAGCCGAAGCGGTGCGGGATGCGCTGCCCGGCAGCGAACATATGGTGCTGCAAATCTCGATCGATGACAGTGCCTCCATCGCCGCCGCCGCTGCGGCGGTTGAGGAGCGGTATGGCCGGCTTGATGCCCTCATCAACAGCGGCGGCGCGACGACCGCGGTGCCCGCCAACGATCTGACGGCGCTGACTGACGACATTTTCGATCGCACGGTCACCGTCAATCTGCGGGGGCCGTTCGCCGTGGTCAGGGCTTTTCGGCCCTTGCTTGAACGGGGCAGCGGCGCCGCGATCGTCAACATCTCCTCGATTGCCGCGCGCACCGGAATTGGCAGCAGCCTGGCCTATCTGGCGGCAAAGGCGGGCGTGGACGCGCTCACCATCGCGCTCGCCAAGGTGCTCGCTCCCAAGATTCGCGTGTTCTCGATCTCGCCAGCCGGCGTCGATACGAGTTTCGTTCCTGGCCGCACCCGCGAGCAGCTAGAGAAAACCGCGGAACGATTTCCGCTCGCTCACGTCACCACGGCCGATGATGTCGCAAAGGCGGTCATTGCCTGCGTCGTTCATTTGACCAGTTCTACCGGCATCGTCGTGCCGGTTGACGAAGGCCGCCACCTCTAGCCCGTCACCGCAGAACGGCAACGCTCTTGGCAATGTTGCCGGCAAGCGCCAGCATCAGGGGCACATACTTCTCTGTAATGTCGCTTTGGCTGATCGCCGACTTGAAATAGGTCATGCCGATCGTGGCAAGAACTCTGTCATCGACGATGATCGGAACGGCTATCGTCCCTGATGACCGGGGTTCGACCAGCGGATTGCGCTCGGCATAACCCTGCCGTCTGATTTGCGACAACAGAGCTGTGACGCGACCGCGATCGTGCACGAAAGAATCTTCATGATCTTTCGAACGTGCCAGGAGATCGAGCAGGGACGACCGCTCCGCCGGAGAACAGAACGCAACATAGGCCCGGCCCAGTGCGCGCCCGAGCAAACTGAGGCGGGTATTGATCGTTGCATGAAATGGCGACACCGGGCTGTCCGGAATGGTACTGAATCTGATGGCCACCGAAAGTTCGTCGCGAACGGCGATCGCGATCGGCCATTGATGCTGACGTGTAAATGCGATGGCCCAGGGACGCGCAGCTTCAACGACGAGCGGGTCGCCGTGAAAGCCGTTGCTGAGGGATTTCACCCGCGACGTCACGGCGTAGCCGCCTTGCCGGCGGTCATTCGCCACGTACCCCATGGCACAGAGCGATTTCAGGAGTCTGACGATCGTGGATTTCGGAAAGCCGGTCGCTTTATGAAGCGTATCGAGCGGCGCCATGCGATGCCGGTTCAACTCTTCCAGCAAGACCAGTGTCCGTGCCGCAGCCTCGACTCGTACTGACCTGCCGGGCATTTTCTTTTGCGCTCTTCGGAGTATTCCTAGTCAGATATGGCAAAAGCTGCAGCCGATCGCAATCAGGCCCATAGCGGGAGCAAGGGCAGGCGAACCCAAGTCCGGAACGCAACCGCGCGGTTTCCGGACAGTGCCAACCGATGATCGATTATTTCCAATATCTTCGATAATCGGGCTTGCGTCGGCAAAGGCCGCGTTCTACGAATCCGGCAATAAAAATATCCAAGGGAGGCTTTCCATGCCCATCGGGCTCAAGACCGCACTTTGCGCTGCCGCATTCGCATCACTGGCGCTGGCGCCAGTTCCATCATTTGCACAGGCCGCTTCCGGCGAACCGATCAAGATCGGTGCCTTGCTGTCGGTCACAGGCGGCCTTGCCGGCGTCGGCCAGCCGGAGCGCGATGGCGTGCTGTTTGCTGCGAAAATCCTCAATCAGCGCGGCGGCATCAAGGGCCGCCCGGTCGAAATCCTGCTCGAAGACGATGGCTCGAACCCGGATGCCGCGATCTCCAAAGCCAACAAGCTCATTCATGAGCAAAAGGTCGCGGCGATCATCGGTCCGTCCGGCATTGCGCAGTCCGTCGCCATTGGCGCCATCACGCATCCGATCAAGATGCCGCTCGTTGCTTTCGCCGGTCTGGGCCCGGAAATCGAGCGCCAGCGCACCTGTGTTTTCCATCTGACTCCGGCGCAGGCGCTGAATTCGCACGCGTTGCTGGCCTATGCAAAGAGCATCGGCGCCAAGAATGTCGGCGTGCTGCATGACTCCGGTTACGGCCAGGTCATCTGGAACGTGATGCAGAAGATGGGCACTGAATTCGGCATCACTTTCAGCAAGGTCGAGAAATTCGACATCGTCGCGACCGACGCGACCGCACAGGCGGCGCTGATCCGCTCAACCGCGCCGGACGCGGTGTTCGTGCTCAGCACCTCGGCCGTCCCGTTCCGTGCGCTGCACCAGGTTCGCTTCGGCAAGCCGGTCATCTCCGTGCATGGCACCGCGACTTATGAATACGTCAAGGCGATGGGCGACGGGGCCAACGGTGTCGTGCACGCCGAGTTCTTGATCGCCGAAGATCCGCTGCCGTCGCAGAAGGAATTCGTCGCGCTGTACGAAAAGGAATTCGGCAAGAAGCCGAAGCACTTTGACGCTGCGGGCTGGGATGCGTTGAACGTTGTCGTCAAGGCCATCAACGAAACCGGCGGCACCGACGGCGCCAAGCTCTGCGACGCGATCCGCAAGCCTTATGATGGCGTGATGACGAAGTACGACTTCAGCCAGCCCGACATGGGCGGCCTGACGCCGGCGAGCTTCACGTACTCGGTGCTGGAGAAGGGCGCCTTCAAGCGTCTTCCTTTCAAAGCCGCAAACTAGCGCAATCCGCGCGCCGCGATGGTTCGAGTGAACCACGCGGCGCGCACCCTGCGGCAGAGGAGAGCGTAAATGAGCTGGGGCCTGTTCTGGCAGGCGATGCTGTCTGGGATCACCAACAGCTTTGTCTACGCACTGATCGGCATCGGCTTGGCGGTGATCTTCAAGGGCACGAAGGTCATCAACGCGATGCAGGGTGAATTCGCCGTTGTCGGCGGCATCGTCACCGTGTTTGCGCTTCAGGCGTACGGCGTACCGTATTTTCCGGCGGCGCTGATCGGCATTGCAGCCGGCGCCTTGCTCGGTTTGATCGTCGACATACTGTTCGTCCGGCCGATGATGCGACGCAAGGCCGGTGAGGAAAGCTTCCTGCTGCTGACCATCGGGCTCGCCTTCACCATTTCGGCCGGGCTGTTGTATTTCGTCGGCCGCGACTCTTATTTGCTGCCGGGCATTGGCGGCTCGGGCGTCGTCGAAATGTTCGACGCCTTCATTCCGGTGCATTCCTATTGGCTGGTCGGCATCTCCGTCGTTGTCGTGATCCTGTTGCGGCTGTTCTACACCTACAGTCTGACCGGCCTCGCGATGGCGGCGACATCGATCGATCCGATCGGGGCCGCGACGAATGGCATTAACGTCACCCTGATGCGCACCTATACCTTCGCCCTCGGCGGCGCGGTCGGCGCGCTGGCGGGCATCCTGGTCGCGCCGCTGGTCTCGGTGAATTATCACATGGGTATTGCCCTGACCTTGAAGGGCTTCGCCGCCGCCATCCTCGGCGGGCTGGCCAATCCCATTGGCGCCGTCGTCGGCGGCCTGGTGATCGGCATCAGCGAGGCGCTGGCCGTCATCGGCATATCGTCCGGCTACAAGGATATCGCGGCAATGACCGTCATGATCATCGTCATGATCGTCATGCCGAACGGGATTCTCGGCCGCGCCGGCCGGCGAGGGGGCTAGATGGCATTCGCTCGCAACAAGCTCCTCATCGCTGCTGTTGCAGTTGTTGCGCTACTGCTGCCTCTGTTGTTGCAGCGGCACTATGTCGACGTCATGGTCTTTGCCGGCCTGTATGGCATTGCCGGGCTCGGCGTTGCGCTGCTGCTCGGTCAGTGCGGCATTGTCAGCCTCGGCCAGGCATTCTTCTACGGCATCGGCGCCTATAGTTCGGCCTATCTTTGCGTCACGCTCGGTCTGTCACCGATTTTCGGCATTGTTGTTGGTGCGGCGTTGAGCGCGTTGATTGCCTTCATCATCGGCTGGCCGATTCTCCGTCTGACCGGGTTCTTTCTGGCGCTTGCGACCTTGGCCATCGGCATGATCGGCGGCATCCTGTTCTATGAATGGGATTGGCTGACCGGCGGCACGCTTGGCATTGGCGGCATTCCGACGCTGTCGCTGTTCGGTTTCGAGCTCAACACGCCGCAGCGCTATTACTATTTCGTCTGGGCGATTTTCCTTGTTGCGATCTGGCTGTCGCATAATCTGGTGACCGGACGCGCTGGACTGGCGATGCGGGCGATGCGCGACGCGCCGCCCGCGGCCGAAGCGTTGGCCGTCGACATGCATGCTTTGAAAACCAAAATCTTCGTGCTCTGCGCCGTTCTCGGTTCACTAGCGGGCTCGCTGTTCGCGCATTATGCGACCTATGTCAGCGTCCAGAGCTTCACCGTCGAGCGCTCCATCATTTTCCTGCTGATCCCGGTGATCGCCGGCGCGGCGTCAGTGTGGGGAACGATCATCGGTGCGTTGTTCGTGGCGCTGGCGCCGGAGTTGCTCAGCGGTCTCGGCGATGCGCACCAAGTGCTGTTCGGCCTGGCGCTGGTGCTGGTCGTCACGCTGCTGCCCGAGGGCATTGTCGGCCTGCCCAAGCTCGTGATGAAGAGGTTCGGCGCATGAGCCCCGCACCGGTGACAGCGAAGAGCGCGCGGCTGGTACTGGACGTGCAAGGCGTCGCGCACCGCTTCGGCGGCCTGCGCGTGCTCGAGGACGTCAACATTGCTGCGCCGGAGAGCCAGATCGTCGGCCTGATCGGTCCCAACGGTTCGGGCAAGACGACGTTGTTCAACATCATCACCGGCTTCATCCGGCCGCGCAGCGGCACGGTCTCGGTCAATGGCCGCGACGTCGCGCAGGACAGCATTCAGCAGCGCAGCCGCGATGGCCTGCTACGCACCTTCCAGACGCCGAAGGTCTTCGACCACATGACGGTGCTCGAGAATGTCATGATGGGCATGCATGCGCATACAAGCAGCGGCGTGCTGGCGACGATGTTTGCTATGCCAAGTGCACGCCGCGAACTGGCCTCGACGCGCGCTTCAGCCCTGCAAACCTGCGAGCGGTTCGGCATTGCGCACCTGGCGGCAACCCGCGCCGGCGAGTTGCCGGCCGGCCTGCGCCGCGTCGTCGAACTGGCGCGCGCGCATCAGGCCAAGCCGAAGTTGCTGTTGCTCGATGAACCGTCCTCCGGCTTGAGCGGGCCCGAGATCGATACATTGCGCGGCTGGATCCGCGTCTTCGCCAGCGAAGGCACCACGGTGCTGCTGGTGTCGCATGACATGGGACTGATGGATGTCTGCGATGTCGTGAATGTGCTGTATTTCGGCCGCGTCATTGCGACCGGTCCGATGGCCGCCATTCGCGACGATCAAAAAGTCCGCGACGCCTATCTGGGAGCCGCGTAATGCCCTTGGTCGTCGAACAGATCGTCGCAGGTTACGGCGGCGCACCGGTTCTCCAGGGCGTCGACCTGAACGTCGGCGACAACGAGTCCGTGTCGATCATCGGTGCCAATGGCGCGGGCAAGTCGACGCTGATCCGCACCATTTTCGGCCTGATGCCGGTGCAGTCCGGCCGCATCATCATGAATGGTGAGGACATCACGCGCGTGCCGACGCACCGCCGGCTTGAGCATGGCCTTGCCGTGGTGCTTGAAGAACGCAATCTGTTCCCGGACCTGACGGTTGAGGATACGCTGCGCCTGTCCGAGCGGGCAGGCCTGCGCGTCAAGCGGCCAACTTCTTATGAACGCATCAGCATGGCCGATGTCCTGGCCCTTTTTCCGCCTGTGGCGGAGAAGCTCAAATCCACGGTCGGGCTTTTGTCCGGCGGCCAGCAGCAAATGGTCTGCGTCGCGCGCGCTTTGTTGCTGCAGCCGACCTTGCTTGTGCTGGACGAATTGACGACCGGCCTCGCACCCAAAGTGGTTCAGGAGATTTTTGCGACACTTGCCCGGCTGCGGCAGCGCGGCGTCAGCATCCTTGTCGTCGAGCAGAGCATCCCTCTCGCCATCCAGATGACCGAGCGGACCTATGTGCTGTCGATCGGCAAGGTTGTTCGTCAGGTGTCGCGTGAGGAATGGCCGGCCGTTCTGGCTGACGAAAGTCTGGCCAAGGCTTACCTGCACGGTTGAGGTGAAACTGGTATGGTTGAAAAATATTCGCGTGCCACCGTAAGTCCTTGCTAAGGTAGAAAGCGCCGGACACGTGCGAGATACCGACATGCCCACGATTGCCGATCCCATCCGCCAGCGGACGTTGATGTCGAATGTCTACGACCGCTTGCGTCAGGACTTGCTCGATGGGCAGCTCAAACCCGGCATGCGTTTGCGCTTCGAGGACCTGAAGGCCTGGTACGGAATCGGGCTCAGCCCGTTGCGCGAAGCGCTCAATCGTTTGGCCGCGGAAAAGCTGGTCGAACTTGAGGAGCACAAGGGTTTCCGCGTCGCGCCAATATCGAAGGCGGACCTTCTCGATATCCTGTTCATGCGCAAGGAAATCGAATCGATGGGCATTCGTCTGGCCATCGAGAAGGGCGACGACCGCTGGGAAGCCAACATCCTCGCCACGACTCACGAACTCCGCAAGCGCGAAAGCCTGACACCGGAGGGGCGGATCGATCCCGAGTGGGAAGCGCGGCATCGCGCCTTCCATTTCTCGCTGGTGTCGGCCTGCGGATCGAAGCGTCTGCTCGAAGTCCGCGATCTGCTGTTCGATCACGCCGACCGTTACCGGCGTCTGTCGCATCATTATCCGATGGAAGCGCGCGATCACGCCCTGGAGCACGATGACATCGCCAAGGCTGTGGTGTCACGCGATGCGGAGGCCGCCACGTATTTGATCAAGCGGCACTTCAGCCGCACCGTCGATATCCTGCTCAGCGCGCCGGACCTTGAGATTCTCTGACGGAGAAACATTTTCGAATATCTGTTTGACGTTCGAAACTCTCCGTCTTACGATTGCTGATGAAAATGCGTGGCCGCCAGACGCCGCGTGATGAACGGGGAGGACTGCGAAATGCAGCCATCGATCTATCGCCTTGGCTATGTCGCCATGAACGTCGCCAATTTCGATGAGTGCGTGCGCGAAGCGCAGGAAGTCATCGGCCTGAACACGGTCGAGGCCGGCAAGGATCGCGCGCTTTTCACCTCGAACCAGCGCCATGCCGAGATGATCCTGCATCGCGCCGCCGCCAACGAATTCCGCGCGGTCGGCCTCGAGGCCTATGATGTGGCGGCGGTCGACCGGATTGCCGAGAAGGCGAAGGCGGCCGGCCTGAAGGTCATTAGCACAACACCGTCGCTGCCGGTCATCGAGCGCTCCGTGACATTCATGACCAGCGAAGGACATGTGTTCGAAGCGCATACACCGATGCCGCGCGACCAGTCGCGGCGTTATGCGGGTGGCGGCATTCACCCGCGCTGCGTCGATCACGTCAATCTTGCGGCGTCGGATCCGGCGAAGATTGCAGGCGAGTTGCGCGCGGTGCTCGGCCTGAAATTGTCGGACCGCACCACTGGCGACGAAATCGTCTGGCTGCGCGCCGGCGACAATCGTCATCACACCGTCGGCCTGCTCAAAGGCAAGACGGGCATGCATCATATCAGCTGGGAATTCGCCGGCTTTTCCGAGTTTCGCCGGCTGGGCGATTTGCTCGACACGATGGGCCGCCGCATCGTCTGGGGTCCCGGACGCCACGGCCCCGGCGACAATCTGTTTTCTTACTACGTCGATGCCGGCGGTTTCCTGTTCGAGTGCACCGCAGAAATGGAAATCATCGACGATCTCGGCTTCCAGCCACGGCCAGCGGTCGATCCCGGTGAGAACCTGTCGAACTACCGCGTCGTGAACCGGTGGGGTCAGTTGCCGTCCGCCGAGTGGATGGGACACCACAACAATTTCGCCGCACCGCAGACGACAACCGCCTAATCGAGCACCGACCGATGAGCAGCAACGAGCAATCAACCATCGAAGACCTGGAAAACAGGCGCTACGCGGCGATGATCGCCGGTGACGTCCACGTACTCGATGAGCTGTGCTCCGACGCCTTGATCTATACGCACTCGCGCGGCGAGCGTGACGACAAGACCAGCTATCTCGCCAAGGTCGCGTCGGGTGTGTTCACCTATCACGAGATAGATCATCCGAATGAGCGCGTATTGGTGCTCAGTGACACCGCCCTGATTACCGGCCGGATGACGGCACAAGTCAGCGTCGGCGGCGAGCCGCGCCGCATCGACAATGCGTGCCTTGCGGTGTGGGCGCGCGAAGCTGGGGGCTGGAAATTCGTGGCCTATCAGCCGACGCCGCTGCCAAGCGCCTGAATAGAGAGAAGGAAACATGCGATGAAGACAGGTCTCAAGGGACGCGCCGCGGTTGTCAGTGGCGGCAGCAAGGGAATTGGCAAGGCGATTGCGCGGGCGCTGGCCGCCGAGGGCGTCAACGTCGCCTTGCTGGCGAGGACCAAGGCCGATGTCGAAAGCGCCGCTGCTGAGATCGCCAAAGAGTTCGGCGTGCAGGCGCATGGCGTTGCTTGCGACATAACCGATCCGGAGTCGGTGAAGGCGGCTGCCGCAACGATTTCCGCCAAGCCCGGCTTTGCCACGCTGCACATCCTGGTCAACAACGCCGCCGGCCCGATCACACGCATGGACCGGCAGATCGAATGGCCGGACCAGGAATGGGAGAACGCCGTCGACGTCAAGATGCTCGGCGCGCTGCGCATCGTCCGCGAGTTCAAGGCCTTCCTGCCGACCGATGGCACGGGCCGCATCATCAACGTCGCTGGTGCGTCCGGCATCGCTGTCTGGAGCCCGGCGCTGATCCACGGCATCAACAATGCCGGCTTGATCTATGCGACCGGTTTCCTCGCCGCCGACATGGCGCCGAGCAAGGTGACGGTGAACGCGATTGTGCCGGGCCTCGTTGGCACCGAATTCCGCCAGGAATGGGCGAACGGTTTGGGCAAGCAGGCCGGCACGACGGCGGAGCAGGCGGTCGGCGACATCTGCAAGCAGAAGGGCATTCTGTTCGGCCGCTGGGCCGAGCTGGAAGAAGTCGGCGATCTCGCCGTGTTCCTCGCCTCCGATCGCGCCTCTTATATCACCGGCGCCAAGATCCCGATCGATGGCGGCTTCAGCGTCAATTCACGCTAGGCCGTTCGTATCCGTCATCGCTGAAACGCCGAGACAAAGTTGGAATTGTATCCCTATCTCGACATCCAGGTGACCGCCTTGGGCGGCCATCCGTCGGATCCGGGCAGGGTGACGGCCTAACGCGTTCCGCAACGAACATGCGTTGGACGGGACCGTTGCCGATCCCGTCCAACACCGCGCCGCTCATCCATGTCAGCATCTAGATTAGCGCATCCCATTCGGCCAAGGTGCTGTGGTCCAGGGCTTGGATGTTGCTCATTGACAGTTCATCCAGCGTGACATCCTGCAGCGTGTAGGTCTCGTGGTTGGTCGGGATCGAGATAACGACCGAGCCATTGACTTCATTGATTTCGAACTCGTCAGCGCCCATCCAGCCGAAGTTCAGCGTGTCCTGCGCCGGGTCGAAGTCGAAGACATCATGTGCGCCCCAGTGATAGGCGATCTTGAAGTCTTGTCCGTCGCCCGCGGTGCCCGGGCCTTCGGTCGTCGTCGGTGTTGCCGGCGTCGTCGGCTGAGCCGGTGTCGTTGGCGCAACCGGCTCAACAGGCGTTGCAGCTCCGCCGGCGACAGTGCCGTCGTGGTTCAAGTCCTTGTTCCAGATCGTCTCAGCCAGGTTGCCGGTCGTGCCCTGATTGTGGGCCTGGATCAGCTGGCTGGAGCTCAGTGCATCATAGCCACCAAAGTCCTTGATATACTTCAGGATCGAAGTGCCGTTCTCATCGTGCGAGACGGCGCCATTCTTCAACAAGTCCAGAGTGCCATAGGCGCCGCGCAAGTGAGCCGCGGCCAGGATGCCGGTCAACGACAGGGTGACTTCGATGGTCTGACCGTTTTCGGTGTAGCTGGTGCTCTGGCCCATGAAGTCGGACAGGCTCTTGCCAATCTCCGCCAGGCCGTTCTCGATGATCTCCAGATTGTGACCGAAGGCGTCCAGGATGATGCCTTCCTGCAAGCCGCTCTCCAATGCGCCCAGGCTGGTGACGCCACCCTTGCCGGTGAATGTGCCGTCCCACGTGTTCGTGGCGGCGCCATTGCCGTAGTAGAAGCTGTCCTTGTAGTAGCCGAGGTCGATCAGCAATGCCTCGCCGACCTGATAGCCGGTGAAGCCCAGCGAATTGGTCGAGGTGTATTGCAGGTCGCGCAAGCTGATCTCGCCGGCCTTATAGGCATTCAGGTCCTGCTGGCTGACGAACGTGGCAGCATAACCGCTGCCGATGGTCGCCGCGTTGACGCCCGACTCGAAGCCGCGCAGCGCGTCCAGGAAGTCTGTGAAAGAACCTTTCGTCATTTTGATCTCCTATCCTTTTGCCGGACCCGCCCGATGCGGTGTCTCGTTGCAGTGACCATGCGTCCGGCGCGGCGCCACCTCCATTTGATTGCTGTTATGGCGGCGATAGGCGCCGTCTATCGGTTCCAAAGCGCAATAACGGTGGGCTTATTGGCGCGCATGTCCGTTCGTATGTCGCTTCGGCACTACACTATCTCTGCGCAGCGATGCAGAGCGGACGCGCGTCAACGTTCACTGCACCGATTGATGGTGCCTGTCGTAACGACACAGACAACGACCCGGAGACACTTCGGGGTCTCCCGCATGCCTTCCTCACTGCAGCGCGCGCGCCGCGACGGTCGTCGCCGTGCCACATGCCGAACGGCATCCCGAGCCGCCCTCTGCGGCACCGATAGGCAAGTCCTATTCTCCTGATAGTTGCAATCGAATGGAGAGCACCGGGGTGGCAACGCATAGTCCGGCCATCGAAAACGCAGCGCGGACAAGCGCTCAAACGAGAGGAGAGAGAAATGAACAAGCTAAAGACACTCGCCGCAGCCGCTACAGTGGCCGCAACTTGCGCCGCGACCTTTGCTGGGACGGGGCAGGCGCATGCCGCGGACGGCAGGGTGTGGATCTGGAATCATACGCCAGGCGCAATCTGGGTGACGATCTACCGGGTGGTCGGCCAGCAGCAGAAAAAGGATTGGTTCTGCGTGCCTGCGGATCAGATGAAGCAATCCAAATACAACTTCCAAAGCTGGCCCTTCATCTATATCCGGGCTGAAGTGAAGTATGAAAAGGATGGCTGCGGCAATCCGAAGAATGCTTACGACAGCAAGAACAACCACATGAATGTCGAGACCAATGGCCGTGCGATGATGACCTTCACGTCCAGCAAGGTCACCGACAAGCCGAGCACCAGCAAGGCCTGGAAGTAAGCCAGCGACATCTCTACGGCGAGCGCGATGCCCCTTGGCGTAGCGCTCGTTTCGCCTCCCGCGCGTAACCGGCTGTGTCGATGAGCCGACATATGCTGTTTGCGAAAGATCGATGTGCAGCTGCGCCCGATAGATGCTGTCTATTGTTGTGATACAAACAACGACCTAGAGACTCTTCGGGCTCTCCTGCATGGTGACTTCACTGAAACGCGCCGCAAAAAATATGCGGCCATAAAAGGAGAGTGACGTGAATCGTATCGCTAAGACCCTGACCAAGACCCTTGCCTTGGCAGCAGCTGCCGCATCGCTGTCGACTTTCGCTCCCGCTGACGCGAATGCCGGATCGTTCTGGATCAAGAACTCCACACCGCATTACATCTGGTACACGGTCTACAACGCCGGCTTCCGGACGCAGAAGAAGCAGTGGGGCTGCCTCAATCCGAACAGCGCGGCCTTCAACGCTTCGAACTCGGCCTACGGCGCCATTTCGGCAAACGTCTATGTGCTTGGCGAGATCAAGAAGTCGTCCAAGGATTGCGGCGGCAGCAACAAGTGGACCATTGGGCCGACCATGGTGACGATTGACCCGAATGGCGGCAAGCAGATCGGCTGGAATTCCACCGACAAGAACTCGAAGCCGCAGATTTCGATCAACTATCACTAAGCGACAGGCAACAGCGCAGGGCCCGGACTCGAAAGAGTCCGGGCCCTGTTCCTCGTCGGGAACGCGACGCGATAGACGGCGCCTATCGCCGCTCGCGCATAATCACAGCCACGCAACCCAGTCTGGTCATGGCCGGGTGCATTCTCTAAGGTCCGCCGTGCAATGCGGTGTGGCGGAGGATGGCGTGAAGATCAGTCAGACGAATAACGGTCCGGTGACGATATTGAAACTGGAAGGACATCTCGATTCCACCACCAGCAGCACGCTTCAGGCGCAGTTGCTGCCGCTGATGGAAGCCGCCAGCGCCCGCGTCGCGGTCGATATGACCGCGGTTGAATATGTGTCGTCAGCCGGCCTGCGCATCGTGCTGATGGCCGCAAAGAAAGCGCAGACGAGCGGGGCCAGGATCGCGATTTTCGGTCTCAGTAACCCGGTGCGTGAAACTTTTGAGATTTCCGGATTTTCGCGGTTGATTTCCATTGTCGAGACCGAGGTCGACGCCCTCAAGGCGCTGACCGCCTGAGGCCAAGGCGAAAAGACTGGAAGTACCGTGTTGCGTGGTGCGTTGCTGAACAGGATCGAGCGGGGTGTGCGCCGGCTGTTGCCGGTTCGGCTTCCCTGCGTCTTGGCCGTCGTGCTTGGCATCGCCGCGCCGCCTTCGCTGGCGCAGACCATCACGCCGGTGCCGACGCCGCGCCCGGTGCGGGAACGGCCGCCGGCGGTGACGGCCGTACAGCCGCCGGCCATGCGCGATGGACGCCCGACCTTGCCGCTGTCGCTCGCCGATGCGGTGTTCATTGGCCTGCGCAAAAATACAACAATCCGCAGCGCTTACATTGATCGTATTGCGCAGCTGTTCGATCTGAAAGTCGCGGAAGACATCTTCACGCCCAAGCTTCGCGTTGACGCGCAGGTGTTGCGCCAATCCGCTGCCGGCGAGACGACCGACAGCGTCATCGTGACGCCGAGCGTTACCGCGCTGACGCCGATCGGCACGCAGTTCAATTTCATGTGGGACTCCGGCGCGACGCGCTCGGGCGAGTTGCGCACGCGGGCAGATGTCCTGACCGCCAGCATCACCCAGCCTCTACTGCGCGGGGCCGGTTACGAAGTGAACATGGCATCGGTCAAGGCCGCGCGCCTGTCCGAGACCAATAACCGGCTCGCCTTGCGCGCGACGGTGGCGCAAACGATCACCGATGTCATCTCCGCTTACCGCACGCTGACCACCAGCATCGAATCCCTGAAGCTGGCCGAAGATTCCGTGCTTCGCGCTCAGGCCCTGATCGACGTGAACAAGACGTTGATCGAGGCCGGCCGCATGGCTGATGTGGAAATCGTGCAGGCGGAAGCCGATCTCGAGAACCAGCGGCTCAGCGTGCTGCAAGGGCAGGGGCAGGTCGATGCGGCGCGGCTGGCGCTTGCGACGCTGCTCGACATCGACCTCACCACCAACATCGTGCTGCGTGACAGCCTCACGGTTAAACGCACAATCGTCACTGTCACCGATGCGCTCAACATCGCTCTGCGCGCGCGGCCGGACTACGTGACGAGGATCAACAACATCGAATTGGCGAGGCTTGGTGTCGTCGTCGCCGAGAACCAGCGGCTGTGGGATCTGTCGATCGTCGGCACATCCGTCCTGAGCCGCAACACGCAGGTCACGACCGATGTGCCGGCGCTTACCACCAAGACCACAGATCTCGCCCTGGGAATGCGCCTCGGCATTCCGCTCAACGATCTGGCGCCGCAGCAGGGCTATATCCGCGCCACCACCAGCTTGAAGAGCGCCGAGCTGCAATTGGATATCGCCAAACGGGCTGTCGAACAGCAGATACGGCAATCGGTGACCTCGCTCGATCTGCAATGGCGGCAGCTCGAGGCCGCGCGCCGTGTCGTCACGCTGGCGGCCAGTGCCGTCGATATCGAAAAGCAGAAACTGTCGGCGGGCCGTTCGTCGAATTTTCAGGTCCAGTCGCTGGAGGCGAGCTTCCGTTCGGCGCGCCTGCAAAGTCTGTCGGCGGAAATCAATTATCTTAATTCACTGACGTTGTTCGACCTCCAGCTCGGCACCACGCTCGATACCTGGAAAGTCACGTTGCGGGATACGGAAGCCAATGTCGGCGGGGTGCGCTAGCGATGCATGAAATGTGGACAGACAAGATGCCGCGGATAGCCTTGCTGCTGGCGGGCGCACTGACGCTGTCGGCCTGTACGGGAATGGACACGACGGTCAATGACCGCAATGAATATCTTGCCGTGCAGACGCGGCTGTACAAAGGCGAGGGCCGTGAACGCCTGTTGCAAGCGGCTGAAGCGGTGGTGCGGGCCTCGGGCAATTATGAATTCGAGTTCGGCCTGAACGGTTTCTCGGCGCGCAAGTCCTATTTTGTCTACGGCATCGTCGCCAACGCATCCGGCCGGGAGAAATGGGATTTCAACACGGAGGCCAATCCGGGCGGCCTGCTTGCGACGGCGACCGTGTCGGACGCCGGCGATATTCATGGCGGCCTGACCGTCAGCCGCTACGAGAAGATCGGTGTGGCCGCGCCGGTTTATGAGCTGTTCTGGGCGCGGGTGGATTACGTGCTCGGCCGGCGCGCCGATTGGCTGAGCTGTGCGCAGGCACAGGCCGAGAAGGGCGCGGGCGGATCGCTGTACGGATTGTGCGGCGGATTGAGCGGCAGCGAGGCGATCCCGCCGCAGCTTGCTCCGGTCACTCCGCGCGCAGGGCGACGATCGGGTCAAGCCGCGAGGCCATGACCGCCGGATAAAAGCCGAAGAAGACGCCGACGGCGATCGACACGCCGGCGCCGAGTGGCGCCGCCAGAGGCGCCACGACGAAGTCCCATTCCGAGAACACCGCAAAGGCATATGAACCGGCGATGCCGACGACGATGCCGAGCGCACCGCCGAGCACGGCAAGGATGATGGCTTCGAACAGGAACAGGTTCTGGATATCGCGGCGCCGCGCGCCGATGGCGAGACGAATGCCGATTTCGCGATGCCGCTCCTGCACCGAGATCAGCATGATGTTCATCACGCCGACGCCGCCGAGCACCAGCGAAATGCCGCCGATGATGCCGAGCAGCACCTGGAACAGCTTCTTCTGATTGGCCATGCCGGCGATGAGTTGCTGCGCGGTCTGCACCTCGATGTCGCTGCGGTTGGAGAAATAGGACTCGAGTTGCTGGGCGACTTCGCTGGCGCCGACGTCCGGCCGGGCGCGGCCGACAACGGTCGATATGGTCGTTGCGGGCACCAGGCGCTTGATGTTGGCCATTGAGACGATGATGGCGTTGTTGATGTCGACCGACAGCATCGGATTGACCGTCACCTCGTCGAGAATGCCGATGACGCGTAGCTGGTAGCGACCGACGCGGATTTCGGCACCTAAGCTGACATTGCCGCCCATGGTCTCGGCGAATTTGCTGCCGATCGTGGCAAACGGCTCGAAACGGTCAAAGTCGGAGATGAAGCGGCCTTCGCGGACGCGTACCTGCGCGATCCGGGCGAAAGTCTGCGTTGCGCCGATGATCGACGGGTTGAGCGCGCGGCCCTGATAGACGGCGGCCGAACTGCCGACGGCAAAGGGCGCGACGCTGCTGAGGCCTGCGGAGGCGCGCGACAGGGCCGCGATATCGGTTGGCGAAAAGCCACTGGAGTTGCTGCTGCGAATGGAAATGATGTCCGTGCCCATTTGCTGGAACACCTTGGCGGTCTCGTTCTGCGCCATACCGCCGACATTGAGCATGGCGATGACGGAACTCGCGCCGATGAGAATGCCGATCAGCGCCAGCGCCGAGCGCTGACGCGATGCCAAGAGGTTGCCGCAGGCCTCGGTGATCGTCTGCCGCAGCATCAGGACACCTTGGCGAGCGGCTGGCCGAATCGCTCCAGCGCGATCGCATCCATTTCGGCTTCTGCCTCTTCCTCGGCGACAAGAAGCCCGTTGCGCAGGACGACACGGCGGGCGCACTGCGCCGCGACGCGCGGATCGTGGGTGATGATCATGACCAGCACGCCGAAATCGCGGTTGATCTGCTTGAACAGGTCGACGATCTCCTGGCTGACCTTGGTGTCGAGCGCGCCCGTCGGCTCGTCAGCCAGCAGCAGCTTGGGCGATCCGACCAAAGCGCGGGCAATGGCCACACGCTGGCGCTGGCCGCCGGACAATTCGCTCGGCATGTGTTCGGTCCGGTCGCCGAGGCCGACGCGTTCCAGCATCTCATGCGCCAGGCGGCGCGCTTCCGCTTCCGGCGTTCGCCGGTACATCAGGGGCAGCGCGACATTCCGCCACGCATTGAGGCGCGGCAGCAGAAAGAAGGACTGGAACACGAAGCCGATCAGCCGGTTTCTCAATGCTGAAAGATTGTCGGCGCGCGCCTGCAGCACGTCCTGGCCGTCAATCAAGTAACGGCCCGATGTCGGCTTATCGAGCAGGCCGACAATGTTCATGAAGGTCGTCTTGCCAGAGCCTGAACCGCCGGTGATCGACACCATCTCGCCGGCATCAAACTTGATCGAAATGCCGCGCAGAACCCGCAACTGGGTCGGGCCGACGGTAAATTCCCGGACGATGTCCTGAAGGTCGAGCATGAGGCCGCGCGGTTGAAGACAACTGCAGGCTTAGCCGAGGCCATCGCGGTTGCAAAGCGCAGCGAAGTTCCAATGCCGCATCTCATCTGTGGTTTGTCGAAATTCTGAAACCGACGCAGATAGTTGTCGCGCAACCGGCAGTTAGTCATCTAAAACACCCGGGCAATTTGGGGATTGGACTGGGAATGAACGTCGCGGCGTTGAGCTTTCGTGACCTGGAATATGTTGTTGCGGTTGCGGATCACCGGCATTTCGGCAAAGCGGCGCTTGCATGTTCGGTCAGCCAGCCGACCCTGAGCGCACAGCTGCGCAAATTCGAGGATTACATCGGCTTCGAGATCTTCGAGCGCGCCTCACGCAGCGTGCTGGTGACCGAGCGCGGCGGCGAGGTCGTCTCGCAGGCGCGCGTCATCCTCAACGAAGGCCGTCGCCTCTACGACATCGTCGGCAGCGGCGCGGCAGTGCTGACCGGCACGTTCCGGCTCGGCCTGATCGCAACGCTCGGGCCTTACGTGACGCCGCTCATGTTCAAGCCGTTGCGCGAACGCTATCCGTCGCTGAACATGGTGTTCACCGAAGGCCTCGCCCAGCATCTGCTGCAGGCGGTCGAGCATGGCGAGATAGACGCGATCCTCGCCACCGCGCCGTTGCGCGGGCCGGAGATGATGGAGCTGCCGGTTTTCAACGAAGAGCTGGTGCTCGCCGTGCCGCGCAGCCACAGCCTGGCGACCGTCAAAACCGTCAAGCTCGCCGATATCGATCCGTCCGAACTGATCCTGCTCAATGAAGGTCACTGCCTGCGCGACCAGACTTTGGCGCTGTTTCCCGAACGGCCGAAAGGCAACATCCAGGCCGCGGGCGTCGAGAGCCTGCGGCAGATGGTCGGGGCCGGCATGGGCATTGCGCTCTTGCCGCAACTGGCCGTTCAGGTCGGCGCCTTGCTCGACGACATGGTCGCCTATCGCATGATCCGCCCGGAATCACCGCAGCGCGGCGTGTCGATGTTCTACCGGCCGAGCTTCAGCCGCATCCGCGATGTGCGTGCCTTGCGCGATCTGTTGCGCGAAACCTTGCAGGAGAACGGCACCATCCCGGCGCCGGGCAAGGCCCCGGTCAAAGCGCCGATCGAGAGCGCGCCGAAGAGCGAAGCAAAGCGGCCGGCTAAAGCCAAGTTCGCAGCCAAGTCCGCGCCATGAACGTCCCGGCGGGCGGCAGCGACAGGACCAGCGATCGCGTCGGCGCCTATTACGACACGCTGCTCGACAGTCTGGCCGATGGCGTTTTGTCGATTGCGCCGGATCACCGCATCGAAGTGCTCAACGCCACCGGCGCGGCGCTGCTCGGCCTGACCTCGAAGTCCGTCGTCGGCCAGACACTGGTCGATGTGTTTCTCGGCGATGAGGTCAATGACGCGTTCATGGACGCGATCATCGCGGCGACCAGCAGCGGCAAGACCGAGACGGTGAAGACCGTCGTCAATTACAATGCCGGCGATCAGGTGAAGCGCCTTGCCGTGGCCAGCACGGCCTATCGCGTGCCGCTCGGCGCGCAAAGCGGCAAGCTCGGCGTCGTCGTCACGTTCAACGATGTCACCGAGATGCTGCGGCTGCGGACGGAAGGCGAAAGTCTTTCCGAGGCGCTCGCCTCCGAGCACGCCGCCTTGCAGGCTGCTTATCTCCGGCTCGAAGACGCCGCCACGCGCGAGCGCAGCGCATCGCGCCGCATCGGTCTCATCCGCAACGGCGCCGTCGCCGCCGTCATCATGATCTTTGCCGCGGCCGCCTATTATAATTGGGACAGTGTCGTACCGGCTGGCTTCAGCAGCGGGTCGGAGGAGCCGAAGGCCGAAATCATCACCGTCACGACGCAACCGATTACGTCGCGCGTCGTCGTGGTCGGCAGCGTCGATGCCGGCTCGATGGTCAGCGTTGTCGGCCCGTTTGACGGGCCGGTGAAGCAGAAGTTCTTCGATTATGGCGGCCCGGTCGAACGCGACAAGCCGCTGCTCGCCATCGATACGGCGGAGACGCAGATCAAATTACGCGAAGCCGAAGGCGCGCGCATCAAGGCGCGTCAGCGCGTCGATGAGCTGAACAATTGGGACAATGGTGTCGATGTGTCGCGCGCCCGCCGCACGCTCGGCGCGGCCGAGATGGAACGCAGCAACCTGGCTATTCGCATTGCCCAGACGCAGATGCTGTTGAACAAGGGCATCGTGCCGAAGGACGAGCACACCCAGCTTCTGCAGCAACAATATACGCAGAACATGCAGATTGAATCGGCCAAGCAGGATCTGGCGCAAACCCTTGAGCGCGGCAGCGAGGAAAACCGGCGTCTGGCCGAATTCGAACTGCTCAACGCGCAAGCCAAGGTCGATGAACTGCAGCGCGATCTTGCCGGCGCGACAGTCATCGCGCCTGTGTCCGGCGTCGTGCTGATGCCGTCGGAAGGCGAGGGCAAGCGGCCCGACCTGATTGCCGTCGGATCGCGTGTGTCGCGCGGCGCGACGGTGTTCACCATCGGCGATCTGGAAACGTTGTCGATCCGGGTCAAGGTCGATGAAATCGACATCAACAAAGTGCGCATCGGCCAGCAGGCTCTTGTCACCGGCGATGCCTTTGACGGCATGACCATGACCGGCAATGTCACAGCCGTTGCCGCGCAGGCCGCGGGCGACGCGGCCAGCCGGTCCGGCATGCCGACGTTCCCGGTCACTGTGCAGATATCGAACCTGACCCGCGAGCAGCGCGCGCGCGTTCATGTCGGCATGTCGGCGACAGTGGCGATCGTCTCCTACGATAACCCGAACGCGGTCGTCATCCCGCAAAGCGCCGTGCGCGACGAGGATGGCAAGCGGTTTGTCTTGGTTCGCCGCGAAAGTGGTGTGGAGCCCGTGCCGGTGACGCTCGGCATCAGCACGCCGGACGGCATCGAGATTACCCAAGGCCTTCAGGCTGGCGACAACATTCAAGCCGGTGAGTAAGCCGCCATGACGTTGTCCGGCGCCCGGATCCTTGTCGTCGACGACGTGGCCGACAACCGCACGCTGCTGATCCGGCGGCTTCAGCGTTTGGGTTTCTCGGAGTTCGAACAGGCTGAAAATGGCGTGCAGGCCGTTGCCGCCATTGCCGCCGGGACGTTCGATCTTGTCCTGCTTGACATCATGATGCCGGAGAAGGACGGCTTCGGCGTGCTCGAGACTCTCAAGCGCGACCGGCGCAATGACGACCTGCCGGTCATTGTCGTGTCCGCCAAGAACGAGACCGATGCGGTCATCCGTTGCATTGAACTCGGCGCCGAAGACTTCCTGTCCAAGCCGATCAATCCGACCTTGTTGCGCGCCCGCGTCATGGCGGTGCTGGAAAAGAAACAGCTGCGTGACCGGGTGCGAGCCGATCTCGCGCGCAAGCAGCATGAACTGGACGAAGCGCACGCGCTGCAAATGTCGCTGCTGCCGCCGCGCTTTGACGGCGCCTTCGCCGGCCGGCCCTTGCATGTCGATGTCATGCTGGAGCCGGCCAAGGAAGTCGGCGGCGATCTTGTCGATACCTTTGCCATTGGCGACAATCTGCTGGTGCTCGCCCTTGGCGACGTCTCCGACAAGGGCGCGGCGGCGGCGCTGATGATGGCGCGAACGCACGCCACCTTGCGGGCGCTGGCCGAGCGGCCCGATGCGGCCGATCTGTTCAGCAAGCCGGAGCAGGCGGTCTCGGCGCTCAACCGAGCGCTCGCCAAGGGTAATACGAGTTGCATGTTCGTGACCTTCTGGCTTGGGGCGCTGGACCTGACCAGCGGGCAGCTCACCGCCATTCGCGCCGGGCAGATCCCGCCTTATCTCTGCCGCAGCGCGGGAATGACCAGGCTGGCTGGTTTAAGCGGGCCGCCGCTCGGCCTTGACGCCGACGCGGTCTATGCGCCTGATAGTGCGGTGTTGGCGCCCGGCGACCGATTGCTGGTTTTGACCGACGGCTTCACCGAGGCGATGAACGGCGATGGTGAGCAGTTCGGTGACGCGCGAGTTGGGAAACTGGCGGCCGCCTTCGATACGGCGGATGCGCTGGGGCGCTTGCGGGCCGAAGTGCGTGCTTTCGAGAACGGCAGGCCGCCATCCGACGACATGGCCGCCTTGCTGCTGACGCTGGAGCTTGCGGCGATGCCGACCCTCGAAGCCGAATTGCTGTCAACGTCCGAGGCGATCGGTGAATTGACCGACCGCATCTTCGCCTTCCTCAAGTCACACGGTGTCGATCAGCGCGCGACACATCACGTCGCCATGATCATCGATGAGGTGGTGACCAATCTCGGCGAACACGGCAATTGCCGCGACAAGCCGGCGCATATCCGCGTCACCGTCGAGCCGGCGCAGGTGAGGGGCGAAATCCGCGACACCGGCCCGTCCTTCGATCCGCGACAGGCGCCGGTGCCGGACGTCAATGCGGCGCTGGAAGACCGCAACATTGGCGGTCTTGGGCTGCATTTCATCCGCGAACTGGCCAGCTCGCTGGATTATGTGCGCGATGGCGGCCAGAACGTGATGACATTCACCATCGCCCGCGCCGCCGCCTGAGCGGCGTCAGCTTCTGCCATGCGCCTTCTCGGCAATGATGGCCAGCGCACGTCCCAGGCTTTCGATCGGCTGCGCGCTCTTGCTCAGGATCATCATCGTGTGCTCGGCGAGGAAGATGCGCTCATTGTCGGTCAGCGATTTAGCTGTCAGCACCACGACCGGCACATCGACCAGATGCGGCTGGCCGCGTAGCCGGTCGAGGAATTCGAAGCCGTCGACTTCCGGCATCATCAGGTCGAGCAGGATCAGCGTCGGCGCCGGATGCTCGGTGAGCCAGTCGAGCGCTGCGCGGCCGTTCATCGCCTCGGCCGCCTTGAGGCCTGTTTCCTCGACAGTGCGGCGGATGAGGGTGCGCGTCTCCGGATCGTCGTCGACGACAAGCACGATCTGCTCCTCGTCATGGCGGGAAAACTGCTTGATGACCGCGAGCAGCCTCGCGCGGTCAACCGGCTTGGTCATGAATTCCGACGCGCCGAGCGAATAGCCCAGGCTGCGATCATCGACGATGGTCAGCATGATGACCGGGATCGTGTGCAGCGCCGGGTCGGACTTCATGATGCCGAGCAACGACCAGCCGTCCATCTTCGGCATCATCACATCGAGCGTCACCACATCGGGGTGAATGCGGCGCATGATCTCGAGGCCCTCGACGCCGTCGCGGGCAAACAGAACATTGTAGCCTTCCTTGGCGAGGATCGCCGATAGCAGTGTGTGCACGTCCGGGTCGTCATCGACGACGAGAATGGTGATGCTGCCATCGCCGCGCTCGGCGCTTGCGGGCCGGGCGGTGGGGCCGGCCGACACCGGCACCGTTGCCGCGTGATCGGGCAGGATCATGGTGAAGGTCGAGCCTTTGCCCGGCGTGCTTTCGGCGCCGACGGTGCCGCCGAGCATGGTGCAGAAATGCCGGGTGATGGCGAGGCCGAGGCCGGTGCCGCCGAAATGCCGCGTCGTCGACGAGTCGGCTTGCGTGAAGGCCTTGAACAGATTGTCGACCTGCGCCGGCGTCATGCCGATGCCGGTGTCTGTCACGGCGAAGGCGATGCGGTCCGGCTCGTCGCCATCGACAAGGCGGCGCAGCGACAAGGTCACCTGACCTTGCTTGGTGAACTTGGAGGCATTGCTGAGCAAGTTGATCAGGCTCTGCTTCAGCTTGGTCAGGTCGGTGCGCAACGGGCCGATATCGGCCGGGCAGTCAATCGTCAGCCTATTGCCATTCTTGGCGATCAACGGTTCGACGATGATGCGCACGTCTTCGATCAGCCGCGGCAGGAACAGCTGCTCGAGATAAATGTCCATGCGGCCGGCCTCGATCTTCGACAGGTCGAGAATGTCATTGATGATGCCAAGCAGATGCACGCCGGCGCCGCGGATTTTCTGCAAATCGTCGACCGAAGCGCTGTCGCCACGGTCGGATGCATCTTCCGACAGCAGTTCGCTATAGCCGATGATGGCATTGAGCGGCGTGCGCAGCTCATGGCTCATATTGGCGAGGAAGTCGGACTTGGTGCGGTTGGCTTCTTCGGCGACGCGCCGCGCCTCGACGATGGCCGCCTCGGCATGCTTGCGCGCCGTGATGTCATTGATCCAGGCGATCAGGACCGGCTTGCCGTCATATTCGGTTTTCTTCCAGGACAGCAGCGACCAGAATGTCTTGCCGTCCGGCCGCAGGAAATGCGTCTCGGCGTCAAGCAGCTGTCCCTCGCGGTGGAAGATTTCCAGCAGCCGGTCGCGCTCGGTCGGATCGACATAGAGTTCGCGGGCGTTCTTCGGCATCTCGGCCGCGCTGACGCCATAGAGTTCGTCATGACGGCGGTTCGTGTACAGCAGCTCGCCGCCGGTGCCGACAATCGCCACCGCGACCGGGCTTGAGTCGAGCAGGTTTCGCATCTGCTCGGCCGAGCGGCGCAGCGCTTCGCGCCGGGCGTCTTCTTCCGTGAAGTCCTCAATGACCAGCAGCCGCTCGCCTTCATAGGCGCGGCACGACAGGCCGAGCAGCAAACCGGCCGGCGTCTTCTGCGTGAAGCGCGAATTGTCATCGGCCAATTGCGTCATGATATGCGCGGCGGCGGTGCCGGCCTCGCCGGTGCCGTAGTCGCCGCGCGCTGCGAGCGCCTGCACCAGTGCCTTGACCGGCTGTCCGGCTTGCAACAGCGCGGCGTCAATATCGAGCAGGCGCGCCGCCTCGCGATTGGTGGCTTTGATAATGAACTGGGAGTCGATCAGAAGCGCGCCGAACGGCAGGCCTTCGAGAATGCGCAGGAGGAGAGGATCAGTCGGGGCGGGCATGGGGTCCGGGTCGTTCGTTTCAGGGATTCGCAAACGACACTAGTGTGCGTGCGCACTCCCGTCGAACCCGACTTTTTGACGATAGGCGCGGTCTATCGCCGGCATAAAGGCAATCAAATTCTAAGTGAGTGCGGAAAGCGCGATGGTCTTCTCACACCAGACGGCAATCACGCCTGACGGACACAACGAGGAGATCGAACATGAACGCCTTCAAGAAAATCGCAGTTGCCGCCGCCGCGTTTGCCGCACTCGCCGGCTTCGCCGGCCAGGCCTCCGCCGGCACCGTGTGGGCGCAGAACAAGTCGAAGAATGCGATCTGGGTGACGGTCTATCTCTACAACGGTCATAACGGCAAGCAGGGCTACTTCTGCATCCTGCCGGGCGAGACCAAGAACGCGAGCAACAGCACGATCGGCAATGTCGGCGACAAGGTGACGATGCGCGCTGAAGTGAAGAAGACTGCGGATCACTGCGGTGGCAAGAATCTCTTCGATATCGATACCAAGCTGCAGACGTCCTATGCCAATAACCGCGCCATGGTCGTCTACACTTCGCACCGTTTCAACGATTATCCCCAAGTGACCACCGGCTGGAAGTAACGTCAGGCCATGGTCGATACGGCGGAGCGGGAAACCGCTCCGCCGTAGCCCGTCGGTCCCGTCCAATCACCTTAAAACTCCTCTAAAACATAGCCTTTGTCGAAGCCTGTGCGGTTGGCTATGGGTAGACAATCGTTGGGTGTTGATCGGGTCGCTTCAGGTGTCAGTGCGGGCGTTGCAAGTATCGGTGGCGTCGGGAGAGCAGGGCGTCGATCTCGACGTTTTGTTTCGGCGCTATACGCGCGAGTTGAACGGCGTTGCCTATCGGCGTATCAACGACCGGGAAGCAGCGGCTGATCTTGTGCAGGATGGGTTCTTGCGCTTCCTCGTTTGGTACCGCGCCCGGACAGAGCCGACGACCGTTCTCGACGCCCGCAACGTCCTCATCCGCGTCATCGGCAATCTCGCCATCGACTTTCTGCGTCAGAAGCGATCGCGCGGGACGCCGGCGTCGCTTGAATTGCTCGGCGACAGCCTCGCCGATCCGGCGCCGACGGCGGATCGCATTGTCGAGGGGCGGGAAGCCTACCGGCTTCTTAAGCGGGCGCTGGATGGGTGCTCGCGGTCGCAACGGACGGCGCTTCTGTTGAACCGTGTCGAGGGGCTCACCCATGGCGAAATCGCCGTGCGGCTCGGGGTCTCCAGCAGCATGGTGTCGAAATACATCATGGCCGCGCTCGACCGCTGCCTGATCGGCGTCTACGGGTCGGCACGCTAGAATTATTTCAAGTGGCGGCGCTGTCGTGGCCGGCTACTGGCTCGTTCTATTGTCAGGAACCCATGTCTAAGCCGTTACCGCCGAAGCTCCCGTTCGAATTGCCGCCCCCTCCCGCCGCGAACTCAGATTTGGTGGTGCGGGAGGGGTTGGCGTGGCTCGTACACCTGAACTCCGGTCATGAATCGGCGGAGGACTGGAAGGCCTTCGAAACCTGGCAAAACTGGGATGACGAACACAAACGCGCGGCAAAACGCGCGAAATTGATGTGGGAGCAGGTCGGCACCACGCTGACCCGGCAGAGCAGGCCCGGAAAATCCAAGCTACCTGTCATTATAATGATGACCATGATCGGCCTGGCGGGCGCTGGTTTTGCCGGCGGACTGGCCGGGCCGCCGGCGGCATTTTTCGCGGATTATCAATCATCTACCGGCGAAGTCCGGACCGTCACCCTGGCCGACGGATCGCAAGTCGATCTCGACACCGGGACCAGCTTCGATGTCAGTCATGGTGGCCGTACGATTACTTTGCAGTCCGGCCAGGTCTTCGTCACGGTGAAACCCGGTAACCCGACCCCCTTCGTCGTCGTCGCCGGTAACACCCGCGCCGAGGCGCTCGGTACCGCCTATGCCGTGCGCAAGAACGGCGACGACGCGCTGGTCGTCGTTTCCGAGAGTAAAGTGCGCGTCAGCCGCGACGGACAAAAGGGCGGGGTGGTCGTCGCCGCCGGCCAGGCGGTCGAGACCTCCGCCGGCGTCGAGCCCAGGCAACCCTATGCCGCCGACATCAAAGACCTGATGGCCTGGCGGCAGGGCGAATTGCGCTTCACGGGGCGGCCGCTCGCCGACGTGGTCGCCGAGGCCGACCGCTACCGGCGCGGCACCACGGTCATTTTTGGCGACAACATCCGGACACTACCAGTCACCGGCACGGTCGATATTTCCGATGTCGACGCGTTCTTCGCCTCGCTTGAGGCGGCGCTGCCGATCAAGGTGATCCGTATGCCGGGTCTTGTTGCCATCATGCCCGATTCCGCGCGTTAAGCGGCCGAAATAAATGCCGGCCGTCGCTGTCGTGTTCTGACGCTCGCTCGTTCTTGTCGCTAAGGGAGCCACTCACGGCGTGCGGGGCTGAGGATTTCTTTTGGGGGCTTGGAATGCAATTTACGTCGCGTGAGTTCCGGATCTGGCTGCTGTGCGGAACAGCCGTGCTCACCCTCGGGTCAGCGCCAGTTTACGCGCAACAAAGCGCCAAGCCGGTGCCGGCCGCAGCAACAGCGGCGCAGGCCTTCACGTCCGCCCGCGTCGCTTACGACATCCCGCCCGGTGCGCTGGAGCCGGCCCTGAAGAAATGGGCGGAATTGTCCGGCCTCAAGCTGCTGGTGCCGAGTAATCATCTCGTCGCCGTCGGCACGCAAGGTCTCGCCGGCACCTTCACGCCCGAGCAGGCGCTGAAGCTGCTGCTGAAGCCGACAACGCTGAAATATTCGCTGTCCGGCGTCCGCTCGATCGCGGTCTTCGATCCGACCAACAGCCGTGACGCGCATGCCCAGGTGACGACCTTGCCGGCCATCACGGTGGAAGGTGAGCTACCCAAGACGAATTCAACGATGATCGCGCCGCCGGTTTATGCCGGCGGGCAGGTGGCGACCGGCGGGCAACTCGGCTTCCTCGGCAATGTCGGCGTCATGAACACGCCGTTCAACCAGACAAGCTACACGACGAAGATGATCGAAGACCGTCAGGCGGTCTCCGTGCGCGATGCGCTGCAATTCGATCCGTCGGTCCGCACCTACACCTCTTCGGTTCTGCCCTACGACAACATCACAATCCGCGGCTTCAACATCAATTCCGGCGATGTGAGCATGAACGGCCTGTATGGCATGGTTCCCACGTCATACGCGTCGTCCATCTTCGTCGAACGTGTCGAAGTGTTGAAGGGCCCAAGCGCGCTGCTCAACGGCATGCCGATCAATGGCTCGGTTGGCGGCACCGTGAACCTTGTCACCAAGCGTGCGACCGATGACCCGATTACCAGGCTGACGACGAGCTATTCCTCGGATGCACGCGCCGGAACCCATATCGATCTCGGCCGCCGCTTCGGCGACAACAAGGAGTTCGGCATCCGCTTCAACGGCGCGTTTGCCAAAGGCGACGGACCGATCGATGACAACAAGGATAAACTGGGAGTCGCGGCGCTCGGGCTGGACTATCGCGGTGAACGTCTCCGCGTTTCGGTCGATGCCGGATATCAGGATCGCACCGTCGACAATATCCAGAATTCCATCCAGGCGCCGGCCACGATCGCAGCGATCCCCACCCCGCCGCCGAACGACCGCTCCTATATCGGCCCGTGGACCTATGTGAAAACCAAAGACCAGTTCGGCATGGCGCGGGCCGAGTTCGATATCACGCCGGACATCATGCTCTACGCGGCGGCAGGCGCGCATGAGTACAAAACGCAGCAGGCCTTCGGCAGCTTTCCGCAGCTGACCGCGGCGGCGAATGGCAATTTCACCTATACGCCGTCCGGTTATGCCGGCCGCTTCTTGGAGCTGGCCGGTCAGACCGGTATCCGCGCCCGGGTTGAGACCGGCCCGGTTAGTCATCTTCTCAATGCCAACTTCTCGACCGTGCAACGCGACAACAAGAACGCCACCGTGAGCGGGACCTTGAGGGCGTCGAACATCTACAATCCGGTCTATATCTCCCCGCCGATCACGATTCCCAATCCGCTGCGGGTCAGCGTCACGCAGCTCTCCAGCTACGGCGTTTCCGATACGATGTCGGTGCTGAATGAGCGCATCCAACTGACGCTTGGCGTCCGCAAGCAGCAGGTAACGACGGATGCCTACGCAGGCGGTGCCTACCGGTCTACTTATGACAGCGGCAAGGTGAGCCCGGCATTCGCGATTCTGCTGAAACCGTGGTCGAATGTGTCGGTCTACGCCAATTATATTGAGGGCCTGCAGGCCGGATCGGTGGTCCAGGCGCCATCGCTCAATGTCGGCGAGGTGCTGCCGCCGCAGCCGACCAAGCAAAAGGAAGTTGGCGTCAAGCTCGATTGGGGGCGCTTCACGACGACGTTCAGCGCCTTCGACATCGAGCAGCCGAACACGATCACCACGGCCGGTATCCTCAGCTACAATGGCCGGCAGCGCAATCGCGGCCTTGAGTTCAACTTCTTCGGTGAAGTGACCGAAGGCGTGCGGCTGCTCGGCGGCGCGATGGTGCTCGATTCTATTCAGGCGAAAACCGTGAACGGCACCAATGACGGCCGCATCGTTGTCGGCGCGCCGAACCATCAGATCAATCTCGGCGCCGATGTCGATATCCCAATGGTGCGTGGCCTCAGCGTCAACGGTCTCGCCGTGCACACCGGTCCGCAATACGTCAATGCCGTGAATACACTGTCGATCCCGAGCTGGACGCGTTACGACCTCGGCGCGCGCTATGAATTCGTCGGGCTGTGGGACCGGCCGATGGTGTTCCGGTTCAATGTGCAGAACGTGGCCAATGCGAATTATTGGGAATCGAGCATCAACTCGTTCCTCATTTTGAATAACCCGCGCACCTATCATGCGTCCTTGACGACGAGTTTCTAAGGGGGCGGGTGTTGTCTACTGCGGCGTGTACCGCTCTCAAACCCGTCATCCTGAGGTGCGAGCGCGAAGCGCGAGCCCCGAAGGAGACGGCCGCGCCATTTGGGCCGTCGCCCTTCGAGGCTCGGCCAAGAGGCCTCGCGCCTCAGGGTGACGGGTAGATGACCCCGGCAACATTCCGGAAGTGGACGTGGCTGCACAAGTGGTCGAGCCTCATCTGCACGCTGTTCCTGCTGACCATTTGCCTCAGCGGGTTGCCGCTCGTCTTCTCGCACGAAATTCACGAGCTGATCGAGCATCACCACGGGCATGATGACGCCAAGCCGGACGACGGCAAGTCGCATGTCAGCCTGGACGGACTGGTGGAGGAGGCGCGCCGCCTTTATCCCGGCCATCTGATGCTGAGCGTGTTCCTGGACGATGAAGCCCCGCACGCCATCGTCCGGCTCATCGCCTCCTACGCAGAGCTCGACCGCAGGCCGACCTTGATTGAAGGCGTCCGCTTCGATTTGCGAAACGGGGCGGTGGTCAGCACCTTCGCGCAGGAACGCAACGAGGCGAAGCCGATGCTTGCCGTCGCGCTCGATGAATTCATGCGCATCATGATCCGCGTCCATATCGATCTGTTTGCCGGACTGGCGGGCCAGCTTTTTCTTGGCCTGATGGCGCTGTTGTTTGTCGTTGCACTTGTCTCCGGCGCGGTGCTGTACGGCCCGTTCATGAAGCGGACCGCCTTCGGCACCGTGCGCACGCAGCGCGCGCCGCGGCTGAAATGGCTGGACCTGCATAATCTGCTCGGCATCGTCACCTTGGCCTGGGCCTTGGTTGTCGGCGTGACCGGCGTCATCAACGAACTGGCGCGGCCGCTCAACATCGCCTGGCGCGCCGGCGTGCGCGCCGAACTGGGCTTGCCGCTCAACAAAGGCGCGCCGCCCCTGCAAGCGACCATGGTGCCGGTGCAAGGCGTGTTCGACACGGCGCGCGCCGCGCTTCCGGGCATGCGTGTGATGTTTGCCGGCTATCCCAACCAGACGGAGATCAGCGCCGAACATTTTATCATCCGCGCCGTCGGCGAGACGGCGTTGACCAAGCGGCTGTCGACCTTCGCGCTCGTCGACGTCGCCACCGGCCGGCTGACAAAGGTTCTGGAGATGCCATGGTATCTGACCGCCTTGCAGCTATCCCGTCCGCTGCATTTTGGCGACTATGGCGGCCTGCCATTGAAGATCATCTGGGCGCTGCTCGATCTGGTGACGATCTTCGTTCTCGGCAGCGGGCTTTATCTCTGGTGGAAGCGCCGGCCCTCGGCGCCGCTCAATCGGCGGGCGGCAGAATGACGATGCGCCCGTTGTCCGCATTTTGTATCTGGCGCTGGCCGGCCACGCTGGCTGGTCTTTCCATCTTCGGATTGCTGTCAGCGCTTCTCAGCGAGGGCGGCGTCTGGCGGGCTTTGTCGTGGATCTCGCTCAGTGTCACTCTTGGCGTTATTGCCGGATGTCTGGTTGTGGCCGGGGCCAGGGCGGGATCGCGGTTTAACCGATGACCTTAGGGGATGTGTGCGCGTCGGCAGGTTGCGGGCTAGCCGGCCATGTCGGCTCTGGCACGAAGCGGTCTTCAGGATCGGCGACGTTAAATCCGTTGCGACCCTCAGCAGGCTGACTGCTACGCCTTGGTACCGTGCAGAAAAAGTCTTGCAGCGGCTTTCACCGTTGCGCTGATCTCTGCAGGCGAGGTCGATGAGGATGTCAGCAAGGCCAATTGGTGCCGGCCGGTCAGCATATCGAGAAACAGCTCGGCCATGATAGCCGCATTGCCGGGACCGATTTTTCCAGCTGCTTGCTGTTTCTCGATCCAGCGGGCAATCAGCTCATAAGCCAGTTGAGGACCTGCCTTGAAGAACATTCGGCCAAGCTCGGGAAAATTGCGCCCGATCGACACCATGAGACGATGCTGTTCGAGGATATTCGGATTCAGGATCATGCCAAGGAAGTGCGAGCCGATGGCGACCAGTTGTTTTTCGATATCCTTGTGCTGCTCGACATCTGTGAACATATCGCGATGCACGCTATCGCAATAATCCTTGATGACAATCTTGAACAGGCCTGCTTTGCCACCGAAGCGCTCATACACCGTGCGCTTTGAACCGCCGATCTTCGCGACAATATCGTCGATCGTCACCTTCTCGTAACCACGATCGAGAAATAGCGGAGAGATGAGCGCGACAATTTCCTTCTGTCGCGCCTCGGTAATGCGTCCACCACGCCGCGCTTTGACAGCCGTTTTCTGGGCAACCGGCCGCGCAGCAACGCGCGGCGTCTTCGCGCGCTGGCTTGCCCGTGCAGGTTTTGAACTCAAAGATGTCGAACTCATCTTGCCTCAACTATACGCCGGCCAATTTCGTCCGCTCGTTATTTCATCTTGCACTGCGGCAATCGACCCGAACTTTCGGTGATTATACCGCTTGCAACTTCCAAATGATACGGTAACGTACCTTACAGTTTACGGCGAGCGTCTTGCAAAGGGATGCCGCGCGGGAGGATGACCAGGACGGCACAGGCGAGCGGACTTGAGGTCCGTCGCAACGATCCGTCTTTCCCGCACGGCTTGAAATTCACGCGACCCATCAAAGTGGGCGTGACGTTAAGTCAGGGAGGTTGCTTTGGCGCGTACCGGGTATCGGTTGCTGAGCTATCGTGACGGCGCAGGCGAGCCGCAAGCCGGTTTGCTGGTCGGTGATTTGGTTTATCCCACCGCTTCCCTCGTTAATGACATTGCAAATTCATCATCGGTCATGGGCCTGCTTAAGGCCTGGGACAAGGTGCAGCCTCGCCTCGAAGCCGCCGCGGCGCAGGCCAGCGGTGGCAAGCCGCTCAAGGATGTCGCACTGATGGCGCCGATCCTCTATCCGGGCGCGCTCTATTGCGCCGGTGCCAACTATTGGGACCATCTCGCCGAGATGGCCGAGATCGCCAAGAAGGTGACCGGCAAGGCGCCGTCGATGGAGAAGGCCAAGGATCCGTTCTTCTTCATGAAGAACTGCGCCGGCGGCATCATTGGTGACGGCGCGCCGGCGCGACTGCCGTCGTTTTCCAAGCAGGTCGACTGGGAAGCTGAACTCTGCGTCGTCATCGGCAAGCAGTGCCGCCGTATCTCGCAGGCTGACGCGCTCAGCGTCGTTGCTGGCTATACGATCATGAACGATCTCTCGGCGCGCGATCTGATGAAGCGCGAGAATTCGCCCTTCGGCATGGACTGGATCGGCCAGAAGTGTTTCGAAGACGGCGCGCCAATGGGCCCGTGGTTCACGCCAGCGTCGGCTATTGCCAATCCGAACAACATGGCGATCAAACTCTGGGTCAACGGTGTGCTCAAGCAGGATTCCAACACCAGCCGGCTGGTGTTCAGCATTGCCGAGCAGATCGCCTATCTGAGCGAGCACTTCACGCTATTTCCGGGTGACGTCATCGCAACAGGTACGCCGGCCGGCGTCGGCATGCCGCGCGGTGAGTTTCTGAAAGCCGGCGACGAAGTGAAAATCGAAATCGAAGGTTGCGGCACCTTGACCAACCGGATGGTTGCCGACGACGCGTAACTTTTGTGAGTGAGTATCGGAGCGTAACTGTGTCGGCTTCCAACCTGGATCGTATTCGCGAACTGACGGCGCCGATGTGGCGCAAGAAACTCTATGCCGTGACGTGGGACGGCAAGGGAGCCAATTTGCTGCCGCATCTCGCCGCGCATCTTGAATATCTGATCGGCCTTGAGAAGGCCGGCAAGATCTTTGCGTCCGGGCCTCTCGATTTCGGTGCCTCAAGCGACGGACTGACCGTGTTCAATGTTGCCAGCAAGGAAGAGGCGCGTGCGCTGGCTTTGAAGGACCCGTTCGTCATCAACGGCGTGCGCAGCTTCTCGATCCGCGAATGGACGATCATGGAAGGCTCTTTCGGCATTCAAGTGAACTATTCCGATCGCTCCATCGAAATAAAATAAGAGCGGCGGCGGGAGTAAACGAGCAGGGGGACGGGCATGCAGACAATTGGGTTCGTCGGCGTCGGCAAGATCGGTCATCGGATCTGCGACCATCTGATCAAAGGCGGCTATCGCGTGCTCGGCTATCGCCGCGGCTCGCTGGCCGAGTTCGAAAGCATTGGCGGCATTGCGGCGAAGTCGCCGGCGGCGATCGGTGCTGAAACCGACATCGTGTTCACCTGCCTGCCGACCGACGCGGCGCTGGACGAAGTCATCCAGGGGCCGAACGGCCTCATCCACTCGGCCCGTCCGGGTCAGGTCATTGTCGAATTCGGGTCGCACTCGATACCGGTCAAGGAGAAGTATGTCGCGCCGCTGGCGGCGAAAGGCGCGATCTTTCTCGACGGCGAAGTGAGCGGCACGCCGAGCATGGTCGAGCAGCGCAAGGGCGCGATTTATCTGTCCGGCGACCAGGCCGCGGCGCAAAAGCTAGAGCCGGTCATCAAGAGCTTCAGCGATCTGTACCTCTATCTCGGCGCGTTCGGCTCCTCGACCAAGGTCAAGCTCGTCAACAACCTCCTTGTCGGCCTGCACATTGCCGGTACGGCGCAAGCCATGGCGATTGGCCTGCAGGCTGGAGTCGATCCCGCCTTGATGATCAAAGCGATTGCCGGCGGCAGCGGCGGTTCGACCCAGTTCGGCATTCGCGCGCCGTGGATGGCCGAGCGGCGCTTCATGCCGCAGCACGGCTCGGCGCCTGGCCTCGCGCATTACCTCGATGGCGTGAAGGAACTGGCTGACAGCGTCGGCGCCAGGACGCCGCTACTCGATTGCCTGATCGACATCTATGCGCAGGCGCTTCCCGGCATTGGCGAACGCGATGTCGCCGCCATCCTGGAAGTCTTTGAGCCAGAGCAATCACCCGTTTCACGAACAGCCACACGCTAAAACAGGAGTCCCCATGATCGGCGTGCGAAAAATTGCTTATGCCTGCTACGAGACGCCGGATCTGCAGCAGCAGACCGAGTATTACACCGACATGCTGGGCCTGACCCTGGTCGAGAAGGATAGCGACGCTGTCTATCTTGCCAATACGATCGACCATCATTCGGTGATCCTGCGGCAGGGCGATACGGCGCAATGCACGCGTTTGGGCTTCCAGCTTGGGCCGGACGACAATCTCGCCGAGTTCGAGCGTCAGACGCAGAACCATGGCATTCGGACTGAATACAAGCGCGATGCCGGCCCGACCATCAGCGAGATGGTGACCTTTGAGGACATCAAGGGCACCGTCATGGAAGTGTTCAAGGCGCCGGAGCCCTTGCACCTGAAATTTCAGCGCAAGGGCATCCTGCCGCACAAGCTTGGCCACGTTGCTTTTCACTGCGCGGACGTGCAAGCGGTCACCAAATGGTATTGCGATGTGCTCGGCTTCCGCGTGTCCGACTGGATGGGCGACTTCTTCTCGTTCCTCCGCTGCGGCGTCGATCACCACACCATCAACCTGATGGGCACCGGCACGAATCGTCACTTCCACACGGCGTTCGAACTGCGTGATTGGTCGCACATGCAGACGGCGTGCGACATGCTCAGCCAAAGCGGTTACAAGACGTTGTGGGGTCCTGGCCGTCACGGCATCGGCCACAATTTGTTCACCTATCACCGCGGCCCGAACGGCCTCATCACCGAACTCTTCGCCGAGCTCGACCAGATGAAGGACGAAGCGCTCGGCTATTTCGAGCCGCGGCCGTGGCACCGCGACAATCCGCAGAAGCCGAAAGTGTGGGCAAAGGATCCGAATGCCGCCAATCTTTGGGGTCCGCTGCCGCCGGATGAAATGATGAAGTTCTAGTTCGATTAAGCGCCGCGGCGATCCGGAAAACCGGACGCCGCGGTGGACGCCACATCAATCCACCAGGGAGGAAACTATGATCAGGACAATTTCGGCAGCCGCAGCGCTGCTCGCAGCTCTTGCCGTACCTGCAATGGCGCAACAGCGCATTAGTCTTACCGTCGCGGCCGGTCAGCCGCCATCGGCGCTGCCATCCTTGGCGCTGGTCAACAAATACTTCATTCCGGAAGTCGACAAGCGCATCAAGGATGCGAAGATCGACGTCGTCATCGACTGGAAAGAGGCTTATGCCGGCTCGCTGCTGAAGCCGTACCAGATGCTGGACGGCGTCAAAGATGGCCTGGCCGATATCGGCTTCCTGCCGACCATCTTCTTTCCCGACAAGCTTCCGCTCGAAGCCATCACCTTGAATGCCCCGTTCTTGACGACAGACCTCGCTCTGCTGTCGCGCGTGATGAACAAGTTGCACGACACCGTGCCGGGCTTCACGCAGCAATACGACAAGTTCAACCAGATCCGTCTCGGCGGCACCGGCGCCGACTCCTTCGAATTGCTGACGACATTCCCGGTCAAGTCGATCGACGATCTGAAGGGCCGCAAGATCGGCACGGCGGGCGCGGCACTTGCCTGGCTGCGCGGCACCGGCGCCACGCCGGTCCAGAGCAACATGATGGAGTACTACAACTCCACCAAGAACGGCGTGTTCGAGGGCTTCATCGTGTTCCCGTCCACCTTCCCGGCGATGAAGTATCCGGAGGCGGCGCCTTATGTGGCGAAGGTTGGTTTCGGCGCTCAATATTCGGTCGCCCTGACAATGAACAAGGACTTCTACAAGAAGCTGCCGCCGGCGGTTCAGAAGATTATGACCGACGTCGGTCGCGAGTGGGCCGTCAAGTCGGATGAGGCTTACGCCACAGCCGGCGAGAATGGCTACAAGATGCTGCCGTCATTCAAGGCGACGCTCTTCGAATTCCCAGAAGCCGAACGCAAGCGCTGGGCTGAAGCGATGCCGAACATTGCCAAGGAGTGGGCGGCTTCGATGGAGAAGCAGGGCGTGCCGGGCAATCAGGCGCTCACGGCGCTGATGGAAGAAGCCCGCAAGGCCGGCATCAAGCCGGTTCGCGACTGGGACAAGTAGGTAGCAGACAATGGCTGGCGAGAAGATTGAAGTCATCGATGACGGCTTGGGTGGGGAACTGCCCAAGCCGCCGCCGGCCCCGCAAACCGGTTTCGGCCGGTTTACGGTCGGCCTCAGCATCATCGGCACGATGCTCATCATCATCATGGCCATCGCCGTGAATACCGATGTTCTTGGCCGCAATCTGTTCAATCACCCGGTCGCGGGCGTCACCGAATTCCTCGGCCTCGCGATCGTGGCGGTTGTTTTCCTGCAAATGGCCAATACCGCCCGCGAGGGCCGGCATATCAATAACGACCTGATCATCGCGGCGGTGGCTCAGATCAATCCAAGGCTGGCAAAGCTGTTCTATGCGCTGTTCGAGTTGATCGCGGCCGCCTTGTTCGCGCTCGTTGTCTGGTTTGTCTGGCCGAACTTCGTCGACAACTACAACGGCGGATACTTCAAGGGCACGACGGGCTACATCGAAATTCCGCTTTGGCCTTTCACCGGCATTGTCGTCATCGGCGCCGCCGCGGCCTCCATCCAGCATTTGTTGCTGACCGTTCGCGATCTGCGCGCCGCGCTGGAGAAATAAGATGTCCGAGATCAGCATCGGCGTAACCTGTATCGTCCTCAGCCTGATCCTCATCCAGAGTGGCATGCACATCGGCGTCGCCATGATGCTGCTGTCGTTCCTTGGCGTCTGGGCGATCAAGAGCTTCGCCGTGGCCGGCAAGCTGCTGGCAAGTTCGGTCACCACCTCGATTGCGTCCGATGACTTCGGCGTCATCCCGCTCTTCGTGATCATGGGGTTGTTCGTCTCGGTCACCGGCATGGGGCGCGATACGTTCGACGTCGCGGCGCAATTGACGCGGGCGCTGCGCGGCGGCCTCGGCATTGCCACCGTCGCTGCGAATGCAGTTTTTGCCGCGTGCACCGGTACCTCGATTGCCTCGGCGTCGATCTTCACCAAAGTGGCGGTGCCGGAAATGGTGCGCCACGGCCACAGCAAGACCTTTGCTGTCGGCGTTGTGACCGGCAGCTCCGTGCTCGGCATGCTGATCCCGCCGAGCTTGCTGATGATCGTGTTCGGCGTGCTGGCCAATACGTCGATTGGCGATCTTTTCACCGCCGGCATTCTGCCGGGCATCCTGCTGTCGGTGTTCTTCAGCCTCTGTATCTTCACGCTGTCTTACCTGAAGCCGGATTTCGTTTTCACCAAGATGAACACGAAGGTGGAGATCCACCTCGATACACCGCTTGTTCTGTTCAAGAAGATGGCGCCGATCTCGTTGCTGGTCACCATCGTGCTCGGCGGTATCTATGGCGGCTTCTTTACCCCGACCGAGGCCGGCGGCGCCGGCGCGCTGGCTGCGTTTATCATCGGCGTCGCGCGCCGGGAGATCAGTCTCAGAATCTTCTGGGAAGTTGCGATCGAGGCCGGCAAGGTCACTGCCGCAATCTGCTTCCTGCTGATGGCCGCACAACTCTACTCGCAGATGCTGACGCTCTCGGGCCTGCCTTATGCGGTCGGTCAGTGGCTGCAAAGCGCACAACTGAGCTTCGTTGCGGTGCTGATCGGTTACCTCGTCGTCGTTCTGATCATGGGCTGCTTCCTCGACTCGCTCTCGATCATGCTCATCCTGCTGCCCTTCGTGCTGCCGGTGATCGCCGCGTTCGGAACGGATCTGGTCTGGTTTGGCCTGATAACGATCGTCGCCATCGAGATCGGCCTGCTGACGCCGCCTTTGGGCATGTCGGCCTTCGTCGTGAAGGCCAACCTCAACGATCCGGAGGTCAGCACCTGGCAAATCTTCAAGGGCACGCTGCCGATGACATTCACCATGACGGTGTTTCTGGTCATCGTCGTGCTGTTCCCGCAGATCTCTCTGGTACTGCTCGGCCGCAGTTGGACCTGGTGGTGAGGAAGGGGACGCGCCGTGACTGCTGAAGCGACCTACGAGAAGAAGCACACGATGAAGGTCGAGGCCGATGTCGGACTCACCATGCGAGACGGCGTCCGGCTGTCGGCACGGATCTATCGTCCGGATGCGCCGGGCCAGTATCCGGTGCTGCTGGCGGTGTCGCCCTATCAGCACCAGACCGACAGTATTCCGCATTCGACCTTGTTTCTGTGGCGCGAAGTCGGTCCGGTCGGCTGGTACGTCGAAGCGCAGGGTTACATCATCGTGCATGTCGACGTTCGCGGCACCGGCCTGTCGGACGGCGAGTACAATCTGCTCGACAAGACCGAGCAGCAGGATCTCTACGAGATCATTGAATGGTGCGGTCATCAGCCCTGGAGCAACGGCCGAGTCGGCGGTTACGGCCAGTCTTATTACTGCTGGTCGCAATGGTTTATGGGCATCGTCAATCCACCGAGCCTGAAATGCATCGCGCCCTATGACGGATCGGTCGATATGTACCGCGACGTTGTCTATCACGGCGGCATCTACTGCGACTTCCTGCCGTGGTGGTACCAGATGGTGCGCGTCAACAATCTGCACCGGCCGCCGGGCGAGCCCGCCGGCAAGCTGATGCCCGTCGACATTTGCCGGTTGCTTGCCGAGCACACCACCTATGACGACTGGTGGAAGGAGCGGTGTGCCTTCGAGCGGCTAGACGAGATCAAGGTGCCGACCTTGTCGATCGGCCATTGGGGCAAGATGGGCCTGCATCTGCGCGGCAATCTGCTCGGTTACGAAAAAATCAACGCGCCGAAAAAGCTGGCGGTGACCGGCTCCCGCGATGTGTTCGAGGCACATGATCTCTTTGAGCAGATCCACTACCACGCCGAGGCATTGCTGCCGTTTTACGATCACCATCTCAAGGGCGAGAACAATGGCGTGATGGACGAGCCGCCGGTGCGTCTGTTCATTCGCGGCGCCAATGCCTGGCGTGAGGAAGCGGATTGGCCGCTGAAACGGGCCGAATACAGGTCGCTGTATCTCGACGCGCAACAATCGGGATCGCTGACGTCGCTGAACGACGGCAGTCTTGGCTGGGACAAGGCCTCGGCAACAGCGCCGACCGTGTTTAACTATCCCGATCCGAAGTGGAAACTCGGCACCGTCATGTTCGGTCCGCGCGGCCCCGATCCAATCGCGCGCGTGCTGACCTTTACGACACCGCCGCTGGAGCAGGACCTCGAGATCACCGGCCCGGCGATCCTGGAGCTTTATCTGTCATCGACGGCGATTGACACCGACGTCTTCATTAAGCTCGCCGATCAATTGCCGCAGTCGGAGGAGGACCGCAAGAAGGGTCTGCAGCCGGATGTGGTTCAGATCAGCAAAGGCTGGCTGCGCGCCTCGCATCGCGCCAAGGACGAAGCGCGATCGACGCCGCAGCGGCCCTTCTACACGCATGATGATCCCAAGCCGTTACAACAAGGTGAGATCGTCAAGCTCGAGATCGAAATCATGCCGTTCTCGAATCTCTTCAAGAAGGGACACCGGCTACGCCTGGAAATCGCCAACGGCGATTCACCGCTGACCGATTCACTTTTCACGCACCAGTACAGCTGGTTCAAGGTCGGCAGCGACACGATCTACCACGACACGCAGCACGCCTCGCGCCTGCTGCTGCCCGTTGTCGCCAGCCCGCAATAACCAGCGAAAAGGTTCCGATGCCGCACAAGCTGAGCGTTATTGTATTTCCCGGCGGCGCCAATTTGCCGCTGTGGACCGGGATCAAGCATGGCTTCTTCGCGCAACGCGATCTTGATGTTGAGCCGGTCTATACGCGCAGTTCGGTTGAGCAGGTGACGGCGCTGGTCGAGGGCAAGTGTGAGTTGGGGCTGACCGGTTTCGACAATATCGTCGCCTATCGCGAAGGGCAGGGCGAGGCGAAGCTCGATCGCGAGCCCGACCTGTTTGCCTTCATGGGCGGGGACAATGCGTTTCTGCGGCTGGTGGTGCGCCCCGAGATCAAGTCCTACGCCGACCTGAAGGGCAAGACATTGGCGGTCGATGCAATGACGACAGGCTTTGCCTTCGTCCTGCGCAAGATGCTGGCGCTGAATGGTGTGAGCGAGAGTGACGTCACCTTCGAGCGGGCTGGCGGCGCGGTGCAGCGCTATGACGGCCTCAAGGAAGGCAAGTTTGCCGGCACGTTGCTGCTGACGCCATTCGAGCTGACCGGGCGGGCGGCGGGTTTGCATGTGCTGCAGTCGGCGTCGGATGTCTTGACGCATTACCAGGGCATTGTCGGTGTCGCCAGCCATGCCTGGGCGAAGAGCAATGCCGCCACCCTGGGCAAATTCATCGAGGGCTATCGCGAGGCCTTGGCTTGGCTGTACCGGCCGGGAAACAGGCAGGCGGCCTGCGATCTCCTGATTGCCAATGTGCCGCATATGACGGCCGAGCTGGCGGCTGCGACCTGCGACATTTTCTTGGCGGACGAGAACGGCTTCGAGCCGGCGGCGCGCCTTGACGATGAGGGCATGCAGACCGTTCTGGCGCTGCGCAGCGAGTTCGGCGTGCCGCGCAAAGATCTCACGCAATACCGGAAATATGTGGATTCAACCTACGCGCAGGGGAAGACGTCATGAAGGGCAAGATCGGTCTCGAGGAGCATTTTGCGCTCGAAGAGACGGTGATGGACTCGGCCGGGTTCGTGCCGGAAAGCTACTGGGCGGAGTTGAAATTCCGGCTTCTCGATATCCATGACAAGCGCCTCAAGTTGATGGATGAGCATGGCATGGAGATGATGTTGTTGTCGCTCAATGCGCCGACGGTGCAGGCGATGCCGGACCCGCGCGTTGCCGCGGATGTCGCTCGCCGTGCCAACGATTTTCTGGCGGAGCAGGTCGCGAAGCGCCCGGACCGGTTTCAGGGATTGGCGGCGCTGCCGATGCAGGATCCCGATCTCGCCACGCGCGAGCTGCAGCGTTGCATCAAAGATCTCGGCTTTCGCGGCTCGCTGGTGAATGGCTTCTCGCAGGTCCGCGAAGAGAACAGCGCCGTCTATTACGACCTCAAGCAATACTGGCCGTTCTGGGCGGAGGTCGAAAAGCTTGATCTGCCATTCTATCTGCATCCGCGCAATCCGCTGCCTAGTATGGCGCCGATTTATGACGGTCATCCGTGGCTGCTTGGGCCGACCTGGGCCTTCGGGCAGGAAACAGCGGTGCATGCGCTGCGGCTGATGGCTTCCGGCCTGTTCGATGAGCATCCGAACCTGCAAATCGTGCTCGGCCATCTCGGCGAAGGCTTGCCCTACAGCATGTGGCGCGTCGATAACCGGAATGCCTGGGTGAAGAGCCCGCCGCGCTATCCGGCTAAGAAGAAACTTGCCGAATATTTCCAGGCGAACTTCCATCTGACAACGTCCGGCAATTTCCGCACCCAGACCTTGATCGACGCCATTCTGGAAATCGGCGCCGACCGCATCATGTTCTCCGCCGACTGGCCGTTCGAAAATATCGATCACGCCGCCATTTGGTTCGATGCCACCAGCATCAGCGAAGCCGACCGGATAAAGATCGGCCGCACCAACGCCAGCAAGCTGTTCAAGCTCGGTCTCGATTAGCGGAGCATTTCCTATGGCAATGCCCTCACTGAGTGACGTTCAATCTCCCGATGTGGCGACGTTGCTGGAGCGCGCACGGACAATCGCCGGCGTTGCCCGCGAGCGCGCGTTGGAGACCGAGAAGGCCCGTCACGTCTCTGCTGAGCTGATCGGCATGATGCGCGACGCCGATCTGTTCAAGATCATGCAGCCGCGTGCCTATGGCGGTTATGAACTCGGCTACGACGTCTTCCTCGAAGCAGTCGCGACCATTGCCAGCGGCGACGGATCGACCGGCTGGGTGTACAGCCTTGGCGCCGTGCATCAGTGGCTGATCGCCTGTTACCCGGAAGAGGCCCAGCACGAAGTCTGGGATAAAGACCCGGGCGCCATCGCCGCCGTATCCTATGCGCCGACCGGCAAAGCTGTTGCGGCGCCCGGCGGTTATCGCATCAGCGGGCGGTGGAGTTTTGCCAGTGGCTGCGACAATGCCAGTTGGGGCATTCTCGGCGGCATGATCCCGATCGAAGGCGGCGGGGTGAAGCCCGGGTTCTTTCTTCTGCCGAAGGCGGACTACACCATTGACGATGACTGGTTCACGATGGGCCTGTGCGGCACCGGCAGCAAAACCATCGTGGTCAACGATGCTTTCGTACCGTCTTATCGCGTGGGGACCTTTGCCGATCTGCTGACCGGGCAGGGACCCGGCACCAAAGTGAACACCAACCCGCTGTACAGGCAGCCAATGCTGGCGGTGGTGCCGAACTGCCTATCGGGTCCGGCGCTCGGCATGGCGCGCGGCGCGCTGCAAGCGTTCACCGAGCAAGTCAGCGGCCGCACCACGCGCGGCGCGGTCGCCGGTGGCAACAACCGCATGGCCGAATTCGCCACAGTGCAAATGCGGGTTGCCGAGGCGACTGCTTCAATCGACGCCGCGCAGTTGATGATGCATCGCGATTTGCGCGAGACGTTCGAGGCCGTCGAGCAAGGCCGGCAAGTCGATGTCCCGATGCGCATGCGCAACCGTTTGACGCATACATTCAGCACACGGCTGCTGACGCAGGCTGTCGATGCCGTATTTCTGGCCGCGGGCGGCAGCGCTCTCGGCCTGCAACATCCGGTGCAGCGCTTCTGGCGCGATATTCACGCTGCCAGCTCACACATTAGTCTGAACTGGGACGCGGTTGGCGCCATGTATGGCCAGCACGTCTTCGGCCTGGAGCCGAAAGGGCAGTACTGACGCTGACTGCAATGTTGCTTTGCGTGTCGGTTCAGTCTGCCGCCAGATATGTGCTCAGATATCGCGTTGTCTGTTCGTAGTGCGTCGCCAGCGCATTCCTAGCTTTCGCCGGGTCGCGAGCCAGCGCTGCCTCGGCAATAGCTGCGTGCTCGGCATCGACATCGCGTGGCCCGGTTTCAAACGCTAGCGATATTTGGCGGTAGCGGTCGGCGCGATCGCTCAGCGCGCGGCAGATTTGTAGCGTGGTCGGCGAGTCGCACGCGGCGATTAGCGAGGTATGAAAATCATTGTGGCGGCGTTCCCACTCCTCGTCCATTAGCCGGGGATCAGCAGATCGCCTGCGTGGTAACCGCGACAAGACATGTAAGCTGGACATGATCCGGGCTTCCCAGCGTTCATCGCCGAGTTCGATGGCGCGCTCGAGGGCCCAGCCCTCAAGCCGGATGCGGGTGCGGACGAGATCTTCGAGGTCGCCGCGGGACAACGGCGTGACCCGGTAGCCGCGATTATGCTCGGTCTCAACCAATCCCTCGGCAACCAGTCGAGTCAGCGCTTCGCGGACCGGCGAAACACTCATGCCGCAGAGCGTCTGCATTTCCTGAAAGCGCAGAGGCGCACCGGGCGCAAAGCGGCCAGTGAAAATCGCCTCGCGCAGTATTTGCCACGCCTTGTCGCCGCGGCTTTTCGCCGGGACACCGCCGACTTTTTTCGGGATGTCGGATTTCGCCGAACCGAACATCGCACTCCGACCTTTTCAAGCGTTCCGCGCACGGCCGCTGTGGTTTCGAAAATCTTGACTATCTGCGAAACCTATTATGATATGGGCTAAGTTACTAAGCAATCAGAATAATATGCGGGAGGAAAATGCATGCTGAAGTTGCTGAGCTGCGCGATAGCGCTCGGTTTGGGCCTTTCTACGGCCAACGCTGCCGAGGTCACTATCCGGTTTCCCGTCGAATACGCCATCGACATCGCGCCCGGCCAATCCAACCAGGACTTCAAGAAGCTGGTCGAGGAGCGCACCAAGGGCCGCGTCGAGGTGAAGCTCTTCCCGTCCGGGAGCCTCTACAAAGGCCTCGATCTGGTCCAGGCGATTCTGCGCGGCGATGCAGAGATGTCGACGCTGACGTCGGCCTACTGGACCGCGCTGTCGCCCAAGGTGGCGGTGTTCGAACTGCCTTACGCATTTCCGGAGCGCGCTGCGTTCTACAAGGCAATCGACGACTTGCCCTTCATTGAGAGTCTGTACGCCGAGGTCGAGGCAAAGGGTGCCAAGCCGATCACCATCATGTCCTACGACCACTTCGGTTTCGCGACGCGCACCAAGGCGCTGCGCGCGCCGCGTGACATGGCCGGCCTCAAGATGCGCGGCCTCGGCCGCACCAACTCGGCAATGCTGCAGGCGCTGGGCGCCTCGCCGGTATCGCTCAATCTCGTCGAACTGTCGCCGGCTCTGCAGCAGGGCGTGATCGACGGCCTCAACGCGCCGATCGATATCATGCTCGCCTACAAATGGAACGAGTCGGTGAAGCACCTGACCTATGCGCCGGCCTATATCGGCTATTACCCTTGGATGGTGAACGCCAAGTGGTGGAATGGCCTGCCGGCCGATCTGCGCAAGATCATCCAGGACACCGCGGTCGAAGTCGCGCGTGCCCATCGTCCGCGCTCTGAAGCCGAGACCCAGCGCGCGCTGGCCGGCCTGAAGGCGTCAGGCGTCGAAACGCATGTTCAAACGCCGGAAGAACGCAAGGCCTGGATCGAAGCCACGCTTCCGGTGTGGCAGCAGTTCGAGCCGATCGTCGGCAAAGACCTGATCGAGAAGGTTCGCAGCTACAGCAAGTAAAAACAAATCCGGCGGCGCGCTGCCGCCGGTCCACAATATCGTTCCAAGGGAGTGAAACATGTTGAAACAACTGGCCGCCGCATGCGCGGCGCTCACCATGCTCGCGGCCGTGCCCGCCAGCGCCGCCGAAGTCACCATCCGCTTTCCAGTCGAATATTCGCTCGACATCACGCCGGGCCTCGCCAACCAGGAATTCAAGAAGCTGGTTGAAGAGCGCAGCAAGGGCCGCGTCGAGGTGAAGCTGTTCCCGTCAGGCAGCCTCTACAAGGGCCTCGATCTGCTGCAGGCTTTGCTGCGTGGCGATGCCGAAATGACCACGCTCATCTCCGCATACTGGAGCTCGCTGTCACCGCGCCTTGCAGTATCCGAATTGCCTTATGCGTTCCCAACGACGGAATCCTTCTACAAGGCGATCGACGACGGCTTCTTCCAGCAAGCTTACAGCGAAGTGGAAGGCAAAGGCGCCAAGCTGATGACGGTGCTGCCGTTTGATTATCTGGTGCCAGGCACCAAGAACAAGGCGCTGATCAACCCGCGCGACATGGCTGGCCTGAAGATGCGCGGCCTCGGACGCGTCAATCTCGCCATGCTGCAGAGCCTCGGCGCCACGCCGGTATCGCTGAACTTTGTCGAATTGTCGCCGGCGATCCAGCAGGGCGTCATCGACGGCCTCAACGTGCCGACCGACAACTTCCTCATCTACAAATGGAACGAGAGCATCAAGCACGTCACTTATGCGACGTACTATGTCGCGTTCTATCCGTGGATGGTGAATGCAAAGTGGTGGGCCGGCGTGCCGGCCGACCTGCAGAAGGTGATCGAAGACACCGCCAAGGAAGTCGCCGTCCGTCACCGCGAACGCGCGCAGAACGAATCCAAAAAGGCGATCGAGGGCATGAAGGCGGTGGGCGTCAATGTCCACATCCAGACGCCGGAAGAGCGCAAGGCCTGGATCGAAGCGACCAAGCCGGTGTGGAAGCAGTTTGAGGCCCAGATCGGCCCCGATCTGCTGGCCCGTCTGGAGAAGTATTCGAAATGAGCAGCTTGCGCCGCGCCAGCACGATACTGGCCAGAATTGAAGATGGACTTGCCGGTTTCGTGCTGGCGGCGGTGCTCTGCGTCGTCGTCTATGAGCTTACAATCCGCGGGGTATTCGGTCATTCCAATCTCTGGACTGACGAAATTTCCCGCGTGTTGTTGATTGTCATGACCTATATCGGCGCCATCGGGCTGACGCGCGACGGCGCCAATGTCCGCGTCGAGCTGTTTGTCGACCGGATGAACGCCGCTCAACGCGACATCCTCGAGCGTCTGATCGACGTTCTTTGCCTCGCCTTTGCGGTGACCGCCACGGTGCTCGGCTATCGTTATGTGCAGGAATCCGCGTTGTTCGGAATTTCCTTCGCACACTCCGATCTTCCATTTCCGATCTGGGTCGCGCAGTCGATCATTCCGATCGGCTTCGCCGTCATGAGCTTGCGACTCGTTCTGCGGCTGATTGGGATCCGTCCCGTCAAACCCGCGCCTAGCGTAGAGGCCTAAGACAATGTCATTCGTATTGATCGGAAGCCTTCTGCTCCTTCTTGCCATCGGCATGCCGGTGGCCTTCGCCCTGTGGATCACAGGATTGTCCGCGGTCGTCATCTTCAAGGTGACGTCGTTCACGCAGATTGCGCAGTCGATGTTCTCGGGCCTCGACAGCTTCGTGCTGCTCGCCATCCCGTTCTTCATCCTCGCCGGCAACATCATGCTGCGCTCGGGCTTCGCTAAGTATCTGTTCGACCTGATGCAGACTTTGGTCGGCGGCGTCGCTGGCGGCGCATCGGTTGGTGCAACAGGGGCATCAGCGATCTTCGGTGCCATGACCGGCTCGTCGGTGGCCTCAGCCGCGGCGCTCGGCCGCGTCATGATTCCAGTGATGGGCACGCTCGGCTATCCGCGCCCGTTCACCGCCGGTCTGATGGCGGCGGGCGGCACGCTCGGCATTCTTATCCCGCCAAGCGTCACCTTTGTCATCTATGCCGAAATGGCGCAGCAGTCGGTGAAGGACCTGTTCCTCGCCGGCGTGGTACCCGGCATTCTGGCGGCCATCGCCATCGGCATTGTCGCCTTCACCATCGCGCGGCGGAAAGGCTACGGCAAATCGACTGAGCCGTTCTCAATCCGCGCTGTGTGGAGCGCCTTCGTGCTGGCCGGCCCGGCGCTGATGATGCCGGGCATTGTGCTTGGCGGCATCTATCTCGGCGTGTTCACGCCGACGGAAGCGGCCGCCGTGTCCGCGGTCTACGGCCTGCTGATCGGCATGTTCGTCTATCGCACCATCAAGCTGTCGGACCTCCCGGGTATCTTTATCGACAGCGCACGCTCGACGGCGGCGATCCTGTTCATCCTGTCCGGCGCGCTGTTCGTCGGCATGGTGGCGACACTCGCCGGCATTCCGGACACAATCGTCAACTTCATCACGCATCTCGAACTGGGGGCAATCGGGTTCCTGTTCCTTGTCAACGCCGTGCTGCTGGTGCTCGGCTGCTTCCTCGACGGTTTCACGCTGCTCACCGTGGTGACGCCGCTGTTGCTGCCGACGGTAAAGGCGCTGGATATCAACCTGATCCATTTCTGCATCGTGCTGACGCTCAACATCGAAATCGCCGCGATCACGCCGCCGGTGGGTCTCAACCTGTTCGTCATCACCGGTATTTCCGGCACAACGATGCAGGAGGTGGTCAAAGGCGCGTTTCCGTTCGTGTTCGCATTGATGGCGACGCTGATCCTGATTACGCTCTTTCCTGTCATCTCACTGATCCTGCTGTAAGGAGGCTGCCGTGGAACCGATTATTGACGCGCATCATCACATCTGGCGTCTTGCGGATCAGTTTTGGCTACAAGGTCCGGCTGTGCCGCGTATCTTCGGCGAATACGAAGCGCTGCGACGCGACTATCCGGCCGAGGATTTCCTTGCCGATCTCAAAGACACCGGCGTCGTCAAATCGGTTTACGTGCAAACCAACTGGCTGCCGGGCCGCGAGGTCGAGGAAGTCGAATACGTGCAGGAGAGCGTTAACCGGACCGGCTGGCCGCATGCCATCGTGTCCTTTGTGAACATGCAGAGTGCGGATGCGCCCGCTGTAATGGCGGCGCAGGCGAAGGCTTCAAAGCTGATGCGCGGCGTGCGGCAGCAGCTGCACTGGCACACCAACCCGCAATACAAGTTCGCGCCAACGCCGGATCAAATGAACACGCCTGAATTCCGCAAGAACTTTGCGTTGCTGGAAGAGCGCGGATGGCTCTTCGAACTCCAGGTGTTCAGCTCGCAAATGGCCGACGGCGCGGCGCTCGCCAAGGCGTTTCCCCGGACGACCCTGGTGCTGGAGCATGCCGGCATGCTGGAGGATCGTTCGCCGGAAGGTCGCAAGGCCTGGCGCGAGGGCATGAAGCGGCTGGCCGATCAGCCTAACATGCACACCAAATTCTCCGGCCTCGGCACTTTCATTCGCAAGAACGATCCGCAGCACATCGCCGACATTGTTGGCGAGACGCTTGAGTTGTTCGGCGCGCAGCGTTGCGTCTGGGGCTCGAACTTTCCGGTCGAAAGCCTGTGGACGGATTACGCGTCCATTGTCACCGCGATCAGGGCAGCCCTCGCGCCGTATTCCGAAGGCGACCGCCGCGCCGTGCTGCACGACACCGCGGCCCGGCTCTATCGTCTCTGATGAGAAGGCGCTCAATGCTTCGCTGCGTCATCGTGAGCGAATGTTGAGCACATGAAAATGGCCGGTGGGCAGGCGTGGCACGGAGTGGGCCGGCCTTTGTCCGCGCCTTGTCACCACAAGGGAGAGATGTCACTATCGGCGCAGACAAAAAGCGTTGCGGCGAAGCCTGCACGATAGAGAATGATGCACGGCGCGTCCGCGACCCAGCAATGCAAGCGGGAGGACGGCGCCTATGGTACAGATCGCTCATCAGCGTTCGCGTGGGATTTTTTCGGCTCTCGCAGCCATTGCAATAGTGAGCGCTATTGCCGGCGCCACGCCGGTGGCGGCGCAGGAAAAGGTCCGGGTCGCATTGCCGACCAAGACCTATTACCCGACCATTGTTGCCGAAACCGCCCTACGGCAGAAGCTGTTCGAGAAGGAAGGCATCAGCGCCGAACTGACCGTCTATCGCGGCGGCGCGGAAGCCTTTGAAGCGGTCGCCGCGGGTGCTGCCGATCTCACACTCGGATCGACGGCCATCGTCGCCGCCGGCATCCGCAAGGGCGTCAAGACCAAAGCCATCTCCGGCGCGGGACTTGGCTATAATGGCTGGTTCCTGATGGTGAAGGCCGATTCCAAGATCAAGGATGTGTCCGAGCTCGAGGGCAAGAAGGTCGGCATCACCTCGGCCGGTTCGGCGTCCGACATTCTCGCGCGCTGGACGCTGGCCGAGAAGAAGGCGAAGTTCACCGCGGTGCCGCTCGGCGGCGGCGGTCTGGTACCGAACCTTTTGTCCGGCAATGTCGATGCTATTGTGCTTTATTCGCCGCTCAGCTTCAAAGTGCTGCAGGACAAGAGTGTCCGGACCTTGATCGACTACGGCACGGAAGTGCCGCAGCATCTCAGCGGCGTGTGGATCGCACCCGACAAGCTGATCGATGAAAAGCCGGCAGTCATCCAGAAGATCAACAACGCTTTGTTCGGCGCGATGATCTGGCTGCAGGCAAACCGGCCTGAGGCGATCAAGATCATTGCCGAGATCGACGAGATTCCGCCGGCAATCGCCGAAGCCGAACTCGACGGCAACATTCTCAAATTGTCGGCCACCGGCGAGATGAAGCCGGAGTGGATCCAGCGCGGCCTGGACATGGCGAAGCTGGTCGGCATGACGGATCTTGCGCCTGCGGCCGATATCTACACTGACAAATTCAAAGCGGTGCCGACGAAGCGCTAGACACGGCAAGGCGCTAAGGCAATGAGCAGGGCGGCCGTTATCCTCATCAGGATCGCGATTCTGGCGGTGTTCCTTGGCGCGTGGGAGGTGCTGCCGCGCGCGGGTATCGTCAATCCGATGCTGCTGCCGCCATTCTCGACGGTGCTTTTGACCCTTGGCGAGATCCTCGGCCGGGCGGATTTCCGCGAGGCGATGGCGGTGACGACGGCGGAAGTGCTGATCGCCTTCGTCATCGCCGTGCCGCTCGGCGGCGCTATTGGCGTGCTGGCGGCCGAGAACGAATATTTCGGCGCGATCTTCAAGCCGATGCTGTTTTACGTGTTCAGCATTCCGAAATCGATTTTCCTGCCAATGTTCATTCTCGTCTTCGGCATCGGCTTCCAGCAGAAAGTCGCCTACGCAACATTCTCGACGATCTTTATCGTCATCATGAGCGCCAGCGCCGCTGTCGAGTCGGTCAAATCCGATTATGTGCTGGTGGCGCAATCCTATGGCGCGACGCGGGCGCAGATCCTGCGCCGCATTTACATTCCGAGCATGATGCCGATCTTGCTCGAGACCCTGCGCATATCAATGATCTTCAATTTCACCGGAGTGATGATCGCCGAGATGTATGCCTCGCGCACAGGCGTCGGGCACATGATCGCGAATTGGGGCGAGAACTTCATGTTGCCGCAACTGTTCGCCGGCGTGATCGTGCTGGCGGTTGCGGCAATGGCATTCAACGAATTGGTGCGCACCCTGGAGGCGAGATGCAGCACGTGGCGCAGTTAAATCCGGCGGTCGAGGCGGCGCCCGCGGCGGCGGTCGAAGTCCGCGATCTCGGCCATATCTATGCCGGGCGCGACGGCCCGGTGCCGGCTCTGTCCGATATCAGCCTTACGGTGCCTACCGGCCGTTTCGTCGTCATCGTCGGGCCCTCCGGCTGCGGCAAGACATCCTTGTTGATGATGCTGGCCGGCCTGCGCACGCAGACCTCCGGCACCATCATGATCGATGGCCGGCCGATTGCGACACCGGACCCGTCGCGCGTCGGCGTCGTGTTCCAGGAAGCCAGCCTGTTTCCCTGGCTCACTGCTGTCGAGAATGTCGAGTTTCCGCTGGTGCTCAAGCATGCGCCGCGCGACGAACGCCGCGGGCGCGCGGAGGCGATGCTCAATCTCGTCGGCCTCTCGGGGTTCGGCGGACGTTACCCGCATGAACTGTCCGGCGGCATGAAGCAGCGCGTGTCGATTGCGCGCGGGCTGGTGCAGGATCCGCCGGTATTGCTGATGGACGAACCATTCGCCGCGCTCGACGAGCAGACGCGCATGACCATGGGCCACGAATTGCTGCGCATCTGGTCGCAGACCTCGAAAACCGTCGTGTTCATCACGCACAGCCTGACGGAAGCTGTCTATCTTGCCGATGAGGTTCTGGTGATGTCGGCGCGCCCAGGCCGCATTCTCGATCGCGTTCCGATCGACCTGCCGCGGCCGCGCACCTACAAGATGATGGCGACGGATGTGTTCGGCGCCTTGCGGGAGCGGATCTGGCAGCAGATTCGCAGCACGCCGTGAGCCCATCATGACCCGCCCATCGCCCCGCACTGTGCGCCGCCTGATTGGCCTGATGCTGCTCGTCGCTTGGGAAGCCACGCCTCGCCTCGGCCTGTTGCCCGAACTGTTCTTGCCACCCTTGAGCAAAACATTGGCGGTGCTGTGGTCGGACCGGTCGCTTTACGGCGCGGCTCTGCTGGTCACACTCTATGAGGTCGCTGTCGCCATGCTGATCGCCTGCGGCGTTGGCATTTTGGCGGGCGCCATCGTCGGCGGCGTTGCCACATTGCGCAATTTGCTGCTGCCGGTGTTTTCCAGCCTGTACGCGGTGCCGATCGTGATTCTCTACCCGATCTTCACCGCCTGGTTCGGCATCGGCTCGGAATCCAAGATCGCCTTTGCCGGCGTTTATGGTTTCTTCCCGGTGATGCTGTCGACCGCCGCCGGCATCCGTACCATCGACGAGCAATATCTGCTGGCCGCGCGCAGCATGGGCGCGACGCTGCCGCAACTGATTGCCCGTGTCATCATTCCGGCGTCGATCCCGACCGTGCTGGCCGGATTGCGCCTTGGCGGCGCGCTGACCATCATCGGTGTTGTCGTTTCGGAAATGCTGACCTCGGCCAGCGGCATCGGCTATCTGGTGACGATGAACCGCACCATTCTCGACAGCCCGCGCGTGTTTGCCGCCATCATCGTCGTCCTCGTCATGTCTGTGGCTTTCGACATTCTTGTCCGCACTATCGAGCGCCGGACCCTGGTCTGGCAGACCGCTGGGCGGCGCACATCGTCCGCCGATGCTGCCGTGCCGGCGCGCCTCGCCACCGCTTAATTCGTTCATGTCCGGAGACTGCAATGGCTGAAAAACTGTTCCCCACCACTGTTGTCGGCAGCTATCCGCAGCCCGATTGGCTGGTCGATCGCGAGATGCTGTCGAAGGTCGTGCCGCGCGTGCGCATGCCGGAGATGTGGCGCGTACCGGAGCCGTACCTCGAACAGGCGCAGGACGACGCCACGATCATCGCCATTCGCGACATGGAGCGCGCCGGCATCGACGTCATCACCGATGGTGAAATGCGGCGCGAGAGCTATTCCAACCGTTTCGCCACGGCGCTCGAGGGCATCGACACGAGCAAGCCCGGCTTCGTCAAGGCGCGTTCCGGCCAGATGACGCCGGTGCCGCGCGTTGTCGGCAAAATCAAGCGGCCGGGACCTGTCGAAGTGCGCGACATGCAGTTTCTCCGGCGCAACACCGATCGCATTGCCAAGATCACGCTGCCGGGGCCGTTCACCATGGGCCAGCAGGCGCATGACGAGTATTACAACGACAAGGAAGCGATGGTCATGGACATGGCCGCCGCCGTGAACGAGGAGGCGCTCGAACTGGTGCGCGCCGGCGCCGACGTCATCCAGCTCGATGAACCCTGGGTCCGCAACAATCCTGAAGAGGCGAGGCGTTACGCGGTGAAGGCGATCAACCGCGCCTTGCAAGGCATTCATGTGCCGACCGTCGTCCATCTCTGCTTCGGCTATGCGGCGGTCGTGCCCGGCGATAACAAGCCGCAGCATTATGCCTTTCTGGCTGAGCTGGCCGATACGGTCGCCGGCACGATATCGATCGAAGCGGCGCAGCCGAACATCGATCTCGGCGTGTTGCGCGACATGGCGCCGAAAAAGATCATGCTCGGCGTGCTCAATCTCGACGATCTCAAAATCGAAACGCCGGAAACCGTCGCCGCGCGCATGCGCAAGGGGCTTGAGTATATGACGCCGGACCGGCTCGTTCCGGCGCCGGATTGCGGCATGAAATACTTGCCGCGCGATGTCGCCTTCGGCAAGCTCAAGGCGATGGTTGACGGCGCGGCTATTGTGCGCCGGGAACTGAGCTAACCGAGGATGCAGTGCGACATGCTCAGCGGCGGCGCATTGTCGAAGATGAAGCTGACAAAGGTATGCCCGACCGGGCCTTCGGTAAAATAGGAAACGTAGAAGTCGAGCGCCGTCAGGTGCGTCGGAAATTTCTGAGCGGATGTAACCTGAGACCCAAGTCGAAGTAGACATCAACGATTAGCGTTGCCAAGGCTGCCTAAGGCAGGTTCTCGCGCAGAATGATCTCGGGGCGTGATCCGGCGGTGCCGTCCAGCGGCGGCCGTCCGGCGCGCAGATTGGCGAAGATGGCCACGCAATCCATCAGCGAGTTTTGCGGGTTCTGGGTAATCACCGCGTCCATCGTACCGTCGATCAGCATGGCGCGCGTATCCGGCGACAGGCCGTGACCGACGAAGGTCACGTCGCGATGCCGGCCGGCTTCCTTCAAGGCGCGGCCAATGCCATCGGCGCCGCCACCAATATTGTAGATGCCCGCGAGCTGCGGATGTTGCGCCAGCAGCATCTTGGTCTGGCGGTAGTTCTTGGCCTCATCGTCCTGGCCTTCGCGCAGGCCGACGACCTGGATTTCCGGATAAAGTTGCTGGAAGAAATGCAGGAAGCCCATCTCGCGCTCTTCATGCGCGCGATAGCTCAGGCTACCGGCGATCATCGCGACTTTTGCCGGTCGCGCCCCGATGAATCGCGCAATGAGATAGCCGGCGGTGCGGCCGGCCGAGCGATTATCCAGTCCGACATAGGCGGCGCGGCGCGTATTGGCGATGTCTGAGATCAACGTCACCGTCGGCACGCCCCGCTCCGCGAGTGCATCGACAGCTTCGCGCACGGAAGGATGCTCGATCGCCATGAAGGCAATCGCATCCACCTCGCGGCCGACGCGCCGCAATTCCTGCGCCAGTCGCTCCGGCTTGAAGCTCTCGACATGGTCGACACGCGCGCGCATGTTGAAGGAGGCGAGGCGGTCATGCGACGCGCCGATCAGCCGTCCCATCATGCCGAGGAACTTGTTGGTGCCCCCCGGCAGCAGAAAGGCGAGGCGCCATGGCTTCATGGCTTGCGACGGCAGCCCGCCATCGACCAGATAATCGAGTTCGCCCGCAGCCTTGAGCACGCGCTGGATTGTTGTCGAACGGACGCCCGGACGCTGATTTAGGACGCGGTCCACGGTTGCCGTCGAGACGCCGGAGCGTTTCGCCACGTCATCGATGCGCGCCAGTTGGCGGCGCTTTGGGCCTTGCTTTGCGGGCATTTTCTTCAGCAAATCGACCTCGGCGTGACCATCAAAAACCATCAAGAAATGAGTTTGCGGCCATCATTCCGAATTTCTATCGTCGGCTGAAGAAAACGGCAACAGCCGTGCCACCCCGGGAGGTAAATATGACCAAGGTGACCCGCCGCGCATTGCTCGGCACGATGGCAACTGCGCCCGCTCTTTCCGTTATCGGCATGCCGTTTATTGCGCGCGCCGCCGAGATTGAGCTGAAGTACGGCAACAATTTGCCGCTCAGCCATCCGCTCAATGTTCGCTCGCACGAAGCTGCCGAGATTATCAAGCAGAAGACCAACGGCCGCATAGAGATCAAGATCTTCCCGAACAATCAGCTTGGTGGCGACACCGACATGCTGAGCCAGGTGCGCAGCGGCGGTATCACCTTCTTCACGCCATCGGCGCTGGTCATCGCGACCCTCGTGCCGGTGGCGGCGATCAACGCCGTCGGCTTTGCCTTTGCCGATTACGATCAGGTCTGGAAAGCGATGGACGGCACGCTCGGCGCGCATGTCCGCGCCGCCATTTCCAAGGTCAATCTCTATGCCTTCGAGAAGGTCTGGGACAATGGCTTCCGCCAGATGACGACAAGCGGCAAGGCGATTGAAACCGCCAAGGAAATGGCCGGCCTGAAGATCCGCGTGCCGGTCAGCCCGCTCAGCCTGTCAATGTTCAAGGCGCTGGATTCGTCGCCGGTCAGCCTGCAGTTCAGCGAAGTCTATACCTCGCTGCAGACCAAGGTGGTCGATGCGCAGGAAAATCCGTTGCCGATCATCCAGGTTGCCAAGCTGTACGAAGTGCAGAAGAGCTGCGCCATCAGCAACCACATCTGGGACGGCTTCTGGTTCATCGCCAATGGCCGCGCCTGGAACGGCCTCAGCGAGCCGGATCGCAAGATCGTCGCCGACGCCATCAACGAAGCCGGCGTCAAGCAGCGCGATGACATCCGCAAGCTGAACGCCACGGTGCAGACCGATCTCGAAGCGAAGGGCCTTGCCTTCAACAAGACCAATCCGGACAGCTTCCGCGCCAAGCTGCGTGACGCGGGCTTCTACAAGGAATGGAAAGAGAAGTTCGGCGCCGAGGCCTGGGGCCTGCTCGAAGACTCCGTCGGCAAGCTTGCTTAAGCGAAAGCCGCAACATTGGATAACGACCTGATGAGCGTTCACGCTGCCCCGATGCCTGTTGCTGGCGCCCCGACGCATGGGATCGCCCGTCTGGCGTGGCAGTGTGACGCCGTCATCGGCCGCGCGGTTGAGTTCATTGTTGCGGCGATCCTGCTCGCCGAGATTGTCATTCTCGGCGCCGGCGTCACCACGCGTTATGTGCTGCACAAGCCGCTGGTCTGGTCGGACGAGCTCGCCTCTATCCTGTTCCTCTGGCTGTCGATGCTGGGCGCGGTCGTCGCCTTGCGCCGCGGCGAACACATGCGCATGACCGGTGTTGTCGCGCGCGTCACGCCGCCGACACGGGCGTTGCTCGAGGCGGTGGCGATCACCGCCTCGATCGCCTTCCTGTTGATGATCATCCCGCATGCGCTGGAATATGCGCATGAGGAAAGCTTCATCGTTACGCCGGCGCTGGAAATTCCGAATTCCTGGCGCGCGGCGGCGATTCCCGTCGGCATGAGTTTGATGCTGCTGGCGGCTGTGTTCCGGCTGTTTCGCTTCAACGATATCAAGCCGGTGCTGCTGGCCATCGCCATCACCGCAGCCTTTGTCGGCTTGTTCTGGCTGCTCGGCCCGGCGCTGAAGCCGCTTGGCAAATTGAACCTGATCGTCTTCTTCATCGGCGTCGTCAGCCTCAATGTCTTTGCCGGCGTGCCGATCGCCTTTTCCTTCGCGCTGGCCACCTTCGGCTATTTGTCGCTGACCACCTCAACGCCGATGCTGGTTGTCGTCGGCCGCCTCGACGAAGGCATGAGCCACCTTGTGCTGCTAGCCGTGCCGCTCTTCATTTTCCTCGGCGCGTTGATCGAAATGACCGGCATGGCACGTGCCATGATCCAGTTTCTTGCCGGCCTGCTCGGTCATGTCCGCGGCGGCCTCTCTTACGTGCTGATCGGCGCCATGTATCTCGTCTCCGGCATCTCCGGCTCGAAGATCGCCGACATGGCGGCGATTGCGCCCGTGTTGTTCCCCGAGATGAAAGCGCGCGGCGCCAAGCCCGGCGATCTCGTCGCTTTGCTCTCCGCCACCGGCGCGCAGACCGAAACCATCCCGCCATCCATTGTGCTGATCACCATCGGCTCGGTCACCGGCGTCTCTATCGCGGCACTGTTCACCGGCGGCTTGCTGCCGGCATTGGTGCTTGGCCTGGCGCTCTGCGTCATCGTCTGGTGGCGCTATCGTGGCGAGGATCTCAGCCATGTTGTGCGGCATTCCTGGCGCGAGATCGGCCGGCTGGCGCTGATTGCCTTGCCAGCGGTCGCACTGCCTTTCGTCATTCGCGCCGCTGTCGTTGAAGGCGTCGCCACCGCCACCGAAGTCTCGACCATCGGCATCGCCTACTCAGTGTTGGCCGGCATCTTCCTCTATCGCCAGTTCGATTGGCGCCGTCTGCCCGGCATGCTGATCGACACCGCGGCGTTGACCGGCGCCAATATCTTTATCGTGGGCTGCGCCACCGCAATGGCCTGGGGCCTGACACAATCCGGCTTCTCGCAGGATCTTGCGCGCGTGATGGGCAATGTGCCCGGCGGCACCTGGGGCTTCCTGGCGATCTCGATCGTCGCCTTCATCATTCTCGGCAGCGTACTGGAAGGCATCCCGGCCATCGTCTTGTTCGGGCCGCTGCTATTCCCCATCGCCAAGCAGATCGGCGTGCACGAAGTGCACTATGCGATTGTCGTGATCCTCGCCATGGGCATCGGCCTTTTCGCACCGCCCTTCGGCGTCGGCTATTACGGCGCCTGCGCGATCAGCAAAGTGAATCCCGACGAAGGCCTGAAATACATCTGGGGCTACATGCTCGCGCTTGTGCTCGGCCTTATCGTCGTCGCCGCGGTGCCGTGGATCTCCACCGGCTTCCTGAAATTCTAAGAAAAAAAATCGAGGTTAGTCATGAGCCGCTTCTTTGGCGAAATCCGTCAGCTTGGTTACGTCGTTCCAGATATTGAAGCGGCGATGGAATATTGGTCGCGCGTGCTCGGCGTCGGCCCGTTTTTCTATAACCCGCGCGTGCCGATCAAGAATTACACCTACAAGGGCGAGAGCTATGAGCCGCATAATTCCGTGGCGTTGGCGAATTCGGGGCCGCTTCAGGTCGAGTTGATCCAATGCCGCAACGATGTGCCGTCAATGTACCGCGACTTCACGCAAGCCGGCCACACCGGCCTGCAGCACGTCGCTTACTGGACCAGCGATTACGACGCCGATCTTGCGCGGCTCCTGAAGGAAGGCTTCAAGCCGGTGATGGGCGGCGAAGTCGGCGAGCGCGGCCGCTTCATCTATTTCGACACGCATTGTCACCCCGGCACGGTGATCGAACTGTCGGAAGTGGCCGGGCCGAAAGGCGAGATGTTCCGCCTGATCCGCGAAGCCGGCGCCGATTGGGATGGCAAAGATCCCGTGCGTCCGTTCCCGGATCTCAGTAAGCTTTGAGTATGTCCGCAAGCCCGCCGCCCGACCGCTTCGAAGCTTCCTATCTGATCGAGACGCCGCTCGACCCTGTCAAGGTCGCGGAGGTGATGGCGGGCGAGCAATCCTGCGGCACGTTCACGCGCGTCGAAGGCGAGACGGATGAGCTGCGCGAACGGGCGCGGGCGATCGTCACAGCGGTCGAAGAACTGCCATCGTCGCCGACGCCGAGCCTGCCGAATGCTTGGCTGACACGGCGCGGCACGACCGGGCCGTATCGTCGCGCACGTGTCACCATTTCGTTTCCGGTTGCCAACGTCGGCGCCAATCTGGCGACGCTCGCCTCCATCGTTGCCGGCAACCTTTATGATCTCGGCGAGGTCACCGGAATGCGTCTCGATACAATGACGCTGCCGGCCGAATTTCGCGGCCGCTTCCTGCAGCCCAAGCAGGGCATTGCCGGTACGCGCAGGCTGACCGGCGTTGCCAGCGGCCCGCTCGTCGGTTCGATCATCAAACCGAATGTCGGGCTCAGTTCGGAAGAGACCGCGACGTTGGTCGCAAAGCTGTGCGCCGCCGGCCTTGATTTCATCAAGGATGACGAGATCTCCGCCGATCCGGCGCATGCGCCTCTGGCGCAGCGCATTCCTGCGGTGATGGCCGCCGTGCGTCGTCATGAAGACAAAACCGGCAAGGCGGTAATGATCGCCTTCAACATCACTGATGAAACCGATGCCATGCGCGGCCATGCCGATCTCATCGCGCGTGAGCGCGGCACCTGCGCCATGGTCAGCTTGAACTGGTGCGGCTTCTCCGCTGTCGAGACATTGCGCCGCTCAACCGATCTGGCGCTGCACGGCCATCGCAACGGCTTCGGCGCCTTCTCGCGCCATCCGATGCTCGGCATTTCGTTTCAGGCTTACCAAACGCTGTGGCGTCTCGCCGGTGTCGACCACATGCATGTGCATGGCGTGCAGGGCAAGTTCGCGCAGGTAGACGAAGAGGTTACGTCGTCGGCGCATGATTGCATCACGCCATTGACCGATGGCTTCGACGACCGCGTGCTGCCAGCCTTCTCGTCCGGTCAATGGGCCGGTACCGCGCAAGCGACGTTCGACGCTGTCGGCCACGCCGATGTGTTGTTCATGTCTGGCGGCGGCATCATGGCGCATCCTGCGGGACCTGCCGCCGGCGTCGCCAGCATTCGTCAGGCCTGGGATGCCATCGCTGCCGGCGTACCGGTCACTGAGGCGGCGAAGTCGCACAGCGAATTGCAGCAGGCGCTCGATTTCTTCGGCAAGGCGAAATGAGCACGGCCGCCGACCAGACCCGGCCGCTATACGGCTGGTATGGCGACGACTTCACCGGCGCCACTGACACTCTGTCGACATGGGCCGAGCAGGGCTATCGCGCGCTGCTGTTTCTGAAAATGCCGACGGCGGAACAGCTGCAGGCCGCCGGCCCGCTCGATGCCATCGGCATTGCCGGCGCGACACGCTCAATGGCGCCGGAGACTGCTTCGCACGAGCTTGAAATTGCCGCGCAGTTCTTCGTCGCGCAAGGCGTCGACATCCTGCACTACAAATGCTGCTCGACTTTCGACAGCGCCCCGCACGTCGGCAGCATTGGCGAGGCGATCCGCACCTTGCGCCGCCATTTCCCCAATCCGTTTGTGCCGATCGTCGGCGGCCAGCCCAATCTCGGCCGCTACTGCCTGTTCGGCAATCTGTTCGCCGTGGCGGGCACCGGCAGCACGGTGTATCGCATTGACCGGCATCCGACGATGAGTGTCCACCCGGTAACGCCGATGACGGAAGCGGATCTGCGCAAGCATCTCGCCGCGCAAGGCGTCGAGCGCATCGGCCTCATCGACTATCGCAGCTATGAAGCCGATGCGGTCGATGCCGAACTGGAAGCGTCACTCAAGAATAATGCGGACGCGAGTCTGTTCGACGTCTCGCGCGTGGCTGATCTGGCGGTCATTGGCCGTTTGATCAACAGTCAAAAGCGGGCAGGGCCGATGCTCGCTGTTGGACCGAGCTCGGTGGCGCAAGCGCTCACCGCAGCATCGGACAGGAAAGCCAAGACAACGTCGCGCACTGCCGCGCCGCAACACAAAGGCCCGGTGCTGGCACTGGTCGGCAGCCTGTCGCCGGTCACGCGTGCGCAGGTCGAAGCCGCGCAGGGCTATGAGAAACTCAACGTCGATCCGCGCAAGCTGATCGAACAACCCGATTATCGCGAAGCGATTAAACAACAGACATTGCGCCTGCTGGCCGCAGGCGACGTCATGCTGGTTACCGAACGCCCGGACGGCGCGCCGCAGCAGGCCGAGCAAACCGCGATGGCAACCGGCCAGTTGCTCCGCGCCATCATGCAGGACGCCACCGTGTCGCGTCTCGTCGTCGCTGGTGGCGACACATCGAGCCACGCCATCGCCGCGCTCGACATCTGGGGTCTGTCCTATCGCGGTCCGATGGTCCCCGGTGCGCCGCTCTGCCGCGTGCACAGTGCCGACCCGAAACTCGACGGCATCGACATCGTCCTCAAGGGCGGACAGATGGGATCGGTGACTTTCTTCGAGAACGTGAGTGGGGCACACCGCCTCCGTTAGACGTTGCGGCTGCTCCGGTCCGCGCTTGGCACAAAGCAAACATTGCAGCGCTGCCTGACCGGCTTTCTTTTTCGGACAATGCCCGCCGACTGGCGAAACCGGCTGGACTGGAAATGACAGCGAATAAGCCGTAATGAGAGGCGATCAGACCTCGTTGGGCTCGGCTCCGCCGCGCCCCGTAACTGTCTGGTCAGCCTAGAGAAATGCCGGAAAGACGCTTCAGTATTGCGCCCATGATGGATGGGGTATCGGAAGCAGACATAGTTATTTTGAATCAATGGTTTAGTTGAGGGACAAAGAGACCGTGTTGTACTGCTCGACGTACCTCTTCAAACCTTTGGGTTAGGGTGCGGACTACCGGAATAACCTCTTCAATAAGCCGAGTGGTAGACACATCCTCGCCTTTATCGCTGATGACATTGAAAGCGCCCAGACCGATTCCGAGCAGGCAGTTAAATCGCGCGGGAAGAAGCCTAAGGCCGCGACGGATAGTGTTGCGGAGATACACGCGGCCCTCCGCCAAGGTGGCGGTTTCAATCTCGATCAAATGGTTTCCGAATTCCGCGCTCTGCGTGCGGGCGTGATCAAACTATGGAACGCGCAGGCGACGGAACCGACGCGTGAGAGCATGGCCGACATGATCCGTTTCAATGAAGCCATCGATCAGGAAGCCGCAGAGTCGATCAGCTATTATTCGACAAAGCTCGAGCATTCTCGCGATGTCTTTCTGGGCGTCTTGGGCCATGACCTTCGGAATCCGCTCGGCGCCATGCGGATGTCAGCTGAATTAATCGCCAAGATCGGGCCGCTGACTGAGCGGCAGAAAATGTACAACAAGCAGGTTGTCCTCAGTGCCGACCGCGCGACTGAAATCCTGGATCAGCTTCTTGAGGTCACGCGGACTCGGCTCGGGTCGGGATTGCATGTTCTCCGGGAACAGATGGACATGGCATTTGTAAGCAGGGAACTCGTTGAGGAGATGCGGTGCCAGCACCCCGCGCGGACTTTCACACTTGCGATATCGGGGAACACCGAAGGACATTGGGACAAACCTAGAATTGGCCAAGTGTTTTCAAATTTGCTCGGCAATGCCGTCCAGTATGGCGTTAAGGACTTACCCATCGACGTAAAGATTGCTGGTTATTCTAAAGGGGTCTCGCTTTCCGTCCATAATGACGGCGTCCCAATTCCGAAGGATGCGATCGGCGGAGTTTTCGACTCCATGGTTCGCGGAGGAAGTGGCGGCGTTGGAACGACAAATCTTGGCCTAGGACTCTACATCACGAAAGAAATTATTTTGGCTCACGGCGGGACGATCAGAGTGAACTCGTCCGAGAAAAAAGGCACTACTTTTACTGCGTTCTTCCCCCGTGCCGCTGACATATCCAGTGCTGCGAAGGAGGCCGCTTAAAAACAGCGGACGCAATCAGGCTGCTTCTGAAGCAAATTCAGTGATTGCACTCTGTGCCGCCAGCATCCGCGGGCGTGAGAGCGCGTTAGCGCCGGATAAGTGGCGTGCGGCTGTGACAAACGATCTCAATATCTCGACATGCGTCCGCCACCTGGGGCGATCGGACATGAGATGAAGACGAAACTTACTCGATTTTTTTCATTGTCGGCATAAATCCGGTAGACCCTCGCCTACCGCCGCTCCGAGGACCTTGGAAAATTGGGATACTGGTCGCGGGTGTCGTACCAGATTCTGCCGTACGTCCGGAGATATGCATCTCTGCGCTGCCGTTCGTTGGAGGCAGGATCAGCAATATCGGCTTTATACTTACGATATTGTCAGCGGTCGGTGCGCGCGGCAGTTTATTTATACCCTGCGCCACGTACTTGTCATCAAGCCAATCGGCGGCGAATTGGCCAAGTGCATAACCGAATATAGGTGACGCAAGCGCTCACGCTGACTTTGTAAGGACCGTGTTTTTGATTTCAGCCACAGCTTCCGGCTCACATTGTCGATGCACCCAGAAACTGATCCGTATGCATCTTGCGGGCCGCGCGTAGGCTTCGAGCGCCGAGGACGACCGTGTCGGCGCCAAGAAGCACATCGACCGTCGACTGCGCGAAAAGGATAGTCGTCATGGTGGCGCTTCCTCAGGCCTTATTGACGGTTGACGGTGAAATGTCGGCCCCGATCGTTACTCCGGCAGCTTGCGTAAGGCATCGCGCAGGGCAGTAAAGCGGGGGGGCGCTGAATTGCAGGCTGTCGTGGGTCAACAGAACAACCTTGGAACGACCTTTGAGTTGGGTCGGAATGTAATTCACTGCCGAATCGACAAGAAGTTTGGCAGTCAGACTGTGGCGCGTTGAGAATAATGGTGGCCGCCGGCGGGCCACCATGCGGACATACGCGCCTATCTGCCGCCGTCAAGCGGCGGATATTATCTCAAAACTGGATTTTGCCCGGTCGGCGGCGTGATGCACATGGGCCATCACCGTACGATCGAGCTGACCTCTCCTACAAGCGGTTTCCAGGGACCGAAAGGCAGTCGACAATTCGGTCAGGCCGAGCTGCCCGGCGAGGGCGGTGGCCTTATGAGACACGTCGCGCAGATCGATAATGTCTGCTACCGCCACGCCCTCCATCGGAAGTATGCGAAGCGTGGCTTGAAGCTCATCAACCATGGCGATGACGATATCGCCGCTGACATAGGAGCAGAGTTCGTCGAAGGCCTCGCGGTCATGAACAGAGACAGAGGGCTTTTCTGACGACGGTGGCGGCGCCACGACAGTCCGACGCAAGGAGCCCCAAATTTCGACCTTGGCGAGGAGCTCTGCCTTCACGATCGGCTTGCCGATATGGTCATCCATTCCCGCGTCTTTGTAGAGGCCGACCTGGTCCGCCATGACATTGGCGGTCAGGGCAATGATGGGCAACTCGCCGCGACCGTGCGGCAGCCCGCGAACGCGCTTGGTCAATTCGATGCCGTCCATCTCCGGCATTTGAATGTCCGTGAGGATGAGGTCGAAATTATGCTCCTGAACGAGGGCTAAAGCGGCTGCGCCGCAATCCGTTACCGTTACCTTGTGACCAGCCCGCGACAGAATGGCATTGCACAGGTCGCGGTTCATCTCTACGTCATCGACGAAAAGAATTCGCAAAGGCTTGCTCGTCAGCGCAATCGGCCTTGTGGTCTCCTCCAATTTCGAAGCGTCAGAAACGGGCAGATCAACATCGAACGAGAACGTGCTGCCTTTGCCGGGTTCACTGGAGACGCTCAGCTCGCCGTGCATTGCATCGACGATGCATTTTGATATTGCGAGGCCGAGCCCTGTCCCGCCGAAACGCCGCGATATTGAGCTGTCTGCCTGGGAAAAACGTTGGAACAATCTTTGCCGCTCTTCGGCCGATATGCCGATACCAGTGTCGGAAACGCTAAAACGCAGCCAGACCTCAGCCGGGGAAATCGACAGGCACTGGACTGCCAGAGTGACCGACCCGCTCTTGGTGAACTTCACCGCATTATTGAGAAGATTGATCAGGACCTGGCGTAACCGAGGGGCATCGCCAACGAGCGTTGGGGGCACATTGCCATCAACGTTCATGAAAACACTCAGATTGCGCTCAGCTGCGGCGAGCCGGATGATCGATGTACAGGTATGGGCTAGAATGGACAGGTCGAAGGGCGCCAGTTGAAGTTCGACCCCACGCGCGTCAATTTTTGAGATGTCGAGGATGTCGTCAATAATGACGTGCAACGACTTGCTGGCATCCAGCACCCGGGCGATATGCCGGCGCGTATCCGGCGCCAGGTTGACGTCTTCCAGCGCCAGGTCGGTATAGCCGATTATGCCGTTGAGCGGCGTCCGGATCTCGTGGCTCATATTGGCAAGGAAGGCGGATTTTGCGGCGCCGGCGCTTTCGGCTGTTTCTTTTGCGAGCTTCAACTGCTGGCGGATGAAATGTGCTTCAGTCGTGTCCCGGGCGATCTTTGAAAAGCCAACGTGCTTGCCATCCGCATCGAACAACGCGGACATGACCACGTTGGCCCAATAGGTGGTACCGTCCTTGCGCAATCGCACCCCCTCAGACCGGGAGACGCCGGTCATCGCTTGGGACAGAGCGTTGGCAGGCATGCCTTGAGCCCGCTCATCGGCAGAATAAAAAATGTCGAACGATCTTCCGGTGACCTCTTCTGCGGAGTAGCCGGAAATGCGTTCAGCGCCATTATTCCAGTTTGAGATCCTGCCGTCGGTGTCCAGCATATAAATGGCATGATCGGTGGCGCCATCGACCAGCAGTCGGAAACGTTGCTCGTTGAGGCGCAGGGCATCGCTTTGCCGCTGACGTTGCATTGCATCGCGAATGGTAAGGAACGCGCTGAGGGCCATCAGCAGCAGGATGGCAACGGAGGTGGCGAGGACTGCGTTGCTCAACACCTGCCAGTCGTGTAATACGATAGAAAGGGGCCTGGTCGCGGCAACCGACAATCGGTTGTCTTTCAAATGCCGTGATGCGGAGATCTGTTGCACGCCCGTCCCCAGCGCCGTGACGATGCCGGAAACGCGATGTTCAGCCTGCGACGACAGCAACTGATAGGCAGGCGAACCGGCAAGCGATTTACCGATTTTTTCATCCACCCAAGGGCTGCTGGCGATCAGGTTGAGATTGGCATCGACCAATGTCAGTTCGCCGCCATCGCCTTGTGTCGACGACATCATCTCTGAGTAAATTATTTTGGTGTCGATCACCGCGGCGAGAATTTCGGTTGCGGCATGGTCCGAGCCCCGGCGCGGAATCCCGATGATCACTTGCCACTCTTTATCGAGTGTATTGCGGGTCGGTGTCGTCATGAAATAGACGTTGGCGGCGGCGCCTTTGTTACGGAAGTAAGCAATAATCGGCGACTCTTTCAGATTCATCTCCGGTACCGGAAAAGTCCGTGATGAATGAATATACGCGCCATTGACATCGACGACCGAGAGAACCCGGATGAATGGTGCGGCTTCGGATGCGGTCTGCAGCAATTCGTGGGCGAAAAGCGCCGGTGTTTCTGGCGTTATGTGTCTGCGCAGGCTCTCGAGTGTCTTACGGGCGGTCGTGAACAAATGATCGACTGCAGCACCTGTGACGTCAACGATCTGCCTTAGTTGTGCTTCTTCGCGCGCCAATATCTGCTCCCGAAGCGATATAAACGCGTAGTAATTGATTGCCGCCAACAGTGCGGTCGCGCCCAGAAATGCGAAGCACCATACTTGGACCATGCGTCTCCGGAAGATTGGCTTGGCGAGCGGTATGCGGTCGGTAAGTCTTCTTGTCACTCGATAGGCCCTTTTGCCGCTGCTTTTTCGAAGGCGCAGAATTGTTCGAGGGCCTGAAACAGCTTGTGAATGTCGAATGATTTCTTGAATATATGCATCGCGCCCGTCTGGCCGAGAATTTCACGGCGCAATTTCTGCTCCGTCACTTCGTCGATTTCCTTGCCGCTGAGCACGAACACCGGAATCTTCTCGGTGCCCGCGGTCGTACGAAGCCGCGACAGCAGATACTGAGCGTCGCCATCGGGCATGTGATAATCGGAAATGATTACGCTTGGCCTCAGTCGGGCCGCCATCCGTACTGCCGTGAGGGCGTTAGCGGCGTAAATCGTATCGATCCCGTATTTGGCTAACCTGCTGGAAAGGAACGCTTCGACAGATGGGTCATCGTCGACGACCAGAACACGTGGACGCTTCGGCACGGATGTGTCATCGGCGGCTTTCTCAACGGCCGGGGTGGCGGCAGACATCGCCGGGTAGATGCTCATCAGCGCGCTTTCGACCTGGCTCCAGAAATTCGCCCCTTTGCGACTGTAGAACATACCGAGGCTCTCGCAGCGCTCGGCCGTATCCGGATTGGAGCCGCCGGACATGACGATAACATCGATAGGCTTATTGGAAGGATCCAAGAGGCGCGCCGAAGCGGAGATGCCGTCAAGTTCCGGCATATTGACGTCAACAAGCAGAACATCGTGTTGGCCCTGTCTTGCCTTGATCAGCAACTGGATTCCGTTGCTGGCGGTATCCACCTTGAACCCGAGCTTCTCGCATCGCGTTGTCAGAAACTGCAGAACGGCAGGATCGTCATCCGCGATTAACAGGCTTGGCGAAGTCGGAATTCTGGACGATATGGCGACGTTCATTGCAATCCCCATTCAATGAATTCCGATTGAAACCGAAACCCCCGTCATCATCGTTTCGTCTGTGCGTCAACCTGCAGGATCAACTGGTTCAGGGCGTCGTTGACATCGGTAAGGTTGCCGCTATCCGCGTCATAGTTGTTGATCTGGCGCTCGACCGCATTTGCGGCTGCGCTGACGGTCTCAAAGCCGTAAATGTCGGACGCGCCGGCAAGGCGATGAACGCAATCCTTCAAAGTTGCCGCGATGCTGCCGCGCACCAGCTCACCATGGAACTCGCGAAGCGACACGCCGTCGGCGCGCAGCCTTCCTACGAAATCGTACGCAGGAGGAGCGATATCGGTGCCGCCCGCTTCCGGCATAAAGAGTTCGCGGCGCACGGCGGCGATGAGGTCTCGCAGCTTGAACGGCTTGGTAATGATGGCAGCCGCACCGAGCTGCAGCATGACATTCACATCGGCGGCATCGCTGCGCGCGGTGACGAAGATGAGTGGAATTTCCGCACTGGCGGTTTCCGCGCGCAGCCGTCTCAATACGTCAAAGCCGTTCATATGTTGCATTGAGACGTCGCAGAGGATGAGGTCGGGGCACCAAGCAGCGGCCATTGCCAGACCGTCTTTGCCGTTCTCGCAGCAGACGACCGAGAAAGTAGCGTCTCGGCCAAGCGCAGTCGCTACGATCGACCGCATAAATGGGTCATCGTCGACGACGAGAATGCGATACTCGGCTACCGGCATATTGAGTGCTTCCGTTGAGGCGCCGCGGCCTGATCTGAAGCTAGGGTTGCAACATTAATATTCACTGCGAAGTAATGTAATTAATTGGCTGATACAGGACATTAGGGCTTTGACCGAGCCTTTTGACAAGCGCGGTTAACGTAAATTGGCGTAATGCGCTTGATATGAGGCGCCAATCCAACAAGCGCACGGGCGTAAAGAGGAGCCGGGCAATTTCGACGCTGCCTGGCTGGTAGCGGCGACATATAGCGCGAATTTCTGTTGGCTAACTCGTAACGTGGCTTGATCGCGCTCTTCCCAGCGTCGCTGCATGGCTAGGATGGTCGAGGCTCATTCTTGAAATTTTGATAGTCAGCATGGCGCCACAAGTCTGGGTCAGAAGATTTAGCGGGCCTGGACGATAGTCTGCGTGAGAGTTCACGTAGGCCAACTAAGACTGGATCCACGTTGATTAACTAGCGATACCCAATGTATTATCGTCAAGAGTGAAGGAAGGGCCAACGAGCTCCTTATATTTTTTGATCGGAGCCGGTCGTCCCAGTAAGTAGCCCTGCACGGCGCTACACCCAGCCTGCTCTAGGAACTTGCGTTGAGCCTCATTCTCCACACCCTCAGCCAAAATCGGAATGTTCAGGCTATGCCCGAGACCAATCACAGCGCGTACGATGATCATAGAGTGATGATTTTGTTCGATATCCAAGATGAAGGCGCGGTCGATTTTTATCTTATCGAAGGGAAATGAATGAAGATAGGAAAGAGAGGAGTATCCCTTTCCGAAGTCATCAAGAGAAATTCTCACGCCGAGCGACTTAAGCTGGCGCAGGATCGAGACAGCACGGGAGAAGTCGTTGATGAACACCCCCTCTGTGATCTCTAGCTCAAGGCGGGCAGGAGCCAAGCCTGTTTCAAGTAGGATGGTATGAACCAACTGGGCCAGATTGCCTTGGAGAAACTGCATCGGCGATACGTTGACGGCGACCGCGAGAGGCGCTTTCCAAGAAGCAGCCTCTCTACATGCCTCGCGCAGGGCCCACGCGCCTAACGGCATGATAAGGCCGCACTCTTCCGCGATCTGAATAAAAGTGTCCGGCGGAACCATTCCTCGATCTAGACAATTCCAACGGGCTAGCGCCTCGAAGCCAATAGGCTCGCCAGTCATCAGAAACTGCGGTTGATATTGAAGAGAAAGGTCGCCGTGCTCGATCGCAACCTTAAGGTCGCGTTGCAGATTGTGCCTCTCTTGCAACCGCGCGCCCATTTCGGGTTTGAAAAACAATATCGACACGCCCAGCGCGGCTTTTGCCTGGTAGAGTGCAGCGTCTGCATTGATCATGAGTGTCTTGCCGTCGGCGCCGTCAGTCGGGTAGACCGCGCCGCCAATGCTCAGGCCGATCTGAATGCGTTTGGAATCGATGATGAAATCATCCACAAAAGCAGCAAGCAGAGACTTGCCGACTATTTCGGCCTGTTCGGGCTGAACTCCGCCTGTGACGATGGCGATAAACTCGTCGCCGCCGATCCGCGCAATGAAAGCCCCGCGCGCCGACGCTTGCATACGTAGTGCTACCTCCTGCAGAAGCACGTCGCCCACGGCATGGCCATAGACATCGTTGATTTCCTTAAAGCGATCGAGGTCGATACTAAGAATGGTGAATTGTTCGTGTCGAGCCTCAGCATCCTGGAGCGCGGAAGTCATTGATGAATTAAAGGCCGCTCTGTTCGGCAGGTCGGTCAGTGGATCATGATGCGCCATATGCGAAATGCGCGCTTCTGAACGGCGCGTGTCGGTAACGTCTTCCAGCACAGTGAGAACGTATTGAGCGGCGCCATCGCGATCGCGAATAGCGACGCGTTTGGACGTGACAATGCACGTGCCATTATCGGTTGTTGAAAGTGATAGTTCCGGGGTAATGACCGCCGTCGTAGACTCCAGCGCCTGTCGGTCGGATGCGGCAATGATCGCAGCGGTTTGGTTAGGGTAAAGGTTGCGCGCGGACTGGCCTATCATCTGGGCGCGCGTGTGACCTGATAGCGTCTCATACGCTTTATTTACCAGCGAGAACGTCCAGTCGAGCGGATCCGATGTCGGACCGTGCGGCGCCTTCACCGAGATTGGATTAGGTATGTGCTCAATGACGGTGTCAAGAAAGGCCTTGGTTTGGGCCTCATCCAGCTGTGAATGGTGCAATTGTTGATTCAACTCATCGATAGCATTGTGCTGTCTCTGCAGAGAGTCGGCCGTCGCGTTTAGCTCACGCATAAGCTGCCCTAGTTCGCCGCCAGGGTACGGTGCTGCGATACGAACAGACAAATTGCCGTTGCCGAGCTCCTTTGCCATGACAGCGATGCGGCCGACCTGTCGTCGAATACCAATCTCTGCCAATGACCAAACTCCAGCAAACAAAAGCACCGAAACTAGCCCCACAATGATTAGGTCTTCATAAAGCCTTCTATTCGCAGCTGCGACCAATCCCTCTCGCGGCGTTCCTACGATTATGTAAAGGCCGGCGTCTCGAACGCGGGGCGTCTCAACTGCAGACCAAAATTCTTTGCGACCGTTGGCGCCTGTGACTTCGACTGCGCCGCTCCTGGTGCTCTCAACCGACCGTTTGAAAAGATCAGAACCGGCGATCGAGGATCCTACTTTGCCCTTCCATTGTTCAGTAGGCGGCGCGAGTAGCACGATGCCGGATTTATTGACCAACAATATCTCTATCGTCTCAGACAATCGAGTGGAATGATGCTGGAAGAACTTTTCGAGATTAAAAGATGCAAGCAGCACGTACCTCAGTTCGCCATCCGCCTTGCGAGCGGGATAAGCGATTTGCAACACCGCCGTGCCGGTCAGCCTTCCAACGACAGGCTGGAGAATCACCGCATCTTTCGTGACCAACGCCTTCTGGAAGTATACTCGATCATTGAGGTCCAGCTCACGGCTTGTCTGTAAGGAGTCGCAAAATAATCGGCCGCTGGGATCGATTGTCAAGATGCCAGTGTACTGAGGATACTCTTCGCGCACTGCAGAAAGGAAGGCTGAGCAAGCGACGCGATCCGGACTATCCAAGTTCACGGCACGCGCCAATCCGAAATGCAGCTGCTTAGTGCCTTGAATCTTTTCATCGAGATCATGCGCGATATTGTCAGCTATCAGCGTGAGCCGGGCCAAATCGGCTTCGATCTCGGTTGAACGATTCTGAAAGAATCGAACTCCAAGAAGGGTTGCCGGTACCAATGTCGCCAAAGTGACGAGCAAGAGCAAGCGGGAGCGTAAGCTCATAGGTTCGGGCTTTATTTACGCTGTCGGCCTCAGATTTCGCGTGCCGACCCGCGGGGGCGTTCGCCTCCGGTCCCGATTCTTATCTAGCTAGCTATAGTTGAAGGTGGCACGAATAAACGTAGTTAGTCTGTACGCTATACCACAGAGCCATCGAGATTTTCCTCCAAGCGTGCCAAAGCATCTGAACTCGGCAGGCGCGTTGCCTGAGATGTCTTGGCAAAAAGCAGACTCAAATGTTCTTGGCGGGTGGGACGGTCGAGCTCGCGCCTGAGCGCGAGCATGCTCTATCGGCTTGCGCGGCGCGAGGGCGTCATCAACTACGAAAAGCGGCAGCAGGCGCGGCGATAGCGCTATTCGTCTGGCTCGATGAAGCCATCAACATTTGATAGTTTGCGCAAGCGCCAACCGCTCGCTACGGCGCGAATTAGCGGGAACGCCTGCTCTGCAGCGTTCTAAAAGTGAGCCCCGCCGACGTTTAAAACATGCTTGACGAGGACGTTTGAGACGCCGATGCGTCCGCTGCCTGACTTGCCGTCGGATGGCGTTTATCGCGGCACTCAGCTCCCGATCAGTGGGCAAGGTCGATTTGGCTAACAGCGTTTCACAACTGGCGCATTCAATGACATTCACAGGCCCAAGGCCGACGTGTTCGACTTTAATCCAGGATGTGGGCGTGCCGCATCTTTCGCACGGCGGTACCTCTAGTGGTCGGGACTTGTTAAAATCCAGCGGGAGCATGATAACTCTCAATCACCTTAGTGCCGGAAGCCGAAGTCGGCGATGTGTGTTTTTCCATAAGTACAGCGAATATAGTCTGTCGGCTGTAAGACATAACAGACACGGTAACGTGCAGTGTCGATTGACGTAGTTTAGAAAAATACAATTCCTTTGCGACTTATTTAAATGTAGACCGATTACATCTTGAGGTTGAAGGCAAGTTTGGCTTGTCTGGAACTGCCGTAAAGCGTGGACCGCCGAGGCCGCGCTACTTCAATTGGCAGCACAAATGCTATCGGCAGGCACTCACCAAGTTTAACGGTTGCGTTGCCCCCGCTCCTCGGCGCGGCGCGTAATGCCGTCGACGAAGGTACGATGCCAGAAATCGACGAACTTATTGTGAGCGCGCGCCAATCATATCGTCTCGCGAGCGAGGCGCGCGGCGCCAAAGAAATGAGGCGCTTCGCATCAATGGCGGAAGAGTATCTCGTGATGGCCGACGAGCAACTCGCAGCAGCGATACCGCGGCACACCAGCACGTGGAGCCTGCCATGACCACTCGCCGGCAATTATCGCAAGAGGACAAGGGCGCACGAAGGGTGGCCGAACTTACACTTCAGCAAGAGGTGGCCCGCTTAAAAGAACTCGTCATCCAGCTGATAAAGATCATCGCGAAGAATGCGGCGGAGCATGAATGATCGACATAAACGCGGATCGTCAGTACCAAGTTGTAAAAAGACAGGGCAGGTGGTGCACAAAAACGCTAGGACGCTTTAGCGCACCGTATTCAAACCAAAGCAAGGCTTTGCTAGCTTCGATTGAGCTTGCAGCTCGAAATTGGGCGTCGGGTAGAAATGCCACAGTCACGTTGTTCGCTGGAGCATCAGCGCCAGAGATAATATGGACTGACGGCGCTCGCGTACAAAAACTAAAAAGATGCCCGGAATGTCTTTGACGACTGCAATTCAGGGCAACACGCGATATTCCCGATGCATTCGATCTCTGGTTTTCGACAATTGCAAAGATTGGGAAGGCGTGTCGCGTCGTCTGAAGGCGCGGCGACGACATTGGTGTCGCATTCGATTGACCTTCTATCCGTCTACGCCGATGGGGATGCCCACTTTAGCTCTATGTCATCTGACATATCGCCGCCCGAATTGAGATGGTTTACCGCGAGCCGAGCGAGGCCAAAAGGCCGCGTCGTCTCCCGAATCGGAACTGCTACCAGTTGACTACGGCTCTTTAATTAAGGCATCGAGTGCTTGCGCCAAGCCGCGGAATGACACGCCGGTCGCGAGGTCGCGCCCGGCGGCGTCTGTCCAAGTGATGCGGCCAGCGCTGGTCTGGCTTTTCCAGTCGCGATGAACATCATCCTTCAAAGCTGCGTCGGCAATACATCCGCCCGGCAAGCATTTCAGCCAGCCAAGATCGACTGGCACAGGCGTTTTTTCGTCGGTTGTAATGATAGGTGGTTTCGCAAGAGTCACGTTGACCGGTAGGGCCAATGTTAGGCGTAGCAAAGCGGACTTCTTCAAACGACCGATGGCAAGTTCCGCTATCGGATTTTGCTGACCCTGCGCTCGTATCTGTTGGGCCACTTCACACACGCGCTGCGTATCAGCACCATTAGCGAGACGTTGGCACCGCAGTGCCCAATCGCCGAAACTGGATACCGTGCTGCTTGGTTCTGCATGGACCGGGATTCGAGCCTCCTGCTTTGCCGCTAGGCGGGGCGTTAAGGATTTTGCCGTTTCAGCCATGGCCTGTGACCCCAGGGCAAAAATCACGACTACTGCACGGATCCCTGCGCGCGAAAAAAAGTCTTAAACACATTATTTTTCCAGTTTCGGTTGTCTAATTTGTGAGGAGCAAGAATCTGCATTTTTACCGGTGAGTTGAACAAGTCCGTACTGGTTGAGATTGTGTACGACACCTGCCGACGTGCATGTTGAAGTAGCTGCGGGTACGACATCGGCAGACGCAAAACTGTTACCGCGCTTTACGCTGTCGCTACTTTCAATCGCTAGAACCTCCGTCGGCAAATAGTCACTTGGAAATTCTGGTGTTTGCCAAACGATCGCCGCCGATGGTACAGCCTCAACTGCACTCAGAATGTTTCCTATATAATTGAGGGTATAGTTTGGTGACGATGCGAGGGTGCCTTGGGTGATGGCGTAATTGCCGACATTGGAGGTTGTCGTTGCGGCGGTGGCCAGCAAGCCTGACAGCGTATCGCCGTTGACCAGCCCTGTGCTGACATAAGTGAGCGCCGGGTTGGCGGCGCCGTAGGCCCGGCTCTGCGCGTCGGCGGTGACAGTGAGGGCCGCGGTGGTGACGCCGAGATCGGCGCCGACATAGGTCAGGGCGTAGTTCGACGATGCCAGAGTGCCTTGAGTGATGCCGTAGCTTCCGACATTCGAGGTTGTGGTCGCCGTCGTGGTCAACAGGCCCGATAGCGTGTCGCCGTTGACCAGCCCTGTGCTGACATAAGAGAGCGCCGGGTTGGCGGCGCCGTAGGCCCGGCTCTGCGCGTCGGCGGTGACAGTGAGGGCCGCGGTGGTGACGTCGAGATCGGCGCCGACATAGGTCAGCGCGTAGTTCGACGACGATGCCAGAGTGCCTTGAGTGATGCCGTAGCTTCCGACATTCGAGGTTGTGGTCGCCGTCGTGGTCAACAGGCCCGATAGCGTGTCGCCATTGACGAGCCCTGTGCTGACATAAGTGAGCGCCGGGTTGGCGGCGCCGTAGGCCCGGCTCTGCGCGTCGGCGGTGACAGTGAGGGCCGCGGTGGTGACGGTCAGATTTGCACCAACATAAGTCAGCGTGTAGTTGGACGAAGCAGCCAAGGTACCTTGTGTGATCGCGTAAACACCGATGTTCGATGTGCTCGTCGCGGTGGTCGCCAGCAGCCCGGTCAGCGTATCGCCATTGACCAAGCCGGTGCTGACATAAGTGAGCGCCGGGTTGGCGGCGCCGTAGGCGCGCGACTGTGCATCTGCCGTCGCAGTAACCGCTATTGGCGCGGCTGCCACCGTCAATGCTCCGCTAGCGTAGCCGATGACGTAACCGTGCTGACTGGTCGAGTAGAGCCCACTTGGCGTGATGACGTATCCGCCCACATTGACCGCGCCTTGCGAATCGCCGCCATAGATCACGGAACCAAGCAAATTGCCGTCAGGCACGGTGGAATAAGTCACGCCGTTGCCCCCGGCAAAGGCAAGTCCGTCGTAAGTTTTGGTGACATCGTTCGCCGTCACCGTCAGCGGCGTCATGAATGTTTGCAGCAGCGGATTGGTTATGCCGCTATAGATTGTCCAGATATCGCCAAAGTCCCACGTGTTGAAACTTCCCGGCTGCTGCATTTGTACGCTGGTCAGTCCGCTCCCGCCCGGTGATGTAGATTGACCTGATGTTTCAGTGTTCCAATAGCTATTGTTGACCGGGCCAGAACTGCTGCCCATTAGGCCGCCTACGCTGGTTGTTCCGCTCACGGCGCCGGTGGAATAGGTATTGGTGACTGGGCCTGTGCTGCTGCCCATTAGTCCGCCGACGCTCGTCGTGCCGGATACATTGCCAGTTGCGTAACTGTTGCTAACGGGACCGGTGGTGCTGCTGCCCATCAGCCCGCCGAGACTGCTGGTACCGGTTACGTTACCGGACGCATAGCTTAGACTGACTGTGCCCGTATTGCTTCCCATCAGCCCGCCAAGGCTGCTGGTTCCATTGACGGCGCCGGTCGCGTAGCTGGCAAGGACAGTGCCTATGTTGCTTCCCATCAGGCCGCCGAGGCTGCTGCCCCCGCTTATTGTACCGGTGTTGTAGCTGTTGATGATCGTACCGGCATTGCTCCCGACCAAGCCTCCGGCACTGCTGAGGCCGATCACGCTGCCACCGATTAGTCCGACGTTCTGAATTACCGCGGCCGCCCCCGTCGATCCGAACAAACCGATGTCCGCGGTAGCCGGCTGATTCAAGGTAAGACCGCTGATAGTATGACCCAGACCGTCGAACGTCCCGTTGAATGGAACGCCGACCGTTCTGATCGACGTAAAGCCCGCGTTTGCGTTCCAAGCCGCGGTCGCGCCAGCGTCGATGTTGCTGCCAAGGGCGTAATATCCGCTCAGATTGCCCGACGCCATTCCTTGCAGGGTAGGCGACACTGGCGGGATAGTCGCGTCCAGGGCCTGACCCAGGGTGTTGATGACCGTGTAAGCGTTTCCTGCGATCGTCAGGCTGGGATTCGCCCCTGACAGGGTTATCGGCACGTTACGAAGATTAAATATACCGGTGCCGCTGGCCGGTACTACGCCATTTGCGGTGTTGGGAATGATGACCAATCCGGCCGTGTCACCCGTTGCGGTAATGGGCGCATTGACGTTGACATTGTTCGAGGCGGTCAGCGTCAAGGTCGTGTTGGCGCTCCAGGAGATCGGAGCGTTCACGTTGACATCACCTAGTCCCGGCCCCGGCGTGCTGCTGGTCTGCAACAAAACATTGGTGCCGGCATTCAACGCGGTGTTGATGTCGGTATTGAGGACGACACTGCCGCCGGAATCCGAAATCCAGGTCCCGCTTGGAGACTGCGTCGCGGTCGTTGCACCTGCGGTAACGGTCAGATCGTAGGGATCCAGTAACCAGAGTCCGGCGCCGCCGCTGGGGGCGGAAGCATTCACCGAGATGCCCGTTACGTCGAGATAATGGCCCGAGGTTTCGATCGTGCCACCGGCTCCGGTGCCGGCACCGGCCGCGCTCAGAAGGCCTCTAGCGCTGGTCGCTCCGTCCGACCATGCGACGACAGTACCACCATTGCCTTCACGCGTGGCGTCGGCACGCAGAGTTGCTCCTCCCGCGATAGCGACGGTGTTGGCATGCGAGAGGGGGCCGCTGCCTTGCAATCCGCCGCCAATAAGAATACTACCTCCGCCGTTTGAGCCGGAAGCGTCGAACGTCGCAGCGCCGATCGAGACGGACGGTCCGGTGGCAGTGATCACGCCGCCCTTGGCATTCTTGCTGGTCGCTTTGACGCTCGCGCCACCGGCGATGGTGACGTTGTTACCGGTGACGGCAATCGTACCGCCCTGCATTGCTTTTGCTTTTCTGCCTGCAGAAGCATTGAGGCGACCGGAAACTTTGACATTGCCGCCCAATCCTCCATCGAGGACGATCGCACCGGAGCGCCCAGAGACCGAGCGGGCCGATAGCCTGCCAGAAACATTGATCACATCGCGGATCGCTTCTTTGACCGTCGCCGCCTTCAATTCAATGGATCCGCCGGCTGCCGCAATCGTCCCCGACACATCGACCAGGGCTTTGCTGTTACCGGTCCGCGCTGCGGTTGGCACCGCCACTTGCATGAAGCCGTCGCCCGCGAGGTCGAGCGTGATTAACTCGCCGGAACCAAGCCCGACTTTACCGAGCGGGACATCGATCCTGCCCTCGTTCGAGACCGTTCCGCCCAGAAGGGCGACGAAACCGCCTCTACCAACACTGACCTTTCCGGCATTGCTGACCGCGCCTGAATTTCCATTGCCCGAGAAAGTCCGTCTGCCCGCCATGAAGTCGGCGTCGCTGATGTCAAGCGTCGATGCGACGAAGCCGCCCCCCACGTTGACGGTGCCGGCGGAGGTAATAGCAATGCCGTTTGGATTTACGATGTATATTTGTCCATTGGCGTTAAGTTGACCGGCGATGGTGGAGGGCGTGTTGCCCGTTACGCGGTTGAGCAGTGACGAACTTGTGTTCGGCTGGTTAAAGGTCACAATATTTGGGGCGCCGACTGAAAATGAGTTCCAGTTGATGATCGCGTTTTGGGAATTCTGCGTGACTGTCAGCGCGTTGTTCGCCGGCAATCCGATTGTTGCGCTGCCGCCGGCAACTATCCCGCCCTGCGGCAAAATGCCTTGAGCAACGAGTGGAGACGTGCTCGCAAAGACAAACGCGGGCACAAGTGCGAGCGGGCTATAAAAAATTGAAATGTGTCGTTGACTCGATAGTAGGTTCTTCTTTCCAGCCATATTGACCCCTTGCCCGTTTCCCAGGCGAGTGAGAGCTACGGACAATGTCCGTCTGGTAGCGCCAAGTTGTAAGGACGCGAGGGGCACTGGGCGCTAACTAGGGGAATCAGTGTGGCGACCCGCGAACACGCTAGTGTGGAGGATTCAAATTTTTTAAGTGTGAAGTTATGAGGCCAGCGTTTACTCAAACCGTTTGGTTGCGCGATCTCAAAATCGAATGCTCAAACTGACATTGGTCCGCCATGCGTGCTCGACGTCTGGTACGTTGGAAAATTGCCGAGCGATTTCGACACTCAAACTGGCACCCTGATACCCACCGGACATTTCTATGTTGCTGCGCAAGCCGGCCCCGACGGCTGCGGCACGGACCGTAGATTGTTCCACAATGGTTGGATTCTTCAATCGACCCGCTCCGAAAGAACCGAATCCGTAGGGCGACAAGATCAATGGGCCGAAAAATCCATTCACCGCAAAAGGTCGGCTCAACTCGCTGCGCAACGTGAAGCCTTCGTCGACATTGAATGTGCCGCTCGGAAAGGCGGAGACGGCTTGCGGGCTGTCGAGGGAGAATTGTTCCGACAACATCATTGCGTCACCGAACGAGATTTGCGCGCGGCCAATGAGATCGACCCGGAATGCATCGGGTAGCGGTTGGATCAGCCGCACATCGAAAACGGCCTTATCAAAATGGGGGTCGGCGCGTTGGCGTGACAATGGAATGCCAGATGCATCGGCATCGGCCTGATTCCTGCCTCCCACGCCCTTAGAAAATGTGGCTGAGGTTTGTAGCCCTTGTCCCCACCAAGGCAATCCAGTGTCATAGGTTGCACCAATGCGGATTGCGGCGTAGCGGTCAGTATTCAGGTCGGTGCCGAAGAGTGGAAGCGCGACACTCTGGTTGATGAATTCGAGACCGCCATTCAAGCTTAGTGTTTCTAACCGCGTGCGGATCAGCGGATAGGATGTCCTCAATGCAAAGCGCTCGAACTGACCGATGCTGGCTAGGCCGCCATTGGCCAAGAGGGGCTGACTGCGCGAATTTGTATACTCCGGGTTCAGCATCCAGCCATCGAGACCGAGGGGCAAGACGGCACCAGCAGCCAGTACGCGCAGGGGCGTTGCGGAACCGAATATTCCGTCCAAGTCTCCGGCCGATTCCGCCGAAGCATAGAACTGCTCGCCCATGCCGAAGGGTGAATTGAGGGCGAGATTGGCCCCGTAACTCCACGTTCCGAGGGAAGCAGGCAGGCGGTTGTCGACGCTCGTCGTCAGACTCACGAGCTTCTGCGTGCCCTCAAGGAGAAGGCTCGCACCCCCGGGCGTAGTCCCCCGTGCCAAGACGCTCTTTAACCGCAGCCCTGGCACGTCGCCGGCAAGAAGCAAGCGCCGTTCAATTTCAAAGAGTTTAATGCGGCGACGACCAACGAGCGACGCCATGCGCTGGGCAACGAGAGCTCGCACTTGGTCGGGCACCTTGTCGACCTGCACCTGTTCAATGAATCCATCGGTGACAACAATGCGCAGGGCGCCGCGGTCATTCAATGTCTGCGGTGGAACGGTAACGCGGACGAGGACATACCCCGCGCGGGCATACAGTTGCTCCAAGGCGTTCGCCAACTCGTATACCTGCGTAACGGTGATCCGGCGACCTTCAACTGTAGCCACAAGCGTTAGCGTCTCAATGTCAAGATGGAGGAATGTTCCCTGAACCACTACGCGGCCGACGATAAAGTTCAATCCCGCCGTTTGAGGAGGAGCCGTTAATTGAGGAGCGCCCGGCAACCGCAGACGGTCATCCACGCTCGGTAAACTCGGCCTCATTGTCTGCGGAGTGACCTGGCTTGGCGCGACTGTCTGAGCATTAATCGAAAGCGGAAAGGCGATGCAAAGCCCTACTCCAAATTGCAACGCGAAGAAGACGCGATAGGCCTTCGCCATTCGATTTCCTGCTTTTCAAAAAATTGATTCGCAACCAAGCGCCCGTCGGATGTTGCGAAAAGTTTTTCTGCACCAGGCCCGCTCACAATGCGACCGAGTCCCTAACAAGTTATTCCAGATGAGGATGTGAAAGGTACGCTAGTACGCATAAGATGGATTTCAATGGTTGTTTGCATCTCATGTTCCCATTATCTCCGTTGATACGCTTGGCACCAAGAAGACGTTGGGGGCCGAGGCACTTTCGCTCTGTAACCTCGGTCATAACGCCAGACACCAAATTAGCTGATCAGTGCCGTGCGACGTAATCGGCCCGTCATTTGCGATCGATCTGGAAATTTATTTCGAACCCGAAACCCATTGAGAAGCCATTATTTAGCGTTGAATCGCTTAAACCGCTGCACTCAGCGCTTGATCCGTCGGCCACATATACTTGGCCAACAGCTGCTCGGAGCCTTTTCACTAAACTACAGGCTCAGCGCCGACTATTAAGCCAAGCCACCGCATGCCTCATGTTGCGCAGGGCTGTACCTGCCGCGGTTTAAGACTGTCATGGTCCTATCCCTGTTAAGTGCGGGAGCACGACAATTCTCAGTCACCGCAATGTCAGGAAGCCGAGTCCAATCCGCGTTCTTTAACAAGTAAAGCAAAGAGTCTGTCGGTTGAGCGACATAACGAACACGGTAACGTGCAGTGCCGGATGACGTAGTTGAAAGAAATACAATTCCGTTGTCTCTTGTTTAATTGTAAATCGTTTACATCTTGAGGTTGAAGGCAAGTTTGGCTTGTCTGGAACTGCCGTAAAGCGCGGACCGCCGAGGCCGCGCTACTTCGATTGGCAGCACAAATGCTATCGGCAGGCACCCACCATTTTAACTTCCGCGTTGCTCTCCGTGCTCGTTGGCGCGGCGCGGAATGCTGTTAACGGAGGAATGATGCCAGAATTCGCCGAGCTAGTGGCAAGCGCGCGCCGATCTTTCAAGCTCGCGAGCGAGGCTCCAGGACCTAAGGAAATTCGGCGTTTTGCGGCGATGGCGGAGGAGTATCTTGTCATGGCGGACGAGAACCTCACAGCAGCGACGCCAAAGCACAAAAACGCGTGGAGCTTGCCATGATAGCGCGCCAGCGATCATCGCAAGAGAATGTCGGCGCACGAAGTGTAGGCGAACTCACACTTCAGCAAGAAGTTGACCGCTTGAAAGATCTTGTCGTCCAGCTTTCGAAGATCATCGCGAAGAATGCGGCAGAGCACAAATGATCGACAAGAATGCGGATCGCCAATACCAAGTTGTGAAAAGACACGGGAAGTGGTGCACAAAAACGCTGGGCCGCTTTAGTGTTCCTTACTCGAACCAAGATAAAGCTGTGCAAGCGTCGATAGGTTTTGCGCAACTAGTTTGGATTACCGGTCGAAACGCCACGGTCACTTTGTTCGTCCGTGACCGGGTGCCAGAGATAGTCTGGACTGGCGGGTGCATTGTCGAACGAAATAATTTCAGAGCATTGCTGTGATGTGGGCACATTTCACGAAAGTGCAGATCATCCCGGCAGCGCGCGGGTTGTCATTTCCACTCAGTTTTCAAACGAGGAGTCGACTATGATTTCTTCAATGATGAAACGGTCTATCGTTCTCGATGGCCATAAGACGAGCGTCAGTCTTGAGGAGCCATTCTGGATTGCTTTAAAGAACATTGCACGTATCGAAAAAAGTCTAGTGTCGAAAGTAGTAGAGGACATCGACTCTGAGCGTAAGAATGGCAATCTATCGTCCGCGATACGGTTATACGTTCTTGACTACATGATTCATGCGTCCAACGAGCACATCGAAGGGTTCGTAACTGCCGTGGTTCCAAAGCAGCTCGATATTGTAGCTGCATAGCGGAGCATCCGGCTAGGGTAGCCCGCCCCAAGCCCCTCCCGGTTCGCCAACACCTGCCCGGTAACTCGACGGCTTACTGACGCTGCCTCCGGACCGCGAGGTCCGCTTCTGGCACGAAGCGGACATTAGGATCGGCGGCAGTCAAAGTCCGCTTTTGACCCACAGCGGACCTAAATCCGATCAATCAGCATCCACCAACGTCGGGTCTTCCGTAGGACCAAGCGAGCGGCGGACAAACTGAACAATTGCCCCACCCTGCGTGAGCGCCATCTGTTCCGCCGTGATGCCGCTCTTCTCGTCGCCCCAAACCGTCCAAACCGCCAGCAGACCGGGCAGCACTGCAACCACCGCCGTACAATATGGCGATTGCCGATCGCAGCCGATTTCGGTGGTTCCGAGTTCAACTGACTTGTCTTTGACCTGATCGAATTTGCTCTCTCGGCCTACGGTCCAGTGATTTCTGAGGAGGTCGAGCTTGCCGCTGTCCAAAAGATCAAATTTCTCCGGTAATCGTTTGAGCAGGCCGCGTTGCTTGCCGCGACATTGCACTTGCGACCACATGCGATTGAGGCGTGGGCAGATATAGAGCGATGCCAGCGATTCACCCGTGTATTGATATTGCCGGATCACAAGATCGAGCTTGTCCATCGCCACGGGATGATCCTGATCGCTTGCCTCAAGCTTGAGCGTTTCTTGCAGGCTCTTCTCGGGCCTCCCCCGGTTTAGGTCGAAGATGTGGCCAGGGCCGCGAAGCGCAACCGCCGGAACGGTGATTCGGTGGCCACCGACCACAAAATGAAGGTTCGATGCGAAAAACTGGACATCGGGCGTGGCTGGAGAATCCGAGCACGCCGCGATACTGAGCATCGAAAGAACTGCTGCGATCGGGCGAGTGAGATACTTCATGGGCGAGCTAGTGCGGCGGACCTCACCCGCCAGTGCAAGCGTGGTGCAGCGACATAGTGTCATCGGGCAATCGCATCGCGCACTGAATTGGTAGAGCGTGGTCAAACGTCCGTTAATGGCACTTAGCGGACGTGTCGAAAAATAGTTTTAACGAGTGGATCAACTCATTCACCAGCGACGGAATTGCAGGGGAGGGCGTCTGAGCTCCGCCGTCCGTGTACCGCCGCCGTACCCTTATCGCAATCACTGGCCAGAACAGCTGCTCGGCCGCCTTCGCTTGGCGATATAGAGGCCGAGTCCGCTTTTATGAACCTATGCCGCCAAGTGAAGCTCGCGCGCCGTCCCCATTATTCAGCTCAGTTGCCTTTCGCGTTAATCGTCGATGGCGAGAGCTGTAACGCCACTCTGCCTTCCAGATATTTGAGCGTTCGGTCCATCACGTCGTCGTGCGATTGTTCGAATGCAGAGTAAGCACTGACGGCGAAATTCAGCCAGTCGCCGGCGCTAGTCACAGAAATTGTGTAGCGCGCCCGAGCAATCGGAATAATTGTCGAAGCGACAATTTCATCCCGGCCTTTGCGGGATTGGAGCAGGTCTTTGATCAGCCGCGTGACCGCCGCGTCAAAGACCGGTGTGAGGATCTCGCCAAATCGGGGATGGTCGACGGTATTGCCGCATGAGATGTCTTTCAGCGTGATGCCAGCATCAACAAGCGCCCTGCGGGTTGTCGCGAAGTATTTTACGTCTTCGTGAGCAGTTGGGCCGCAAGCCAGGTCCCGATCTTTTTCGGTCGCTAATACCTCAACGCGGTAATAATCGAAAGCAAGCGCAAAGGTTATGCCCGGGGTCTCAAGCGTCAGTTTTGTTGCTCCCCGGAGCCTCGCAAAGTCGGGACTTGATATGCGAAATCGCGGTTCAGCATAAAATGCTTTCGGCAGGGTCATGGATAGCCTCCGCGAATGGCGGGTGAAAATGCAGTGTGCAGAGGTCAGTGCGGGCTGCCTATCAGTTGGCGCACGATCCAACCGGCCGGGCCTCGACAACGGAGAACGCGAAGTCCCAAATCCGCCGCCTGCGGGTTTTGTACGACGGTGTTTATGGCCTGGCCGCTTCGTACTCGGACGGCAATCTTCAAGGCATCGGGCCTTGCCAACGCGGTGGCCAGATCTTCCTGGATTTGAGGCCCTGCAGCCCAAGCACTGACGAAGAAATTGCGCGCAGGGCCCGGCTCTACTGTCTTTGCTATGCATCCGCCCATCGATGGGTCGGCGATGAGCGCCGTCACGGTGGAGCGGAGTTGGGGGCGGCGTGTTAATGCTAAGCAGAGTGTGCGGAATGCAGGATTTCTGCCGAGGTATACCAACAGTTCCCGAAGGCCCGCGGAATTCACCGCGTCGAGTTCTTCTTCCGCACGTCCGGCAAAGTGTAGCACGAGGTCGCGGACGTTTTCGTCCGACATAACTGCTTGCAGCGCTACAAACAGGTCGGATCCTGCATCATTGTGGTCCAGCACGTTCACCAGTGACCGCAGGAAGTCGTGGATTTCCGAATGAGCCATTACGGCCGTGACGACATCCAACTTGGACCGGTCGTTCGCGATGGCGTCTGCGACTTTCGAGATGGCTTCTCGCGCCGGCTTGTTTGTCGGCGCCCAGACTTGAAGTTGCGTCAGCTTCTCGGACTTCTTTTCGTCGCGTACTCGAGCGGAATTGGTCGCCTGTCGGGTGGGCTTCGGCTTTTCCGGTTTTGGCTCGGGGGGAAACCACGCAGTCCTGCTCTGCCAGTCATTTTTAGTGAGCACCTCCTCAAGGTCGGGAGGCGCCGAGCCGTCATCGTTGTTGTCGTCAGCCATGTGTAACCAAACTAGTTGACGCAGAAGTGACCATGGTTAAGATTTCTGTCTTAGAGGTTGCGCATTTGCCCGACTTCCGGCCTGTGGGCTTTATGGTCCAAGACGCCGAGCGGCAACCGGACGGGACGCTGGAGGTCAACGTCCGGACAGACTCGCCGGGTGCGAGCGCTTGTCCGTTTTGTGGGCTGCCCGGCACGTGGCGACGACCCGCCTGTCGCGCTTTACGGACGTCCCCTTGGATGGTCACCCCGTTGTCTTGGCCTGGCGGCGCCGGCATTTCACCTGCCGGGGCTGCGGTCGTCCTTCTCATGAGACCGTTCCCGGCGTGCACGACGGACGGCGCGTCACATCGCGTCTCACCCATTGGATCGCCGTGGAGGGCGCCAAACGTGACTTTCTAAGCATCGCCCGGGAATGCGGCCTGAGCGGGCAAACCGTGGTGACGCTGTTCGGTGCGGCGACTGAGGTGGCCGGTGTAGGCAGCGATGTGCCGCGCCTTCTTGGCCTCGCGGTCGTCTCGCTTGCGGGGCAGCCGCGGCCCGTGATGCTGGACCTGTCGAACGCATCGGTAATCGACGTGTACCGGTCGATGGCCGCACTGGAAGATCAGCTCCGGCAGTGGAGTAAATCTCCTCCCGCGGTCAAGCACATTTGGTTCCCGCTGGCGAAGAGCAATGGCAAAATTCTGGAGTTAGTGAGATTGCTCAAGGCGAAGGATGGGGACCGCCAGAAAAAGTTGCATCAATTCTTGAATGAGGTCGGCGCCCGCGCTTTGGGCAGGCACATTGGCCGGGTGCAGGAAATCGCGGAAACGTCGGCGTCGGCGATGGAATACGAGATTAGAGTCAACCGACGCTTTGGCGAACAAAGGGAGCTTGATTTTGTGACGCCGCCAAACATCGTTTTGCCGGCGACAGCGCCAAGGTCACCGGCCAATGGGCAGCAGGATATGTTCGCTGATTTTGACGCACAGTTAGCGAAAGAGGCCGCCAACTGAGGCGGCCTACTTTCCCTTCGGCGGGGCTGGATCGCAATGTTCGCAGCCGAACACATTGACCGGCGTTCGGCCTACTACATGACCGCTCCGCCACGTCATCGGCCGCTGGCACAGCTTACAAAGCGGATCGAGATTCGAGGGTACGCGGGTTATGGTCATCTAGCTACGCAACTTGCTAGCCGTAGTCCGGCGCCGCACTTCGACCAGTAGCGGCAGGCTCCGCACTTGCCTTGTACCTTCGGTGATTTCCAAGCTGGCCGTTTGGTAAGCCGGGTCCGGTTCTTCAATAATGTCAGCCAGAACTTCGCTGCCGAAGTCCATCGCTTCGCTGTCGTTCAGGAGGTTAATGAAGCCGAGATGTTCATTCGGGCCTGCCTCGTTGTGCAGCGCGTATCGGTAGATCACCATCGGCGAAACTCCTATGTTTTCTGTCTGACATAGGTGACAGCGAATGTGGTTTCAGTGGAGGTATTTTGGCGATAATTCTCAAACCAAATTAGGCCAGTCCCCAATTCAAATCAGGCCATCAGAGGTCGAAACAGGCCAGTACCTGTCCGCTTCATGAGAACAAATAGCGAACATGCTGTTCGGGAGTCAATAAGGAACCGATAAGGGGAGCGCAAATCGGGAACATTAACCAGTTGCTCTGCCGGACTCCCAAAAACACTGAACAACGCCTAGTTTTAGAGTTGTCGGTAGTAGCGTTTGCGTATGGAGTTCAACATGGCACCCCGTCCGTACTGGAAGGGCCACCTCAAGCTTTCCCTCGTCTCCTGTCCTATTGCGCTGTATCCCGCGACTTCGAGCAGCGAGCGGGTGGCGTTCCGACAAATCAATAAAAAGACGGGCAATCGACTTCGCCAGCAACTTGTCGATGAAGAAACCCGTGAGCCTGTCGAGACGTCCGACAAGGGCAAGGGCTACGAGGTTGAAAAGAACACCTACTTGCCGATCGATGACGAAGAGCTCGAAGCTATCCAGGTTGAAAGCAATCACACCATCGAGATTGATTCGTTTGTGCCGGCCGAGCAAATTGACGACCGCTTTTACGACAGTCCGTACTACTTGGTTCCGAATGACGACGTAGGCCAAGAGGCGTTTGCCGTTATCCGCGATGCAATGAAAAAGAAGGGCATGGTCGGCTTAGGCCGCGTTGTTCTTTCCAAGCGCGAACGGCCGATTATGCTTCACGCCTTCGGCAAAGGCATTCGTGGCATGACGCTTCGTTACCCGTATGAAGTACGGGACGAGAAGGAATACTTCGAAGACATTCCTGACTTAAAGTCCGTGCCGGAAATGCTCAAACTCGCTGAGCACATTATCGAGAGTAAGGCTGCGGACTTCGAGCCTGAAAACTTTGTCGACCGTTACGAGGTCGCGCTCCTCGAGATGCTCAAGAAAAAGCAGGCCGGTGCGCCCGTATCTAAGTCGGCAGAGAAGAAGGGCGGCTATGTCCAGAAGGGCAACGTCTTCGAACTTCTGAAGCAAAGCCTCATGCGCGAACAGCCCAATACCAAAAAGCCGAAGAAGAAGGCGGCGACGGGTCAGCGCGAAATGCTGCTACCGATCAAGGGGTCAAAGCAGCCTGAAGAGAAGAAGGCTACCAAACCAACTGCAAAGCAGCGCAAGGCGGGTTAGCTGACTGAAAAAGGCCCCCTCCGAGTGGAGAGGGCCTTACCGACCCCAAGGGACGGGGGGTAGTTTTATGGAGCCAGCGCCTTGGAATGCGGCCGAGCGAGTTTTCGTTCCGGTCGCGTTGCTTACAAACGCTTCTTCTTGCTCTTGGTCTTCTTCAGCCCCTCGCGCCGGACGCCCTTGAACTTCTTCTTGCTCTTCTTCACGTCCATGAATTCGCCAGTGGCCTTGTCCCGTTTGGTCCAGGCGGTCTCCCCGGACAACTTACCCTTGAGCTCTTTTTCACCGCTCCCTTACGCGCGTTGTCGCCCTTCGGTTTGTTCACAGCCATTTTAAGTCTCTCCCTGTGCTCGTGGGAAAGTCTTGGAACAAATATTTGTTCCTGAGGTGTTTGCCGATAAGGTCGAAATCGGGGAGGAGATTCTATGGCTCAGTCGCGGCTCGGGGAGCTTCGTATTCCAGTCGACGGCGAGTGGGATATGGAAGACTTGAAGCAGGTGTCCGAAGGGCTTTCGGACACCTACGGTCTTTTTTACCCTTTGGTGGCCGAAGACGAGGTGGTGCGAGAACGCCTACAGGACGCACTGCGCGACACTTTTTGGTCAGGCAATATGGACAGCCGTTTTCTAGGCGAGCGGCTGTATCGCCAAATCCCTCGAGATGAGAGCCTTAAACTCCGCTCATTTCACTACTCCTCGCCCGGCGCCATGACGCTAGCGGGCGTCTTGAGCGTTCTCTTGCTAATGGCAGGGGTCGCCACGGCTTGGATCAAGGTTGGGTCAAACTTCATCGACCTCTGGGATAAGGTTGAAAAGTTTTTCAAAGAGAGAAAGCATCTACAGAAGCCGGGCAAAGAAACTGAGCTCGACGACGCTATGATGCTCGACTCGGATGAAGCTCGGGGTCTCGTTTTCGAGGTCGGCGGGCAACTGGGCTTCACGGACAAATCCTGTGAGGTCTTGATCGGTGTAGTTGGCAATCCGATTTCGGCTTTGAAGTTTTTGGTATGTGTTGGGCGCGAGGGCCGAAAACTTTCAACGATGCAACGTGAGGGTAAACTCGCTTTGCCTGCGCCACCCCATGAGGGAATAGAACTGCGATCATCGGCTACTGCAAAGAAGCGGATGAAAGGGCGTGTCGAAGTTGAGATAAAGAAGAGCAGAAAGCCTAAGAGCGAATAGGCTGTCGCGAACTATACATTGTGCGACATCAATCGAGCCTGATTCCCATGCCCTCAACCATCTTGTTGCCTTTGGGTGTCATTTTGAACGCGTAGTCTCCGTCTCTCATTGAGACCTCCATATTACCCTCGATGGCGTGGGCGAAGAGCATGATGGTGATGCCGCTATCAATGTCCTTGGACGATTTGAGCTTGTTGACGCTGTTTAAAATGCCGATATCTCGAAGGCGCTTTAAGGCTGCTTCGGCATTCATTGGCGGAAGGTCCAAGCTCGCAAGCCAATTGTTGATATCGTCGTCAATTCCAGGTCTTTCATAAATTGTCGTTGCATCTGAAAGATCAGCACGGCCAACGTATATTTCGTTTCGATGGCATATTCTTTTAGTCCGTCGTCTCCGCAGATATCCCGTAGTAGGATGTCGATGTTTGGTTCGTCACTCATAAAACCTTGCGCGGCTTCGCGCCGTCTTTAGGGCTGATAAGTAGGGCGGCTTTCTCGGCTCCAAAGCGCGTTGAATGTCGTGACACTTCGCGGTTGCCAAGAAACACAGACCATTGGCCATTTCTTATTTTTGCTATTCGAACTTATTCCTGTTGTTCGAGGTTCATGCCTTCTTCTGTTTGACGGTAATTCCCTCGGGAATGACAATCTCGCCGGTAACGCGGGCCCCCTTCATTGCGACATCGAGCTGAGCAACCACGCGGCTTGCTTGCTCGAAAAGCTCGTCGGGGATGTTTATTTCAACTCCGAAGGCGACAGTTGGGTAAAAGATTTCGCCGCGATAATCCTTACTCGTTATCGGAGCACTATTCGGTTCGGTCGATGCTGCGACCTTATAGCCTTTACGGCCATCGTTCTTCGCAATGCGGAGGTAGATTGTTGATTTCATATTAGTTTGATTAGTTGATATGTCGCACAACACAGATTGTGCGGCTTAGTTGTTTCTATTAATTTATCGGGATGCTGAAGCGTGCCATCATATTTCCGCTTCTCGGACCGCCGCTGTTGGTGGCCATCCACACGGTTCCCCTTACAATCATTTCCCGCGCGACGGGTTTCTTCGAAGTTATTTTTGCCCTCATCCCCACGGCCTTCTACTACGGGGCGCTGCCCGCTCTGATCTCCGGCCTCGTCGATCATTACCTCGCCAAATGGCTCACTCCATTATGGCGCGCAGTATCCACTGGGATATTCGCTTCCTTGCTGGCCGGAGGCGCATTTGTGACTATCGGCATTCCTGGCCTGTGGGGTCTTGCTGGCTTCGCACCAGCGGCTGCCTGCTCTGCTATCAGTTGGTGGCTTGACGAGCGGGGGATTTAATAACTCGATAGACCGTGTTTTTGTCCTCGCGCTGCTCCGTCTCGATCTCCCAACCAGCCTGCCTGAGCTCGTGGATGCGGGCGCCTAAACGCAGAGTAACGCGATTGTGGATGCAGTAGAAATTGTCGATCTGGCCCTCACGCTCCAGGATTTCAATGATGCGTTCTGTCTGTGATGTCATAGATCAGTGAGGCAAGTAGCCCATAGCCATTAATTCTTCCGGCGTCGGCAGCGGATAACCGGTCAGCGCCGCGCACTTGTCCATGTACTCGACCATATCGGCTTTGCTCATTGCGCTGGTCCGCTTGATCTGCTCCACCTCCACCACACCCTTGTCGCCCTTGATTGTGACGATCAGGCGCGGGGCAAGCTTGTGAAGCAGAAACTCGTGAAGCTCTTCCGCATTGTTGCCTGTGCTCTCCGCCACGTTATCGAGCCACGCTCGATACATGCGGTTCTGGGAGATGCTCCGCACCGGCTCTTCAAGCTCAATGCGGAGCCACCGTCCCTCGTGTTCTTCGCAGAATTGCGGTAAGCGGGCAGGGAATTGAGGGCGTCCGATTCTGATGCGGGCGCGGAACATAGGCTATCGATCGTTCAAGTAGTCCTCGTAATCTGCGCTGCGAACAGCGATATTCACTTCACGCGGCGACAATCGATGCGTAAGCGCATACATCGACCTGAATTCAAGCGATGCCGCTGCTCGTCTGGCTGCTCTCGGCGGAAGGATGGTGTAGCCGCCGATCGATGGGGTGAAGGCCATGAGGTGACCGAGTGCGTTTTTTCTGTAAATCATTGTTGTTGTAGCTATCCCCTTGCGCCGCCCGCCTTACAGGTAGACGGCGCGAGAGGTGTAAGGCTTTTAATGTGTGATGAGTGGGCGGCTGGTCCTCAGGCCGCGAGATGTTGCCTCGGCTTAGACACCCAACAAAAGCGCTAAGACGTGCCATCTGAACCAGCAGTCCACTCACCACGTCCGACAATCGCTTCATCGCCTCGGGCGAGCGTGTCGGTTATGTTCATTGGCTTTGGGGAGCGGGCGAGGATTTGACGAGTTTGTTGTTGAGGCAATGGCAGATGATCTATGAATCATAAGACCTACTCGTATAGTCACCTCGCATGGATGCACTTGTTAAACGGCGTTCGTAAGCGGCAACCGTAGCCGAACACAATGCGTCTACCTATTCCGCCACCGCTCCATAAAACCAATGATGATGTCAGAGAACATTGAAGGCGAGCTGGGAGCGGGAGACTTCATCGTTCTTTATCTTAGATCGGACAGTTGCTACCTAGCCTTTCGGGCGTAAATAGGTGTCAGACGCCGAGAACTTTACATCCCCCTCCGGACCCGTCTTCCCTTTGCCCATTGTCTCATGCGAACGGTCGCACGCAAGCGCTCGCAACACTGCGAATGTGGATTAGGCTTTTGTCAAATGTCGCTTCAAGGCAAGCTCGCGCATCATTGCTGAGCGCTGCTTCTTGCTCTTACCTTTGGAGCGTTTCGCCCATGATAATTTGCCCAGTGTTGCTGCGGGGTTATTCATTTCAACAGCTTAGCAAACGCTCGTTAAAATGCACGACATCGTGTCGCACAACCTCCCGTTGACATCCTAATCTGGGCATCCCATCGTGAAGAACAAGCAAAAGGGGAGGCAGAAATGAAAGTTGCTTTCGGAATCTTATTCTCAATTGCGATTGTAGGCAGCGCAAATGCTCAGACTGAAACGCTGGCTGATCGCTGCGCTAAAAAGGCAGGAGCGGATAAGAAGGCATACACCGATTGTGTATCTGCTGCCGGTCAAACGAAGACTAGCAAGGATACGCAAGGAAGATCAGTCACCTAGAAAATCACTGGTCGATATGCCGACTGCATTCGCGACGGAAAGAAGCTGGGCCACTCAGCAGATGCCGTAAAGCGGTATTGCGACAGCCGTCGGCTTCGCTAATCAACAGGGAGGCAATTCCCCCCAGCCTCCGGGATAAGCGGTGCAGATGACAGAACTTAAAGACTTTCAGCCGTTCGACAATTTCAAAGAAACGCATCAGCACGAGGAGGAGCTGCGCTCCGCGAGCTTGAACATAATAAACGAAGACGCGGCAATGCGATTGAAATTTGGCCTTATTGAAAAGGCCCTGATGCTGTTATTCGCGTTCGTCCACGACACCAAATCCCAAAGCTCCGACGAACATACAATGCAGATGCTTGGAATCCGCGTGTTCAACGCGGGGGTTTCATCGATCAAACTCGGCCTTTCAGGTTACTACCAGACGGCCTTCGGGCTAATCCGTGATGTCATGGAAACTGGTTTTCTGATTGACTATTTCCGCACCTCTCCTGAGATGATCTCCAAGTGGGCGGCGGCGGGCGACAGAGAAAGACAAAGAACCTTTAGCCCGGCGAAGGTGCGAGCTGCGTTAGACATACGGGACGGGGATACAGACGGCAGGCGGGCCAAGCAGTACAAAATTCTCTGCGAGTTAGCAGCGCACGCGTCCGTTAGCGGCTTTGGTCTCACGATGCGTCAAGGTTTCGGGGAGCTGGGTCCATTCGTAGAAGAAGTGAAATTGCGAGCGTGGATCGAGGAGACTATTCGGCGGCTCGGACCAACCGCGATACTGTTCGCACGACATTTCCCAAATGCACAGCCAGAGTTTTTACGATTCGGGCAGGACTTTTCGACTGATCTTATTGCCGCATTAAATCCAGACAAAACGGTTCCGCATGCCGAACCCTGATTGCATACGCTACAATTAATTGGGCGGCTCTTTTTTAGCGGCGAGCGGCCTACGAGCAAATCCTGCCAACGGCCGGGGTCTCTACTCGTCGCGCTTCTCGCCCATGAATTCACTCAGCGTAGGCTTCTCAGCAGTCATTCACCCTCCAAAGGGAGGCTGTCTTTTCATCGCTGACGAGGTGCCGGAGATCCCACGAGCGAGGGTATTCGACCCACTGAAGCACTCTTTCAATCCGCTGAAGAATATCGAATACAAAAAGGCGAGGGAGATTGCGGATATTTTATATACGGTCTCACCCCAGGGTGAAAACACGCTCACCGTCCGCAACGGAAAGCGGGCGCTCCTGCGGATGCTATTGGACGGCACCGAGCGACTGGACAAATTGGACAGGGACTTCGGTAAGGCGGATGTCGGTCCATTAGAGGCGCTGGCGACCGTCGATGACGTGCTCGTGTCGCCTGTCCTGCGGCGGGTGCTGTGCAATCCGACGAATTTCTCGTTCAATCCGAACTCAACTATTTTGGCGGGAATAAATAGGGCGGAGCTGGGCGACTTCGATGCTCTGGTGCTCGGGCTATTTCTGATGGCGCACTTTAAAGGACAGCTCGTTGTCCCTGACTTCGGCTTTTACGGACGGGACTGCCAGTGAGCTATGTCCGAGAGGAGCGTCTTATAGCGGGCGTCAATTTCCTCGGGGAGCTGCCGGTGAAGCTTCGACAGGCCGTTCTTTTAATGGACGAGAAGAAGCCCAGCGGCGCGACGTTGGAGGACGCAGAGACACTGGCTCAATATAGTGGACTGGTGCCGGGCACGACCGGCTTTACGGACTTTACGCAAAGGGCGATGGAGTAGGGAGCGTATCGGGTTTTTTACACTCAACCCGGTACTGTCGATCTGGATGCATAGCTGAGTGCCACTCTGCCGCAAATTCCGCGACAAGCGTGCTTGTGTGGTGGAAGGCGTGGATGATCTCGAAATACTCCTCGTCACGCCGGTCCCGGTCGCCGGGACCAAGCGCCATTTCGAAGCTGCGGTCTTTATCTTCGATTTTCCCCATATTGAGGAAAATGTGACGGCTGCTGAGATGCACAAACTCTGAGGTCTCTTGGTAGACGGTCAAAACCCACGGGTGAATCTGGCTGAGCCTGCGTGCCATATAGTTGTCAGTCAGTTTCTCTCCGGATCGATCCTTGTATTTGTTGACCGGTTTTCCCTCAATATGGAATTGGCGTAATGGGCTGGGTCTGTCACGAGCCTGGCCGAAAATAGGCGCACCGCCGTATCGAGCTGCATTCGCAAAAGCGGAGCGGCGCAAGTAAAATTTCGAGCCGCGATCATGGCCCGAAATCCAGAAGAGATCGAAAGTGAGCGGTTGGCAATACCGTAAAGAACAAGGTCGCCAGTAAAGAAAGGTGCGTTCGGCTTTATAAATGCCGTGAACATTTCCAGCAGGAAATCTTCGTGTTTCTTAATCTTTGCGAGTTTCTCGTCGAGCGTTTCGGCCACCGGCTGCTCCCGCGATTCTGTGCTGGGATAGCTAGCCCTGTCACTGGGACCTAGGCAATGCCACTGGTCCTCTATGCCAACTGAATTGTGTGCTTGAGCGGAGCGGTTATTGCCCCCCTCACTGCCCGTCTGCGCGTCAGCGCGACCCAATTACCCTTTGAAGCGAGCGAACGTCCAATAGGACGTGTCACGGACGAGGCCGGCGCTGCGGACTATCGCGACGCTCGCTTGCGAGTGTTCGATAGCCCGTAAAGCGATCGGACTTGTCCGTGCAGCAGCGGTGGAGTTGAGAGGCGGAGCCTTCGTCATAATGAGAAATGAATAGAATAAGACCACAAAGGGTAATTGGGTCGCGCTGATAAGCGCGGGCATGTGATGGGGGAATAGCAGGAGTTATAAGGCGTTAGCGACTACTGCGTAGTGACACCAATAGCGACACGGGATCGGTACTGGGAACGGTACGGGGCGTCGGTACGACATGCCGCAGGAACGGGAGGCGGAGCGGGGAATTGTCTCGGTACCAACAAGGAGGATTTCCGATGGACTGGAACCGGGTTGAAGGAAATTGGAAGCAAGTTAAGGGAAAGGTCAAAGAAAAGTGGGGCGACCTCACTGACGATGACCTGGACAAGATCGAGGGCAAGCGCGACCAGCTCGAAGGCAAAATTCAGGAGCGGTATGGCATCGCCAAGGATCAGGTGAAAAAGGACGTGGACGATTGGTACGGCACTCAGAAATGGTAGCCGCCATTTTCCGCTAGTTTCTGAAAAACCCCGGATCGTCTCCGGGGTTTTTTTATTGAGGGGCGGGTAGAGCCCCCTTGATTTTCCCGGCCGGGAAACTAATTCGCTGTCGCGGCGTATTGGCCGCATCCGTATCCATGTCCTTCAATTCGGGAGCATATGGCTATGAACGAAGGGACCAGAGAAGACAGCCTCGCAAAACTCCTCCACCCCGCTGGGGCTTTTAAGCATCCAGCCGAAGTTGTGGCGGATCAGGACCTCACCTTAAATGAGAAGCGGGCAATACTCGCGTCGTGGGCGTCAGACGCCTGCGCCGTGGAATCAGCCCCGGCGCTCCGGCAGCCGAGCGACGGCCCGCCCGCTACTTTCGACCACATTATGGATGCCCTCCGAAAGCTCGACGGCGAAGTAGCCCAAAAGCCGAATTACGGCCGCTTCATTAATCGCGCTCGGCGCATCCGGGATCTGTATCGGCCGGGGCCGTTCGGCAGGGTAGCCTTGGGGTAATGCCATGGATGAACTGCGGCATTTCCTGACGCCGGAAATACTGGCGCTTGTCAGCATCGGTGTCGGCGCCCTTCTCGCCGTTGCTTTTGTATCGGCAATTGATTACGGGTACAGGGAGCTATCCCCACCTCGCTCATGATCGCTTCATGGCGCGTGGTACATTCTGTATATGCAGAACGTAAAGGATAAGGCGCAGAGCGTTTCAGCAACTGGAGCTTTCCGCGCCTTTACAGGCACTGCATCACACTAGCCGCTCAGCAATGGGCGGCTTTTGTGTTTTGCCTGATTGATCTTCGACAGAGAAACCGCGGTTGTTAGGGGCGTACGCGTAAAACAATGCCTCTGCTAAAACGAGATGGTTGGTTGTGTGTGGCGGGTTCATCACGGCGAAAGCGTCAGTCGGGGATTTATAATCCGAGCCTCATAAACTCGCCCGCCACACCAAGCCAATAATCATAAGGCACACAGGGGTATGGATGCGAAAGCTGGGAAAAAGAGAACGGGCCTCTCCCAGCCCTCTGATCTAGGTCTCTGTGTGTTTCAAGAAGCACTCACAGCCACCCGAAGGGAAGTGGCCCGGCTTCACCAATCCTCTGTCCAAATAGCTGACCTTCACCCCTGAGTATCTAGGGGTGGCCCGTTAATACATTGACACTCGCGCGTGCCAATTGTCTGAAATGCGAAAGCTTAAATGCCCTCATTGAATGTCAAGGAGTAGGGCGTCGCTTGCGCGTTCTCCTACGCTTTAAAAATGGAATCAAAACTCCCCACACGCCCAGAATTGCCGCCACAAGTCCGATCAAAGCGCGGTCGATCGCCTGCGTCAGACGGCATTCCGAGAGGACCCAATAGGCGGCAGGAAGTATTCGCGGGCCACCAGCATCATGAGTTCTGCATACAAACGGCATGGGCAGATTTTGGAAGCGGCGCTTTTGGAGCGCCTGAAGGATTGCGCAAGGCTCCAAGTTTGGCGAGAGGACGCTTTTAAGCTGTCGCATGAATCGTTGAAGGAATATCATGTGCATCAGCGTATCGAGAAATGTACTCGCATCGAACTGGCTTACGGCGACAGTGAGCGAGCCATACCCGTTGACATGATTGTATTCGATAACGAGACTAAGGCTCTTACATCGTATAACATAAAGCGCGGCAACGGCTCCTACGACGGGGGCAAGCGACGAAGTATTCAGTCCGATTTACTTCGAACACATATGTTACTTATCGATTACGGACGCCTCCGCGGAATCTCTCCGTCCGTGGCAAGGTCTCGCATTATTTTCTTTTATGGTTTGCTTTCTCTACCGAAGCCCTTGGCAATCGCCGGTAGTGAGCTTGACGACCATTTCTCCTTCCCAATCATAGAGGAGGTTGAGGCCGTCAATGACTATTTTCGCGAACGTTTGTATGCGCTCATTGAAGAAGAGCCATAGACGCGGCAGGATAAACACGTGTTCGATTGGGATACCGGCGGGGACCGCTTTTCAATCGGACCGGTCGTTCCCGTCCACCACATTCACGCAACTTCAGTCAAGCAAAGCACGACTCAGAAACGAAGCGGTGCGACTGCGTTTGGACGCAGCAATATCCGCGGGAACCCCGGCGGCAACCACCGCGCCGCCTTCGTCGCCCGCGCCGGGACCCATGTCGATGACCCAGTCGCTCTGCGCCACCAGCGCCATATCATGTTCGACGACGAGCACCGTGTTGCCACCATCGACGAGCCCATTGAGTTGCTTGATCAGCTTTTCGACATCGGACGGGTGTAGGCCCGTGGTCGGTTCATCAAGAACGTAAAGCGTGCCGCCGCGCTGGGCCCGTTGCAGCTCTGTGGCCAGCTTGATGCGCTGCGCTTCGCCGCCGGAAAGCTCCGTGGCGGGCTGTCCAAGGCGGATATAGCCGAGGCCAACTTCGCGGATGACGCCGAGACTGCGTTCCAGACTCGTTTCCTCCGCAAAGAATGTATGGGCTTCATCGACGGTCATCTGCAGCACATCGGCCACGGACTTGCCGCGAATTTTCACCTCCAACGCTTTGTCATTGTAGCGCGAGCCCTTGCAGGCGGGGCAGGGCGCATAGACGCTAGGCAGGAACAGCAATTCGACGGAGACAAAGCCTTCACCTTCACAGGTGGGACACCGGCCCTTCGCGACATTGAAAGAGAACCGGCCCGCGTCATAGCGCCGGGCCTTTGCCTCCTTGGTCGCGGCAAACAGCTTGCGAATATTATCAAAGATGCCGGTATAGGTCGCAAGGTTTGAGCGCGGGGTCCGACCGATCGGTTTCTGGTCGACCACCACAAGGCGCTTTATGTTTTCGAGGCCTTCTGCGATTTCGCCGCCGAGGGTTTCAACCGCGTCTTCGGGCTCCTCCGTTTCAAGCGCTTCCGCGCGTTGGCCCAAGGCGTCGGAAACTGCGCCGACGAGAAACTGGCTGATCAGCGTCGATTTGCCCGATCCGGAAATGCCGGTGACGCTTGTAAACACGCCGAGCGGGACATCGACATCGAGCGCGTCGAGATTGTTGCGCGTAACCCCGCGCAGCTTTAACCAGCGGCTAGCGGTTCGCTTCGGCTTGTCGTCCCTTGTTGCTTCGCTAAACAGATAGGGTCGTGTGCGTGAGGCTTCGACCTCGGCGAGGCCCTCTGGGGGCCCGCTATACATGATCTGGCCACCATGGGTGCCGGCGCCCGAGCCGACATCGACGATCCAGTCAGCGCGGCGGATCACATCCAGTTCGTGTTCGACGACAAACAGCGAATTGCCGGCAGCTTTCAGACGATCCAAGGCTCGCAGCAAGGCCTCGGTATCGGCTGGATGCAATCCCGCTGAGGGCTCATCCAGCACATAGACCACGCCAAAAAGGTTCGAGCGCACCTGCGTGGCGAGACGTAGCCGCTGGAGTTCACCTGGCGACAGCGTCGGAGTGCTGCGCTCCAGCGTGAGGTAGCCGAGCCCAAGGTCGAGCAGCACCGAAAGCCGTCCAATCAAATCCTCGGCAATGCGTTGCACCACGATCGCCTTCTCAGGATGGGCATCATCGGGATTAAGCGCGTTGGTCTTTCCCGAATAAGGCTCCAACAGTTTGTTCAGTTGCTTGAGAGGTAGCCGCGACATCTCGGTGATATCGAGGCCCGCGAATTTCACCGAGAGTGCTTCACGGTTAAGCCGTTTGCCGTGGCACAAGGGACAATCGCTGCTGACAATGAATTGCGAAGCGCGGCGCTTCATCAACGCGCTTTGCGTGGTGGCATATGTTTGCAGCAGGTTCTTGCGCGCGCCCGTGAAGGTGCCCTGATAACTCGGCTCTTCCTTGCGCTTTAGCGCACGCCGCGTTTCAGCGGGGTCGTAGCCGGCATAGACCGGCACGGTTGGCTGTTCCTCCGTGAAGAGTATCCAGTCACGGTCCTTCTTCGGTAAGTCGCGCCAACGCTTATCGACGTCATAGCCCATCGAGACGAGGATATCGCGGAGGTTCTGGCCGCCCCATGCCGTCGGCCATGCAGCGATGGCACGCTCGCGAATGGTGAGACTGTCATCTGGCACCATCGACTTTTCGGTCGCGTCCAGAATGCGGCCCATGCCGTGGCATTTTGGGCAGGCTCCCTCGGGTGTGTTGGCCGAGAAGGACTCTGCATAGAGCAGGGGCTGGCCCCTGGGATAATCGCCCGCCCGTGAATAGAGCATGCGCAAAAGGTTCGAGAGTGTGGTGACGCTTCCGACAGAGGATCGGGTGGTCGGTGACCCGCGTTGCTGTTGCAATGCTACGGCCGGAGGCAGACCGTCTATGGAATCCACCTGAGGAACCGCCATCTGATGAAACAGGCGCCGGGCATAGGGCGATACGGATTCAAGATAGCGCCGCTGGGCCTCGGCATAGAGCGTGCCGAAGGCAAGGGAGGACTTGCCCGATCCGGAAACGCCCGTGAATACCACCAGCGCATCGCGCGGGATTTCGACCGAGACATCCTTGAGATTGTGCTCGCGTGAGCCACTCACGCGTACGAAGCCACCTTCGGTCTTTGCGTGTGGAGGCTTGCGGCTGATTTCACTCATGTTGGCTGCCCTAGCGTCGCGCCTTATCACGCAGCGTGATCCACACCGGGGCGTGGTCACTAGGATGCGGTCGGCCCCGGAAAACGCGGTCTACCCCTGCGCTCTCAAGCCGCTTGGCGAGAACGGGGCTCAGCAAAAGATGGTCGATGCGCAGCCCGGCATCTCGGCCAAAACTGTTTCGCCAGTAATGCCAGAAGGTGTAGATGCGCTTATCGGGATTGAGTTCGCGAAGGCTGTCCGTCCAACCCTGCTTTATGAGCTTAGCATAGGCCGCGCGACTTTCCGGCTGCACCAGCGCGTCATTGTCCCAGGACTTGGTCGGGTAAATATCGATTTCCGTCGGCGCGACGTTAAAGTCGCCGGCGAGCACGACCGGCGCTTTCTCCTTCAACAGCTTGCGTCCGTGTGCGTGCAGGCGCTTGAACCAGTCGAGTTTGTACTCAAACTTCGGGCCAGGCACCGGGTTGCCGTTCGGCAGGTAAATGCAGGCGACCAAAGACGCCGTTGATGGCAGCTTCAACGTAACGCGATTGATCGTCTGCTTTATCACCGGGGAGGGCATCTCGTGTTTGGACGGGCCGGCATCTTTCGACAGTATCGCCACGCCATTCCAAGTCTTCTGGCCATTCCAGATGGCATGGTATCCGGCCTTACGAATGGCTGCTGCCGGAAACATCGCGTTGGTGCACTTCAATTCCTGAAGGCACGCGATGTCCGGCTTTGACGCCTTCAGCCAATGCAGCAGGTTCGGCAGGTGGCTGTTGACGTTGTTGATGTTGAACGTTGCGATCTTCACGCAACGTTATTTGCCGAGCGCCGAGCGAACGGCGGCGACCGAGTTGCCGTGATCTTTCACGAGTTGTTCGAGGCGTTCCTTGGTGACACCGAGCGTCTTTGTCCAATAGCGGACCTCCCAGTCTTCGCTCAGGCTGATACGGCTGGCATCCTGCGGAGCGCGTTCTTTCAGATTGTCGGACATGGAATTCTCCCTGATTGCATAACGTCAGTTAATACCGGCGCTCGATAAAGGTTCGATGGGGAAAGGGCTTGCCCTGATAAGCGCCGAATATGGGTTCATTCACCCTGCTTGGCCCACCAGTCCGCGTAGGGGGTGTTTTTCGCCAGATGACGATTGAAATCGGGTGCGCCGTCGGTCCACCAGACGGGCCCGCGCTCGCCGAGCGCCCGCTTTGCCTTGTCGATACGAGCCCTGACCTTCGGCCGATCAGCGCCTTCGGCTCCCCGAAGCTCGGAACGCGCTCGCATAAGGGCTTTGACGAAGCGCTGGCGCTCTTCCTCGCCCAATTCAGGGTTGCTGAGCCGCCATAAGCGGCCTCGAACAACGAAATAGCGCCCATCGGGCGTTCGAGGGTATTGTTTTGACTCTGGCATCCGTGCTCTCGGTTTGCCTCCTTACTTAGTGCGCCACGCTCGTCAGAAAACCCATGTGCAATCTCTACTCCATCACCAAAGGCCAGGCAGCGATCATCGAGCTGACCCGCGCCCTTCGCGATATGACCGGCAATTTGCCTCCGATGCCCGGCGTGTTCCCCGACTATTCCGCCCCGGTCGTTCGCAACGCGCCGGACGGCGTGCGCGAACTGGCAAAACTGCGCTGGGGCATGCCGTCCTCTTCTTTCGCGCTAATGGAAGCGACCAAGAAACGCGCGGCAAAATTGGAAGCCAAGGGGCAGGGGGTCGACTTCAAGCAATTGCTACGCATGGAGCCGGATAGCGGCACGACAAATATCCGCAATGTGCAGAGCAAGCATTGGAAGCGGTGGCTTGGCGTCGAGAACCGTTGCGTCGTACCCTTCACGTCCTTCAGCGAATTCAACAAAGCCGAAGGCGGCGACATCTGGTTCGCCTTTGATGAGACAAGGCCACTCGCTTTCTTCGCAGGCATCTGGACGCCGTGGACCTCGGTGCGGAAGGTGAAGGAAGGCGAGACGACCAATGAGCTGTTCGGCTTCCTGACCACGGACCCGAACGTCGAAGTTGGAGCGGTCCATCCCAAAGCCATGCCCGTCATCTTGCGGACGACTGAAGAAGTGGAGGCGTGGCTCACCTTGCCCACAGATGATGCGCTCAAACTTCAGCGACCTTTGCCAGATGGAGCGCTGCGCATTATCGCGCGTGGCAAGAAAGAGGACGGCGAGGCCGCATGAGCTGGACGCGCCTGTTAGCGCTATCAATGCTTGCGGTCCTTTGCGTACCGCTGCCGGCACTTGCCTGGGGCGCGGACGGGCACGCCATCGTCGCGGATATTGCCGAACCGCATCTCACGCCTGCCGCGCTTCGACGCGTCACGGAAATCCTGCGTGGAGAGCGAATGCGCGACGTTGCCAGTTACGCCGACCAGTAAGGCCGGTGCACCGCGAGCAGACGCGCTGGCACTTTATTAATTTCGAGCCGGGCACGGTGGACTACCAGCCCGATCGTGACTGCAAGAACATCGAGGGGCAAGGGCGACTGTATCATCGCCGCGATTGTGCCCGTGGGATCGAGGACCTCAAATCATCCCGGGCGGACTTCAACGCCGTGATCGCGTGCGTCACGCACCAATTGTGCGGGCGCATAGCCGTCATTGCCGCGACCGTTCCTTCCGCAGCGTCGATCCCGCTTCCGTTTCTAACGACTACTGCTTGGTTCGAAGAGCGTCGGCTTCTTTGGCAACCTTTTCTTTGGCGTCCTTCTCGAAATTTTCGATCTTTAGCCCTTCGACCAATCTCCCAGCCTTTAAGCGCTGCTCGTCAAGACAAGCCGTAATCAGCGGTTGACGTCAACTCATGAAGAATTTCTGAATTCTTCATGAGTTCCAAGGGTGCCGCTTGGGAATAGTGTGCCACTGAGGTGTTCTGTAATAACACCTTACCCGCGATTGGAAAACCGATCGAGAGCGGTCACCGCGCGGCATTCGATATTGACGTCGCGCTGGTAAATCTCTTTCTTCAGGTAGCTGAGCTCGGCATCGCGCTTGTCTTCATCGACGTCGATAAACCATGATTTTGGACAGCCGTCCGTTCCATCATTCCAGCGGTAGCCACGGGACTTCAGCGTGTCTTTCAATTCAAATGGCGAGCTTTGCGCCCAGACGCGAACCGTCGTTCGACGCGCGCAGCTCATCAGTTCGGCGAACGCCGAGCAAGCCGTCGTCGGCAGCGGATGAGCAAGGATTTCGATCAGCGCATGGCAATCGTCAATCGCGCGATGGGCATTATGGAAATACCCGATGTCAGCCAAGAGATGGCCGAGCTTAGTCCCGCCGAACCCGTTCTTGCGCCAGTTGATCCCGGTGTGGGTGCAAGCCCAGTGCTTATGCTCGAAGATTGGCGACAGCCGTTCAGCAAATTTCCGATCGAAACCGGCATTGTGGGCGATGACGACGTTGGCATCGGTGACAAACGCTTCCAGCGCGGCGACATCGATGCGCTGCCCCGACACCATTTCATTCGTGATACCGGTCAGTTCCGTGACCAATGACGGGATCGACATCGAAGGTTCATTGTATGACTGGAATACGCTACTGACGCCGATGATCTCGTCTGCACCGGAATATCGGAATTTGACAAGGGCAACCTCGATGATTTCTTCCTTCTTCGGATCGAGCCCCGTTGTCTCAAAATCGAGGATGACACCAATCTTTCCGGTATAGGCGTCTGGCATCGGGCTAAGAGCGCGCGGGACTAAGCGGCGAAGGATTTTAAAGTTTCCCGTTTCCTCAAGATGCCGCGCGAGACTTTCGTCGTCACCGCGAGGGGGCTGCGTCTGAGCCGTCCTGAACTGAGCATGGTTCATGACCATCTTCTATGCCTCATTCTCGAGGCGGGTGTGGTGTCGCCAATGGATGGCCGCGCCACGTCGACCACTGACCATCTGAATCTTCATCTCAGACCTCCATGCGGGTGCAGAGGGCGATGAAGCGGCGCCGCATGTAAGCGAGCGTGACCTCGGCGGCAGGGTTACCGCCGGCGCAGAGCAATAACGCTGAGGCCGCATAGTCGATGGCCCAAAGCCGCTGCGGGTAGCTAGCCGCCACGTGCAAGGCGATGCGCACCGCTCGGGCGGCGTCACCTTCTATGGCGAGGCGCCAATCCGGACATTCCATAAAGGCTATTCGGATGAGGACCGCCCGCAGGTTGGTTGCCTGGGACTCGTCGAGGAACTGCAACTGGGACTCGCGCCACCACTGCAATGCTGCTGGACGTCCGGTGAGGCCGGTCGCGACCGGTCTCACCGTCTTCGGGATGGTGTTCATCAATGCGGGCTCTAGGCTGCGATGATGAATGGGGCGGCGGCCCGCAACGGCCGCCACTTGTCTGAACCGAGATGGGCACCGGACAGAACCTTGGCCGCAATCGCCCGCGACGGGAATGCAACTGCCATCTGCAGCCGTTGACGGTCTTCCGTGCCTTCCACCGGGAGCATCGCTTCAGTGCTGATCAGACGCCGACGGCGCGCCAAAGTATGCTCGTTGGCGCTAGGATTGGGCGTGGTACGCATTTCGCTGCCGGCGGCAACGACGAAGCGGCCCTGATGCTCATAACCGCGTGCCCAGAGATCGCCGTAGTTCAACTCCAGTTCCTCGACGCCAAGCGGAACGGTTGTAACGCCGATCAACATCGGCCCTTCTTCGTCACCTTCGTCTGCGTGGTCATCGTTCACGTTCTCAGCGATAGCCACCGCCGGCGCCGCCCCGTTTGGGCACTGAGCCTGCTCGCTTACTTTCGGCGGTGCTTGCGGCACACTGGCGAAGCAGCGGCAGCCGGCGTCGAAGAGCAGGGGCAGGCTATCGGCCAACATGCGATCGAGGGACGCGGTGCGATGTGCCGGGAGATCTACAGTGCAAGCATTGGTCCCCTTGATCAGCCGCGTAACATCAACGGCCTCGACCATGTCGGAGAGCTGCTTCTGCAGGTAGATGCATGCCGGCTTGTCGAGCCGGTATTCAGGACCTGCAATAACAAAAACTTCGACAGCGAAGCTCTTGCTCCGATCGAGCGCGTGCTCCTGGAGGCGGCGGCCGATGTTGCCGCTTTCGCCGATATATACCCCGGCCGGGCCGCACAGCAGGTAAGTGCCGGCGGTGGCGAGCATGCCGCCGGCCGTGACGGGCGCGATGTCAGCAAACGGGAAGGCGCGGACAGTGAGCGCCGTCGCGTCGTCGGTGATGAAACGCGGACCGAAAGGTTCCGCGCTATCGCGCATGATGATGGTGGTGCGCCGCGCGGCGGCGAGATGGTTATTGGTCATGGTTGATCCCTGTGTGGCTGTCGGGATCAGGAAGGCGCTGACTTCTGCTCATAGGGCAGTAGACTGCCCTCGCAGCGTTAAGCCGCGAGATGAAAAGTGCCGGTCTGCTTGAAAAGCAGGTCTCGCGCGATCCCGATCGGTTCGACTAGGCCGTGCGCTCGTGGACGACGGTCGCTGCGATGCTGCTCTTGGGCAAGCAAATGCGGAAGAGCGGGATGATATCGGGACGGGCCGCCGAATCAGCGGTAGTAATGGCGTCAGCCATGGTCGACTCCTAGACGGTTGACTGTGGTTAGGCCGTCGTTCGGTGTTACTAGCACCGAGCGGCGGCCGCCTCGCAGAGCTGCGGCGGCATCAGCAATCTAATGTTGCCGTCGGTAAAGACCAGCTGAAAAGCGCTTTTAAGTTAACACTCCCCAAAGCGAAATTCGTGTTGTTGTCGTTACGCCGCATGTTTTCTCTAAGCTCATTTGATCCTAGATCGACTTCTCGCTCACCAAGTGGTCGAGCCATTTCCAGTTTTTGTATTTGTCGCCGGTCTGCCGAATGTGGGTGTACCTTTTCAGGCTCGTCCAACTGCGATGTCCGGACACTGCGGCCGCTTGAGGGATTGTCCTGCCCATTTCAAAAAGGCGCGAAATTCCTTCATGTCGCAGATCGTGAAAACGAAGGTCAGGAATTCCCAAGACCTTACACGCCCGAGTGAATGCTGCGCTGATCGCGTCTGTAGTGTAAGGGAATATCCTTTCGTCCTCACGCGGCACCGTCTTGATGATCGTCAACGCCTCAGGCGTTAGCTCGCAGTAGACATTGTTGCCTTTCTTGTCGCCCGGATGTTTCATGTCCCGGACGAGAATGCGATCGGTCTCGAGGTCATCCCAACGCAACAACGTTATTTCCTCTTGGCGGCGCGTGGAGAAAAGCGCGATCGGCAAAATTGTCTGCATGGGAATCGAAGAGGGACGGTTACCTTGGACACGTCCAAAATGCTCCATCAGTTTGTCGAGTTCTTCGAGCGTAGGCCGACGGTCGCGTTCTGAACTTTTTCGTATCAACCCAAGCTTCTTGAGCACTGTAAGTGCATCTTCGAATTCCTGGCGGCTGAGGGGAAAACCCCAAGCTGGCCGCGCCACGGTGAAGACGCTTGATAGGTGAGAGAAGTAGTTGCCGCAGGTCTGAGGTTCGACATTTCGGGATAGATCCTTCGCGAAGGCAACCAACTTCTGGCTGGTGATCTCGCTACATTTAAGGTCTCCTAGATCGCTGTTCTTGATGGTTTTGAGCACCTGGGCCTTGGTGCCGAGAACAGCGTTGTTGGACTCGGCAATATAGCGATCGATCACGACGGCAAGCGTCGGATCCTCTTTTCGGTCGAGCCCTCCGGGGCTTTTCAGTTCTGCCTCGCGTTTGACGATCCAGGCATTCGCCGCCTGCTTTCGATCAAAGGTCTCAGCCTCACGGTGAACGATCCGGCCGTCTTTTTTGATGACGATCTGCGCGGCGTACGCTGTCGTACCGTCTTTGCGAGTTCGTCCAATTATGCTACCCATCGGTACGACATTCCTTTTTGAGTACGACATTGTCGTACTACAAACGACAAAATGGGTCAAAACGAGCCGGAAACGGTACGACATGAGACAGCGGCGAGAACGATCAAATGACTGATTTATCAGTAAAACAGCTCCAAAGTCGGTCCCGCCAATTTTCAGTCGCCCCTATGATGGATTGGTCGGACCGGCATTGCCGCTTCTTCCATCGCCTTCTGACGCGCCGGGCGCTGCTCTACACCGAGATGGTGACGACGGGAGCGATCCTGCACGGCGATCGCGAGCGGCTGTTGGGCTTTGACGTCTCAGAGCATCCGATTGCGCTGCAGCTCGGCGGCAGCGAGCCCGCCGCTCTGGCCGAATGCGCGCGCATCGGCGCCGCTTACGGCTATGACGAAATCAATCTCAATGTCGGTTGCCCGTCGGACCGCGTGCAGGAAGGCCGCTTCGGCGCATGCCTGATGCTGGAGCCTTCGCTTGTTGGCGATTGCGTCGCGGCGATGAAGGCGGTGGTGAAAATTCCGGTGACGGTGAAATGCCGCATCGGCGTTGATGAGCAGGAGCCGGAGCAGGCTCTGTTTGCTTTTACCGACACGGTGAAGGCGGCCGGCACCGAAGCCTTGATCGTGCATGCGCGCAAGGCCTGGCTCAAGGGCCTGTCGCCGCGCGAGAACCGCGAAGTGCCGCCGCTTGATTACGCGCTAGTTCATCGTCTCAAGGCCAACCATCCCGATTTGCCGATCGTCATCAATGGCGGCATCGCCAGCATCGAGCAGGCGCAAGCAGAGCAGGGCAATCTTGATGGCGTGATGATGGGCCGCGCCGCCTATCAGGAGCCGTGGCGATTGCTCAGCGTCGATCCGTTGTTGTTCGGCGAAGCCGCGCCCTTCGCCAATGTGAAGGATGCCTTACTCGCACTGGTGCCTTACATCGAAACGGAAATGTCCAAGGGCGTGCGCTTGAGCTCGATCACGCGCCATGTGCTTGGCCTGTTTCGCGCCGTGCCCGGTGCGCGCGCCTTCCGCCGGCATTTGTCGGTCGAAGCGGTCAAGCCCGGCGCGACATCGCAGGTGCTGGTCGATGCGCTGGCGCTTGTGCCCGAGACGTCAGCCGAGATCGCTGCATAACTATTGCCCGGCCAGCGCGCTGCCGACCAACGTAAACGGCGCCGACAAGACAGAGCCAACGGAATTGAACACGAAAGCGCCGGCTTGACCTGCGCCGCCTATGCCTCTGTCGCGCTCCATGCCGTTCAGCCGCGAATAGAGCGATGCCATGCTGACGAAACGGTCGTGGTTGAAGTCGTCCGATGCTTTCAGATCAGAGATGTCGATAACGCGCACCTTCGCTAGCCGCGCGCCTTCCTGCACGCGCGGATCATCCACATTGAGCGCGCCCAGTCTGGTGCGTTCACCCGAGATGCGGCCCGAGAAGGCGAGCGCCCTGTCGTCACGCGACACCAGCACGGTCATTGGCGGCGTCAGCGGGCCGATCGTCTTCATTTGCGAACGGAAGACATCAATGTCGATATCGGGCGCCGCCAGCACAACATTGAGCCGGGCAATTGCCGCGTGTCGGCCGCTCAGTCGCATCTGCCGCACCGACTCGGCGGTCAGCCAGGCGCCCATGCTGTGGCCCAGCAATGTCACATCACCGGGTTTGCGGTCGCGCGCCAGGCTCGTCAGCAATTGCGCCAGCGCATCGCGCGAGAAAGTTGCCGCATCCTTGTCGGCGACATAGCCGACCAGTTTTCCTTCAGAAGGCCACGCAAACAAGATCGGCACCCCTTCGACATCGGCATCGACCGCCATTTGCGCCAGACGAAACACCGCCTCCTGGAAATTGACATTGAAGCCGTGCACAAAAACGCCGGCCTTGCGGTGTGCGCGTGTCGCCACCTTCGCTTCGAACTCGGCTGGCGTCAGGAGGTTCTGCCGCACTGTGACGAAATCGGTCTGCGGGTTCGGCGTCGTGCCGCTTGGCCACTCAATGGCGCCCGACTTGTGACCGGGCGGAATGGCAATGGTGAACTCGGCATAGTTCAGGGCTGGAGCGCGGTCGGCGGTATAGACGATCATGCTGTCCGGCTGGCGCACGCGCGTCGTTGCCACATAGACAGTGACGAGCTTGGCGCCGGGGGTAATGGTCTCGACCGGAATCAGCACACTGGGGCCGGGACGCGCGCAGCCAGCCAAGGCGCCGGCGAGGGCGATCATTGTAACGAAGGCGCGCACGATAAGCATTCGTCTGGTATTCCGGTAACAGGTGTCGGCAGCAGGTAACGGCGCGGTTTAACACTTTTCAAGTTGGACGGTGGGCTAATGTTGCCAGCCTGAAAAAGGCGGCAAGAGGGCCTGCCAGGACAGCACAAGAGGAATTCGGCGTGCATTGGCGGGCAATTTTACTTCTGGTGATCACCGTTCCGGCCACCGCGCTGATGCTGACGGCGCTCTGGTTCCAGGCCGATCCGCCATGGCGCTGGCTCTGGATGGCCTTGGTGGCGGCGGCCGCGATCGCCATTGGCATTGCCGGAATCAGGCGGCCGAAAGCCGGGTGGGGTGGTCTTGCTGTTGCGATTCTCATCGGCGTTGTCTGGTGGAGCTCGATCAAGCCGTCGAACGACCGGGTCTGGGCGGCGGATGTCGCGCATGGTGTTTCCGCCGGGATCAACGGCGGCTACGGCGTCCTGCACAATGTCCGCAACTTCGACTGGAAGACGGAGACGCAGGCTGTCGAGCGTTGGGAAACGCGGCGCTATGCGCTCGACAAGCTCACCTCAGTCGATCTGGTCAGTTCAGTGTGGTCGAGCCCGGCGATTGCCCACACCTTGATCAGCTTTGGTTTCTCCGATGGTCAGCATGTCGTTTTCTCCGCCGAAGTCCGGCGCGAGAAGGGCGAGGAGTTCTCCGAGGTTGGCGGCTTTTTCAAGCAGTTCGAACTGGTGATGATCGCCGCCGACGAGGCCGATATCATCAAACTCCGCACCAATATCCGCAAAGAGGACGTCACCTTGCTGCCGTTGAAAGTCACCGCAGCGCAAGCGCGCGATCTGTTCCTCGGCTTTGCCGAGCGCGCCAACAAACTGGCCGGTGAGGCGGAGTGGTATCAAACCATCACCACCAATTGCACCACGGTGATCTTCGAGCTGGCGCGCCACATCGACAACCGCGTGCCGCTCGACTGGCGCATTCTGCTGTCCGGTTATTTGCCGGGCTATCTCTATGAGCTCGGCATCATCCGCACCGACATCCCGCTGGCGCAGGTGTTGCAAAACGTGGCGATCAGCAAGAAGGCGCAAGCTTTGCAGCCCACGGCGGATTACTCGCGCGGCATCAGAAACTAGGCGATCGGTTGCGGGGCCTTATCGTTCTTGCGCATGGCGACGAGGAATAGTGCAGCGGCGATGATCAGGCCTAGACCCAAGGCGCTGACGCCGCGCCAGCCGGCGAAGGTCCAGGCATAGGCGCCGGCGAATGAGCCGGTGGCGCCGCCGACAAAGACCGACACCATATAGATCGTGTTCAGCCGCGCCCTGATGCCGTCACCGAGCGCGAAGATGCGCGTCTGGTTGGCAACCTGACCGCTCTGCATGCCGAGATCGATCACATTGACGACGACGACAAGCGCCAGCAGCGACACCGCGCCAAACGTGCCCGACACGACAAAGGCGATGGCTGCGGCGGTCAGGCCAAAGGCATTCACCGCCAGCGTGCCGTATTTGTCGGACAGCCGTCCGGCATAAGGCGCCAGCAAGCCGCCCGGCGCGCCGAGCAGCCCGAACAGGCCGGCCATGGCCGGGCCGAGATTGAACGTCGGGCTGGCGAGGTGGAACGCCAAGGTCGCCCAGAACACCGAGAACGCCGCGAAGCCGCAGAAGCCCAGCCCCATCGACAGCAACAGCGGCCGCAGTTTCAGCAACGGCAGCAGTGAGCGCATCAGCGTCAGGTAACTTATATGCACGGTGCGGGCCGCTTGCGGCGGGATCATGCGCGGCAGCAGCAGCGCCAGCCCGCCGGTCAGCACCGCCGCCAGCACATAGGATGTGCGCCAGGTGTCTGTCGCCTCGGCGATGCTGCCGGACACGGTGCGCGACAGCAGCACGCCAAGGATCAGTCCGGTCTGCAGCGTGCCGATGACGCGCCCGCGCTGCCGCGGCGGCACCAGGCCGGAGACGATCGGGATCAGCATTTGCGGCACCACGGTGGTGACCGAGATCGCCAGCGAGGCGGCAATCAGCACCGGCACGGTTGGCGAGAAAGCGGCGGCGGCGAGCGATGCTGTCGTCATCCACAGCAGGATGCGGATCAGCCGCTTGTGATTGACGGCGTCGGCCAGCGGCAGGATGAACATGAGGCCGATGGCGTAGCCGACCTGCGTCGCCACCGCGACCAGCCCGGCAATGTGTTCCGGCACGCCGAAGCTGACCGCCATCTGGTCGAGCAGCGGCTGGCAGAAATAGATATTGCCGACGGTAATGCCGCATCCGGCGGCCATCGCGATCAGCGTGCCCCGGCTAACGGCCGGCTGTGCGGTGGGCGCGCTTTCCATGGCATGCCATAGGCAGCGGCCGGTAAGTGGTCAATCTCATGGCTGCTGCGCGACGCTGGCGGTGGACACAATCGCCGATATGGCGCACAGGCTCGCGCATGATCATGGGCTATCCGATTTCCGAACTGGCCTGGCTGGCGGCGTTGATCCTCGCCGGCGGGGTCGTCACCGGCGTGCTCGCCGGCCTGTTTGGTATTGGCGGCGGCGGCATCATCGTGCCGGTGCTGTATGAAGTGTTCGGCGTGCTGCACGTCAGCGACGATGTCCGCATGCAGCTGTGCATCGGCACCTCGCTCGCCATCATCGTGCCGACCACCTTGCGCGCCTCGATCGCGCACAAGAAGCGCGGCGCGGTGATCCCGACGGTGCTGCGCATCTGGGTCGCGCCGGCCGTCATCGGCGTCATCCTTGGCGCCGTCATTGCCTCCTTCGCGCCCGGCGCAGTGTTCAAGATCGCCTTCGTCGTCTTTACTGCCTTCATCAGCGCCAAGATGTTGTTTGCCGGCGACCGCTGGAACATCAGCGAAACCTTGCCCGGCCGCACGCTGTTGTCGCTGTACGGTTTCATCACCGGCCTGTTCTCGTCGCTGGTCGGCGTCAGCGGCGGCGCCGTATCTAACGCGGTGCTGACCTTGTACGGCCAGCCGATGCAGCGCGCGGTCGCCACCTCCGCAGCCCTCGGCGTGCCGATCACGATTGTCGGCGCGCTCGGCTATGTCATCGCCGGCTGGCCGCATATGGCGCAACTGCCGCCATTCTCACTCGGCTTCATCTCGGTGGTCGGCTTCGTGCTGATGGCGCCGGTATCGAGCTTCACGACGACCTATGGCGTGCGCCTCGCCCATTGGCTGCCGAAGCGCCAGCTGGAAATCGCCTTCGGCATCTTCCTGATGCTGGTGTCGCTGCGCTTCCTGGCGACGTTGATTTAAGGGTGGCCGCGCATGCGCAGCTTGTCGCCGCGCACTTCCCAGCCTTGCAGCCGGTTAAGGAAACTCATGCCGAGAAGATTGCTCTTCAGTTGTCCGCTTTGCGCCACCAAGGCCGGCACCGAGCGTTCGACCAGCCCGCCAAGCGCGATGCGGTCCAGCGTCACAGGCGCTGCCCGCGTCCGGCCATTGGCTGTGTCGACATTGACCGTATAGCTCAGGATTTCGATCGGCAGGCCGACCGCCTTGGCCGCTTCCTGCGTCAGCACCACCGAGCTCGCGCCGGTATCGAGCACCATCGCCACCGTGGCGCCATTGATGCGCGCATTGAGCGCGAAGTCGCCATTGCGGCCGCGCACGACTTCGGCGCTCGCGCCATGATTGGCGACGTAGCCCGGGATCACTTCGGCGATCACCCGGTCGCCGACGTCGCGCAGCTCAAAGCGATAGGTGTAGCCGATCACCAGCAGCGCAAAGATCACCGCCCAGAACAGGATCGCCTCCAGCGCCTTCGACAGATGATTGCGGAACAGCACCACGACCAGCCCGCCGACCGAGACGGCCATGACGATCTTGACGACCAGCGAACTGAGGTCATGCTTCAGCAGCGTGGCAATGGCGTCCTGCTCATGCGTCGCCAGCATCACCGCCGCCGACAACGCAATCCCGATGATGAAGACCCAGGTCAGGCGTCGGGTCACGGCGCTATCCCACCGCTTTGCCGGGCGCGGCAAGGTCCGGGAGCCCGGCGGCCTGCATCCGCGCCGGCAGCGCCTGCATGATTCGGGCGCGCTCCGTGCCCGCCATCGTGCCCCAGGCCGCCACTTCGTCGAGCGTGCGGCCGCAGCCCAGGCAAAGGCTGGTGCGCGGATCGATCATGCAGATGTCGATGCAGGGTGAGATCATCGGCCCGAACATAGATAGCGGCGCTGATAACGCAATCGCTGCTTTCTTCTCCCTCCCCCCTTGCGGGGGAGGGTTGGGGAGGGGGGTACTACGCAATTCAGTGCCCGCTTCTTACCCCCCTCCCGCCGCGCTTTGCGCGTCG
>JAURVZ010000078.1 GCA_030655215.1 Pseudolabrys sp. | reverse complement strand
GCGTTGGAGACACATTCCCCGGGGCCTTACGATTCCTTCGGGAGCTGTCCCTGGCCGGGCTCGTGGGCTCGGTCATATGGCGCCCACCTACAACAGTAGGTTCCCGGGATCATGCTCTGACGGCCATTGCGGCTCCGCACTATAATCTCGTGGTGGTACTCAATTCGTCATGGCCGGGCTTGTCCCGGCCATCCACGTCTTGCTTTGATGCGACACCGACAAGTCGTGGATGCCCGGAACAAGTCCGGGCATGACGGAGCAAGAATTGAACGCACCAACAATTTCCGAACAAAAATCAGCGCTGCGAGCCCAAGTCCTGGCACTGCGCGATGCCATGCCGGTGGCCGAGCGCCAGGCGGCGGCAGAGACAATCGCCGCGCGGGGCCTGCCGGTTGAGGTGCCGCCCGGCGCAATCGTCTCCGGCTTCATGCCGATGAAAACCGAAATCAATCCGCTACTGCTGCTGCGCAAGCTGACCGAGGCCGGCGCGCTGCTGGCGCTGCCGGCCATCGACGGCCGCGGCAAGCCGCTGATCATGCGCGCCTGGAAAATCGGCGACGCTTTCAAAGCCGGGCAGTGGGGCATCCGCGAACCGGTGCCGGAGGCGCCGGAGGTCGCACCCGATTTCGTCATCGTGCCGCTGGCCGCCTTTGACCGCGAAGGCCAGCGCATCGGCTATGGCGCCGGCTATTACGACATGACGCTTGCCGCCTTGCGCGCCGAGAAGAAGGTCATCGCCATCGGCATGGCCTTTGCCGTGCAGGAAATTCCGCAGGTTCCGGCCACGGACCGCGACGAGCGTCTCGACTTCGTGCTAACGGAGCGCGAGATCATCGCTTTCCGGTAGGTAATTTCTCGTATGCGTATCTTGTTTATTGGCGACGTTGTCGGCCGCTCCGGGCGCACCATTGTGCTCGAGCGCCTACCCAAACTGATCCGCGACTGGAAGCTCGACCTCGTCGTCATCAACGGCGAGAACGCCGCCGGCGGCTTCGGCATCACCGAAACGATCTATAACGAATTCATCGATGCCGGTGCCGATGCCATCACGCTCGGCAATCATTCATGGGATCAGCGCGAGGCGCTGGTATTCATCGAGCGCGCGCCGCGCCTGGTCCGTCCGACCAATTATCCGAAGGGTACGCCCGGCCGCGGCGCAGCTTTAGTCGATTGCAAGAACGGCCAGCGCGCGCTGGTCATCAATGCGATGGGCCGGGTGTACATGGACGCGATGGACGACCCCTTCGCCGGCGTCGAACGCGAGATATCCGCGTGTCCGCTGGGGCAAGCTGACGCCATTGTCGTCGACATGCATTGCGAAGCGACCAGCGAGAAGCAGGCGATGGGTTATTTCTGCGACGGCCGCGCCTCCCTCGTTGTCGGCACGCATACGCATGTGCCGACATCCGATCACCGCATTCTCGCCGGCGGCACGGCCTTCATGACTGATGCAGGCATGACCGGTGATTTTGATTCCGTGATCGGCATGGTCAAGGACGAACCGCTCAGCCGCTTCCTGCGCAAATTGCCGGGCTCGAAATTTGAGGCTGCGTCGGGGCCGGCGACGATGTGCGGTGTCGCGGTCGAGACCGATGCCAAGACCGGGCTCGCCAAGAAAGTCGGCGCCGTGCGCATCGGTGGCTTGCTCGAAGAAGCGCGGCCGAGCTTCTGGTAACGTTTTGCGCGCGCCAGCACGCTATTAACCAATTGTTAACCATAGTTGACGCTCTATGAACGCGGGCGCGCGGCGATGCGCGCCGTTCATTCTCGCCGGTTTGTGCAGAGTCCGGTCAAGCTCTCGGCACGGTGACCATGGCACTGCACGTCAACGCCAATCTTGCGCTCGTCTCTGTCATTGACGATGCCCGCCGTCCGGACGCGCCGTCGAAGATCGATCCGCGCGCCGAACTGGCCTCGCAATTCATCCCTTCCGGCACCCGCGTGCTCGATCTTGGCGCCGGTGGCGGTGAGACATTGCGCGATCTTTTGCCGCTCGGCTGTGCCTATCAGGCCGCTGACAGCTTTGCGCATGGCAAGGGTTCGCTGATTGGCGATCTCGCCGGCGGTGAATTTCAAACCAGCGCGGCGGCGCAGTCCGACATCGTCGTCGCTCTCGGCATTCTCGAACAGACAATCGATCTCGACGCGTTGTTCGCGCAACTGCGCGCCGGCGGCCAGGACGTCATCCTCAGCTATCACCCAACCAATCTGTTGAGCGGCGAGGGGCGCGCGGCGCGCAGCTTCGTCAATCACCTGAGCTATTTTGAACTGGCGCGGCTGTTCGATCGCCATGGCTTTCGCATCGAATGCACGGCGCCGGTCGACGGCACGCAGATGCTGATGCGGCTGACGCAGTCGCACCGCATCGCGCCGGTGACGGCGTGCAACATTGCCGTCGTGTCAGGAAGCGATGCCGGCACGTTTGGCGACCGGCTCGGCCTGCACATGATCAATTCGGTGCTGCCGGGCGAAGCCAATGTGCATCACCTGACATTCAAAACACTGGCGCAGGCGCGCGATCAATATGACCTGGTCGTGCTTGGCGTCGGCAACTGCCTGTTCCAGCCGCTGCTCGGCGACGACATTCTGCAGATCCTGTCGCGCGCCAAGTCGGCGATCGGCATTTTCGGCACGCAGTACCGCGAACTGATCCCGCGCCCGGCGCTGGACCGTGTCATCGACCGGCTCGACACCTGGTACGCGCCCTATGAAGACGACGTGCTGATGTATGGCCGCGGCCGCAGCAATGCCGTGCATCTCGGCGACTGGATGATTGATCAGTTCCCGCTGACTGAGGCGACGCTCGACGACCCGTTGCAGATCGGCATCGATATTGCCGCCGACCTGCCGCTCGACCGCACCATCCAGGCCATCCAGCGCCACAAGCAGGTCTATTCGGCGCGGCTGCATCCGCTGCTCTGCGCGCTGACCTCCGCTCACTATGCGGCCTATGCCGAGGAGGCGTCAGGCGGCATGCCGGGCGTGGTGTCCGGCAAATTCCGCAGCATGCTGATCGATATTTTCGGCCGCACCTATCCGGAGAAGCAGTTCTTCATGGTCGAGCGCGACGCGGTGATGCGCTACAAAGCGCGGGTTCACCGCAATGTCGGCAAGGTTGCTGCGCGGGTGGAAGAGCTGCTGCGCAATGTGGCGGTGGCGGGCTAACCCCAGTTTATTTTCCAGCCGACCCGCTCTATAACCGCGCCGGTTCCACTATCCAGCGCAGAGCGTCTCATGGCCGGTCATTCCCAATTCAAAAACATCATGCACCGCAAGGGGAAGCAGGACAAAGTCCGCTCCAAGGTGTTCGGCAAGCTGGCGCGTGAAATCACGGTCGCGGCCAAGCTCGGCCAGCCTGACCCGGCCTTCAACCCGCGCCTGCGCGCGGCGATCCTGGAAGCCCGCGCCGAGAACATGCCGAAGGACAATATCGAGCGCGCCATCAAGAAGGCGTCCGGCTCGGAGTCCGAGAGCTATGACGATATGCGCTATGAGGGCTACGGCCCGGGCGGCATCGCGGTCATTGTTGAGGCGCTGACCGACAACCACAACCGTACCGCCAGCGAAGTGCGCTCGGCTTTCACCAAGTCGGGGGGCAATCTCGGCACCACCGGGTCGGTCGCGTTCATGTTCGACCATATTGGTGTTGTCGAGTACGACGCCAAGATCGCGGATGCCGATGCGATGCTGGAAGCGGCGATCGAAGCCGGTGCCGAGGATGTGTCCTCGACCGAGGACGGCCATCAGGTGTTCACCACGCATGAGACCTTGCGTGAGGTCGCCAAGGCGCTGGAAGCCAAGTACGGCGAAGCGCGCAAGGCGGCGATGATCTGGAAGCCGCAGAACACCGTGATGCTCAGCGACGAAGCCGGCGAGAAGATGCTGAAGCTGATGCAGGCGCTGGACGATGACGACGACGTGCAGAACGTCTTCGCCAATTTCGAAGTGTCCGACGCGCTGATGCAGAAGATGGGCGAGTAGCGTCAGCTGATCGCGAACAAGGCCAGTGCGCCGACGGCGACCGCGAGGCCAAGCCGCTTGCGGTTATTGAGATGTTCGCGGAACAGCACCACGCCGATCAGCGCTGTGAACACGAAGCTCATCTGCGCCACCGGCACCAGTACGCTGGCCTGACCGCGCGACAGGCCGTGCAGCAGTAACACGAAGCCGATGAGCAACGCGACGGCGGCAGGCGCCGAATAGGGCCATGCCGCCGGCGTCAGCCGTAAGCGGCGCTCCTGCATCACAGCGAGCATCGTCGCCAGCGATGAGAACGCCCAGGCTTGCGCCGCCACCATGGTTTCCGGCAGTGCCCCGTGTTGCAGGCCGACTTTGTAAAACAGGTTGGCGAAGGCCATCGCTACGGTGGCGACCAGTACGCGGGTCAGCGAGGCGAGCTTGATGCCGCTGCGCGCGGCGCCGGGTTCGCCCAGCAGTAGCCACACCGCAACCAGGGCGCAGGCCAGCGCGCCGGCCTTGGCGGGCGTCAGCGTTTCGCCGAGCAGCAGAATCGCCAGCAGAGCAGTGAGGGTGAAGTTCAGCCGGAAGATCGGCGCATTGGTGCTGACCGCGCCATCCTTAAGACTGCGCGCGAAATTGTAGAAGGCGACCAGCGAAAATACGCCGGCGAGCGATCCCCAGGCGGCCGACCAATGCACGTCGAGCGTGCCGGTCGCGAAGGCATAGATGTTGATCGCGGGCGCGAACACCCAGGCTTGCAGCATGACGAACTGCGCCGCGCCGACGCCCGTTGCTGCCGCGCGCTTGTAGAGGACGTCGCTGACGCCGAAGCAGAGCATGGCGCCGAGCGCAAAAAGAAGTCCGGGTGTCATGGGCGGGCCGTGCAACAGGAGGAACCCTCACTTGATGCAGAAGTCGGGCGGTTCGTGCAACCCGGCGAACCGGCGCATTTTCCGCCGTTCCGCCATATCGTGCAGGACGGGCCTTCTGGCCCGGCGGCCTTATGGGCTATCAACGGGCATGGGCAGACCGGCGATTCGCATACTCGGCATCGATCCGGGCCTCCGCCGCACCGGCTGGGGCCTGATCGAAAGCGACGGCAACAGGCTGATGCACGTCGCCTGCGGCTCGGTGGAAACCAGCGAGCGCGCCAGCCTGGGGGCGCGGCTGGTGGCCATCCATGACGGGCTGATCGCGGTGATCCAGCAATATGCGCCGGAAGAAGCCGCGGTGGAAAACACCTTCGTCAACGGCAATGGCGCCTCGACCCTGAAGCTCGGCCAGGCCCGCGGCATCGCCATGCTGGTGCCGTCGCGCATGGGGCTTGTGGTTGCCGAATACGCGCCCAATCTGGTGAAGAAGACGGTGGTCGGCGCGGGACATGCCGACAAGGCGCAAATCCGCATGATGATCGGCATCCTGTTGCCGAAGGCCGATCCGCAATCGGAAGACGCCGCCGATGCGCTGGCGATCGCCATTTGCCATGCGCATCATCGCGTCAGTGTCGTGTTGAAGGCAGTGGCGCAATGATCGGCAAATTGAAGGGTATCGTCGACTCGTTCGGCACCGATTTCCTGATCCTCGACGTCAACGGCGTCGGCTATCAGGTGCATTGCTCGGCGCGCACATTGTCGATGCTGCCGCATGTCGGCGAAGGCGCGACGCTCTCCATTGAAACTTACGTGCGCGAGGACCAGATCAAGCTCTTCGGCTTTGCCTCCGACAGCGAGCGCGAATGGTTCCGGCTGTTGCAAACCGTGCAGGGCGTTGGCGCCAAGGTGGCGCTGTCGATCCTGTCGACGCTGAAGATCGGCGAATTGGCGACGGCGATTTCGATGCGCGACAAGGCGGCGGTGTCGCGTTCGCCCGGCGTCGGCGCCAAGGTGGCGGAGCGCATCGTCACGGAACTGAAGGACAAGGTGCCGGCCTTCGCCGACATCGATGCGGGTGCCGCGCATCTCGCGGGCGCGCTCGATGAGAAGCGCGCGCCGCGGCCGGTGATGGATGCGGTGTCGGCTTTGGTCAATCTCGGCTATGCCCAGCCGCAGGCAGCGTCGGCGATTGCCGCGGCTGCGCGGGAACTGGGAGACGGCGCTGAAGTGCCGGCCCTGATCCGGCAGGGACTGAAAGAGTTGGCGAAATGAGTAAGCTGTCGGCCAAGGACCATGAACTGATCGACGCCGCCACAAAGGCGATCAAGGCGCGTTATCGCAATGACTGGCAGGAGGTCGGCGCGGCGATGCGCACGCGCGACGGCCGCGTCATCACCGGGGTCAATCTCGATGCCTATGTCGGGCGTGGCGCGGTTTGCGCCGAGGCGATCTGTATCGGCACCGCGCTGACAGCCGAGGGCGACAACGGCATCGACACTATTGTCGCCGTGCGCCATCCGAAGCCCGGCGAGAAAGGCGACATCGCCGTGGTGTCGCCGTGCGGCGCCTGCCGCGAACTCATCCACGACTACGACGCCAAGGCGCGCGTCATCGTGCCGAACGGCAAGACGCCAGGCGTGACGACGATCGGCGACCTGCTGCCGAACAAATACCGCCGGGGCATGACGTGAGTTCAAACCCGCGCCTCATCGCCGGCGAGAAACGTGAAGACGACGTTGACGCCAGCTTGCGTCCGCAGAAGCTTTCCGAATTCATCGGCCAGGAAAAAGCCCGCGCCAACCTGAGCGTGTTTATCGAAGCGGCCAAGGCGCGGCAGGAAGCGCTTGACCATGTGTTGTTCGTCGGCCCGCCGGGTTTGGGCAAGACGACCTTGGCGCAGATCGTCGCCCGCGAACTCGGCGTCAATTTCCGCGCCACCTCCGGCCCGGTCATTGCCAAAGCCGGCGATCTTGCGGCGCTGCTGACCAATCTCGAACCGCGCGATGTTCTCTTCATCGACGAAATTCATCGGCTCAGCCCGCAGGTCGAGGAAATTCTCTATCCGGCGATGGAGGACTTCCAGCTCGATCTCATCATCGGTGAGGGACCTGCGGCGCGTTCGGTCAAGATCGATCTGTCGCCGTTCACGCTTGTCGGCGCAACGACGCGCGCCGGCCTGCTGACCAATCCATTGCGCGACCGCTTCGGCATTCCGGTGCGGCTGAATTTCTATACCGATGCCGAGCTCGAACTGATCGTGTCGCGCGGCGCCCGCGTGCTCGGCTTCGGCATGACGCCGGACGGCGCCAATGAAATCGCCAAGCGCGCGCGCGGCACACCGCGCATTGCCGGCCGCCTGCTGCGCCGCGTGCGCGACTTCGCCCATGTTGACGGCGACAAGGCGGTCGACCGCAAGATTGCTGACAAGGCGTTGCAGGCTTTGGAAGTCGATGCCAGCGGGCTTGATGCGATGGACCGGCGTTATCTGCGGATGATCGCCGAGAATTATGCCGGTGGTCCTGTTGGTGTTGAGACGATTGCCGCAGGCCTGTCGGAGCCGCGCGATGCGCTCGAGGACATCATCGAGCCCTATCTCATTCAGAAGGGCTTCCTGCAGCGCACGCCGCGCGGCCGCCTGCTGACGCCGCAGGCCTTCACGCATCTCGGCATGAAAGAGCCGCAGCGCGATGCCAGCCAGTTCGGCCTGTTCGCCGGAGACGAAGAATGAGCGAGCGCGTGATCGACGTCGTTGCGGCGCTCATTCGCGATGAGAGCGGCCGCGTGCTGCTGGTCCGCAAACGCGGCACACATGCCTTCATGCAACCGGGTGGCAAGCGCGACGCCGGCGAAAGTGATGCTGCAGCGCTGTCGCGCGAGATCGTCGAGGAGCTGGGTTGCCGCGTCACAGCGGACAGTGCGCGGCCGCTTGGTGATTTCGAATGCGTTGCGGCGAACGAGCCGGGTTTCCGCGTGCGCGCTTCCGTCTATGCGGTCGATGTCGAAGGAGTCATCGCGCCGAAGGCCGAGATCGAGGAAATGGTGTGGGTCGATCCGCGCGCTTTGCCCGCGCTAAACTATGCGCCGTTGACGCGCGACCATGTGTTGCCGCTGGCGGGAGTTGCGGGATGACGGCTCATCTCGACGGCCTTCTGGGCGACGGTCTGCACAGACAGCATGTCCGCGTCTATTACGAAGACACGGATTTTTCCGGCGTCGTCTATCACGCCAGCTATTTGCGTTTCATGGAGCGCGGGCGGACCAATTATCTGCGGCTGTTGGGCAATGATCATCGCGCGCTGTTCGAGCAGGCGGCGAGTGAAGCGCCCGGCTTTGCTTTCGTCGTGCGCCACATGGACATCAGCTTCAAGAAGCCGGCGCATATGGACGACGTGCTGGAAATTCTGACAACGCCGGAAGTGGTCAAGGGCGCGTCGATCACCTTGCATCAGAAGGTGATGCGCGGCGATGATTTGCTGGTTGAGGCGCATGTCCAGGTGGCCTTCGTGTCCGGCGGGCGGGCCAAGCCAATCCCCAAGCCGTTGCGCATTGCCATGAAGGCCGATCAGGAATCGGGCGGCGCGACTGCGGCCGTTTGATTATCTTTCGAATGTTGGCCCACACTCCGTTCGTCCCCGCGAAAGCGGGGACCCAGAACTTCGCTAAAGGGCTGGGTCCCCGCTTTCGCGGGGACGAACGGGAAATGTCGAACGCGCCGTAAGGTGGAATGATGCAGCAGCAAAACCTGATCATTTTCGACACCGCTATCGGCCCTTGCGCTATCGTCTGGGGCGAACGCGGTCTGTTGGGCGTGCAGATCCCGGAGGCAGACGCCGCAGCCACGAAGGCGCGCATGCTGAAGCGCTTTCCCAACGCGCAGGAAGCTGACCCGCCGGCTGACATTCAGAACGTGATCGAAGGCATGCGGGCATTGCTGCGCGGCGAGCGTCGCGATCTCGTTGACGTCGCGATCGACGACGAGGGCGTCCCCGAGTTCAACAAACGCGTCTACGCCATCGTGCGCAAACTGCCGCCGGGCCAGACTATGACCTATGGCGAGATTGCTGAACGTCTGGGTGACAAAAACCTGGCCCGCGCAGTCGGGCAGGCGATGGGCGAAAACCGCTGTCCGATCGTCATGCCGTGCCATCGCGTGCTAGCTGCTTCGGGCAAATCCGGCGGCTTTTCCGCGCCGGGCGGCGTGGTGACCAAACTGAAATTGCTGACCATCGAAGGTGCCCAGCCGGGCGGGCCGGGCTTGTTCGACGCCTTGCCGCTCGAAGCCCGCCGTTAAACCATTCCTCGCTATCCGGACCGGACTCATGTAAGGCCCCTTCACATGAAGGCGCTCAACCCATGAGATGGACCAAAGGCGACAAAGATCCGCCCGGCGGCGGGCCAGGCGAGCCGCGCAGCTATCACCATGGCAATCTGAAAGAAGCCCTGGTGCGCGCCGCGCTTGAGCTGATCGCCGAGAAAGGCCCGGCCGGTTTCACCTTTGCCGATGCCGCGCGCTGGGCCGGCGTTAGTCCGGCCGCGCCTTATCGCCATTTCCGCGACCGCGATGAGTTGATCGCCAATGTCGCGCGGCGCGGTTTTGAGCTGTTCACCGAGGCGCTGGCCAAGGCCTGGGACGAGGGCAAGCCGGAATTGATGAAGGCGTTTGACCGGTTAGGGCGCGCCTATCTCGATTTCGCCAAGCACCAGCCGGCCTATTATTCCGCCATGTTTGAGGCCGGCGTGCCGCTCGACGCCGAGCCGCAATTGCGCGCGGCGTCCGAGGCGGCTTTCGCCGTGCTGCGCGGCGCGGCCGAGAAGATCGTCGCCTTGATGCCGGTGCAGGGCAGGCCGCCGGCCTTGATGGTGGCGCTGCATGTCTGGTCGATGACGCATGGCATTGCATCGCTGTTTGGCCGTGGCGACGCGGCGCGCCGCGCCTTGCCGATGCCACCCGAGGAACTGCTGGAAGCCGCAGTGTTGATTTATCTGCGCGGCCTGGGGCTGACAGGCAACCGCTAGCCGAATTGTCGCGGGCAGGGCCCCTCGCAACCGGCTGTGACCATCCTATGTGAAGGGTCTTGACATCAAGCCGGCGCACCCTTATCAATGTAAATGTTATTTACATTCACACCTAGACCAACGAGGTCGACGATGCCCATCACTGCGAAACTCGACGAATTCGGCAAACCTGCCTGGATTGCCCTGACCGTTCTTGGGTTCATGGCTTGGTGGCCGATCGGCCTTGCGACTCTTGCCTTCACCATAGGGAGCGGACGAATGGGATGCGGATATCGCGGCGGTAATGATCGCTGGCAGCACAAGATGGAACGCATGCAGACGAAAATGGACTGGATGCGCAGCAAGATGAGCGGCGGCAATCCCGGCGGCAATCCCGGCGGCTCGCCGTGGGGCGCCGGTCCCTCGAGCGGCAATCGCGCCTTTGACGATTATCGCACCGAGACTTTGCGCCGGCTCGAAGACGAGCAGCGCGAGTTCAAGGATTTCCTCGAGCGTCTGCGTTTCGCCAAGGACAAGACCGAGTTCGACGCCTTCATGAACGAGCGGCGCGGCCGCCCGGATCAGGATCAGTCTCAGGCCAGTCCCCCGGCGCAGAACTAATCCCCTCCAGACTGTTCTGCGCAAGCAGCCGTCCGCCTTCCCCGAGGCGGGCGGCTGTCGCGTTTTTTTCTTCTTTCCCTCCCCCCGCGCAGCGGTGGGGAGGGAGGGTGAGCATCGCGTCAGCGATGCGAGCCAGGGTGGGGGGTAGCGCGATGTCTTGTAGAAAGCGCCCCCACCCCCGACCCCTCCCCACCCTCGCAAGGGCTCGGGGGGAGGGGAGCAGAGCACTAACCCTTCCTTAACCATAATCAGCGCTGATTAGAGGCTAACCGCAGCCAATTGCGGGCGTGCCTGCGTGCTTTGCGCCCTCATTTGGTCAAGTTTTACGGGAATTCCGTTCGGTCTGCCGAACGCGCCATTTTTGACCAGCTACGCCGTCCCGGTCGCCTTGCCGGACAGCGCAAAGGACGTGCCTCATGAACCCTGCCGATGTGGCACAGTCGGTGCTCCCGCTCACATCCTCGGACCTGTCGCTGTTCACGCTGTTTTGGCACGCGCACTGGGTCGTCAAATTCGTCATGACCGGCTTGATGGTCTGCTCGGTCTGGGTCTGGGCCATCGCCATCGACAAGATCGTGATGTATTCGCGCTCCAACAAGTCGATGGACCGTTTCGAGACCGCCTTCTGGTCCGGCCAATCGCTGGAAGAACTCTACCGCTCGCTGTCGTCCAAGCCGAACCACTCGATGGCGGCCTTGTTCGTTGCCGCCATGCGCGAATGGAAGCGCAGCTTCGAAGGCTCGCCCCAGAAGTCCTTCGCCGGCCTGCAAATGCGCATTGACAAGGTCATGCAGGTGACCATCGCCCGCGAGATCGAGCGCCTGGAGCGCCGCCTGCTGGTGCTGGCGACTGTCGGCTCGGCCGGCCCCTTCGTCGGCCTGTTCGGCACGGTCTGGGGCATCATGACTTCGTTCCAGTCGATCGCCGCGTCGAAGAATACGTCGCTGGCGGTGGTCGCGCCCGGCATCGCCGAGGCACTGTTTGCCACCGCAATCGGCCTTGTCGCCGCCATTCCAGCGACAATTTTCTATAACAAGTTCGCCGGTGAGGTGAACAAGCAGGCACAGCGCCTGGAAGGTTTTGCCGACGAATTCTCCGCGATCCTGTCGCGGCAAATCGACGAGCGCGGCTAAGGCCGCGAAGGGATTAGATTATGGGCGCAAGCCTCGGAGCATCGTCGGGCGGCAGGCGCAGGTCACGCCGCAACCGCGTCATGAGCGAAATCAACGTCACGCCAATGGTGGACGTGATGCTCGTGCTGTTGATCATCTTCATGGTGTCGGCGCCGCTGCTGACGGTCGGCGTGCCGATCGATCTGCCGCAGAGCCAGGCCAAGACCATCGATCAGGACAAGGAACCGCTGACTCTGTCGGTCAACGACAAGGGCAAGGTGTTCCTGATGAACGACGAAATCGGCGTCGAGGATCTGGTGGTGAAGCTCAAGGCCATTTCCGAGACGCGCGGCGGCAATGATGCCCGCATCTTCGTACGCGGCGACAAGAATGCGAACTACGGCCAGGTCATGGCTGTCATGGGCCGTCTGTCGGGCGCCGGCTTCAGCAAGGTCGCTCTGGTAACTGAATACGATACGGGCACAAAAGCGAGATAATGCAGATCAAGACGGCATCGGCGCTTTCGACCGGGCTGCACGTTCTGGTGCTGGCCTGGGCGACTCTGTCGTTTTCCAGCAAGCCGTTCGAGACGACGCCCGCTGAATCGCTGCCGGTCGATGTCATCAGCGAGAAGGATTTCTCGCAGCTGACCAAGGGCGTCAAGGACGTGCCGAAGCCGAAGCCTGTCGAGACGCCGAAGCCGATCGTTGAGAAGAAGGCCGAGGAACCGCCGAAGCCGATCGACGAGATCAAGCCGCTGATCGACGAGAAAAAAGAAGTCGCGCCCGCCAAGGAAGCGAAGCAGGAACCGCCGCCGCCGGTCGAGAAGCCGAAGCCTGCCGAAAAGCCGCCCGAGCCGGTGAAGCCGCTGGCCGAAGCGGCGCAGCCACAGCCGTTACCGCCGAAGAAACCGCCGATTCCCAAGCCGCCTCAAAAACAGCCCGAATTTAACCCGGACAAGATCGCCGCCTTGCTCGACAAGCGCGATCCGACGCGCCGCGCGGTCACCGGTGCTGAAGTCAATTCGCAGCCGGCACTCGGCACGGCGTCGGGCGCAGCCGCGCAGCTGTCGCAATCGGAAATCGATGCGCTGAAAAACAGGCTCTACCAATTGTGGAGCCCGCCGGCGGGCGCGCAGGACGCAGGCAAGGTCCAGATCGAAATCCGGATCAAGTTCAAGCGTGACGGCACATTGGCATCGCCGCCGCAGGTGCTGACCAGCGGCAGCGGCCCCATTTTCAATGCCATGCGTGACAGCGCCGTGCGCGCTGTGATGGTCGGCCAGCCTTATACGATGCTGCGCCCGGAAAATTACGAGAAGTGGCAGGAAATCGATTTTGCTTTCGACAGCAGCAGAATGTACAGCGACATCCCGGTGAGACGCCAATGATCAACGATCAATTCCATTTCAATCGTCGCAGTCTTCTGTTGGGCGCCGGCGCATTAGCCGGTGCACTGCCGATTCTGATGCCGCGCAAGGCAGGCGCCGCGTTGCGGGTCGAGATCACGCAAGGCAATCCGCAACCCATGCCGATTGCGTTGCCCGAGTTCGTCGCCGGCTCGCCTGGCGAGGCGGAGATCGTCCGCACCGTCACCTCGATCATCTCCAACAATCTGCAGCGCAGCGGCCTGTTCGCGCCGATCAATCCGGCGGCCTTCACCGAGAAGATCACCAACTCCGACAGCGTGCCGCGCTTTCCCGACTGGCGTGTCATCAATGCGCAGGCTTTGGTCACCGGCCGCATGACGCGGCAGGGCGACGGCCGGCTCAAAGCCGAATTCCGCCTGTGGGACGTGTTCGCCGGCCAGCAGCTCGACGGCAAACAATACTTCACCACGACCGACAATGCGCGCCGCATCGCGCACATCATCTCGGACGCGATCTACCAGACGCTGACCGGCGAGAAGGGCTACTTCGACAGCCGCGTCGTCTACATCGACGAAACTGGTCCGAAGGACCGCCGCATCAAGCGCCTTGCCATCATGGACCAGGACGGCGCCGGCACGCGCTACTTGACGCGCGGCGAGGATCTGGTGCTGACGCCGCGCTTCAATCCGTCGACGCAAGAGATCACCTACATGTCCTATGGGCAGGCCGATCCGCGCGTCTATCTGTTGAACATTGAAACCGGCCAGCGCGAGATCGTCGGCAATTTCCCCGGCATGACCTTTGCGCCGCGCTTCTCCTCAGATGGCCAGCGCATCATCATGAGCCTGCAGCAGGGTTCGAACTCCAACCTGTTCGTCATGGACCTGCGCTCGAAGCAGACGACGCGGCTCACCGACACGCCGGCCATCGATACCGGCCCGTGCTATTCGCCGGACGGCAAATACATCTGCTTCGAAAGCGATCGCGGCGGCAGCCAGCAGATCTATGTGATGCCGGCAACCGGCGGTCCGGCGCAGCGCATCAGCTTCGGCGAAGGCAATCACTCGACGCCGGTCTGGTCGCCGCGCGGCGACTTCATCGCATTCACCGGCCAGTCGCGCGGCCAGTTCTCCATCGGCGTGCTTAAGCCGGATGGTTCGGGAGAGCGTCAGCTGACAGCGGGCTTCCACAATGAAGGCCCGACTTTCGCGCCGAACGGCCGCGTCATGATGTTCTTCCGCGAGCAGGGGCCCGGCCCGTCGCTCTACACGATCGACGTCACCGGCCGGAACGAGCAGAAGGTTCCGACGCCGTCACTGGCCTCCGATCCGGCCTGGTCGCCTTTGTTGTCGTAAAAGGCGACGCCGGCAGTGCATCACCACGGCGGCGCCGTAACGCCGCCGCATTCACCGGCTCTTAACCATGAGGGACGGTTTAACGCGGTGAACGGCTCTTAACCGGCTTTAGCAAGGTTCCATCAAGGTTGATGGAAGGTTCAATTAACCAACCCGCTGCTAAACGTGAAGGCTAACGCAGGGCGCTGAAAGCACTGCGCGCGCAAGCTTCCTTCAGTGCGCGAGTATGGAGTCATAGTGATGATCGAGATCGGAAAAATTCTGCGCAGCGCGCGCCTTGTCGCGGTGCTGGCAACGGCGCTGGCGATTTCGGCTTGCGCCAATCAGAACGCCGACAATGCCGGCGGCGCGGGTGGCGGTGGCATGGGCGCCGGTTCGGCGTCGACCCCGGGCAGCCAGCAGGACTTCGTTGTCAATGTCGGCGACCGCGTCTTCTTCGAAACCGACCAGACCGAACTGACCGCGCTCGGCCGCGCCACGCTCGACAAGCAGGCTCAGTGGCTGACCAACTACAGCCAGTACGCTTTCACCATTGAAGGCCATGCCGACGAACGCGGCACCCGCGAATACAATATTGCGCTCGGCGCCCGCCGCGCCCAGTCGACCCGCGATTATCTGATTTCGCGCGGCATCCAGGCTAACCGGATGAAGACAATCTCCTACGGCAAGGAACGCCCGGTCGCGGTGTGTAACGACATCTCGTGCTGGTCGCAGAACCGCCGCGCGGTGACGGTGCTGAACGCCGGCTCCTAAGCCGCACTCACGTCTGTAATACGCGCCGGCGCAGACCGCCGGCGCGACTGCGACAGACTTATTCTGTCAAATTATCTCACTTGCCAATACCTGCCTCTATGCGCGATCCTGCCCTCTGGCGGGGTCGCGTTTTTGCGTGAGCGCGCGATTCCATTCAGCTTCGGGGGTTGCTGATGTCTCGGGTGTTGCGGCGCCGCTTTGCGGCAATGCTGGCGTTTGCGGCGGCCGGGCTGCTCGCAGGGTGCGGTGAGAGCAACACTTACGTTGCGCCGCCACCGCCCAAAGTCACCGTCGCCACCCCGCAGAAGAAGCCTATCACCCGCTTCCTCGAAACGACCGGCAATGTCGCCGCGGTGAACTCAGCCGATCTGGTGGCGCGTGTCTCCGGCTTTGTCGAGGCGATCAAATACGAAGACGGCGCGCCTGTTAAAAAAGGGCAGGTGCTGTTCGTTATCGAGCAAAAGCCTTACGAGCTGAAAGTCCAGCAGGCCAAGGCTGCGGAAGACAACGCCAGGGCATCGCTGACCTCAGCGCAGGCTGCTTATCAACGTCAGGCCGATCTGGTGCCGAGCGGTTCAGCGTCGAAGGCGGCGCTCGATAACGCGCTCGGCACGCGTGACAGCGCCCAAGCGGCGCTTGATCAGGCGTCGGCCTCCGCGAAACTTGCCGAGAACGACTTTGCCTATACGCAAGTGACAGCGCCGTTCGACGGCACTGTCACGGCGCGCAAAGTGTCGATTGGCGCCTTCGTTTCCGGCGCCGGTAATCCCTTGGCATCGATCGTGTCTAACGATCCGATCTACGTGAACTTCACCATTGGCGAGCAGGAGTCGATCCGCATCCGCGCCATGATCGCCGAACGCGGCATGACCCCCGAGCAGTTGCGCAAGGTGCCTGTCGAAGTCTCGCTGCAGACCGAGAGCGGCTTTCCGCATAAAGGCACGCTCGATTACGCCGCGCCGACGGTCGATCCCTCGACCGGTACGCAAGCGGGCCGCGCGATCCTTGAGAATCCGAAGCATGTGCTGCTGCCCGGCCTGTTCGTGCGCGTGCGCATACCGCTCGGGCCGCCGCAGGAAGACCTGCTGGTGCCGGATACCGCGCTCGGCACCGATCAAGCCGGCCGCTATTTGCTCGTCGTGAACAAGGACAATGTGGTCGAGCAACGCCGCGTCGAACTCGGACCCCTCGACGGCACCTTGCAGGTGATCGACAAGGGCATCGCCGCCGATGACCGCATCATCGTCAACGGCATGTTGCGCGCCGTGCCGGGACAGAAGGTCGATCCGCAAGCGGCGTCCGCGCCGCCGAAGTCCTCGTGAGCCGGGGCAGGCGATGATCTCAAAGTTTTTCATCGAGCGGCCGGTTCTCGCCAACGTTATTGCCATCCTGATGATCGTGCTCGGCGCCGTCGCCCTGTTCAATCTTCCGGTCGCGCAATATCCCGATGTCGTGCCGCCGACCGTGTCGGTGGTGACGCGCTATCCCGGCGCCAGCGCGCGCACGGTGATCGACACGGTGGCGCTGCCGATCGAGCAGCAGGTCAATGGCGTCGAAGGCATGATCTACATGCAGTCCTATGCCGCGTCGGATGGCTCGTATAACCTCACCGTGACCTTCAAAATCGGCACCGATCTCAACTTCGCGCAGGTGCTGGTGCAGAACCGCGTGTCGAGCGCGCTCGCCTCGCTGCCGCAAAGTGTGCAGGCGCAAGGTGTGGTGGTGCAGAAGAAGTCGACCTCGATGTTGCAGATCGCGACATTGACCTCGACCGATCCGAAGCACGACAGCCTGTTTCTGTCGAACTACGCCAGCATCAGCCTGAAGGACGAAATATCGCGCCTGCCCGGCGTCGGCAGCGTCACGGTATTCGGCGCCGGCAACTACGCCATGCGCATTTGGCTCGATCCGAACAAGCTGAAAGCGCGGGGGCTCAACGTCAACGACGTCTATAACGCGCTGCAATCGCAGAACAGCCAGGTGACCGCCGGCCAGATCGGCGCGCCGCCCGGCCCGGACACGGTGCCGTTCCAGTACACGCTCAATGTCTTCGGCCGGCTCACCGATGCGGCCGAATTCGCCAATGTCATCGTCAAGACCGGGTCTACCGGCGAGATCACGCGCCTGCGCGATGTCGGTACTGTTGAGCTCGGCGCGCAGACCTATGGCGTCATCTTCAAGGTCGACAACAAGAATTCCGCGGGCTTGGGCATCTCGCTATCGCCGGGCGCCAATGCGCTCAGCGTCGCGGCGGAAGTGCGGCAGAGGCTCGCTGAACTGGCCAAGAGCTTCCCGCAAGGCATGCAATATGACGTGCCGTTCGACGTCACGATTTTCGTCAACGAGTCGATCCATGAGGTCTACAAGACCCTGATCGAGGCGGCGGTGCTGGTGCTCATCGTCATCCTGATCTTCCTGCAGGACTGGCGCGCCATGCTCGTGCCGGCGACCACTGTGCCGGTGACGATCATCGGTGCCTTCGCGGCCATGGCGGCGATGGGCTTCACCGTGAATTTCGCGACGCTATTCGCCATTGTACTGGCCATCGGCATTGTCGTCGATGACGCTATCATCGTTGTCGAAGGCGCCGCGCATAATATCGACAAGGGCATGAACGGCCACGACGCCGCGATAGAGGCGATGCGGCTGCTGCTCGGGCCGATCATCGGCATCACGCTTGTGCTGCTGTCGGTGTTCCTGCCGGCCGCGTTCCTGCCCGGCCTGACCGGGCAGATGTATGCCCAATTCGCATTGGTCATTGCCGCCACCGCTCTGATCAGCGCCGTCAATGCCGTGACGCTGAAGCCGACTCAGTGCGCGCTGTGGCTGCGGCGGGCGGTGCCGCCGGAGAAGCGCAATATCCTCTTCCGCGGCTTCAACAAGGTCTATGACAAGTCGGAGCGTGGCTATGCGCGGCTGATGAACCGCCTGATCCGCCACGCCGGCAAGATGACGGTGATCGCGCTCATTGCCATCGGCGTCACGTTGTACGGCTTCTCACGCATCCCGGCCGGCTTCATCCCGATCGAGGATCAGGGTTACATGCTGGCGACAGTGCAGTTGCCGGACGGCGCTTCGCTGCCACGGACGCAAGCGGTGATGGCGAAGCTCGACGCGCTCGCGCGCAATAACCCCGGCGTCGACAAGGTCGTGACCATCGCCGGCATTTCCGCGCTCGACAACAACTCGATCCTGTCCTCGGCCGGCGTCGCCTACATCATCCTCAAGGACTGGGACGTGCGCGGCAAGAAGCTCGGCCTGCTGCCGATGTATCAGTCGCTGTCGCGCGAGCTTGGCGCCATCGAGGAGGCGACTGTGCGCGTGCTGCCGCCGCCGCCCATCCAGGGCATCGGCAACGCCGCCGGCACCACGGCGCAGGTCGAATTGCGCGACAACTCGACCGACTATGTGAAGCTGGAAAGCGTCCTCAATTCGCTGATGGGCAATGCCGCCTCGCAGTCGAGCATCATGGCGGTGATCTCGTCCTTCCGCGCCAACGTCCCGCAATATCAGGTCGATGTCGATCGCGTGAAGGCGCAGGCCATTGGCGTCAGCGTCGATCAGGTGTTCTCGGCGCTCGGCGGTTATCTCGGCTCGACCTATGTCAACCAGTTCACGCAATTCGGCCGCACCTTCCAGGTGGTGATGCAGGCGGACTCGCAATTCCGTCTGCGTACCGAGGATCTCGACAACATTTCGGTGCGCAACAATCAGGGCAACATGATTCCGCTGTCGACCTTGATCGACATCAAACCGATGAGCGGGCCGTCACTGATCAGTCTCTATAATCTTTACCCATCGGCGACGGTCATCACGCTGCCGGCGCGCGGTCATTCCAGCGGCGATACGATGGGACTGATGGAGCAGGTGGCGAAGCAATCGCTGCCGCCGAACACGACGATGTCATGGACCGGTCTGTCGTATCAGGAGAAGCTGGTCGGCAGTCAGATGTATCTGGTCTTCGCCATGGCGCTGCTGCTCGTCTATCTCGTGCTGGCCGGACAATATGAAAGCTGGCTGCGCCCGCTGGCCGTGATCCTGGCGGTGCCGATCTCGCTGATCGGCCCGGTCGCGACGCTGAAAGGCCTCGGCATCGACAACAATCTCTACACCCAGATCGGCATCGTGCTGCTGATCGCGCTGTCGGCGAAGAACGCGATTCTGATCGTTGAGTTTGCCCGCGAGTTGCGCGACGAGGGCAGGCCGATTGCAGACGCTGCGGTCGAAGCGGCGCGCGCCCGCTTCCGGCCGATCCTCATGACGTCCTTCGCCTTCATCCTCGGCGTCGTGCCGCTGGTGCTCGCAACGGGAGCGGGGGCAAACGCGCGGGCCTCGATCGGCATCACGGTCTTCACCGGCATGCTGGCCTCGACCTGCCTGGCCGTCCTGTTCGTGCCGTCGTTCTTTGCGGTCGTGCAGACCTTCGAGGAATGGCTCAAATCGCGCGGCAAGAAGAGGGCGGATCCGGTGCCCGCCGAGTAGCGGCTTTTCTGGCCACAATCTGGTCCCAGTCCCTCGGCTATGCTACGGAACGGCCTCCAAAACGGCCTTTTTTGAGCCGACACAGAGTCGATGACACATATCCCAAGGATGACCATGCGTTTCGCGTTTGCTGCCGCGGCGCTCTCCGCGCTTTTGCTTGTGCCCTCGTTGCCGGCGACGGCGCAGGACCGCGGGCCCGGCTTTCTCGACAATCTGTTTTCGCGCGGTGAGGGCGAACGCAATCAGGCCCAGCGCGGTGGCGGCGGTGGTCGTGGCGAGCCGGTGCAGGCCGACCCGAACGATGCATCAGAACTGACTGTTCGTATTGACCGGCTGGAAAATGCGCTGCGGCAGCTGACCGGTACCATTGAGCGATTGCAGTATAGCAATCAGCAGCTCGAGCAGCAGGTGCGTGGCCTGTCGCAAATGGGTGGCGGCGCCGCACCGCCGCCTGTTCAACAACAGCAACCCGTCGCGACGCCGGCCTTCCCGCCGCGCGCGACACAACCGCCGGCCGGGCAACCTCCCGCCGGACAGCCGGGCCGCCGCGGTGACGTGTTCGATCCGTCGCAGCAGCCGGATGCACCCGGTGCGCCGCGCACGCTTGGCAGCCTGTCGTCGAATGGTGCGGCGGTTGCCAACGAGCAGCCGATTGGCGCACCCGGCGGGCGTGAGGCCGGTTCACCGCTCGACCTCGCGACTCTGTCGGCCAATGCACCGGTGCAGCCGTCGATCGTCGCGCCGGAGCCTTCGATGAACAGCAATATCCCCGGCGCCGCGACCATGGCCTCCGCCCCGGCCGGTCCGGTGCGCGCCGCGACGCCCAATCCGCCGGCCGGTGGCCGCGTCGCCACATTGCCGCCGTCGGCCTCGCCGCAGGACGAATACGATCTCGCTTACGGCTATGTGCTGCACAAGGACTACGCGCAGGCCGAAGCTGCCTTCCGCGACTTCATCAAGAAATATCCGAACGAGCGCCTGCAGCCCGATGCGCAATACTGGCTCGGCGAAAGTTTCTATCAGCGCCAGCGTTATCGCGACGCCGCTGAATCCTTCCTCGCCGTCTCGACCAAGCATGACAAGTCCGGCAAGGCGCCGGATTCATTGCTGCGTCTTGGCCAGTCATTGGCGGCGATGAACCAGAAGGAAGCCGCCTGCGCCACCCTGAGCGAAGTCGGCCGCAAATATCCGAAAGCCTCCGGCACCGTGAAGCGCGGCGTCGAGCAGGAAATCAAGCGTGCGAAATGCTGATCCTGATCTAGGCGTCACTGCGGCTGAAGCCGGCGCGCTGTTCGCCGATCTCAAAGATGCCAAGGCGCTTGTGCTCGCTGTCTCCGGCGGACCGGATTCGACGGCGTTGATGTGGCTTACCGCGCGCTGGGCCAAGAGCTCGAAGCGCGCGCCGGTGTTGACCGCGATTACTGTCGATCACGGACTGCGCAAGGAATCCAAACGCGAAGCCTTGGATGTCGCGCGGCTGGCGAAAAAGCTCGGCATCGCGCATCGCACTTTGCGCTGGACCGGCACCAAACCGAAAACCGGATTGCCGCAAGCGGCGCGTCATGCGCGCTATCGCCTGCTCGCCGCTGCCGCGCGCAAGGCCGGCGCCGAGCATGTTCTCACCGGGCACACACTCGATGACCAAGCCGAGACGGTGCTGATCCGCCTGCTGCGCGGCAGCGGCCTCACCGGGCTGGCGGCGATGCAGAGGTCTTCGCCGCTGCCGGACGGCGAGGGCATCTCGCTGGTCCGTCCCTTTCTCGACATCTCCAAGGTCCGGCTGATCGCCACCCTCAACGCCGAGAAAATCCCCTTCGCCGACGACCCGACCAACCGCGACCCCAAATTCACGAGGGCCCGGCTGCGGGGCCTGATGCCGAAACTGGCCGAGGAGGGGCTCGACGCGCCCCGCCTGGCCCTGCTGGCCCGTCGGTTGGCCCGGGCCGAGGCGGCTCTGGTGGCGGCGACCGGCGCCGCCGAGGATCACATGGTCCTCGACGCCAGCCCGACGGCGGTAGCCTACGACCGCCAAAAATTCGGCTTCCTGCCCGACGAAATCACCCTGCGGGCGCTGAATCGGGCGATCACCGCAATCGGCAGCGAGGGGCCGGTGGAGCTCAGCAAGCTCGAGGCCCTGAAATCCGCCTTGGATTCCGCCCAAAACAGCGGCACGGCCTTCCGCCGGACCCTGGCCGGGGCGATTGTGACCCTGTCCCGCGACCGGATCACCGTCGAGCGCGCCCCGGCGCGTCAAAATGCGGCTGGCGGCCCCCGCCGCAAGGCCTTAACCAAAGCGCGGCCCGGCCACGCCAAAGGTCCGAAAACGCGCTAGGATATCCGGGATTCGTACCCTTTCCATGCGGGCTTGCGGTGCCTACATTGGTTTCGGGATGCACTTTGAGACCCCGAGCTAATCGGCAAATTTCGCGAACAGACAATTCGTGACCAGACAAGGGCCGCAGCGCCATGTGCGCGGCGGAGTAGGAACGCTCAATGAATGCCAATCTGCGCAATTTCGCCCTCTGGGTGATTATCGTTCTGCTGCTGCTCGCCCTGTTCACGCTCTTCCAGAACCCGGGCCAGCGCACGGCCGCGCAGGACATTTCATTCTCGCAGCTGCTGACGGAAGTCGATCAGGGCCGCGTCCGCGACGTCGTGATCCAGGGTCCGGAAATCCACGGCACCTTCGCCAACGGCACCGCCTTCCAGACCTACGCCCCGAACGATCCGACCCTCGTGCAGAAGCTTTACAACAAGGGCGTCTCGATCACCGCGCGGCCACTGACGGACAATGTGCCGTGGTTCGTATCGCTGCTCGTCTCATGGCTGCCCTTCATCGCACTGATCGGCGTCTGGGTTTTCCTCTCGCGGCAAATGCAGGGCGGCGCCGGCAAGGCGATGGGCTTTGGCAAGTCGCGCGCGAAGCTGCTGACTGAATCACACGGCCGCGTGACGTTTGACGACGTCGCCGGTGTCGACGAGGCCAAGCAGGACCTCACCGAGATCGTCGAATTCCTCCGCGACCCGGGCAAATTCCAGCGCCTCGGCGGACGCATTCCGCGCGGCGTGCTGCTGGTCGGCCCTCCGGGCACCGGCAAGACCTTGATCGCGCGTGCGGTCGCCGGCGAAGCCAATGTGCCGTTCTTCACGATTTCCGGTTCGGACTTCGTTGAAATGTTCGTCGGCGTCGGCGCCTCGCGCGTCCGCGACATGTTCGAACAGGCCAAGAAGAACGCGCCTTGCATCATCTTCATCGACGAAATCGACGCCGTCGGCCGTCATCGTGGCGCCGGCATGGGCGGCGGTAATGACGAACGCGAACAGACGCTCAACCAACTGCTGGTCGAGATGGATGGTTTCGAAGCGAACGAAGGCATCATCCTGATCGCCGCCACCAACCGTCCCGACGTTCTCGATCCGGCGCTGCTGCGTCCGGGCCGTTTCGATCGTCAGGTCGTTGTGCCGAACCCTGATGTCGTCGGCCGCGAGAACATCCTCAAGGTCCACGTCAAGAAGGTGCCGCTGGCGCCGGATGTGAACCTGAAGACCATCGCGCGCGGCACGCCGGGCTTCTCCGGCGCCGATCTCGCCAACCTCGTCAACGAAGCCGCCTTGATGGCCGCGCGCCGCAACAAGCGCATGGTCATGCAGTCGGAATTCGAAGACGCCAAGGACAAGGTGATGATGGGCGCCGAGCGCAAGTCGCTCGTCATGACCGACGAAGAGAAGATGCTGACCGCCTATCACGAAGGCGGCCACGCGCTCGTTGCGCTCAACGTCAAGGCGACCGATCCGGTGCACAAGGCGACCATCATTCCGCGCGGCCGTGCGCTCGGCATGGTCATGCAGTTGCCGGAGCGCGACAAGCTGTCCATGTCGCTCGAGCAGATGACCTCGCGTCTTGCCATCATCATGGCCGGCCGCGTTGCTGAAGAACTCGTCTTCGGCAAGGAGAAGGTCACGTCGGGCGCCGCGTCCGACATCGAGCAGGGCACCAAGCTCGCCCGCATGATGGTGACGCGCTGGGGCCTGTCGGACTCGCTCGGCCCTGTCGCTTACGGCGACAATGGCGACGAAGTGTTCCTCGGCTATCAGGTGTCGCGCCAGCAGAACGTCTCGGAAGAGACCAACCGCAAGATCGACTCGGAAATCCGCAAGCTGGTCGAGACCGGTCTTGAAGAAGCCCGCGTCGTGCTCACCGAGAAGCGGGCCGATCTTGAAGTGCTGGCTCGTGGCCTGCTCGAATTCGAAACGCTGACCGGCGACGAGATCAAGGATCTCATCAACGGCATCCGTCCGGTGCGCGAGACTGTCATCGAGCCTGTGACGCCGCGTTCGTCGGCTGTGCCGCCGGCCGGCAAGCAGCGCAAGACGCCGGACTCTCCCGCCGGCGATGTGGCGCCCGCGCCGCAGGCTTAAGCCAAGCGCAGCAACTGTTGAAAGCGCCCGCCAAATCGGCGGGCGTTTGCTTTTCTTCTTCCCTCTCCCCTTGATGGAGAGGGTGCCGAGCGAATGCGAAGCATAAGCGAGGCGGGTGAGGGGGCACGGTGCAACGCAAGTACTGACCCCTCACCCGGCTCGCGTTTCGCTTCCGCTCAACGCGATCCACCCTCTCCCTCAAGGGGAGAGGGAAGAAAGCGCAACCGTTTGCTTTTCCGTTGCCCGGCTGCGATCCTGTGCCCGTGCCGCAATGACCATTCCCGACCCACAGACATCAACACCGCCGCGCTGGACACTCGAAGGCTTCCGCCTCGGCGCGTTGGCCTCGCTACCGGTGTTGCCGGGGCTGGCGGCTTTCTCGATGGCCTTTGGCATTCTGGCGGCGCGCAAGGGCTTTACGCTCGGGGAGGCGCTGCTGATGACGGGCACGGTCTATGCCGGCCTGACGCAAATGGTCGTCGTTGAATCCTGGCCGGCCCAGATCACCGTCTCCGCCGGCATCGGCATCGTCGCCGTCACCTTGCTGGTCAATCTGCGTTACGCGCTGATCGGCACCACCTTGCGGCCGCTGCTGTACACGTCGCCGTCCTACAAAATTTACCCGACCTTGTTCATGCTCGGCGAACCGAACTGGCTCCTGTACCTGCGCTATCACGCCAATGGTGGCCGCGATCCGGGCTATCTGCTCGGCACCTGCGTGACCTTTTACGTCGTCTGGGTGCTGGCGACGATCCCCGGCTACTTGATGGGCGCCTTGGCTGGCGATCCCAATCGCTTCGGCCTCGATATGGTGATGCCGGCGTTCTTCGTCGCCATGCTGGTGTCGATGTGGAAAGGCCCGCGCAAGTCGTTGAGCTGGGTGGTCGGCGGCGTGGCTTCGGTGGTCGCCTATCTGCTGTTCGGCGGCTATTGGTATGTCATCGTCGGGTCTGTGGCCGGCTGTCTCGTCGGGGCTTTCAGCGATGATTGAAAGCAATCCGAAAAGCTTTTTACTTCTGCTGGCGGCAATGACCTGCGCCGTCTATCTGACGCGCGCTGGCGGCTATTGGCTGATGGGGCGCGTCACGATCGGGCCGCGCATTCGCCGCATGCTCGATGCCTTGCCGGGCGCGGTGATCGCCGCGACCATCGCGCCGATCCTGGTGCAGGGCGGCCTTCGCGCCGCGGCGGCGATGCTGGCGGCGGGTGCGGTGATGTATATCTGGCGCAAGGATTTCGCCGCTGTTGCGGCGGGCGTGGCGGCCGCGGCTGCGGCTTTCGCCTTGGGGCTTTGAACGGAGCGCGTGCCTCGCATGCCGCTGCAAAACCGTGTCGATCCTTTTGCTGAACTGCTCGTCACGCCGGCGCGCGGCTTGCTGATGGGCAATCGCGGTGGGCGCATTCACAGCGACGACCGTACGCTGAAGCGGCGCTGGGCGTCGAAGCAATGGATCTGCTGTGTGCTGGATTTCAAGGGCCGCCAGCGCGATGTCTGGGGCCGCTATTACACCGAACTGTTCTTTCTCGATGAGGTGACGGCGCTCGCTGCCGGGCACCGGCCGTGCTTCGAATGCCGGCGCAAGGACGCGGTCGCGTTTGCGTCACGCTTTCCCCACGCATCGAAAGCGCCGGAGATGGATGTCGCGCTGCACGCCGAGCGGCTCGACGGCAAGGCCAAGCGTCTGCACCGGTGTAGCATCGATGATCTGCCCGATGGCGCGATGATCGCGCTCGATGGCGAAGCCTTCGCCGTGCGCAACCAACATGTGCTGCGCTGGACGCCGTCAGGATACGATGGCAAACGCCGGCGCTTGCGTGGCGTTGACGTACATGTGCTGACGCCACCGTCGATACTGACGGTATTGGCGAAAGGCTACGCGCCGATGTGGCATCCTCTTCTTCCCCCTCCCCCCTTGCGGGGGAGGGTCGGGGAGGGGGGTGTTGTTTGAGCAGCCGTACGTCATACCCCCCTCCCGATTGCCAACGCTGCGCGTTGGCAATCGACCTCCCCCTCAAGGGGGGAGGTGAAGGAAGCTAAGCCTTGAATCGCGGCAGCAACCGCAGGGCATTGTCGCGATCGACCGCCTTGAGATCGTCGCCCTTGAAGAAGGTCGGCAGATACTTGGCGTATTCATGACCGAAGCGGTACGGGTAATCCGTGCCGAACAGGATCTGGCTGACCGGCACCATCTTCACCAGCGCGGACAGCGTGACGTCGTTCGGGATCGCCGCCGTGTCGTAGTAATAGCGGCGGATCTGCTGTTCGATCTGTTCGCGCGTCATCTTGCCGGCATGCGGCGGCCGCATCAAAGTCTGCACGGTGAAGCGCTCGTAGAACGCCGTCAGCGAGCCGCCGCCATGCGACCAGATCCAGTTGATGTCGCCGTATTTCTGGCCGAAGCCGGAGAAGATGATGGTGAAGATCGCGCGCGTCGTATCGGTGCCAAATTCGATATAGGCATCATCGGCGCCGACCTCTTTGACGAGATTGACGCAGCAATTGGCGCCGGTCGGATGCGTGTAGACGGTCGCCTTGCGGCGGTTGAGTTCGGCCCAGACCGGCTCGAACTCTTTATAGCCGAGCCACTTGTCGCCATAGCTGGTCATGCAGCCGACGCCATCGACCTTGAGCGTGTCGAAGGAATATTCGATTTCCTTGAGGCAGGCATCGACATGCGGGAAGGGCAACATCGCCCATGTGCCGAAGCGGCCCTTGTGATCGGTCTCAAGCTTCTTGGCATATTCGTTGGACTCGCGCGCCACGCGGGCCGCTTCAGCGGCATCAAGCCCTGTCACCTGCGGTGTCGTCGGTGAGGTGATGGCAACGGCGACGCCACCCTTGTCCATGTCGTCCAGCGTTTTCTGAATCGACCAGTTCGCCAAAGGCGGATTGTCCATCTTGAGCCGCTTCACAGCATCGAGCCATGTCGGCGGTGAAACGTGATGATGAACGTCGATGCGATGCGCCGGCGTTTGCGCCACGGCTTCGGCCATGAAGCGCGGTGCGACGGCGCCAAGCGCGAGAGCAGCCGCGCCACCTTTGAGAAGACCACGGCGGGTGAGGCTATGCGGTGTTGGGCATCCACAGAGCGCAGACGTGCAGAGACTGGAGAGTGTCATGCGTTTCGTCCCTCGTACCGGATTTTGGCTCCGGCGGCTTGCCGGACGTTCCGGCTTGTTGATGAAGGAACGTTAGAACTATGGCGGTGTCTTGTCACCGCACGCCATGATCACGGTGGCTCGACCGGTGTTGTCATCGGTTGCGCGGGAACTCGCTTTGACCATAAGAAATAAACGATCGCGCCCATGCAAAGTTGAATCGTGACGATCAAGGCAACGCATGCCGGCCAGCCGCCGAAGATCCAGGCAATGCCGCCGAGCGCCGCGCCGAAACTGCCGCCGATATAGAAGCTGGTGACATACAAACCGACCGCCGATGAGCGGCCGGCCTTCGCTGTGATGGTGACATAGCCTGTCGAGATGGTCTGACAGATGAGTCCGCTGGCGGCCGAAATCATCAGCCCGACCACGATCAGCCACAGTGGCCCCGACAAGGTTAGCAAAACGCCGAAGATCCAACAGCCGATCACGGGAATCATGAAACGGCGGCGGCCAAACCGGCCGATGGCCCAGCCGCTCCACGGGGCCAGCGCCGATCCCACCAGATACGAGACGAAGATGGCGCCCAACCAAGTCGGTGACAGATTGTACGGCGGCGCGGCCAGGCGAAAGTTGATGTAGGTGAACAGCAGGACGAAGGTGAACAGCACGCCGAAGCCGACGGCATAAGTTGCCAGCAATTGCGCATTGCGGAAATGCTGCAGCATGTGTTTGCCGGAGGCGATAAAGCCTTCCGATCGGATGAACTTCTTTTCGCGCGGCAGCAACATCATCACCGCGAGTCCGCCGGCAAATGTGATGACCGCAATCGCAATCATGGCGCCACGCCAGCCGACCATGTCGGAGAGCACACCGGTGATGAAACGGCCGCTAAAGCCGCCAAGGCTGGCGCCGGATGTGTAGATGCCGGTAGCTGCTGTTGCTTCGCGCGGCTCCCACTCGTCGCCGATATAGGCGATGGTCACGGCAAAGACCGGCGGCATCACCAGACCCTGGATGAAGCGCCAGATGATGAGTTCATGCAGGCTCGACGACAGTGCGCACATCAACGTCGGGATGGCGAGAAGCAGCATCGCAGTAACAATGACTCGTCTGCGCCCGAGCACGTCGGCAACGGCGCCGGTGAACGGCGCCGTGACCGCGACCGCCAACGTGCTCGCTGTCATGATGTTGGCGATCTCGGCGGCGCCGGCGCCGAATTCGACCGACAGCATCGGCAGGATCGCCTGGGGCGCGTAAAGATTGACGAAGGTGCAGTAGCCGGCAAGCCCGACCGCCCATTGGCGCGCTGATAGTCCGAAGCGGGGCGCTGAGCTCATCGCGGGGATCCTCAGAAACGTAAATGGCCGGGGCAAGCCCGGCCATGACGTTGGCATTCTTGATGGACGAGACTTAAGCAGCCACCGCTTTCGGTTTCACTTCCGCGGTATAGTCGTCCATCAATTGCTTGGTGATGGCGCCCGGCGTGAAGCGCCAGTCCTTGATCTCCGACACGGCCGTGACTTCCGCCGCCGAACCGGTGATGAAGCACTCGCTCATGCTGTCCAGTTCGTCCGGCAGGATGCGGCGCTCGTTCACTTCGATGCCGCGCTTGCGGGCGAGGCCAATGACGGTCTGCCGGGTCAGACCGTCCAGGAAGCAATCCGCCAGCGGCGTGTGGATCTTGCCGTCCTTGATGAAGAAGATGTTGGCGCCGGTGCATTCGGCAACGCGGCCCTGCCAATCCAGCATCATGGCGTCGGCGTAGCCTTTGCGCTCGGCCGCATGCTTGGAGATGGTGCAGATCATGTACAGGCCGGCCGCCTTGGCAGCGCAGGGCGCCGTGCGCGGATCGGGCCGGCGATACTCGGCCAGATCGAGCCGGATGCCCTTCAGACGCTGTTCCGGGTCGAAATAGCTCGGCCACTCCCAGCTCGCGATGGCCAGGTGGATCGTGTTGTTCTGTGCCGACACGCCCATCATTTCCGAACCGCGCCAGGCAACGGGCCGGACATAGGCTTCGGCGCGGCCGTTCTTGTCGACGACCAGCTTTTTGGCGGCGTCGATCTCGGCGACCGAATAGGGGATGTCGAAGTCGAGGATATTCGCCGAGCGCTTCAAGCGCTCCGAGTGTTCCGTGGACTTGAAGATCTGACCGCCATAGGCGCGCTCACCTTCGAACACGGCGCTGGCATAGTGCAGGCCGTGGCTGAGCACGTGAAGGTTCGCGTCAGCCCACGGCACCAGCTTGCCGTCATACCAGATGACACCTTCAAGGCGGTCGTAGGATTGCGCAGCCATGGTCAACTCCTCGGGCGGACTTTCCGCCGCTGTGATGGCGCATTTTACGCGCCAATTCCATTACTTTGCGTCGCCGTGCAAGTCCCGGTATGAGTGGCGACAATCCGCCGGTCGAGGCGTAGGTGATTGATCCTGTTCGCCGTGAGGGGCTGTCGAGACCGATCATTACGCTGGCAGACGAGTTTTTGTAACATAAAACCAAAATATGTCAACATGACTGACATAAATTCCAGTGCGAAAATTTCTGCCCCCATGGAAGGGGCAGCCGTAGCCGCCGTTGCTCCCGCCGGAAACGACGCCGCCTGGGACATCATCGAGCTGTTGTTCTTTGCCTATCGCGACTTCGTCGGCGATCCGGACGAGGTGCTGCTGAAATATGCTTTCGGACGGGCGCACCACCGGGTGCTGCATTTCGTCAATCGCAATCCGGGGATGAAGGTCGCCGACCTGCTCGACATCCTGAACATCACCAAGCAATCGCTCGGCCGCGTGCTCAAACAGTTGGTCGACCAGGGCTTCATCTTGCAGAAGGAAGGCGAGCAGGACCGCCGGCAGCGCCTGCTGTACGCGACCCCGAAAGGTGAAGCTCTGTCATACAAGCTGGCGCAATTGCAGACCGAACGTATCAACCGAGCATTCGCGGAACTCGGCCCCGGCGCCCATGATGCGGCCCGGCGGTTCCTGACGGCCATGATCGACAGCGACAACCGCGAAGGCGTGCTGCGCCAGATCGCGCGCGGCGACCGCGCCAAACCGCGGGGATAGGGGCCAAATCCATGCCCCAGACCGCCGCCAAACCCGCCGACGACGCGCCGCATCTGCTTGTTGTTGATGATGATCGTCGTATTCGCGATCTGCTGTCCCGCTTCCTCGCCGGTGAGGGCTATCGCGTCACCACGGCCGACAATGCCGCCGACGCCCGGGCCAAGCTGCATGGCTTGAGCTTCGACCTGCTGGTGCTCGACGTCATGATGCCGGGCGAGACCGGCTTTGAGCTGGCCAAGTCGATCCGCGGCACGTCGAGCGTGCCGATCCTGATGCTAACCGCGCGCGACGGCACCGAAAGCCGCATTGAGGGCCTCAGCTTGGGGGCCGACGATTATCTCTCCAAACCGTTCGAGCCGCGCGAGCTGTCGCTGCGCATCGCCAACATCCTCAAGCGCGCCCAACCCGCGGTGGCGCCGCCGGTCGAGTCCGTGCGCTTCGGGCCCTTCGTTTATCATCTGGCGCGCGGCGAATTGCGTAAGGGCGAGGACATCATTCGCCTGACCGATCGCGAGCGCGACATGCTCCGCATCCTCACCGCGACGCCGGGCGAAACCGTGTCGCGCATGGCGTTGGCCGGCAATGGCGATCAGACGAGCGAACGCGCCGTCGACGTGCAGGTCAATCGCCTGCGCCGCAAGATCGAGATCAATCCCGCCAATCCGCTCTTCGTGCAAACCGTGCGCGGCATTGGCTACCGGCTGGTGAGCACGGCATGACCAGCCTCGACATGGCGCATAATGTGCGGACGGCGATCGCGCGGCTGCGCGCGTTCTGGGAATGGTACGACGCCATTCCGCCGATCCGCCGTATTCACGAGCAACTTGCCAAGATCCGCGACGGCTGGCGCCGCGTCAGCCGCTGGCTGAACAGCGTCATGCCGAAGGGCCTCTATGCCCGCGCGTTGCTGATCATCATTTTGCCGATGGTGATCCTGCAGTCGGTCATCGCCTTCGTCTTCATGGAACGGCACTGGAACGTGGTGACGCAGCGCCTGTCCGCCGGCGTCGTGCAAGACATCGCCGCGCTGATCGACATTTACCGCAGCTATCCGCAGGACAAGGATCAGACGACGATCCGTACCATTGCGCAGCAACGGCTTGGCCTGGTGGTCGATTTCCTGCCGATCGGTGAAATGCCGCCGCCGGGTCCGAAGCCGTTCTTCTCGCTGCTCGACCAGACCTTGTCGGACGAATTGCGCAAGCAGATCGCGCGGCCTTACTGGATCGACACGGTCGGCAAGTCCGCGCTCGTGGAAATCCGCATTCGCCTCGACAACGACGTCATGCGTATCTACGCGCGGCGCAACGCGGCCTATGCGTCGAATTCGGAAATCTTCCTGCTGTGGATGGTCGGCACATCGGCGGTGCTGCTGTTCGTCGCCATCATCTTCCTGCGCAACCAGATCAAGCCGATCCTGAAGTTGGCCGATGCCGCCGAAGCGTTCGGCAAAGGCCGCGATGCGCCAAACTTCCGGCCGCGCGGCGCGCGCGAGGTGCGGCGCGCGGCGCAGGCCTTCATCGAGATGAAGACGCGTGTCGAGCGCGCCATCGAACAGCGCACGACCATGCTGGCCGGCGTGTCGCATGATCTGCGCACGGTGCTGACGCGCTTCAAGCTCGAACTGGCTCTGGTCGATCAAAGCCCTGAGATCGATGCGATGAAGAAGGACGTCGACGAAATGGCGCGTATGCTCGAGGCCTATCTCGCCTTCGCGCGCGGCGATCTCGGCGAGAGCGCGGCGCCAACCGACATGGCGGCCTTCATTGAAGAACTCAAGGACGACGCCGAAAGGCACGGCCACAAGGCCACGGTGCAATTTCACGGCACGCCGATCGTCACGGTGCGGCCGGCGGCGTTCAAGCGTTGCGTCGGCAATCTGGTATCGAACGCGGCGCGCTATGCGAAGTCGATTGAGATCAGCGGCCATCGCGATCATCGCTATCTGACGATCACGGTGGACGATGATGGCCCGGGTATTCCGCTGGCGCAGCGTGAGGATGTATTCAAGCCGTTCCTGCGGCTCGACGATGCGCGCAATCAAGATGAGGGCGGAACGGGCCTTGGCCTCGCCATTGCCCGCGACATCGCGCGCTCCCATGGCGGCGACATCGCGCTCAGCGATTCCCCGATGGGCGGTTTACGCGCGACGGTGAAGGTGCCGGTTTAAGCGGCGTCCGCTTCCGTTGCGCCTTCATCAATTGGACGCCTCCGACGGCGCGAGCCACGGGCGAAGCGTCCCGGAATGCTCATGAGATCGCCGACGAAGCCGTCCCAGCGTGCGGCGCTGGCGAGACCGCGGTCGAGAGCGGCCATGGCGGCGTCGACGCCGTCTTCCTCGTCATCGAGCCAGGCATTGATCACGCGGCCGAACATCAAGGCCGCGCCTTGCGCGCGCAAGGCGCCGCGCGGACCGGAGGCGCTGATGCCGGCGGATTCCAGCATCCACGACTGCGAGCGCACCGCCATGCCGTTGAGCGCCAGGGCGAGGCCCGGATTACGCCGCGCCGAGCGCATGATCGAGGCAACAGCATCCTTGTAAGGCGCCAGCGCTTCGAGACGGCGCATCTCGGCATCGAACAGGCGTTCGCGGCCCGGCTCGTCAGCCATGTCTTCGCCGCCGTCGAGCACGATGTTGTCGATGTCTTTGACGTGCGCGGCGTAAATCGCCAGCGTCGAGCCGAATTCGGCGCGCAGGGCGGATAATTTGATGCCGGCGCGGCCGGCAACTTCGGCCAGGCCGATCTCCTCGAAGGACTGCTCGGCAAGCAATTCCATCAGCGCATCGGTGGCTTTGGCGCGGTCGGTGGTGCCGCGCGCTGGCGCAGACACGGAAACCTTGGTCTCGGCTTTGGCTTTGGATTTCGCTGGCTTGCGGGCCATGATGGCCTCCCTCGTTCGGTGCGGCTGACCTCAATGTAGGTCCGCAAAGGCGACCGTTCTAGGGCAGTGAACGCAGGGCTAACCCGCCAATTCGCGCGATCGGTCGGCCGCCGCGGCGATCGCCTTGGTTAGCAGATCGTCGAAACCGGCCGGGCCCATCAGCACCGCCAAGGCTGCCGCGGTTGTGCCGCCGGGCGAGGTCACGTTCTGCCGCAAGGTGGCGGCGTCGAGATCGGACTGATGCAGCAGTTCGCCGGAACCCGAAACAGTCTCGCGCGCCAAACGGCCGGCGAGATCGGCGGGCAGACCGGCGGCAATGGCGGCTTTGGTCATCGCCTCGACCAGCAGGAACACATAGGCCGGTCCCGAGCCGGAGGTGGCTGTCACCGCATCGATCAGTTTCTCGTCGCTGACCCACTCAACCTTGCCGGTGGCGGCGAGCAGTTCGGTGGTCAGCTTGCGCTGCTTGGCCGTCACCGTGCTGTTCGGCACGGCAACCGTAATGCCGCGGCCGATGGCGGCCGGCGTATTCGGCATGGCGCGGACGATGGCCGTGCCCGGCGGCAGATTGTCTTCCAGGAATTTGATGGTGCGCCCGGCCATCACCGAAATGACCAGCGTCGATTTGCCGACATAAAGCCCGACCGGCGGCACGGCGTCCGGCGCCATTTGCGGCTTCACCGCGACGATGATGGCGGTGGCCTCGGCTTTCGATTTCGGACCCGGCTTCGGATTGAGCGACAGCCCGCTCTTCGCCAAAGCCTTGATCGGCTTGGCGGCCTGCGGATCGAGCACGATGACGTTCTTGGCCTTCAAGCCACGCGCCAGCCAGCCATCGAGCATGGCGCCGCCCATCTTGCCGGCGCCGAGCAGGACGAGATGGCCGGGAAAAGCGGCGAGCGTCTTAGTATTAGTTTTCTTGGCAGGCTTTTTCATGCGGCGACTATACGCCAATTTTTCCCGTCATGCCCGGCCTTGTGCCGGGCATCCACGCCTTACTTCTTACTGTGTATTTCTAAAACGTGGATGGCCGGGACAAGCCCGGCCATGACGTCGGAGGTCGTTGCTTCGACGGAGCTTAAGCCTCGCCGGACGTCTCGAACATCGCCGCCTCTAAGGCTTCCTTGGCGCTCTTGCCGGCCCAGACGACGAACTGGAACGCGGTGAAGTAGCGCTCGCACGTATCAAGTGCTGTGCCGAGCAAAGCCTCGACCTGCTTGCTCGACGGTTCCTGTCCCGCCGGCAACTGCAAGGCATGGCGATACATGACGATGCCTTCGGTCGGCCACAGATCGAAATGCCCGACCCACAGCCGCTCATTGATCAGCGCGATGAGCGTATGCACTTCGGCGCAGCGGCGCTCCGGAACCTTGAGGTCGAACGCGCATGCCAAGTGCAGCGCTTCGATGTCGACCATCCATGTGTAAGACAATTGATACTCGGCCCAGCGGCCGGTCACGAGAATCGTGATCTCGTCTTCGCTCGCGCGCTCGAACGACCAGTCATTGCCGGCCGCTAATCTTTCGACAACGTCGAGCGGGTTGAAGCGGTGTTCTTCAGTGTAGGTCGAAAGGGACATGACGTCTCCGGCCGAAATTAAAGTCTATAGGAAACGCACGGCACCGCACGCGATCGGACGAAGAGTCGTCCGAACCAAGCACGAACTACAATGGGGACGCGGGGATACGGGTGCCTTGACGGCGAGCACGAATCACAGAGCTTAACGACTATAACCTTCTCGATTCAGCCCGCCAGAGGCATTCTCGAGCCCTAATGAGCAGTGATTTGCCGACTCTAGGCAACCGGCCCAATTAGACTCTCCACAAGCAATGCTGCGGCAATGTGACTCTGTGGTGGATAAGTCATGCGTTGGAATCGAACGCCATCGTTTGATTCTGGTTTGTTCTCATCGCGCCTGTTTTTGAGTCACTGGAGTGCTCTAGCGCGGCGGCGGCAATTTCTCGCCGAGCGCGCGACGCCACAACCACGGCAACCCGTTGGCCATGTCAGGCCGCATCGAGTAACGCTCCGGTGGCGACAACGGCACAAGGCCCGCGCCCTGACGTTGAGCGACCTCGAAGTTGAACGTGTAGTTCGGCTCCATGCCCATGCGCAGATCGCTGATGACGGCGCGGCCATTGCGTTCGCTCATCCGGAAAAATCCACCGCTGAAACGCGCGATGCGATCGACAAAAACATTGTCGCGCAGTTGCGCGTAGAGTTCCTCGCCGCGCGGGAATTGATGGAAGGTGATGGACCGGTCGCGATCGAGCACCGAGTAATAGCCATCGAGATAGCCTTGCGGTGTGATCGCAACAATGCGCCAGAGAATCGTGTTGAGCGGCGCCGGTGTCACCATCAGCTTTTCGACCTGATGGCCCTGCGCGCGCAGGTTTTCTGTCGCGACATTGGTGACGTGATACTGCGCCAGCGCGCTCCAGCCGAGATAGGCGGTTGAGAGAATGAGTCCCGCCATGTTCCAGCGCAGGCCGCGGACATTGCGCAGGCTGAGCGCGACGATAACGCCGATCAACAGCGGCACTGTGTACAGGGGATCGATGATGAACATGCTGCCGAGGCCGAACGGCGTGTCGGTGAAGGGAAGGCCGAGCTGCGTGCCGTACACCGTCGTCCAGTCGAGCAGGGCATGCGTGACCAGCGCCAGCCAGATGGTCCACCACCAGGCGATGAAGTGCTGGCGCTCGCGCAAGGCCCACGCGGTCAGCGCCGCAATCGGCACGGACGCCAGCGTCTGCCAGAACGGCGCGTGACTCTTCGCGCGGTGGAAGACCATGTTGCTGATCGGATCGCCGTGATCATAGAAGGCGTCGAGGTCGGGCAGGGTGCCCGCGACGGCGCCGATCAGCGCGGCCTTCCATATCTTTGTGCGCCGTCCCATGACGGCGACGCCGATGGCAGCGCCGAGTGCGGCTTGCGATAATGAATCCATCTGGAGCCTAGTCGAACAGTGACGACACGGACTCTTCATGCGAGGTGCGCGCCACCGCCTCGCCGATGAGCGAGGCGATCGGCAGGACGCGGATATTCGCCGCGCTGCGTACTTCCTTGGTCGGCTGGATCGAGTCGGTGATCACCAACTCCTTCAGCCGCGAACTGGAAATGCGCGCCACCGCGCCGCCGGACAGCACGCCGTGGCTGATATAGGCGTAGACATCCTTGGCGCCGTTCTTGAGCAGCGCATCGGCCGCGTTCACCAGCGTGCCGCCGGAGTCGACAATGTCGTCGACCAGCACGCAGGTGTAACCTTCGACTTCACCGATCACGTTCATCACTTCAGATTCGCCGGCGCGTTCGCGGCGCTTGTCGATGATGGCGAGCGGCGCATTGATACGCTTGGCCAGACCGCGCGCACGCACCACGCCGCCGACGTCCGGCGATACAACCATGACATTGTCGAGTTTGAACTTTTCTTTGATGTCGCGGACCATCACAGGAGACGCGTAGAGATTGTCGGTCGGGATATCGAAGAAGCCCTGGATCTGCCCGGCATGCAGGTCGAGCGTCATGACGCGGTTGGCGCCGGCATGCGTGATGAGATTGGCGACCAGCTTGGCCGAGATCGGCGTGCGCGGTCCCGGCTTACGGTCCTGCCGCGAATAGCCGAAATAGGGGATCACCGCGGTGATACGGCGCGCCGACGAGCGGCGCAGCGCGTCAATGATGATCAGCAATTCCATCAAATGGTCGTTGGCGGGAAACGAGGTCGACTGGATGACGAAGCAATCCGCGCCGCGCACGTTTTCCTGGATCTCGACGAAGACCTCCATGTCGGCAAAGCGCCGCACCACCGCTTTGGTCAGCGGGGTCTTGAGATAGTCGCCGATCTGCTGCGCCAGGTCAGGGTTGGAATTGCCGGCGACCAGCTTGATCGCACCGTTTTTGCCCGACATTCCGACGCCCTCGTGAACAGGAGCCGGGTCATAACAAGGTGCGGACGGCGCGGCAATATGGCTCTATTTCGTTGTCCCGCGCCTTTTCCGGGCAAGGTGAAACGGCGCTGAAAACCGCTACAGACTGGCCTGAACGGTGCGCCTCTCGCTTTCCGGGCGCGATGGCGGCATTGGCACGTCGGGCGTGGCGCCGGCCAGTTGCGTTTGCGCCGGGTCGGCATTGGCCTGGAAGGTGCGGAAAATACCGGCGGCTTCCGGTGAAGTATCGTTTTCGGCCATTAGCGCCACGGCGGGGGTGATTGTCGGGGCAGACGCGACCGGCACGGCCTCGCCGGAGGTCAGGAAGGCCTGCAGCTGCTCCATGCTGTTACTGGCAATCCGGCGCAGCATGGCCTCGTCGGCGGCGTTCCAGGCGTCGTTGACGCTGCCGGCGCGCTTGGCGACTTCCTCGCCGTTCAGGCGAATGGCGCGCTGCTCATTGCCGTCGAACACATCCCAGACCCAGGTGATGGTGGTGCGGTCTTTGGTGACCTTGGCGGCAAGGTATCCGCGTACCCGATACGCTGAGCTGCCCTCACGTGACAGCACGGCGAGGCGGCGCTGCTGCGCTTCGTCGTTCAGGTTGCGGACGAGGGTGTTGAAGTGGCCCTGCGGCGGGCCGTCGATGGATTCGAAGGCGACAGTGGCGCCGCGTGGCTGCATGCCGGCCACGGTCGGTTTGCCATCCTGGGTGCAGCCGGCGAGCGCAAGCGCCGCGACAAAGAGCAGTGCACCAGGACGAAAACCCAACCGCATGCCCAAACCCCCGCAGCCTTCCCCAAGGCTTCGGAACAAACGTTAACGGCAGAGCTATGGTTAAGTAAAGCTTAACGGCGCGCCGGGTGCCGCCCCATTGGGCACATGGTTACCAGGCGGACTAGCGGTTCAGCACGATCGCATTGATATGGCGGCCATAATCCGTCTCGCTCAAATGCGTCGAGCGGCGGAAGCTGTAGAAGCGATCCGGCTCGGCATAGGTGCAAAGCGCGAGATCTTCGAATTCAACGACGCCGGCCTGTTGAACGCGCGCGGCAATGTATGCGTGCAAATCAAACAGGGAATGATCGGCGCGCGCGGAATTTTCAAAGAAACGGGCATTGTCCTGATCGGCCGCAAGGAATCGCTCGACGAATTCCGCACCGACTTCGTAATTCGGCTGGCTGATCGTCGGCCCGAGCGCGACGGTGATGTTCGACCGGTCGGCGCCGAGCTTTTCCATCGCCGCCAGCGTTGCCTCGATCACGCCGGTGAAAGCGCCGCGCCATCCGGCATGCGCCGCGCCTATGACGCGCGCATTATCATCGGCAAACAGCAGCGGCCCGCAATCGGCGGTCGATACGCCAATGGCCAGGCCAATTTCGCGGGTGACAACAGCATCGGCGCGCGGCCGGTTCTCCGCCGTCCACGGCGTCTCGGCGACAACGACATCGGGCGAATGAATTTGATACGCCGTCAGGAAACGCTCCGGCGCAACGCCGAGCGACATCGCCATGCGCGCGCGATTTTCCGCGACATGCTCCGGCGTATCGTTTGAGCCGACGCCGCCATTCAGCGATTCATAAACGCCGTGCGACACGCCGCCGGTGCGGGTGAAGAAGGCGTGCCGGATGTCCGGCAGCACGGCGAGCGATGCAGATTGAATCAAAGTTGACCGTCCAGGCGAGAGCAAAGCGAAGCTGCGATTAAACCACAGTCAGGGCGCCGTTTCGAATCCGGGCGGCGCGTGCATGGCGCGGTGCGCGAAAGCGGCAACTTTAAACAATTCGCCCATATCGGTGCGGCCATGGCCGGTCAGCCGCGCCAAGGCGGCATCGATGTCGGCGGCAACCGCACGGCTCGCCTTGGCCTTCAGCGTATGGGCGCGCGTCTCGATGCCGAGGCGGCGCAGGAATTGCGCCTGGTCGATCGGGCCGTAGGCGCGGGCGCCCATCGCCTCGGCCGCGCGCATCAATTGCTGGAAATCGACATGCGCGGTGAGATCGACCGTGCCGGCCGCCACCAAAGCATCGGCGTAGGCATGCTGGCCGACGGCCTGCAGCGTATCGCCGGCGCCGCTGGCGGCATGGCCGTAATCGATCACCAAAGCCGCGCCGCCGTGATCGGCGAGACGGCGGCCGAGATCCAGCGCCGGGCCATCGGCGCGCCATTCATAGATCGATCCGACGTCCGCGGCTTGTACTGACGGCGGCAGCAGGCTTTCAAAATGCGCCATCGGCTCGGCCGCGGTGACGAAGACGAGCTTGCCGCTCGCATCCATGCCGACCCCGCGCTCGTGCCAGCCTTTCTCCTGTTTGACCGCCTGCTTGATCGGCAAGGCGTCAAAGAATTCATTGGCGATGATGATGGCCGGGCCTGCCGGCACGTTCTTCAGCGAGAGATGCCACCCCTTATGCATCGTAAGCTGTTCGAGCGTGCGCTGCTGCTGCGCTTTCAGCACCGGGCTGATCTCGATCATATGCAGCACGACGGCTTCACGAAACGCCGGCACGACTTGCGCCGCGCGCAAGGCGTCTTTCATCAAGGTGCCGCGGCCGGGCCCGAGCTCGATAACGCGGATCGGATTTGGCGCGCCCATCTGCCGCCACACCGCGGTCATCCACAGCCCGATCAGTTCGCCGAACATCTGGCTGATTTCCGGCGCGGTGATGAAATCGCCACGCGCGCCGAGCGGATCGCGCGTCGTGTAATAGCCGTGCTCGGGGTCGGCGAGGCACAGGCCCATATATTGGTCGATCGGCATCGGCCCGGCCGCGGCAATGCGCCGGCGGATCTCGATATCCAGCGGCGTCTGCCCGCTCACGGTTGCGTTCTCTCGATGGGATGTTTGATCGCGTACCAGATGAATCCGAGGCCGACGATGAACAGCGGGATCGACAGCAATTGTCCCATGGTCGCGCCGCCCCACAGGAAGCCGAGTTGCGCATCCGGCTCGCGGAAGAACTCACTGATGCTGCGGCCGATGGCATAGACGCAGGCGAAGGCGCCAATGATGAAGCCCGGCCGCTTCAGCGCGCCGAAGCGGATCAGCACAAAGAGCACGATGAACAGCACCAGGCCCTCGAGCACGGCTTCGTAAATCTGGCTTGGATGCCGCGGCAGCGGCCCGCCATGCGGGAACACCATGGCCCAGCTAACATCGGACGGGCGACCCCACAATTCGCCATTGATGAAGTTGGCGATGCGGCCGAGGAAAATGCCGATCGGACCTGCGGCGCAGGTCAGGTCGCCGAGCGACATGATCGGGATGCCGCGCGAGCGCGCGAACAGGACGACGGCGACGACGCAGCCGGTGAAGCCGCCATGGAAGGACATGCCGCCGTTCCACAACTGGAAGATCTCCAGCGGGTGCTGGACGAAATGCGAGAAGTTGTAGAACAGCACATAGCCGGTGCGGCCGCCGAGAATGATGCCGAGCGTCACCCACAGCACGAAGTCGTCGAAATCGGCGACCTTGAGCGGGGCAGGGCCACCCCAGAGCCGGTCATTGCGGATCAGCGCGCGCGAATAGGCCCAGCCGCCGAGAATGCCGACGATGTAGGCCAGCGCATACCAGCGGATGGCGAAGGGGCCGATCTGCACCAGCACGGGATCGATATAGGGGAAGGGGATCACGAAAAAAGGCATTACGAATCCGTCTGGTAGGGCCGCCCGGCCGAACAGTTAGCACATCAGGCCTTGCGGCGGCATGGCGGCGCCGCCATTGTTAGCCCACAAGCCTTGGAGACGAAGCATGACCCAGACCAGCAACCGGATTTTCGACGAAATGGCGCGCCTGATGAATGACGCCGCTGGCGTCGCCCAGGGCGTGCGCCGTGAGGCCGATACCTTGTTCCGCACCCAGGCCGAACGGATCCTGCGCGACCTCGACGTCGTCAAGCGCGAGGAGTTCGACGCGGTCAAGGAAATGGCCGCTTTGGCCCGGGACGAGAATGAGGCGCTGAAGGCGCGCATCGAGGCGCTCGAAGCCAAGCTGGCGGCCAACGCGACGAATAAGTCACCGAAGAAGCCTGCCGAGAAGTCAGATCCGGACGCTGGTAGCCTGACGCTCGATGGCTGATGTCTTGATGAAATCGACGAAGGCGCGCAGTGGCGCCGGCAGCAGGCGGCGGCCGGGGTAATAGAGAAACGGCCCCGGAAAACGCTGCCACCACGGCTCCAGCACCGGCTCCAAGGCGCCGCTGGTGAAGTATGGCCGCAGCCAGTCTTCGAAGAGAGGCACGATGCCGGTGCCGGCAATGCCTGCGTCGATCAGCAGGTCGGTGGCGCCGCCGAGCGTGACGATCAGCGGCCCGCTGACATCGACATTGACGATCTCGCCCTCACGCTCGAACTCCCATGCCATGGTCGCGCCACTCGGGAAGCGGCCTTGCAGACAGGAATGCTGCAGGAGATCGCGCGGGTGCTCCGGCCGGCCGCGCCGGTCGAGATAGGCCTTTGACGCGCCAAGCGCGAAGCGCTGATGGCGCGGGCCGATCGGCACCGCGATCATGTCCTGCTCCAGCCGCTCGCCATACCGGATGCCGGCGTCGCAGCCGGCGGCGAGAATATCGACAAAGCTCTCCTCGGCGATGATCTCAAGCCGGATGTCCGGATAGGCGGCGAGGAAGGGCGGTATGATCGCCGGCAACACCAGCCGCGCCACACCTACCGGCACATTGAGCTTCAGAGTCCCCGCTGGCCGGTCCCGAAAGGTATTCACAACATCGAGCGATGCCTCGACCTCGGTCAGCGCCGGCCCGAGCCGCTCCAGCAAGCGCTCGCCGGCCTCGGTAGGCACGACGCTGCGGGTGGTGCGGTTGAGCAGCCGGACGCCGAGCTGGGTTTCCAGGCGGCGCACGGCCTCGCTCAAGCCCGAGGCGCTGCTGCCGCTGAGCCGGGCGGCGTCGCGGAAACCCTTGGCGCGGGCGACGGCGACAAAGGCGTTCAAGTCAGCCAGGTCGGTCTTCATTGTTCGGGTACCCGCACAGCCTGTGCCGATTATAGCGGATTATCGCGCAGAGGGGCGACTGTTATCTCCGGGTCATCAACCAAGGAGATACCCATGACCAAGATCAACATCGACAAAGCCGGCACCTACACACTCGGCGACCGCACCGTGAAACGCCTCGGCTACGGCGCCATGCAGCTCGCCGGTCCCGGCGTGTTCGGCCCGCCGAAGGACCATGCCGCCGCCCTGGCCGTGCTGCGTGAGGCCGTCGCCCAGGGCGTTGACCACATCGACACCAGCGATTTCTATGGCCCGCACGTCACCAACCAGATCATCAAGGAAGCGCTGCATCCTTACCCGGCTAATCTGACCATCGTCACCAAGATCAGCGCGCGGCGCGGTGCCGACGGGTCCTGGATTCCGGCGATGTCGCCGGCCGAACTGACGCAGGCTGTGCATGACAATCTGCGCCATCTCGGCCTCGACGTGCTCGATGTCGTCAATCTGCGCAGCATGCTGGACATCCATGGTCCGGCGGAAGGCTCGCTTGAGGCGCCGCTGACGGCGTTGGCCGAAATGCAGCAAAAAGGCCTCGTTCGCCACATCGGCCTCAGCAATGTGACATCGAAGCAGGTCGCCGATGGCCGCAAGATCGCGCCCATTGTCTGCGTGCAGAACCAGTACAATCTCGCCCATCGCGCCGACGATGCCCTGATCGACGAACTCAACAGGGCCGGCACCGCCTATGTGCCGTTCTTCCCGCTCGGCGGCTTCTCGCCGCTGCAGTCGACCACGCTGTCGGACGTCGCGGCCCGCCTGAAGGCGACGCCGATGCAAGTGGCTTTGGCCTGGCTGCTGCGCCGCTCGCCGAACATCCTGCTGATCCCGGGCACCTCGTCGGTGGCGCATCTGCACGAGAACCTGGCCGCAGCCGAGTTGGTTCTGTCGGATGCGGTGATGGCGGAACTGGATGGTATTGGGGCTGCGAAGGCGGCGTAGGTTTTAGACCGCGCTTGCTTGCTTCTCCCTCCCCCATAGGCGAGCGAACGCTCGCCGTTCCGGCGAGCTATGCGGGGG
>JAURVZ010000064.1 GCA_030655215.1 Pseudolabrys sp. | reverse complement strand
CGCACGTTTTCCTTGGGAATGCCGAGGTTCTTCGCGACATCGCCGACGCCCCAGGCGATCATCTGGTTCGACGTGTAGAGTGTAAGCTTGTCACCGTCCCACTTGGCGGTGGAGGCATGCGGCTCCATCATGGCATGGCTGTGATCCGGCGTGGTGTAGGTCGTGTCGAGCTTGACCGGCGCCGCCGCGAACGCGCCGGCAAAGTCGCCGAACGACGAGTCCGGTGCTTCTTCGCCTTCGCCCTTCGGCTTCTTGGCACCGGCCTTGCCGGCAGCGAGATCGTACGATCCCTTGTCCTGGCTGTAGTCAACGCGGATCAGTTGTGCAGCGGCGCGGGCCTGTTCGAACGTTTCTGCGACCACCACGGCGACAGCCTGATGGTAGTGCTCGATCATCGGACCGCCGAGCAGCGCGGCAACGTTCATCTTGCCCTTGTCGAGCTTGCCGGCGTTCTCGGCATTCACCACGGCCAGCACGCCCGGCGCCGCCTTGGCGCGGGCGATATTCATCGCCGTTATCTTGCCCTTGGCGATCGACGATCCCAGAACGTAGCCGTACGCCGCATTGGGAACGACGTCGTGCCGTTCGTAGGCATAGGGCGCTTTGCCCGTAGTCTTGAGCGGGCCGTCGATTCGATCGAGCGAATGGCCGATGACCTTGAGCTGGTCGATCGGATTGGTGGTGGCGGGGGTATCAAATTTCATGGCTCAGCCTTTCGCTTCGGCGAGGACTGACGCCAGCGTGCGTTCGACCAGCGTCACTTTGTATGCATTTTCGTGGGTCGGCTTTGCGTTGGCGAAAAGGCCGGCGGAAACCGCCTTGGCGCCCTTTGGCATGGCAGCCTCGGCCGCCTCGACGCGCCATGGCTTGTGAGCCACGCCGCCGACGGCGACTCGCCCGCTGCCGTCCTTCTGCACGATGGCGCCGACCGAGATCAGCGCGAAGGCATAGGATGCGCGATCGCGCACCTTGCGATAGATGTGCGTACCACCGACCGGCTTCGGCAGCGTCACGGCCGTGATAAGCTCGCCCGGCTGCAGCGTCGTCTCGATGTGCGGCGTATCACCCGGCAGGCGATGAAAATCGGCCATCGGAATGGCACGTATCTGGCCGTCCGGCTTCACAGTTTCGACCGTTGCATCAAGTGCCCGCATGGCGATCGCCATGTCGCTGGGATGCGTCGCGATGCAGGCGTCGGAGGATCCGACCACGGCATGCTGGCGTGTCACCCCGCCGATTGCGGAGCAGCCGCTGCCCGGCGTGCGTTTGTTGCACGGCAGGTTGGTGTCATAAAAATACGGGCAACGCGTCCGCTGCAGCAGATTGCCGGCCGTCGTCGCCTTGTTACGCAATTGACCGGAAGCGCCCGCGAGAAGCGCACGCGAAAGCAGTCCGTAATCGCGGCGGACACGCTCGTCCGAAGCCAGCGCCGTATTGCGTACCAGCGCACCAACACGCAGTCCGCCTTCCGGCGTCGGCTCGATCTTGTCGAAGCCCAGTCCGTTGACGTCGACGAGATGTGTCGGCGTTTCGATTTCGAGTTTCATCAGGTCGAGCAGATTAGTGCCGCCTGCGATGAACTTGGTGCCGTCGTTGCGCGCCGCTGCGGTCGCAGCCGCGGCCGGCGATGCGGCGCGTTCGTAGGTAAATGGTCTCATGCAGGCCTCCCGGAAACTTCAGTCATCGCTTCCGCGATATTGGAATAGGCGCCGCAGCGACAGATGTTGCCGCTCATGCGTTCGCGCATTTCTTCGTTGGTGGCTTGTGGCGACGCCATCAGATCGGCGCTGACATGGCTCGGCTGGCCGGCCTTGATCTCGTCGAGAACCGCAACCGCCGAACAAATCTGGCCCGGCGTGCAGTAGCCACACTGGTAACCATCATGCTTGATGAAAGCAGCCTGCATCGGATGCAACTTCTCCGAAGTACCGAGGCCTTCGATGGTCGTTACCTTGTCGCCTTCGTGCATCACCGCGAGGCTCAAGCAGGAGTTGATGCG
>JAURVZ010000045.1 GCA_030655215.1 Pseudolabrys sp. | reverse complement strand
GGCATGCAGCCGCTGCACATGGTGGCGCCGCCGTCCGACGATCCCCGCCGCCTCAAGGAATTCCCGGACCAGCTGGTCGAGTACCTCGCGCAGATGATGGCGAAGGACCTGAAGCCACGCGACATCGTGGTGCGGGATTCGATCCGCAATGCCGTCATCGTGGCGATGGCGATCGGCGGCTCGACCAATGTCACGCTGCACGCGCCGGAGATCGCGCGCGCCGCGGGCTTTGCCGACTTCTGGAAAGACGTGATGACGCCGGCCGAGTTCAACCATCTATCGCAATACGTCGTGCCGGTGCTCGTCGACGCGCGGCCCTTTGGCAAGTATTCGATGGTCGACATCGACGATGTCGGCGGCGTGCAGGTGATCGTGCGTGAATTGCTGGAGGCGGGACTGCTCAATGGCGACGTGATGACCTGCACCGGCGAAACGCTTAGCCAGCAGGTCAAGCGTCTCGGCACCAAGCCGATCGACGGCAAGGTGATCTACCCCGTCGCAAAACCCTACAAGCCGACCGGCGGCCTGCGCGTGCTCGGCGGCAATCTGTCGCCGGAATTCTCGGCCATTTTGAAGCTCGCTGGCGTCGAGGGTGGACTGGAAAACAACCTGTTCCGCGGCAAGGCGCGCGTGTTCGAAGGCGAACGCGACCTGCTCAAGGCGCTCGACAAGAATCCCGAGCGCTTCGAGAACAACGACATGATCATCGTGCGCTATGAGGGGCCGAGCGGCGCGCCGGGCATGCCGGAGATGCTGGACCCGACCTCGCGCATCACCACGCTGTGCCGCGAGCGCGGCATCGTGGTGGGACTGATGACCGACGCGCGTTTCTCCGGCGGATCGGTCGGCCTCGTGATCGGCCATGTCGGCCCGGAAGCGGCGCTCGGCGGCCCCATCGCCTTCATCGAGGACGGTGACGAAGTCGTCGCGGATCTAAACAACGACGAGCTCAACTGCACTGCGTTGTCAGATCCCGCCGTTCTCGCGCAACGCAAGGCGGCCTGGGAGAAGGTGGTGGCGGCCAATGGCGGCATTCACCCGAATTGCGGCATCGCCGATACCCGCCTGTTGCACCGCGCGCGGCTCACCGCCGTTCCCGCCACCCGCGGCGGCGGCATGCACCCGAATCGCGAGGTCTGGGTGCGCTATCCGCGCGAAGCGACGCGCTCGGGCTTCGTGCCTGATAACAAGCACCGGCCGGAAGCGAAGAAGGCGTTCTAGCCTGGGCGTGGACTCATAAGCGCGCAGCCAAATCCGAATGGCTGCGAGCTTGACGAAGGCCAGGTAGTTTTCGGTCGTTGACCCTCGGCACGCCGCGCGGCTTGTTCGGCAGGAAGGGCCTGATGGCAGTTCACTCAAAGTCAGTGAGTTAGTATCTCATGCTTCGAGGCCGCCGGTGCGGAGCTTGAGCCACGCAAATCCCGGTGTTTGCCACGCCGAATGCAGGTCCAAGATGAGCCGGATAGCGGACATTCGGTGGATATGTAAAAGCGACGCGTGTGACCCAAAGCCGACATCGATGATGTCTTCGCGACAATTAATCAGTCTGACTTTTCTTTGGCTGCCATTCGCCTAAAAGCTTCTTGGCTTCGAGTATCTGAGCCTGGCTCATCTGGCGAGCGACGCGGTCGAGATTGTTTATCGCGCCTTTGTCACCTTGCTCCGCCGCCAAGCTAAACCACAAATATGCGCTGACGTTATGTTGTGTGACGCCTTGCCCCTCAGCGTACAAAGTGCCGAGGTTGTTCTGCGCCCCAGCATGGCCTTGCTCGGCAGCGAGCTGCCACCACCTTGCCGCTTCGACATCGTCCTTTGCCACGCCCTGGCCGTTTCTGTACCTATCGCCAAGGTTTTTTCGGGCGCCAGCATTACCTTGATCCGCGGCAAGGCGGTACCATTTCACAGCCTCAACGTAGTCTTGAGGAACGCCTAGGCCTTGGGC
>JAURVZ010000023.1 GCA_030655215.1 Pseudolabrys sp. | reverse complement strand
AAACGAGTTCTTCCTTGAGAGCCGTGGTAGACCACCACGTTGATTGGCCGGGTGTGTAAGTGAAGTAATGCATTGTGCTTACCGGTACTAATAGCTCGATTGGCTTGATTGCTCTCATTTCCAATGCTCACGCGCTGCTTTCGCAGCGTTTGGGTTTCGTGAAATGATTTTGGTTGCCGGCAACGGCAGCGGTTGAAATACAGAAAAACAGTTTGCTTCATTACGTCTTTAGCCGGACTGGTGGTTTTAGCGGGGGGCCTGTACCCGATCCCATCTCGAACTCGGCCGTAAAACTCCCCAGCGCCAATGGTACTAAGTCTTAAGACTTGGAAGAGTAGGTCGCTGCCAGTCCTGCCAAAGACGTAATCCTCATCACGATGAAAGTTTTGAAGCGTAATGCTTCCAACGCCAAAACGGCTGCCAGCAATGGCGGCCGTTTTGTTTTTGGAGCTGCCCTCCAAAAACAGATTGAAGCCGCCGCCTGGGGGATCCGGGCGGCGGCTTTTTCGTTTGTGGTGTCGGCGTGTGAGAGTGAGCGCGCGTTACTCTTCGCCGCTATCTTCTTTTGCCTTCCACAAGGCGCCGAGGCGTGAGCGGAAGGCTTTCGGCTTCTCGGCGAACAGCCGGCTGGCCAGTTTCGCCGACGCCTTGAGATGCGCCATGCGGCGATCGGCGATCAACGGCGTCAGGCGCGAGCGCCACGGTGCCAATATTTGCCGCGGCGCCATCAGTCCTTCGAATACGGCAAGATCCTGCGCTGAGCCAAGCCGTTCGCGCAGGCGCTGCGCCTCTTGCGCCCAGACCCTGGCCAGCCGCGGCCAGAGTGGCTCGACCAATTCCATTTGATGACGATGCTCGACCACACGCTTGCGCAGATCGTGCAGGTGCTCGGGCTCTGCCGCGTACCAGTCATCGGGCATCAGTTGCCGCGCGCGCTGGTAGGTGACGGTGAGCTCATCGGCCACGGCGCCGAAGTCGATCGCATCGAGCGGCCAGGTCGCGGCCGACCGCTCGGCGAGATCGAGATAGACGGTGAGGCGCTGCCGCAGCTCCGGCGTGAAACTCGCGGATTCGGTTTCACCACGGACTTTTGTGAGCCGCGCCTCGATGGTTTTCATCGAGGTCTCGGACACCGGCAAATCCGATTTGCGCAGGTCGGTAAGCGCATCGAGCGCCGCCTGGCCATCGCGGCTGCCGGACAGCGCGCGCATCAGGTCGCGGGCCTCTCCCCGCATCGCGTCGGCCGGCTTGCCGAGCGGGCCGGATAGAAGGCGCATCAGCGCGCGCCAGCGCTTGGACGCCTTGCGCACGTCGTGGACGGCTTCCGCCTCGGTTAATTTCGGGTCCGACAGGGCGGCGCGGGCGTCGGCAAGGATGGCGCGCGCGGCGGCGGTGAGCCGCTGACCGGTGCCGTCATCAGATCCAACCTCGTCGTAGCCGGGCGCCCCCTTCATGTCGGTCTTTTCCAGAAAATTCGTGACAAGTAGATGAAATGAAGCGGATTTTGCCCTTCCCATCGGCACCGCACGTTGCTAGATAACCCTCGAACGCGCGGGGCATAACCCGCGTTTCGCATTTAAGCTCATCTGAGCAGGATTATCGCGGGGTGGAGCAGCCCGGTAGCTCGTCAGGCTCATAACCTGAAGGTCGTAGGTTCAAATCCTACCCCCGCAACCATCATGAGCACACGACTTAGGCCCCGCCATTCATCTTGGCGGGGCCTAAGTCGTTTTAGTGCGAATGATGTCCCCGCGCACGCGGGGACCCAGTTCGCCGGGCCCTAAGTCGTTCTGGCGCTCGATTTGTCCCCGTGACAGCGGGGACCCAGCACGCCACCACCCCCAACAAATTATTTCGATAAATTTTTTCCAGCGCCACTGAGCGCTTCCGGTTGCATCACAGCAAACCTAAATATCCAACTATCCTCGCCACATACCACTCACGAACCGCAGCTCTCTTCGCGCTGCACCCAAGCCTCAGCGATCGCTTCCGCCTATCGGCCCATCCAAAGCCCTCTTGAATTGGTATTATGTATATCAGACACTCGCCTCAGGGCGGCACAAAGCCGATGGAATGCGAATAGCCGGCGTCAAGTTCGGCATCGCTTCAATACTCAAGGGAGGTCTTATGTCTGTTACCAGCAGGATTCTGTCTTTCGGTGCGGCGGCCGTCGTCGGCGCTGCATTCGCGATCGCTCCCGCCGCCGCGTGGGAGCCAACCCACCCCGTTGAAATCATCGTCCCCGCCGGTACCGGCGGCGGCGCCGACCAGATGGCCCGCACCATGCAGGGCATCATCACCAAGCATAATTTGTCGAAGCAGCCCGTCGTCGTCATCAACAAATCGGGCGGCGCCGGTGGCGAAGGCTTCCTCGACGTCAAGAACTCGAAGGGCAACGATCACAAGCTGATCATCACCCTGTCGAACCTGTTCACGACCCCAATGGCCACCGGCATTCCTTTCTCCTGGAAGGATATGACCCCGGTCGCGATGATGGCGCTCGACGAATTCATCCTCTGGACCAACGCCGAGAAGCCGTACAAGACCGTCAAGGACTATGTCGACGCCATCAAGGCGGCGCCGGATAACACGTTCAAGATGGGCGGCACCGGCTCGAAGCAGGAAGACCAGATCATTACCGTCGCGCTGCAGAAGGCGACCGGCAAGAAGATGATCTACATCCCGCAAGCGGGTGGCGGCGCTGTCGCCGTGCAGCTCGTCGGCAACCATGTCGATAGCACGGTCAACAACCCGATCGAAGCCGTCGCTCACTGGCGCGCCGGCAAGCTGAACCCGCTCTGCGTGTTTGACTCCAAGAAGCTCGACTACAGCGAAAAGATCTCGGGCGACAAGTCGTGGGCCGATATCCCGACCTGCAAGTCGGCCGGCCTCGATGTCGAATACGTCATGCTGCGCGGCTACTTCATGCCGCCGGGCGTCAGCAAGGATGCGGTCGCCTATTACATCGACATGTTCAAGAAGGTGCGTGAGACGCCGGAGTGGAAGAAGCTGATGAGCGACGGCGCTTTCAACACCACCTTCATGGTCGGCGATGAATACGCCAAGTGGGTCGCCAACGCTGAAAAAGTGCACGAAGACCTGATGAAGGAAGCGGGTTTCCTCGCCGCCAAGAGCAACTAAGCGCAACCAAGAACACTGGAAAAACCTGGCCAATTGAGCCATTCGAGGAAATGCAATGAGTGATACCGCACATGAATCCGGTGGGGCTGGCCCGTCCCACCGGAGCGTTGAAGCCGGCGTAGCCGTTGTGGTCGCCGCCGTGGGCCTCATCACCGTTCTCGGCAGCCTGAAGGTCGGCATTGGCTGGGGCGACGAAGGCCCGAAGGCAGGCTTCTTCCCGTTCTATATCGGCCTGGCCATCATCATCTCGTCGGTCATCAATCTCTATCAGTTGTTCACCGTCGCGGATGACGGTGCGGTGTTCGCGACCTGGGACCAGATCTACAAGGTTCTCACAGTCGTGATTCCGACAGCGATCTACGTCGCAGTCATCCCGTATTCCGGCATTTACGTGGCATCGGCGCTGCTGATCGGCCTGTTCATGATGTGGCTCGGCAAATACAGCGTACTGGTCGCGATACCGACCGCGATCGCCGTGCCGATCTTCTTCTTCATTACCTTCGAGCGCTGGTTCCTCGTGCCGTTGCCAAAGGGCCCGATCGAAAAGCTGCTCGGCTTCTAGACGCTTACGGGGGGAGGGGATGCCGGACTATCCGGCGTTCCGATAAGTCGGACGGCGGTCGCCAAGAACCGCAGTCTAAAGGGGCAGTCACGCGGCGCACTCACGCCGGCGTTCAGGGAATACCGAAATGTTCGATGATATTGGCAATTTGATGCACGGCTTCGCGGTCGTGCTCCAGCCTCAGAACATCCTTCTGATGGTGGTCGGCATCGTGTTGGGCGTTATCGTCGGCGTGTTGCCGGGATTGGGTGGCGCCAACGGCGTTGCCATCCTGCTGCCGCTGACATTCTCGATGTCGCCAACCTCGGCGATCATCATGCTCTCCTGTATTTACTGGGGCGCGCTGTTCGGCGGCGCCATTACATCGATCCTGTTCAACATACCCGGCGAACCCTGGTCCGTGGCGACCACCTTTGACGGTTACCCGATGGCGCAGCAAGGCAAGGCGGGCGAAGCGCTCACCGCAGCCTTCACGTCGTCCTTCGTCGGCGCTCTGTTCGCCGTCATCATGATCACGCTTGTCGCGCCGCTGGTCGCGAGTTTCGCGCTCAGGTTCGGCCCGGCGGAAATCTTCTCCGTCTACTTCCTCGCCTTCTGTAGTTTCGTGGGCCTCAGCAAAGAGCCGCCGTTCAAGACAGTGGCGTCGATGATGATCGGCTTCGCCCTCGGCGCGGTCGGCCTCGATCAGATGACCGGCCAGTTGCGCCTGACCTTCGGCTCCGAGACGTTGATCGGCGGCTTCGACTTCCTCATCGCCGTCATCGGCCTGTTCGGCATCGGCGAAATTCTGCTGACCATGGAAGAGGGCCTGTCGTTCCGCGGCAAGTCGGCCAAGATCGATCTCAAGGTCGTCATCAAGACCTGGAAGGAACTGCCGAAGTACTGGATGTTGTCGCTGCGCTCCTGCCTGATCGGTTGCTGGATGGGCATCTCGCCCGCTGGCGCAACGCCGGCCTCGTTCATGAGCTACGGCATTGCCAAGCGCATCTCGAAGCGTGGCAACAACTTCGGCAAGGGCGAGATTGAAGGCGTAATCGCGCCGGAAACCGCGGCGCACGCCGCCGGCACGGCCGCGCTGCTGCCGATGCTGTCGCTCGGCGTGCCCGGTTCGCCGACGGCGGCTGTGTTGCTCGGTGGCCTGTTGATCTGGGGCCTTCAGCCCGGTCCGCTGCTGTTCGTCGAGCAGACCGAATTCGTCTGGGGCCTTATTGCCTCGATGTATATGGGCAACCTTGTCGGCCTGATCGTGGTGCTGACCTGCGTGCCTCTGTTCGCCGCGATCCTGCGCATTCCGTTCAGCGTCATCGCGCCGATCATTCTCGTGCTCTGCGCGATCGGCGCCTACACCGTGCACAACAACACCTTCGACGTGGTGATGATGCTGGTGTTCGGCGTGGTCGGCTACTTCATGAAGAAGGCCAACTACCCGCTGGCGCCGATGGTCCTGGCCATCGTGCTCGGCGACAAGGCGGAGGTGTCACTGCGGCAAGCGCTGCTAGGCTCGCAAGGCAATCTCGGCGTGTTCTTCTCGAACGCGCTGGTTTCCACTGTCATGACGCTCGCCCTCATCGCGCTGTTCTGGCCGATCATCCAGAACGGCCTCGGCCGGCTGCGTGGCAAGGGTGCCGCCGCCCCGGCGCAATAGCTCAGACGACGGGGCCCGTGCCGCGGGTCCTGGCATTGCCCGGGTGGCCTGTTGCGGCCGCCCGGAATGGAGAGAAAGGCCGCTTTTGCGGGTCCGATGAAAGCCGTTGCACGCATCGAGAGCCGCTGGCATATTGTATACCAGACATGAACACACGCGATTCAACCCCACGCCGAGACTCTGTTCGGGCCCGCGGCGCCACCGTGGCGCGGTCGCCGCTGTCCGCGCCGGCGCCGACTTTGGCGCCGATCGCTGCCGCGCCGAGCTTCAAGCAGAAGGCCTATACGGCGCTGAAGAACGCGATCGTGGCGATGGATATCTACCGTAATCGCGACGACATCCGCCTCGACGAGCGCAAGCTGGCGCAGGATTTCGGCATTAGCCGCACGCCGGTGCGCGAGGCGATGGCGCAGCTCGAGAGCGAAGGCTTCGTCCGCTCCGTACCCCGTCGCGGAATTTACGTGGTTCGCAAGACCAAGACCGAAGTCATCGAGATGATCAACGCCTGGGCGGCGCTGGAAAGCATGTCCGCCCGTCTGGTGACGCAAACCGCGACCGATGAGCAGATCGCCGCTTTGCGCCAGATGTTCGTCACTTTCGAAGGTGACGAGGTGCGCGCCCACCTCGACGAATATTCCGAGGTCAATATCGAATTCCACCAGACCATCATCAAGCTCAGCGGCAACCGCGTGCTGATCGAAATGGCGGAAAACCTGTTCACCCATATGCGCATGATCCGGCGCAAGACCATCGTCGAGAAAGACCGCGTCGATCGCTCGATCCGCGACCACATCAAGATCATCGAAGCACTGGAAGCGCGCGCCACTGATCGTGCCGAAGTTCTGGTGCGCGATCACGCGCTCGGTCTCGCCGACCACGTCAAGCAATACGCCGATTATCTGGACTAAACGCAGCAGTTGAATCTGAGGGGTTAAGTGAATGTCCGCAGTTGAACAGAGCGCCGCAGTTGATGCCGATGAGAACCTGACCGACGGCTTCAATCTCATCATCGACGCGCTCAAGCTAAACGGCCTGAACACCATTTATGGCGTGCCCGGCATTCCGATCACCGATTTCGGCCGCATGGCGCAGGCTGCGGGCATTCGAGTCCTGTCCTTCCGTCATGAACAGAACGCAGGCTATGCCGCGTCCATTGCCGGCTTCCTAACCAAGAAGCCCGGCGTCTGCCTGACCGTGTCGGCGCCCGGCTTCCTCAACGGCCTGACGGCGCTGGCGCATGCCACCACCAACTGCTTCCCGATGATCCTGATCTCGGGTTCTTCGGAGCGTGAGATCGTCGACCTGCAGCAGGGCGACTATGAGGAAATGGACCAGCTCGCCATTGCCAAGCCGCTCTGCAAGGCCGCGTTCCGCGTGCTGCATGCGGCCGATATCGGCATCGGCGTGGCCCGCGCCATTCGCGCCGCGGTCTCCGGCCGTCCCGGCGGTGTCTATCTCGATCTGCCCGCCAAGCTGTTCGGCCAGGTGATGAATGCCGACGCCGGCGCCAAGTCACTGGTCAAGGTGATCGACGCCGCGCCGGCGCAGATCCCGTCGCCGGATTCGATCAAGCGCGCGCTCGATGTGCTCAAGAGCGCAAAGAAGCCGCTGATCATCCTCGGCAAGGGCGCGTCTTACGCGCAGGCTGACGACGCCATCCGCTCTTTCGTCGAAAAGAGCGGCGCGCCGTTCCTGCCGATGAGCATGGCCAAGGGCTTGTTGCCCGACACGCATCCGCAATGCGCCGGTGCCGCGCGCTCGACGGTGTTGAAAGATGCCGACGTGGTGCTGCTGATCGGCGCCCGTTTGAACTGGCTGCTGTCGCACGGCAAGGGCAAGGCCTGGGGTGAAGCACCGAAGAAGTTCATCCAAATCGACATCGAGCCGAAGGAAATGGACTCGAACGTCGAGATCGTCGCGCCGGTTGTCGGCGACATCGGCTCCTGCGTTACCGCGCTGCTCAACGGCATGGGCAGCTGGACCGCGGCCTCCGCCGACTGGATCAAGACCGTCACCACCAAGCGTGATGACAACATTGCCAAGATGGCGCCGAAGTTGATGAACAACAACTCGCCGATGGATTACCACGGCGCGCTCGGCGTGCTGCGCACCATCGTCAAGGAACGCCCGGACGCGATCCTGGTCAATGAAGGCGCCAACACGCTCGATCTCGCCCGCGGCATCATCGACATGTACCAGCCGCGCAAGCGCATCGACGTCGGCACCTGGGGCATCATGGGCATCGGCATGGGTTATGCCATTGCTGCCGCGATCGAGACCGGCAAGCCGGTGCTCTGCGTCGAAGGTGACTCGGCGTTTGGTTTCTCCGGCATGGAGGTCGAAACCATCTGCCGTTACAATCTGCCGGTCTGCATCGTCATCTTCAACAATGACGGCATTTATCGCGGCACGGACGTCAACACGTCGGGCAATGGCGATCCGGCGCCGACCGTGTTCGTCAAGGGCGCGCGCTACGACAAGATGATGGAAGCTTTCGGCGGGCAGGGCGTCAACGCCACCTCGCCGGACGAACTCAAGCGCGCCGTCAACGCAGCGATGGATTCAGGCAAACCAACACTGATTAACGCGGTTCTCGATCCGGCTGCCGGCTCTGAATCCGGCCGCATCGGCAATCTCAATCCGCAGAGCAAGTTGAAGAAGAAGTGACGCGACGAATTTGTAGGGTGGGCTAAGCGAAGCGAGCCCACCGCTTCTGAATGTTTGAATTGGTGGGCACGGCGCATGCGCCTTTGCCCACCCTACGAGACAGAGTGGAGAGACAAATGGCCAAGAAGAAATTGAAGAAGGCTGCTGTGAAAGCCAAAGCGAAACCGGCAGCGAAGAAGCCCGCCGCCAAAAAGGCAGCGCCCAAAGCCGCCGCCAAGAATGGCAACGGAGCGGCGCGCGTGTCGAAGAAGGCATTCGGCATGGACGGCAAGGCGCTCGACGGCGTCAAGATCCTCGACTTCACGCATGTGCAGTCGGGTCCGACTTGCACGCAGTTGCTCGCCTGGTTCGGCGCCGACGTCATCAAGGTCGAGCGTCCCGGTGTCGGCGACATCACCCGCGGCCAGTTGGTCGACGTGAAGGGCGCCGACTCGCTCTACTTCACCATGCTCAACCACAACAAGCGCTCGATCACGATTGACTCCAAGCACCCGCAGGGCATGCGCGTGCTCAACGAACTGATCAAAACCTGCGACGTGCTGGTGGAGAATTTCGCGCCCGGCGCGCTCGACCGCATGGGCCTGACCTGGGAGTACATCCACAAGCTCAACCCGCGCATGATCGTCGCTTCGGTCAAGGGCTTCGGTCCCGGACCGTACGAAGACTGCAAGGTCTATGAGAACGTCGCGCAATGCGCCGGCGGCTCGGCCTCGACCACCGGCTTCCGCGATGGTCCGCCGCTCGTTACCGGCGCGCAGATCGGCGATAGCGGCACCGGCCTGCATCTCGCGCTCGGCATTGTCTCGGCGCTCTATCAGCGCATCCGCACCGGCCGCGGCCAGAAGGTGCTGTGCGCCATGCAGGACGGCGTCTTGAACCTGTCGCGCGTCAAGCTGCGTGACCAGCAGCGCCTCGCGCACGGTCCGCTCACCGAATACTCGCAATACGGCGAGGGCATTCCGTTCGGCGATGCGACGCCGCGCGCGGGAAATGACTCAGGCGGAGGCCAGCCGGGCCGCATCCTCAAGTGCAAGGGCGCGCCGGAAGACCCGAACGCCTACATCTACTTCATCACCCAGGCGCCGGTCTGGGGCCCGATCTGCGATCTGATCGGCGAGCCGGGCTGGAAGACCGATCCGGAATTCGCCACGCCGCGCGCGCGTCTGCCCAAGCTGAACCAGATATTCGGCCGCATCGAAGACTGGACCATGACCAAGACCAAGTTCGAGGTCATGAACCTGTGCAACGAAGTCGACATCCCGGTCGGTCCGATCCTGTCGATGAAGGAAATCGCCGACGAGCAGTCGCTGCGCGACACCGGCACGGTGGTTGAAGTCGATCATCCGGTGCGCGGCAAGTATCTGTCGGTCGGCAACCCGATCAAGATGTCGGACTCGATCACCGAGGTCGAACGCTCGCCGCTGTTGGGCGAACACACCGACGAGATTTTGACCAAGGTGCTCGGCTTCAAGGCGTACGAAGTTGCTGAGATCAAGAATTCCGGTGCGTTGAGTGCACCGGAGAAGAAAGAGAAGGCGGCGTAGCTTTGCCTGTCCCGGACGCGGTGCAGCGCTCTTGCGATGCACCGCAGATCCGGGACCGTCGCGAACACTGAATTTGGAATGGTCCCGGTTCTGCCACGCACCGCTTCGCGCTGCATGGCGCCCGGGACAAGAAAGAATAATCGGGGAGCACCAATATGCGTATCGTCGTTCACGGCCAGCAGGCCTTCGGTAAAGCGGTTCTCGAAGCGCTGCTCAAGCGCGGCGATGAGGTCATCGCGGTTTATGTCGCCCCCGAGAAGGAAGGCGCCAAGGCCGATCCGCTGAAGGAAGCGGCACTCGCCGCCGGCCTCAAGGTGATGCAGCCGTCGTCCTACAAGACGCCGGAAGTGCTGGAAGAATTCAAGGCGATGAAGCCGGACCTGCAGGTCATGGCCTTCGTCACGCTCTTCGTGCCCGAGGAATTCCTCAACGCGCCGACGCACGGCTCAATCCAGTATCACCCGTCATTGCTGCCGGCCTATCGCGGCGCCTCGGCGATCAACTGGCCGATCATCAAGGGCGAGAAGGAAACCGGCCTGTCGATCTTCTGGCCGGATAACGGCCTCGATACCGGCGACATTCTTATCCAGAAAACGACGCCGATCTCCGACACCGACACACTCGGCACCGTTTACTTCGACCGCCTGTTCCCGATGGGCGTCGACGCCATGCTCGAAGGTGTCGATCTGGTCAAAGCGGGGAAGGCCCCGAAGATCAAGCAGGACGAAGACAAGGCCACCTATGAAGGCCTGTGCCGGCCTGAGAACGCCAAGATCGACTGGGGCAAGCCATGGGAGCAGATCGACCGCCTGATCCGCGGCTGCAATCCGGCGCCCGGCGCCTGGACGCAACTCGGCGACCAAGTGATCAAGATTTTCGACGCCAAGCCGATCCCTGCGAAAGACCCGAAGGGCATTGCCGGCAAGCTCGGCGAGATCGTCGCGCAGGATGCCGACAGCATCACCGTCGTCTGCGCCGATGGCCGCTTCAAGATCACGCGCCTGCAGCCGCCCGAGGGCAAGAAAATCAGCGCCGGCGAGTGGGCGGCCTCCGCCAATCTGCAACCCAAAACAAGATTCACTTCATGAGTTGTCATGGCCGGGCTTGTCCCGGCCATCCACGCCTTGCTTTCTAAGTAAGACGTGGATGCCCGGCACAAGGCCGGGCATGACGGAAGAACACAAGAAATCGCCGGTTCACCGTAAGCATTGGAAACGCACAAATGCCCGCCTCACAGCATCAGTCGCCGAAATCCGATATCGAAATCTCGCAAACCGCCACCAAGCGCCGCATCCTTGATGTCGCCAAGGACAAGCTCGGCGTGGCCGCGGAAAACCTCGACCCGTATGGCCACTACAAGGCCAAGGTGTCGATGGAATACATCAAGTCGCTGAAGGACAAGCCGAACGGCAAGCTTATCCTGGTGACGGCGATTTCGCCGACACCGGCGGGCGAGGGCAAGACCACGACGACGGTCGGCCTCACCGACGCGCTCAACCATATCGGCAAGAAGGCGATCTGTTGTCTGCGCGAGCCGTCGCTTGGGCCGTCCTTCGGCATGAAGGGGGGTGCCGCCGGCGGCGGTTATGCCCAGGTCATTCCGATGGAAGACATCAACCTGCACTTCACCGGCGACTTCCACGCCATCACCTCGGCGCACAATTTGCTCTCGGCGCTCATCGACAACCATATCTACTGGGGCAATGCGCTCGGCATCGATAGCCGCCGCGTCGCCTGGCGCCGCGTCATCGACATGAACGACCGCGCGCTGCGCGAAATCGTCTGCTCGCTCGGTGGCGTCGCCAATGGTTATCCGCGCGAAGCCGGCTTCGACATTACCGTCGCGTCGGAAGTCATGGCGATCTTCTGTCTCGCCAAGGATCTCGACGATTTGAAGGAGCGCCTCGGCAAGATCATCGTCGCCTATACCCGCGACCGCAAGCCGATCCGCGCCGCCGACCTCAAGGCGCACGGTGCGATGACCGCGCTGCTCAAGGAAGCGATTGCGCCGAACCTGGTGCAGACGCTCGAAGGCACGCCCGCCTTCATCCATGGCGGCCCCTTCGCCAACATCGCGCATGGCTGCAACTCGGTCGTCGCCACCACGACCGCGCTGAAGCTCGCCGACTATGTGGTGACGGAAGCTGGCTTCGGCGCTGACCTTGGCGCCGAGAAGTTCATCGACATCAAATGCCGCAAGGCCGGCATCGAGCCGTCCTGCGTCGTCATCGTCGCCACCATCCGCGCGCTGAAGATGCATGGCGGCGTCAAGAAAGAAGACCTGAAGAAGGAAGACCTGAAGGCGCTTGAAGCCGGCATGTCGAACCTCGAGCGTCACGTGCAGAACATCAAGAAGTTCGGCCTGCCGGCGGTGGTCTCGATCAACCGCTTCTCGGCCGACACCGATGCCGAGATGAATCTGGTCAAGGAAAAGTGCAAGGCGCTCGGCGTCGAAGCCTTGATGGCCGATCACTGGGCGCTCGGCGGTGCCGGCGCTGCCGACGTCGCCAACGCGGTGGTCAAGACCATCGACGCCAACAAGGGCAACCTCAAGTTCCTGTATCCGGACGAGACGCCGTTGTTCGAGAAGATCCGCACCATCGCCAAGGAAATCTACCGCGCCGATGACGCGACCGCCGACAAGTCGGTCAAGGATCAGCTCAAGACCTGGGAAGAGATGGGCTTCGGCAAGCTGCCGGTCTGCATCGCCAAGACGCAGTACTCGTTCTCGACCAATCCGGACGCCAAGGGCGCGCCGACCGGCTTCTCGATTCCGGTGCGTGAGGTTCGCCTTTCGGCGGGCGCCGAGTTCGTCGTCGCCATCTGCGGTGAGATTATGACCATGCCGGGCCTGCCCAAGGTGCCGTCCGCCGACACGATCGACGTCGGCGCCGATGGGCAGATTGTTGGGTTGTTCTAGGTTTTCTAACAGTAAGACCGAAACGGGCGGCCTTCGGGCCGCCCGTTTGCGTTCCGGACCAATCATCATCCCCGTCACCCTGAGGTGCGAGGCCTCTTGGCCGAGCCTCGAAGGGCGACGGCCCGTGTGCTATAAGGCGGTGGCCGTCGTCCTTCGAGGCTCGCTACGCTCGCACCTCAGGATGACGGATCACGAAGGGAGAACTTGATGCTCAAATTCTATTATTCCGGTGCGCCGAACCCGATGAAGGTGGCGCTGTTTCTCGAAGAAGCCGGCCTGCCGTATGAAGCCATCCCGGTCGACACCCGCAAGGGCGATCAGCACAAGCCGGACTACATGGCGATCAATCCGAACGCGAAAGTGCCGGCCATCGTCGATGGCGACGTCACCGTGTTCGATTCCAATGCCATCCTGCTTTATCTCGGCGAGAAGACCGGCCAGTTCATGCCCGGCAAAAGCGACAAGCAGCGCGGCGAATTGCTGTCCTGGCTGATGTTCATTGCTTCCGGCGTCGGTCCTTATTCCGGCCAGTCGGTGCACTTCCGCAATTACGCGCCGGAGAAGATCGAATACGCCACCAACCGCTACATGTATGAAGCGCAGCGCCACTACGCGATCATCGAGGCGCGGCTGTCGAAGCAGAAATTCATGCTCGGCGATACCTACACGATCGTCGACATGGCGCTGTGGGGCTGGGCGCGGTTAATCCCGGTGGCGCTGGGCGAGGCTTATTGGTCCAAGTTCCCAAGCCTTAAGAAGCTGATCGACGAGATCAGCGCCCGTCCGGCCGCGGCGCGTGCGATTGCGATCAAGGACAAGCACACGTTCAAAACGGAATTCGACGACGAGGCGAAGAAGGCCATGTTCCGCCATATGCACGAAAAGGTGGGGTAGATTGCTTCTCACTCCTCGTGTTAGCGGAGACGCAACAAGGAGCTACGATGGACCTCAAACTGATCTCAACGGGCCGCAACCCGCCGCACGACGTTCACGCCGTTATCGAGATACCTCTCGGCGGCGTGCCGGTGAAATACGAATTCGACAAAACGTCGGGCGCCATCTTCGTCGACCGCTTCCTGCACACCGCGATGTTCTATCCGGGCAATTACGGCTTTATCCCGCATACGTTGTCGGGCGATGGCGACCCGTGCGACGTGCTGGTGATCGGCCAGGTGCCGGTGGTGCCTGGCGCGGTCATCCGCTGCCGTCCGGTCGGCGCGCTGCTGATGGAAGACGAAGCCGGCAATGACGAGAAGATCCTCGCCGTGCCGGTCGATGCGCTGCATCCGTTTTACAAGGGCATCACCAGCTATCGCGATTTGCCGGATGTGATGTGCGAACAGATCGCGCACTTCTTCCAGCACTACAAGGATCTGGAAAAGGGCAAGTGGGTGACCTTGATCCGCTGGCTCGATGCGCGTGAAGCCGAGCAGCTGATCCTCGATGGCATCCAGCGCGCGCTGGATCCGGAAGACAAGAAGCGGCGCAAGGAAGACAAGAAGATAGAGAAGGTGGCGAAGAAAGAAGACAAGGCCGCCACGAAAAAAGAAAAGCCGGCGAAGAAGCCGAAGAAGTAAATCGCTGTCGTCCCTGCGTAGGCGGGGACCCATGCACCATGCTCTCTCGATAGGGCAAAGGCTATGGCCCCCGCCTTCGCGGGGGCGACAAGCTAGCCTTCCGAGCCGCGCGGGAACACGCGGACATTGTCGGCGCCGGCAGCGCCAGCAGCAGCGGGGCGCACTTCATCCGGCAACGCCGGCGCCAGCGGCGCTGCGGCGGCGGGAGCCGCCGCCATCTTCGGTGCCGGGCGGCGGCCGAGCGTCCAGTTGAACTGCATCTTCACTTCCGGGTTCGGCACCGACCAGCAGGCGCCGTCGGCGTCCATGAACATCACCCAGACCAAGTCGTATTCAGGCCCGTAATCAATGACGAAGTGCGCCAAGCCGGGGCCTTTGGCGGTGTGCAGCGGCAGCGGCGGATTGAGTTGCGTGATCATCGCGATGGCCATTTATTGAGCATGATTGCCCGGCCTAACGGCGGACAACACGGCTCAGTTCCAGCGGCCTTGCGATTCAACCGATCACGGGCACGCGATCATTGTCGGCCATCCGACATTGAGCAAGGCTAGTCGTGCAGCGTCGGCGCGACGCGTTTGGCGACATCGACCAGCGCCGCTGTCGTCGGCGTCATCGGCTCGCGTTTCGGCACGACAAGGCCGATGGTCTGCACCGCTTCCGGCTCGGTGATCGGAATGGCGCGGATCGTGTCGGTCAGGCCCAATGTCTGCGCGATCTTTTCCGGCATGACGCTGGCCCAGCGGCCGGTGCGCACATGCGAGAACAGCAGGATCATCGAATCCGATTCAAGCGTCGGCCGTGAATCGCCGCCGGCGCTTTTCAGCAGACGGTCGATGATGCGCCGGTTCTGCATGTCCGGCGTCAGCAAACACAAAGGCACCTGCGCCACTTCGGCCCAGGTCACGCTCTTGCGGTTGCCGAGCGGTGCGTCCGCCGATGTCAGCAGCCGGTAGTGCTCCTGATAGAGCGGGATCATGCTGACGCGGCCGAGCGGTTCGTTCTCGACATAGGTAATGCCGGCATCGACTTCGAGATTTTCCAGCAGGTCGAGAATCTCGACCGATGTGCGCGAGTAGATCGTGAACTGCACATTCGGATGTTTCTCACGATAGGGCGTGGTCAGCGCCGCCACCATCGCCAGTGCGGTCGGGATCGCAGCAATGCGCAGTCGGCCAGAGAGGCCATGGCGCAGCGCGCTGATCTCGTCATGCATGTTGCGGGTGTCGCCGACGATGCGCCGCGCCCATTCCAGCACGCGCTCGCCTTCCGGCGTGAAGCCCTGGAAGCGCGAGCCGCGCCGCACCAGCATCACGCCCATTTGCTCCTCGATCTGCTTCACCCCGGCCGACAAGGTCGGCTGGGTGACGCCGCAGGCCTCGGCCGCGTGGCCGAAGTGCTTCTCCCGCGCCAGCGCCAGCAGGAATTCGAGCTTGTCGATCACGGCATTACCCCGTGTTTTCAATTACTTAGATTAGCATCATTCCAAGGTATTGGTCAAATATTAAGCAGCGAACATAGATCGTTTGATAGAACTTGTCTATTGACCGATGGAGAACACGGGATTGTAGCCAGTCTGGAATGGCTGCAAAAAAGGGGTCTGGGAGACCGCAATGAATATGCATAATCCGCCGCAAACAGGCGGGACTGGTCACGGTGGCGGCTCGGGCAAGGGTGGACGCAGGAAGTCGCCAAGGACGCCGAAAGGCCGCCAGATCGACAATCAAGCGCTGGCCGAAGTGCAGGCGCTGCTGATCGACAAGCCGCGCCGCCGCGACCTGCTCATCGAACATCTGCATCTCATCCAGGATCATTACGGCTACATATCCGCGCCGCATCTCACCGCGCTCGCTTTCGAGATGAAAATGGCCATGGCCGAGGTCTACGAGGTCGCGACCTTCTACGCCCACTTCGATGTTGTGAAGGAAGGCCCGCCACCGCCACCGCTCACCATTCGCGTGTGCGATTCATTGTCCTGCGCCATGGCCGGCGCCGAGAATTTGCTGGCGTCATTGCCAGAAGCCCTCGGCCCGAATGTCCGCGTCGTGCGCGCACCGTGCATGGGCGCTTGCGATCATGCGCCGGTGGCCGCTGTCGGCCATGTGCAGACCTTCAATGCCAACATCGAGAATCTCACCGCTGCTGCGGCAGCCAAGCCGCATGCGCATGCGTGGCATCCGGAGACCGGCTTCGACGCCTATAAGAATGCCGGCGGCTATGCGCTGTTGCAGGATGTTCTCGCCGAAAAGAAAACCCGCGATGATCTGATCAAGGGCGTCAGCGACGCCGGCCTGCGCGGCCTTGGCGGCGCTGGCTTCCCCACGGGGCGCAAGTGGACGCTTGTGCGCGCCGAGCCCGCTCCACGGTTGTTCGCCGTTAACTGCGACGAGGGCGAGCCAGGCACGTTCAAGGATCGCTACTATCTCGAGCGGGATCCGCATCGTTTCATCGAAGGCATGTTGCTCGCCGCTTATGTCGTCGAAGCCGCCGACACGTATCTCTATGTGCGCGATGAGTATCCGGAAATTCGCCTGATGCTGCTCGAGGAAATCGCCAAGGTCGAGCAGGCCGGCCTGATGCCGCACACCAAGGTGCACATCCGACGCGGCGCCGGCGCTTATATCTGCGGCGAAGAATCGGCGATGATCGAATCGATCGAAGGCAAGCGCGGCCTGCCGCGCCATCGCCCGCCTTATCTCGCGCAAGTCGGCCTGTTCGGCCGCCCGACGCTCGAGCAGAATGTCGAGACCTTGTACTGGCTGCGCGACATTATCGAGCGCGGCCCGGAATGGTTCACCTCGCAGGGCCGCCGCGACAAGAAGGGCTTCCGCAGCTTCTCGGTGTCCGGCCGCGTCAAGAATCCCGGCGTCAAGCTGGCGCCTGCCGGCGTCACCATCAACGAACTGATCAACGAATATTCCGGCGGCATGCTCGATGGTCACACGCTCAAGGGCTTCCTGCCCGGCGGTGCATCGGGCGGCATCTTCTCGCCGAAGCTTGCGGACCACCCGCTCGATTTCGGCACGCTCGAGCCGCATGGCGGCTTCGTCGGTTCGCACGCCGTCGTCATCTTGTCGGACGAGGATGACATGAAAGCGGTCGCGCTCAACCTCATCAAGTTCTTTGAGGACGAGAGTTGCGGCCAGTGCACGCCATGCCGCGCCGGTACCGAGAAGGCCGTCAAGCTGATGCAGCAGGGCCCGTGGAATGTCGAACTGCTGACCGAGCTTGCCACCTTGATGCGCGACGCTTCCATCTGCGGCCTCGGTCAGGCGGCGCCGAACCCGCTGCTCAGCGTGCTGACCTATTTCCCCGAGGACCTGACCAAACCGATGGGCAAGTGGTAATCATGACCGATAGCAAAAATCCCGCAGGTTACGGCCAGGACAATAAGGGCGCTGCCGGTGGCACCGACCTGAACAACGGCAAGCCGGCTGTCGCGCACACCGCGCCGGTCGACAGGACCGACGGCGCCGGCAAAGCGCCGACGGCGAAAACCTTCTTTATCGACGGCCACGAAGTCGACATCCGCGAAGGCGAGTCGATCTTCAAGGCCGCCGCCCGTCTCGACATCGAACTGCCGAACCTGTGCTACCTGCCGAAGCCCGGCTATCGCGCCGACGGCAATTGCCGCGTTTGCATGGTCGAGATCGAAGGCGAGCGCGTGCTGGCCGCGTCCTGCATCCGCACGCCGTCGCCCGGCATGAAGGTGAAGACCGACACGCACCGCGCCACCACTGCGCGCAAGATGGTCGCCGAACTGCTGCTCACCGACCAGCCGGCGATGGAAATCGCGCATGATCGCGACTCGCAATTTTGGGCCGTCGCCAAGAAGCAGAATGTCGAAGCCGGCCGCTTCCCCAAGCGCGAAGCAATCGCCGTTCCGGAATCGGATCGCAGCCATCCGGCCATGGCGGTCAATCTCGACGCCTGCATCCAGTGCAATCTCTGCGTCCGCGCCTGCCGTGAAGTGCAGGTCAATGACGTCATCGGCATGGCCGGCCGCGGCCATCTCGAGAAGATCGTGTTCGACTTCGACGACGCCATGGGCGCCTCGACCTGCGTCGGCTGCGGCGAATGCGTGCAGGCCTGTCCGACCGGCGCGCTGATGCCGAAGACCATGGTCGACGAGAACAACATCTATCTCGGCGCGCCGGACCGCACCGTCGACTCCGTATGCCCCTATTGCGGCGTCGGCTGCCAGCTCACTTATCAGATCAAGGAAGACAAGATCGTCTCCGTCGTCGGCAAGGACGGCCCGGCCAATTCAAATCGTCTCTGCGTCAAGGGCCGCTTTGGCTTCGACTATGTCGCCAATCCGCAGCGCCTGCTAAAGCCGATGATCCGCAAGGAAGGCGTGCCGAAAATTCCGCACGAATTCATCGACCCGTCGAATCCGTGGACGCATTTCCGTGAAGCGACGTGGGAAGAGGCGCTCGACCGCGCCGCCGGTGGTCTAGCGAAAATCCGCGACCGCGACGGTCCGGACGCGCTGGCCGGTTTCGGCTCGGCCAAGGGCTCGAACGAAGAGGCTTATCTGTTCCAGAAGCTGGTGCGCACCGGCTTCGGCACCAACAATGTCGATCACTGCACGCGCCTGTGCCACGCCTCGTCGGTGTCGGCGCTGCTGGAGGGCGTCGGCTCCGCTGCCGTCACCGCGACCTTCAACGAGGTGAAGAATTCCGAACTGATCATCATCATCGGCTCCAACCCGACCGAGAACCATCCGGTCGCCGCGACTTTCTTCAAGCAAGCCGCCAAGCGCGGCGCCAAGATCGTGGTCATGGATCCGCGCGGCACGGCGATGAAGCGTCATGCCTGGAAGATGATGCAGTTCAAGAACGGCACCGACGTGGCCATGCTCAACGCCATGTTGAACGTCATCGTCACCGAGAAGCTGTACGACACGCAATATATCCAGACCTATGTCGAAGGCTTCGACGCCTGGAAGGAAAACATCAAGGACTTCACGCCGGAGGAAATGGAGCCGATCTGCGGCATCCCGGCCGACACCTTGCGTGAAGTCGCCCGCGCCTACGCGCGGGCCGAAACCTCGATCATTTTTTGGGGCATGGGCGTCTCGCAGCACACGCACGGCACCGACAATGCGCGCTGCCTGATCGCGCTCGCCTTGATCACCGGCCAGATCGGACGTCCCGGCACCGGCCTGCATCCGCTTCGCGGCCAGAACAATGTGCAGGGCGCGTCCGACGCCGGCCTCATCCCGATGTTCTTCCCCGATTACAAGTCGGTCGAAGACCCGGTGATCCGCGGCAAGTACGAAGAGAAGTGGGGCGTCAAGCTGCCACCGAAGCGCGGCAAGACTGTCGTCGAAATCATGGACGCTGTGCACGCCGACGAGATCAAGGGCATGTATGTCGAGGGCGAAAACCCGGCCATGTCCGACCCCGATCTCAACCATGCGCGTCAGGCGCTGGCGCATCTAGAACATCTCGTCGTGCAGGACCTCTTCCTCACCGAGACGGCGATGTATGCCGATGTCATCCTGCCGGCCTCCGGCTGGCCGGAGAAGGACGGCACCGTCACCAACACCAACCGTCAGGTGCAAATGGGCCGGGCCGCTATTCCGCTGCCGGGCGACACGCGCCAGGATCTGTGGATCATCCAGGACATTGCCAACCGCATGGGCTGCGGCTGGAATTACACGACCGTCGGTGAAGTGTTCGACGAAATGGCGTCGATGATGCCGGCGCTTGAGAACATCACCTGGGATCGCGTTGACCGTGAATACGCTGTCACTTATCCGACTGCCGGCCCTGACATTCCCGGCCGCGATGTCGTGTTCGAGGATGGCTTCCCGCGTCCGGGCGGCTTCGCCAAGCTGGTCGCCACCAAGTTGACCCCGCCGAACGAAGTGCCGGATGAGGAATTCCCGTACATCCTTTCGACCGGCCGCCAGCTTGAGCATTGGCACACCGGCTCGATGACGCGCCGCTCTTTCGTGCTTGATGCGCTCGAGCCGTCGGCGATCGCGCAGCTGTCGCGCGGCACGATTGCAAAGCTTGGCATTCAGGCCGGCGACATGGTGAAGGTGTCGACGCGCCGCGGCGAGGTCGAACTGCAATCGCGCCAGGACGACGCGGTGCCGGACGGCGTGGTGTTCATCCCGTTTGCTTATGTGGAAGCGGCGGCGAACATCCTGACCAATCCGGCGCTCGATCCGTTCGGCAAGATTCCGGAGTTCAAGTTCTGCGCCGCCAAAGTCGAGAAGGCCGAACCGCGACGGGAAGCGGCGGAGTAATTCTTCTTTACCCTCCCCTGGAGGGGGAGGGTCGCGAACGTAGTGAGCGGGGTGGGGTGATCTTTCAAAAGTTCACCCCACCCCGTCTCGCATTTCGCTTCACTCAATGCTCGACGACCCTCCCCCTCCAGGGGAGGGTGGAAGCTTCCCATGAACCTCCGCCATCTCCATTACTTCGTCGCGCTGGCCCGTGAGAAAAATCACGCCCGCGCGGCGGAGGCCTGCAACGTTACGCAACCGACTTTGTCCGAGGCCGTACGCCAGCTTGAAAAAGAGCTGGCCGTTCCGCTGATCGACCGCAATGGCCCGCGCTTTCAAGGGCTGACCAGCGAGGGCGAACGCGTGCTGATCTGGGCGCAGCGCATTCTCGCCGACGAGGAAGCGCTGACCCAGGAGCTGGCCGAGATGCGCTCTGGTCTCAGCGGCGTGCTGCGCTTCGGCATCATCCCCGCAGCGATGACGGTCGCGCCGCTCATCACCAATCCGTTCTGCAAGGCGCATCCTCTGGTGACGCTGAAGGTCGTGTCGCACACCTCGATCGAGATCCAGCGCGGCCTCGAAGACGGCACGCTGGAAGCCGGCATGACCTATCTCGACAATGAGCCGCTGCATCACGTGCGCACATTGCCGCTCTACAAGGAGCGCTACATGCTGCTGACGCCGGTCGGTGGCCCGTTCGATGGCCGCGCCGCGGTCAGTTGGCGCGAAGCCGCCGGTCTGCCGTTATGTCTTCTCACACGGGATATGCAGAACCGCCGCATTGTCGATCGTCTGTTCGCTGAAGGCGGCGCCGGCAAGCCGCGCGCGGCCATTGAAACTAATTCCGTGCTGGCGCTGATCGCCCATGTCGGCTCCGGCCAATGGTCGAGCGTCATCCCGCAAACCTATCTCAGCCTGCTTGGCCGCAGCCGCAGTGCGCTGTCCGGCTTCACCACGGTGCCTTTGGTCGAGCCGGAAGCGTCGCAAAGTGTCGGCCTGTTGTTTCAGGAACGCGACCCGCTGCCGCCGTTGGCGCGGGCCTTGCTGAAGTCTGCGCGCGCCAATGACATCAGCGCGGCGCTCGAGGCCTTGTCGGCTGAATGATCGGCGTTTCCGATCAAACCGCGGCACTTCCGATTTGATCGCGGGCTGAGGCGCGCCGAGACTTCTTGCACAGGCAACGGAGTCACGCATGAACGCCCCTTTCAAGATCGAAGCCGACCAGTCGAAGCGCATGCTGATCGGCGGCGAGTGGCACAATTCCGTGCGCGGCAAGACCTTCACCACGCTCAATCCGGCGACGGAAGAAGTGATCGCCGAAGTCGCCGAAGGCGATGCCTCCGACATTGAAGCGGCGGTGCAGGCGGCGCGCGGCGCGCTCACCCGCGGTGCCTGGCCGGCCATGACCGGGGCGCAGCGCGGCCGCATTCTTTATCGTCTCGCCGCCATATTGCGCGAACGCAGCGAGGAAGTCGTCGCGCTGGAAAGCCTCGACGGCGGCAAGCCGCTGGCGGCGACGCGGCGCATGGATCTGCCGGCGGCCATTGACTGCCTCGAATACTATGCGGGCTGGGCCGACAAGATCACCGGTGAAGTCGTGCCGGCGCGGCGCGATGCGATCACCTATGTGCAACGCGTGCCGGTCGGCGTCGTTGGCGTCATCGTGCCGTGGAATTTCGCGCTGATGAATGCGGTGTGGAAGATCGCCCCGGCGCTCGCCTGCGGCTGCACCATCGTGCTCAAGCCGGCCGAGCTGACGCCTTTGTCGGCGCTTTGGCTGGGCGCTGCCGCGCTGGAAGCCGGCCTGCCGCCCGGCGTGCTCAACATCGTGCCGGGTTATGGCACGCAGGCCGGCGCCGCTTTGGTGTCGCATCCCGGCATCGACAAGATCTCCTTCACCGGCTCGCCGCGCACCGGGCAGTTCATTATGCGCGCGGCGGCGGAGAACATCACCAAGATCGGCCTCGAGCTGGGCGGCAAGTCGGCGAGCGTCGTATTCGCCGATGCCAATCTTGATTCTGCTGTGCGGCAGACGGGGTCAGGCGCCTTCTTCAATGCCGGGCAGGTGTGCTCGGCGGCGACGCGCGTTGTTGTCGATCGCAAGGTGCATGATGAATTTGTCGAGAAGCTCGCCGCCCGCGCCAATGCGCTGCGCATCGGCGATCCGCGCGAGACGGATGTCAATCTGGGGCCCGTGATCTCCAGCACGCAGATGCAGCGCGTGCTCGATTACATTGCCATCGGCAAGGGCGAGGGCGCACAGGCTGTGGCCGGCGGCGCGCGGCTCGGCGGGCGCGGCTACTTCGTGCAGCCGACCGTGTTCGCCGGCGTCAAAGGCGGCATGCGCGTCGCGCAGGAAGAGATCTTCGGGCCGGTCGTGTCTGTGCTCGCCTTCGACGATGAGGACGAAGCCGTCAGCCTCGCCAACGGCACAGCCTACAGTCTCGCCGCTGCTGCGTGGACGAAGGATATTGATCGCGCCCATCGCATGATCGAGAGGCTTCGCGCCGGCACGGTATGGGTCAACACCTATGGGCCGACCGATGCGCGCCTGCCATGGGGCGGCATGGGCGGTCAGTCCGGCATCGGCCGCGATCTCGGCCGCAGCGCGCTCGACAATTATACGGAGCAGAAAGCGGTGTGGATTCAGCGGGGCGGTTAAACGCGGCGCGGACGCGCCAGCACCAGCTTGCCGGCCGCCTTCACAGGCGCGGCTTTTACGTCCGGCGTCACGACGTCCGGCTTGCGCGCGCCGAAGACAGAATCGAACTGCGCGTCGAACGTATTGCGCTTGGCATCCATATTGGCGCCGAGCTCGGCGCGCGCGGTATCCCAATCACCGTTCTTGACGATAATGCGTGTCATCGAAAACATCCCTAAGGCTGATGCGTGGAATGTGCCTTGGCCGCGTTAAAACCGCGCTCAGCCGGTCGTTACAATTTTACGTAATCGCATTTTAGAACAGCTCGTAGAGGTCCAGGTAAAATCGCGCCTTGGCGGTATCGAAATCCTGCGCGCCATAGGCGGCGAGAAATTGCGCGCCGGCGTCGACACCGCGATGCTCGACAATGTCGGCGTGCAGCAGCACCAGATCGGTATAGCGGCCGCCGCGTCCGGCATTGCCGCAGTCGATGAATCCAGGAATGCCATTGCCGTCGATGATGATATTGCCGAGCGTGGCATCGCCATGCAGCACAACGATATCGTCACGCGGTTGCTCGCTGCGCAAACGGTGCAGCAGGTCGGCCGGCTTGGTCTTGCGGTTGCGCGGCTCGAAGTCGGAAGGATTGACATCACCTTTGTCGATCGCGGCCTGGGCGCGGGCCAACCGCACTGTGACGCTTTCGTCGAACGGGCAGGGGGCGATCGGCAATGCATGCAGCTCCGCCAGTGCTTGTCCCAGCCGCTGGACGAAAACCGGCGTCGGCAGCGGGCTCTCATCGGCCGGAACACCGGCCATTGCCGCCATTAGCACAGCGATGCTGCCGCCGCGATCGTCGATGCGCAGCAAAAGCGGCACATGGATGCCGCGCGCCGCGAGCCATTGCGTGCGGGCGGCCTCGTCGCGCAAGGCGGTGGCCGCGGTGCCGGTCGCGACTTTCACGAACGTCGCCCCGGCGCGAAACACCGACGCCTCGCTCATGCCGATGGTCACCGGCTCCAGCGCGGCGTGCGTCTCGCCGTGCAGTTCTAGTACGTCGCGGGCGAGGCTTTCGTGGTCGTCATTCATGCCGGGCTTATAGCGGGGCGCGAGCACGACGACATACAAATCAATGCAGCGTCCGCGGCGCATCGCCGACAACGCGCAGACCCATCCGGCCGATCAGCGCCGCGCGTGCGGCTTGCGTCTGCTCCAGATTCGCCTCGTATTGATTCCACGTCGTCTCGTTGGAGCCGAGCAGCACGACACCGCCAAGCAGCGCCGACAGCGAACCGACAAAGGCGACCGCGCCGCCCGGCAGAACGCCGAACTGCGCCAGCACGAACCAGACCGCGCCGCCGGCAACGGCAATCTTGGCGGCCAGCGAGATCTTGGCGCACCAGGCAATCTGGTCGTTGAGCTTTTCGATCAGCCCTTCAAGCCGGGTGATCTCGTGGCGCGCGCTGTCATCGTCCCAAATGCGTTCCATATCAGGCCCGCTCGCGCAGCGTTTAAGCCGGCTTCTTGTCCTTGAAGTACGGCTCGACCGCGCCGGTCAGCTTGATGGTCAGCGAATTGCCGTAGCGATCCTTGGCATTGCCGGCGGCGACGCGGACCCAGCCTTCGCTGACGCTGTATTCCTCGACATTGGTTTTCTCGACGCCCTTGAAGCGGATGCCGACATCGCGCTGCAACACCTCGGCGTTGAAATGCGGGCTGCGCGGATCAATGCTCAGCCGGTCGGGCGGCGTGTCGTTATCGGGCGTCTTGTCGTCGGTCATGGTCGGTCTCGGTGTGAATTCGCTGCCTTGTGTCACAGGGCAAAGCCGTTAGGCAAGCCGCCCCGTTCCTGCCGTTTTTACCGCCTGAGATGGGCGCGGAACGGACCAACAGGCGAAGGCGATCACCATGATGCAAGCCCGGCATATCTTGAGCGGTGCAACGGCCCTCGCGGCGTTGCTGGCTTTTGGCTCGGTGGCGATGGCCAAGCCGGCTTACGTCAAATCGACCGTCAATCTGCGGCAGGCGCCGGGCACGACAAGCGAGATCGTCGGCAAGATTCCTGCCGGCAGCCTGATCGAAGCCAACGAATGCACCGAAGGCTGGTGCGCCGTCACCTGGCAGGACAAGGCCGGCTTCGCCATCCAGACGTCGATCGATCAAAGCGGCCGGGTGCCGCAGCGGACGGTGGTGCGCCGCGCGCCGGCCCGGGTTTATTACGAAGAGCCGCCGGTGTATTTCGCACCGCCGCCGCCGTTTTACGGTCGTCCGTATTTCGGCAGGCCCTACTATGGCCGGCCCTATTACGGCCGGCGCTGGCATCGCTGGTAGCGGTCAGCCCGCTATTTCTTCTTCCGCGGCTGCTCGGGCGTGCCGCGCATATTGGCCCACGGGTCGGCCTGCTGTTCGGAGTCCTTGCGGGTGCGTTCCATCGTATTGCGATAATTGCGGTCGACGGATTCGTTGACCTTTTCCTTGGCCTTTTCTTCGTCGCTCATCACGCTGTAGGGCTTGCGCTGCGCCAATGCGGGAGCGGCGATGACGGCCAAAAGTGCTGTGGCGATGATCAGCCGTTTCACGGGGCGTCCTCCGGTAAGTGTGCGGATTTGTTGAGGATCAGCCTACCATGTCGGGGCAGGCGGCTCAATGCGGCCTCACGCCAGGCTGCGCACCAGCGCCAGCCCAGCGAACAGCCCAGCGATCGACAGCACCACGGAGGCGATGACGTACACCGCCGCGGCGCCGACCTCGCCGCGCTCATAGAGCAAGGCGGCATCGAGCGAGAAGGCCGAAAACGTCGTGTAGCCGCCGAGAATGCCGGTGGTCAGGAACAGCCGCCAGCCCTGGCTGGCATCGCCCTTCAGCGCGAACCAGCCGGCCACCAGCCCCATGATCAGCGAGCCGGTTATGTTGATCAGCAGTGTGCCGTAGGGGAACCCGGTCCCGAGCGCACGGGCGCTGGCAATGTTGATGCCGTGACGCAAAGCAGCGCCGAGCCCGCCGCCGAGGAACACGATCAGATAGGTCATCGCCGGCTCACTGTATGTGCGTCTGTCCGGCCAGCAAAAGCGCCTCCCGCGCCGCGGTCAACCCGGTTTTTGGTATCCGGTGCTTGACGGTTCCCCGGACTTCAATTACTGGAGTGAACGTTCATTCTCATTTTTAGAACCTTTCAAGCCTGAGCCGGGTCCTGACTGGCTCGCGCGGACACACTCTCGAGACGAAAATGGCCCAAGCGCAACTCAAGACCCAGCCGACGCAGAAGCAGACCGACCGCCGCGCCGAGATCCTCGACGCCGCCGAGCGCTGCTTTGCCCGCGCCGGTTTCCATCGCGCCTCGATGCAGGACATCTGCGGCGAAGCGCAGATGAGCCCGGGTAATCTCTATCGCTACTTCCCGTCCAAGGAAGCGCTGATCGCCGGCATCTGCGAGCGCAACCGCGCCGACGCAGTGGCGAGCTTCGCGCTGGTCGACGAAGCGAAGGATTTCTTCGAGGGCCTTGCAGGGCTGGCGCAGCGTCATCTGGTCGATCGCAGCGATGCGGAAGTCGGTCTCTGCGCCGAGATCATGTCGGAGAGCCGCCGTCATCCCGACATCGCCAAGCTCAATCAGGCGATCGAAGCTGACATTAAGGAGCGCCTCGCCGACATGCTGCAACGCGCCGCCGACCGCGGCGAAATCCGCAAGGATGTCGACCTGCAGTCCGCCGCCAGCGTGCTGATGGTGCTCGGCGACGGCATGTCATGGCGCCGCTCGGTGGATCCCGCGTTCGACACCACCAAAGTTTTGCCGCTCATTCTCAATATGGTCCACAGCCTGTTGGCTAAACCGAATGCCGACGGAGAGACGTCATGATGAAAGCCAGCCGTATTGCCGCCGTCGGCATTGTCGTTGTTGCGGTCGCATGGATCGCATCGGGCCATTTCATCCCGCACGAGGGCCCGGAAGGCGAAGCCGCCGTACGCGCCAATGAGAAGAAGGACGCGCCGCTGTTCAAGGTTGCTGTTGGCCCGGCCAAGGTCGAACAGCACAGCCCGACGCTGACTCTGTCCGGCCGCACCGAAGCCGACAAGAAGGTCGTGGTTGCGGCGCGTACCGGCGGCATGCTGAACGAATTGCGCATCAAGCGCGGCCAGCAGGTCAAGCAGGGCGAAGTACTCGCCGTTCTCTCCGATGACGCCCGTCTGGCGCAAGTGGCGCAGGCCGAAGCCATTGTCGACCAGCGCAAGGCCGAACTTGAAGCCAAGCGCACCCTGATCGCCAGTGGCGCGCTGCCGAAGCTTGACCTCGTCAATCTTGAATCCATGTACAAGATGGCGGAAGCCTCGCTCGGCACCGCGCGCGCCGAACTGGAGCGCAGCATTGTCCGTGCGCCGTGGGATGGCGTGATCACCGAAGTGCCGGCGGAAGTCGGCCTTGCCGCCTTCTCGATGGCCGGCAAGGAAATCGCGACGCTGGTTGCGCTCGATCCGATGCTGGCGATTGTCGAAGTGTCCGAGCGCAAGCTCGCCGGCGTCAAAGTTGGCGAAACCGCGGAAGTGCGGCTGGTCACCAGCCAGACCGTCAAAGGCCGCGTCCGTTATGTCTCGAAATCGGCGAGCGCGACAACGCGCACTTACCGCGTTGAAGTCGAAATGCCGAATGCCGACCGCTCGATACCGGACGGCATCACTGCCGAAGTCATCATCTCGCTGAAGCCGGAGCCGGCCACGAAGGTGGCGCGCTCGGCGCTGACCATTTCCTCGACCGGCGATATCGGCGTTCGCATCGTCGATGGCGAGGACAAGGTGCAGTTCGTGCCGGTGCGCATCATCGAGGACCAGCAGGACATGATGTGGCTGTCCGGCGTCAAGGACGGCGCGCGCATCATTCTGCGCGGCCAGGATTTTGTCCGCGAAGGCCAGAAGGTTGCAACGGTCGATGCGGCCACTGAAACGACGGCGGCGAAGTAATGACTGGCCTTATTAACTATGCGATCTCGCATGCGCGCCTGACCTTGGCGACGCTGGCGTTTCTGCTCGTCGCCGGCTTCATCGCCTATCAGACGATCCCGAAAGAGGCCGAGCCGGACGTCAAGGTGCCGATCATCTATGTGTCGCTGACTCAGCGCGGCATTTCGCCTGAAGATGCCGAGCGCCTGCTGCTGCGTCCGGTCGAGACGCAGTTGAAGTCGGTATCGAACGTCAAGGAAATGCGCGCCACCGGTTACGAAGGCGGCGGCTATGTGCTGCTCGAATTCGAAGCGGGCTTTAACTCCGACGCCGCGCTAGCCGATGTCCGGGCCAAGGTCGATCAGGCCAAGCGCGATCTGCCGAAGGACGCCGACGAGCCTTCGGTTCAGGAGGTCAACCTTTCCCTTTATCCGGTGCTGGTCGTCACACTCGCCGGCGAAGTGCCGGAGCGCACCTTGCTGCGCATTGCCCGCAACACCAAGAATGCCATCGAGCAATTGCCCGGCGTACTGAAAGCCGAATTGCGCGGCGCGCGCGACGAAGCGGTCGAGGTCACCGCCGAGCCGATGCTGATGAAGAGCTACGGCATCTCCATCGATCAACTGATCTCGATCACTCAGCAGTCGAACAGCCTGATTGCGGCCGGCGCCTTGGAAGGCGCCAGCGGCCGTTTCGCCGTCAAGGTGCCGGGCCTCATCGAACGCCCCGAAGACATGTTGAAAATCCCGGTGGTCTCGACGCAAGGCGCGACCATCGCGCTCGGTGACATCGCCACGGTGCGGCCGACCTTCAAGGATTCAACGTCAGTCACCCGCGTTAACGGCCAGTCGGCCATGGCGATCGAAGTGTCGAAGCGCACCGGCACCAATCACATCGAAACCGTCGACTCGGTGAAGAAGCTGATCGCGCAGGTGCAGAAGACATGGCCGGAAGGCGTCAAGGTCGGCTTCACCCAGGACAAGTCGAAAACGATCCGCCAGATGCTGGCCGATCTGCAGAACTCGGTCGCCACCGGCGTACTGCTGGTGACGGTCATCATCCTGTTCGCGCTCGGCGCGCGTGCCTCGGTATTCATCGGCATCGCCATTCCGGCGTCGTTCCTCGCCGGCGTGCTCGGCCTGCACCTCGCCGGGCTGACCGTGAACATCGTCGTGCTGTTCTCGCTCATTCTCGCCGTCGGCATGCTGGTCGACGACGCCATCATTGTCTCTGAATATGCCGAGCGCCGCATGTCGGAAGGCATGCCGCCGAAGCAGGCCTATGCCGAAGCAGCGGTGCGCATGTCCGGCCCGGTCATCGCGGCGACCGCGACGCGCGTCGCCGCCTTCTCGCCGCTGCTGTTCTGGCCCGGCATTGTCGGCCAGTTCATGATGTATATGCCGATCACTTTGATCGCGACTTTATCGGCGTCGCTCGCCGTGGCGCTGTTCTTCACGCCGACGCTTGGCGCGCTGATGGGCCGCGCCGCGCTGGTGCCGCATGACGAGCGCGTGTCCGACCGCGGCCCCTATATGCGCACGGTGAAACTGGCGCTGCACCGGCCCGGCACCGTTCTGCTGCTGGCGCTGGGATTGCTGATCGCGGTGATCGGCGTCTATGGCAAGTTCGGCAAAGGCGTCGAGTTCTTCCCTGCGGTCGAACCCGATTACGGCCAGGTCATCGTCCATGCGCGCGGCAATATCGCGCTCGATGAAAAGGACAAGGCGATCCGGCAGGCCGAGAAGGTCGTGCTCGCGACCGGCGGCATCAAGACCGTCTATACCCGTGTCGGCGAACAGCCGCGCGGCTCCAGCGAAATCACCGAAGACACGATCGGCGTCATCCAGTTCGAATTCGACGACTGGCAGAAGCGTGACGCCGCGCATGTCATCATGGACAAGATCCGCCAGCAGACCAACACCATTGCCGGCATCCTGGTCGAAGTGACGGCGCCGCGAGCCGGCCCGCCGACCGGCAAGGCCATTCAGGTGCAGATCGCCGCTATCGATCCGGACAAGTTGCCGGAAGCGGCCAAGAAGGTTGCCGCGTCGCTTAGCCAGATGCCGGAAGTGCGCGATCTCGATGATGGCCTGCCGTTGCCGGGCATCGACTGGAAGATCCAGGTCAACAAGTCGGAAGCGGCGAAATACGGCGCCAGCCTCGGCAGCGTCGGCAATGCCATTCAGCTTGTCACCAATGGCGTCAAGGTCACCGAATATCGCCCGTCTGATAACGACAAGGCGGTCGATATCATCGTCCGCTTCCCGGGTGATCGCCGCAGCCTCGACCAGATCGATGAACTGCGCGTGCAGACGCAGGCCGGCTATGTGCCGATCGGCAATTTCGTCGAGCGCGTACCGGCGGCGCGCGTCGGCTTCATCAACCGCGTCAATGCGGCGCGCATCATGACCGTCTCGGCCAATATCGCCGCAGGCGTTCAGACCGCCGTGGTGCAGAAGGAAGTCATCGACCGGCTGTCGAAAGCCGAACTCGGTGACGGCGTCACCTTCAAGCTCAAAGGCGAGGACGAAGAACGCGAGAAGGCGGGCGCCTTCCTCGGCAAGGCGTTCGGCACGGCCATGTTCCTGATCTTCGCGATCCTGCTGGCGCAGTTCAACCGCTTCATCTCGGTGCTGCTGGTGCTTTCGGCGGTGGTGCTGTCGACGATCGGCGTGCTGCTCGGTTTGATGATCATGGGCCAGCCATTCGGCGTGGTGATGACCGGTATCGGCATCATCGCTAACGCCGGTGTGATCGTGAACAACAACATCGTGCTTATCGACACCTACGACCGACTGCGCAGCGAAGGGCAGGGTGCCTATGACGCGATCATGGAAACCTGCCGCGAGCGCGCACGTCCCGTCGTGTTGACGGCGGTCACGGCGATATTGGGCGTGTTGCCGATTGCCTTCGGCATCAACCTCGAATTCGTCAACCGCGAGATCACCTTCGGCGCCCCGGCGACGCAATGGTGGATCAGCCTGTCGACCGCGATCGTGTTCGGTCTCGGCTTCGCCACCATCCTGACTTTGATCGTCACCCCGGCGGCGCTGATGGCCATTGCCAATGTCGCCGAACGCCGCGACCGCTGGCGCGAACGCCGCGCGGTGCGGCGGCAGCAGGCAGTGCCGGCTGAATAAGAGGCACAGCCGGCGGCCATTTTGATGGACGCGCCGCCGGCTTACCGGTAGCAAGCGCCAGCGCTATCATGCGTGCTGCAACCTTGAATCGCCTGGCCATCTTGAATCAACCACCTCCAAAACCGCGCCGCCGCCGCGCCTTCGACTGGTCGACTTTGGCCATCGCGGCGCTGTCGCTTTCGGCTGCGGCCTATGTCTACTGGCGTGACGGCTCCGGCCATTTCTTCACGGTGCTGGAAAGCGACATCTGGCTGTTCGTCACCATGTTGCCAAAGGTGCTGGCCGGTTGCCTGATTGGCGGCTTCATCACTTTGCTGCTGCCGCGCGAACTGGTGGCGCGCTGGGTCGGCGGTGAATCGGGCATGACCGGATTGCTGATCGCGATGGCGTTTGGCTTCATGCTGCCCGGCGGACCGTTCACCGCCTATCCGATTGCCGGCGCGTTCCTGCTTGTTGGCGCCGATGCCGGTACGGTGGTGGCGTTTCTCGTCAGTTGGTCGCTGATCGGCTACACGCGCGCGCTGGTATGGGAGCTGCCGTTCTTCGGTGCCGATTTCACGCTTTGGCGCATCATCGCCGCGCTGCCTTTGCCGATCATTGCCGGCATTCTGGCGCGCATCGTGGTCAAGGCCGGGTTTCCGGTGAAAGCTCCGACCGGGGAGCCGCGCAAAGACCCATGATGCTCCTCATCGACATCTTACTGTGGCTGTTCGTCGGCGGTCTGGCGCTGGCCGCAGCCTCGCGCGGCCGCATTGTGCTGAATGAGGGCGCACGCGCCGGCGTCATCGACTTCTTGCATTTGCTGCCGCGTATCGGCCTCGGCGTTATCGGCTCCGGCTTTATCGCCGAGGCGTTGCCGAAGTCGATGATCGCGCCATGGCTTGGGCCGGAATCGGCGATCATGGGCATTGCACTGGCGACGATCGGCGGCGCCTTGACGCCCGGCGGTCCGGTGGTCGGTTTCGCCCTCGGTGCCGCGGCGCTGAAAGGCGGGGCCGGCGCGCCACAAGTCGTGGCCTTCACGACGGCATGGGCGCTGTTCGCGGTGCACCGGCTGGTGCTGTACGAAGTGCCAATGATGCCGGCGCGCGTCGTCTGGCTGCGCGCTTTGGTATGTCTGCCGCTGCCGTTCATCGCCGCTGGCGCGGCGATGCTGATCGGCAAGCCTTAAGTCTTGGCGCCGGCCAGCAATTCGTCGGCAATGGCGCGGTTCATGACGTCTTCGAGCTTCTGCAGCGCGCGCGACGCGAGAACGCCGTCGTAAATGCGATGATCCCAGTGCAGCAGGATTTCCATCGTGTTGTCGGGCTTGACCAGCCCATAGGTCAACATGCTCGGCCCCGGCGAATTGAGCACGACGGTTTCCGAACCCGTCGTCGCCAGCGACGTGATGGCAAACGTGCCGAAATTGTTGGCGCGCTGGCGGGCGACATGCAGGCCGAATGTCCAGAACGCGCGGCGTAGCGGCATCGGCAGCTTGGTGATGCGAATGATGCGCCCCAGCGCCGGCACTTCGCTCAGCGGCCCGCTCTTGCCGCTTTGCAGGATAATCTCGACCGTCGAGAGCGGCATTTCGTCGGCGGAGCCGATCTTCAAGAGGAGCGGTACGTCCGAATCGAAACTGTCACGCACGATCGCGGCCATCGCCACACTGCGCGGCAGTTCGTAGAAATGCGGCCACGGATATTTCATATAGAATGTGCGCAGCCACGGCTCGTCACGCGCAACGATGCAGAAGGCCTTGGCGATAATCGTGGTCCAGCCCGGTCGCACGGCCAGTTGCGCGCGCGCCTGCGCGAGGCGGTCCAAATTCAGCGTCTTCTTGACCACCACCAGGGGCACGGAAACGTGCATCAGATCGATCACCAGCCTGCGCGCCAGGCTGATCGCTTTGAACTTGCCTTTCATGAATTCCCCTAGTGTACCGCCGCGCCGCTGCGGGGCACGATAGCGCCGCGATGACGAATGACTTGACCGGCCAGGCGATGCGCCGCGCCCGCTGCTTCGAACGCGCTTTGGCCGGAAAGCCGCGCGGCGAGATAGCCGGCATTGAAGCCATCGCCCGCGGCGGTGGCATCGACCGGCGTGACGACTTCCGGCACCGGTACCATGTCGTGCGCGCCGGTGGTTGCGACCAGCGCGCCGTTCGGCCCGTTCTTGACGACAATCTCGCCGACGCCGAAAGCCTGCAAGCGCTCGACCGTCGCTTCCGGCGACGGATCGCCCCACAGCACCGCTTCGTCGTCGTAAGTCGGCAGCGCGATGTCGACGCGCTTCAGCGCTTCGGCATACACCGTGCGCGCGCGCGCGACATCGCCGCGCCAGCCGTCGGGACGGAAGTTGCCGTCGAACGCAATGCGCACCCCGGCGGTGCGCGCCAGCTCAAGTGCTGCAAGAAAGCGGCCGAGGCCGACATTGGAATAAAGCGACAACGTGATGCCGGAGAAATAGACAAGCCGCGCCGCAGTCAGCGCCGCTGCGGTCACGCTCCAGTTCGGCAGCTCGAACAGATCGCGCGCCGGCTGTGCGTCGCGCCACGCATGTGTGCGCCGCCCACCCTTCAGATCGGCATCGACCAATGACAGTGCGGGCAGCCGCCCGGTCACGCGTGTCATCAGATCGATGCCGATGCCTTCGGCAGCTGCCAGCGAGACAATCGCATCGGAATAGGGATCGTCACCAAGCGCGGTCGCGACCGCTGTCGGTTGCCCGGCGCGCGCCAGATAGATCGCGGTGTTGAACGCATCGCCAGAACTCGCCAGCGCAAAGCGGCCATCGCCGCCGCGCGCCAGTTCGACCGTGGCTTCGCCGACGCAAATCGCCCGTTTGGCTATCTCGTTCATGGCTTTGCCTATCATGGCGGCAGCCATTCCGTCACGGCCCCGTGCGCTCTCACTCCGCCCTATTGCACAGTCGACAAACTGGCTAAAATCCGGCACTTAAGCGGGGCGTCAGGTGCAAAAGCACCGGCGGCGATGGGGGGACGATGGCGAGCGACGTCAGGGCGGATTCCGATGCAGCAATCTCGGCGGAAGCGCTCCGCAAGGCCGAGGAATACGTCCAGCAGGAAGAGGGCGCCGGCAACCGGCTGACCGGCTGGACCGGCATCGCGGTGACCGCCATCGCCGTGCTGATGTCGCTGTTTCATCTTTATGCCGCCTACGACATCGTGCCGACGCAGGCGATGCGTTATTCGCACGTCGCCTTTGTGCTGCTGCTCAGCTTTCTGCTGTTCCCGCTGGCCAACCGCTTCCGCAACCGCATCATGTGGTTCGATGTCATTCCGCCGGTGCTCGGCATTGTCATCGTCACCTACGCTCTCTGGCAGGGCGACGACTTCACCGACCGCGCCACCGTGCCGGAGCGCTGGGATGTGATCCTGGGCGCTATCTTCGTCGTGCTGGTACTGGAAGCCGCGCGCCGCACGACGGGCTGGATCATGCCCTTCGTCGCTATCCTTTTCATCGCCTATGCGATGCTGGGGCCGCATCTGCCGCCGCCCTGGACGCATCGCGGCTTCGACCTTGCGCGGCTTGTCGGCCATTTGTTCATTACGCTGGAAGGCATCTTCGGCGTCGCGGTCGATGTGTCGGCCAGCCTGATCATCATGTTCACGATCTATGGCGCCATCCTGCAGCATTCCGGCGCCGGCCGTTTCTTCATCGACTTCTCGCTGGCGGTGATGGGCAACAAGCCATCGAGTGCCGGCCGCGCCGTGGTCGCGTCGTCGTTCCTGCTCGGTGGTCCTTCGGGATCGGGCGTTGCCACCACCGTGATGATCGGCACGGTCGCCTGGCCGATGTTGAAGAAGGCCGGCTTCGAGCCGAACGCGGCCGGTGGCCTGCTCGCTGCCGGTGGTCTTGGCGCCATTATCTCGCCGCCGGTGCTCGGCGCCGCGGCCTTCCTGATCGCGGAGTTTCTGAAGATCGGTTATCTCGACGTCATCTGGATGGCGACGATTCCGACCTGTCTCTATTACCTGTCGCTCCTGTTCATGGTCGAGCTGGACGCCGCCCGCTTCGGTGCGCGCGAAGTTGTGTTCAAGCAGGACCTGACCATCTGGGGCATGACCAAGCGCTACGGCTTCCACTTCGTGTCGCTGATCGCCGTCGTTGTCTTCATGGTCATCGGCTTCTCGCCAATGCTCGCCGTTTTCTATTCGACCATCCTCGCTTTCGCGATGAGCGGGCTGGCGCCGGAAACGGCGCTCGGCCCGCGCCAGCTATTGCTGCCGCTGCTCGCCGTCTATGTCGTCGCCGCCGTGCTGATGCTGGTGCCGGCGATCAACGCGTCGTCGATCGGCAGCGCCTTCCAGGGTTATTTCCCGCTGCTGGTGTTGATCGCGATGGCGGTGCTGGCCTTTATCGGCCTCACCGCGGCGGGCCGTAAGGCAGTGCCGTCATCGGCGAAGATGACCGCCGCACTAGCCGATGGTTCGGTTGGCGTGCTCAGCGCAGCAACGACATGCGCCGCGGCCGGTATCATTGTTGGCGTTGTCACGCTCACCGGCCTCGGCTTGAAGTTCTCGTCGATCGTCATCGACTTCGCCGGCGGCAGCTTGCTGATGACGGCGATCTATACCGCGCTGGTTGTCTGGATCATCGGCCTCGCCGTGCCGGTGACCGCGTCTTACATCATCTGCGCCGTCATCGCCGCGCCGGCGTTGATCAAGCTCGGCGTGCCGGATTACGCGGCGCACATGTTCATCTTCTATTACGCCGTGCTCTCGGAAGTCTCGCCGCCGACGGCGCTGTCGCCCTTCGCCGCCGCCGCGATCACCGGCGGCGATCCGTACAAGACGACAATGCAGGCGTGGAAATATACGCTGCCCGCCTTCCTGGTGCCGTTCGTTTTCATTCTCGATCCGATCGGCGTCGGCCTGCTGTTCAAGATTCCCCCCAACGGCTCGGTCTATGACATCGCGCTGATCGCCGTGCTGACCGGCGCCGGCCTCGCCGCACTGGCGGTCGCCGCGCAAGGCTGGGCGCTGCGGCGGACCACGGCCGTGGAACGCGGCCTGTTCATGCTCGCCGGTCTTCTGCTCGTATTCCCAGGCCTGCTCGAGGCGCTGCTTGAGCGCATCAGTGGCCTGAACATTCCGCATCCGGCACCATTCGGTATCGCACTCGGCGCGGCATTGCTGCTCTGGCAATGGAAGGGCCGGGCGCGGCCGGCCCCTGCGTGACAAAATAGCGCTGGAAGTCAGCGCTCGAAACGATGACAATCGCCCCAAGAAACAAAATGCAAAACGGAGGAAACTTGATGAAACGGACTCTTATTGGCGCAGCCGTGGCGCTCGTCGCGACCGCGGTCGCATTTGGCGCTCAGGCGCAGCAGCGCACCATCTCGATCGGCACCGGCGGCACCGGCGGCGTCTATTATCCGATCGGCGGCGGCCTCGCCAATCTGCTGTCGAAGAACCTGCCGAACACGCAGGCGACGGCACAGGTCACCGGCGGCTCGGTCGACAACCTCAAGCTGCTCGGCTCGGGCCAGAGCGAAATCGGCTTCTCGATGGCCGATGCTGCGCTCGACGCCGTCAACGGCGAAGACAAGTTCAAGGGCGGCAAAGTCGCGGTGCAAACCTTGATGGTGCTCTATCCGAACGTCATGCACGTCGTCACCATCGACGGCACCGGCATCACCAAAGTGTCGGACCTCAAGGGCAAGCGCGTCTCCACCGGTTCGGGTGGCAGCGCCACCGAAGTGATGGCCTTCCGCGTCATCGAGGCGGCCGGTCTCGACAAGGACAAGGACATGAAGCGTGAACGTCTCGGCGTTGCCGAGTCGGTGAATGCGATCAAGGACAAGAAGATCGACGCGTTCTTCTGGGTCGGTGGTCTGCCGACGGCGGCGGTGACCGATCTCGGCGCGACGCCGGGCGTCAAGCTGAAGATGATCGACCATGACGATCTGGTGCCGAAGATGAACGCCAAATACGGTCCGCTCTATTCGTCGAAGATCGTCGCCAAGAGCGTCTATCCGGGCCAGGAAGCCGACAACAAGGCGACGGCCGTCTGGAACGTGCTCGTCACCAACGACAAGATGTCGGATAAGGACGCCTACGAGATCGTCAAGCTGATGGTCGAGAAGAAGGCTGATCTGGTTGCCGTGCACAAGGAAGCCGAGAGCTTCTCGCTCGAGAACCAGATCAAGGGCAACTCCTCGGTGCCGTGGCATCCGGGTGCGGTGAAGTACTTCACCGAAAAAGGCGTGAAGATGTAAGAAGCGCGCAAGCGCTGAATGGAAAGGCCCCGCTGCAAGCGGGGCCTTTTTTAATGCGCGTGGTGATGCGTGTGGACGTGCTCAACGCGCCGCGTCGGCCAGGCCAATGCGCTGAAATACACCAGTGCGCTCAGCGCGGCGATGCAGAAGCTGACCGGCCAGTCGCTGTGATAGGCGATGACGATGCCGAGCCAGGCTTCACCCAATGCGAATGCGGCGGACAATATCAAGCCGCTCCACAATCCCTTGGTCAGGCGCTGCGCCGCCGCAGCCGGGCCGACCATCAAGGTGAACACCATCAGCACGCCGACGATCTGCGCGCAGGCCGCCACCGCCAGCGCGACAAGCGCCAGAAACGCGGTCGAGATGAAACGCAGTGGCACGCCTTTGGCTTCCGCCAATTCCGGCTGCAAACTCGCGAAGATTAGCGGCCGCATGATGACAGCGAGTGCACCGAGCGTCACGACAGCCAGCCCGGCCAATGTCGCGATCATCGCATGATCGACGGCCAGCACATTGCCGAATAGCAGTGCGGTTGCCTGCGTCGCGAACGACGTATAATAATGCAGGAACAACAGGCCAAAGCCGAGCGATAGCGACAGCACCACGCCGATGGCGACGTCGCGGTTGCTGATGCGGTCGCTGAGCAGTCCCATGACAATGCCGGCGGCGAGCGTAAAGCCGATCAGGCCCCACAGGGGCGCGAGGCCGATCAGTCCGGCGCCAGTCGCACCCGCGAATCCAATATGCGACAGCGCGTGGCCGGCGAAAGTCTGTCCGCGCATCACCAGGAAATAGCCGACGACGCCCGACACCACGGCGACAATGCCGGCGGCGGCGAAAGCATTGATCATGAATTCGTATTGGAACATCAGTGCGCGTGCCCGTGGTGGCCATGATCGTGATTATGCGCATCGCGCTCGACATCGCGGCCGCGCGACAGCACGAAGATATGCCCGCCGGCGCGCAGCACCTCGATCTCGGTGCCGTACAGCTTCGACAACACCGGCGCGGTGACGACTTCGTCGACGCGGCCGAGCTCAGCATGGCCATTGCCGAGATACAGCACGCGGTCGATAGCGCCGAGCAACTGGTTCAGTTCATGCGCCGAGAACAGCACGGTGATCTTGCGCTCGCGGCAAACCGTCTTGATGACGTCGATGACGACTTCCTGGTGTCGCGCATCGAGGCTGATCAAGGGCTCGTCGAGCAGCAGCAGCTTCGGCTGACCCATCAAGGCTTGCGCCAGCAGCAGCCGCTGCCTTTCGCCGCCGGACATGTCGGACAGCGCACGGCTGGCCAGATCGCGCGCGCCGACATCGTCGAGCGTTGCTTCAATGGCCTTGCGGTCGGCGGCGGACAGCGACGGCAGGCCCCAGCGTTCGCCATTCAGCGAGCTGGCAATGTAATCCAGCCCGCGCACGCGCAGGTCGGGGAGGACGGTGCGCAGTTGCGGCAAATAGCCGATGGCGGGATTGCCACAGCGCGGCGTCTCGCCGAAGACTTTGAGCTGGCCGCTGGTCGGCGGCAGCAGGCCGAGGATTGAGCGCATCAAGGTCGTCTTGCCAGCGCCGTTCGGCCCGAGCACGCCGATGAATTCACCAGGCTCTATGGCAAAGCTGATGTCTTTCAGAACGGCACGGCCGTTGATGGCAATGGTGGCGCGGTCGAGAGTGACGACACTCACGAACCCGAACCCGTCAGCGCCTTGTCGAGCGCGTCCAACTGGCCGAGCATCCAGTCTTGATACGAGCTATCCGCCGGCTGCGTTTCGGTCACGGCAACCACCGGCACCTGCGACGCGCGGGCAATGGCGATCAGCCGCTCGGCCAGCTTCTCGGACACCTGCTTGTTGTAAATCAACACCGCGGCCTTCTTGGTCTTCAAGTCGGTCTCGAAGGCGGCGATGTCGCGCGCGCTCGGCTCGGTCTCGTTCAATATCGCGCGCTGGAAGCTCTGGTTGCGCATGGTCAGGCCCAGCGCATCGGCCAGCGGCCCGGCCACCGGCTCGGTGGCGGCAATCGATTTGCCGGTGTGCCGCGCGCGCATGTCGGTGACACGCTGCGATATGCGGTCGAGACCGGCCAGTGTTTTGGTGAGGCCATCGGCGTAAGCGGCAGCGTTGGCGCTGTCGGCCTGCGTTAAGGCGGCGGCAATCGCCTTTGCGACGACAGGCATGGTCGCCGGCGCGTACCAGATGTGCGGGTTGTCGCCGTGCTTGGCCTTCACCAGCTTCGCCGCGGTGATGACGACGCGGCCCGGGCGCGGCGCCGCCTTCATCAATTTGTCGGCCCATTCGTCGTAATGCGCGCCGTTAGTGATGACGATCTTGGCGTCGGCGATCTGCCGCGCCACAGCGGGCGACGGCTCATAAAGATGCGGGTCCTGGTCGGGGTTGGTCAGGACGTTGATCACGGTCACCCGGTCGCCGGCGATCTGGCGAGCAATGTCGCCGTAGAAATTCTGCGCCGCCACCACGGTGATCTTGGCAGAGGGAGCCTGCGCCTGCGCGCCGGAGGCAAAGGTGAGGGCGGCAGCAAACAGCAGGGCGAACATACGCATGGGCAGATCCTTGAGCCAGGACGGGTCCAATGATGTAATATTATAACATATCTCTGGCAAGCCCAGTGTCCCCGGAAGGCTCACGTCCGCTTGTTGGCCAGATAGACCGTCTGGGTGAAGGGGCGGTCCTGCAGCGGGTTGTGGAAGGTGACTTCCTCGGCCCGCGGATCGGCGAAAACCGCGCCCAGGCGGTCCGTAAACGCCGGGTCGGGCAGGTCGTTCGACCACAGGCCGAACACGCCGCCGGGCTTCAGGTGCCGGGTTAGGCGGGTGAGGCCGTCGACGCTGTAGAACGAAGCATTGCCCTCATCGAGCAGCGCCTCGGGGGAATGGTCGATATCGGCCAGCACGGCATCGAACTGGCGGCCGGGCGCTTCCGGGTCGAAACCGGCGTCCGAAGCGGACATCGCAAAGAAATCGCCCTGGACAAAGCGGCAGCGAGGGTCGGCGCTCAGCTCCGCGCCTAGCGGCACCAGCCCCTCATTATGCCAGTCGATCACCGCCTGCAGGTAATCGACGACCACAAGCGAGCCGACATTCGCGTTCGCCAGCACCGCCTTGGCGGTGTGGCCCAAGCCCAGCCCGCCAACGACCACATCGAGGCCTTGGCCCTTCAGCCCGGCGAGGCCAAGGTCGGCCAACGCCACTTCCGACGCCGTGAACAGGCTCGACATCAGGAACTCGTCGTTGAGCTTGATCTCGAACACGTCGACGCCGAGCCGCAGTTCACGCCGCCGCCGCAGGCTGATGCCGCCGATCGGCGTTTCGCGGTAGCCCAGTTCTTCAAACAATGCGGCCATGGTCTTGTCCCGTGCGGCACTTCTGTTCGCCGCCGCTTCACGCTATCACGCGACGGCGCCGCTGGCGCGGTAGGGATGAGGGCGAGCATGCTGACGCGCGACGTCTTGAAGAGCTATCTGGCCGAAATGCCGCGCGGGCACATCTTCGATTTGACCTATTCGCTGTTCGCTGATGCGTTTCCGCCCGGCGAACCTGATCCGATTTCGCGCGCGGCGTTGCAGGCCTTTGCAAAGGAATGCCATTGCGATCTCAAGAACAATGTTCTCGAAGGCCGTTACGAGCTGACGCGGCGGTGAGCCGTCACCCTGAGGTGCGAGCGTAGCGGGCCTCGAAGGGCGACGGCTGAATTAGCTTTGATCGCCCCACCGATCGAACACCGCTTCGGCAATGAACGCCTTGCGGCCCTTGCGTCTGGTGTCGACATCATGCGCCGCGCACCAGTCGGCGAATTCCTTGGGGCGAATGCGTACGCGCATCACCGGGTGGCCATAGGCCTTCAACCCGGTTTCCATTTCGGTGGCCATCTTCTGCCACGCAGCCCAGTCCGGCGGCAGCGTTGCGCCGTCCTCGAATTCCGCCCGCACGGCGGCATAGTCGGCTTCATCGATCCAATAGACGCCGACGCCGCGCAGCGGCTTTTCATTTTGATCTGTCATGCAAAGGCTATAGCACGCGGCCGGGCAGGCGCGCGGCGAATACGCAGCCGAATCAGAACCGGCGGCTGACCATCACGTCGCGGCGGACTCGGCGGATCTCGTCTTCCAGACGCTTCACTTCGCGCGTCAGCTCGGTCATCGCCTTCAAATAACTGTCGTTGATGTCCTTCTGCGACACCTGCTCGCGCGAATTGCGAAGGAAGTTTTCAGCAGCGGCTATCGACATGGTCGATCCTAAACAAATTATAAACTGGCGCGCTCAACGCGCTGCCCATGCGCAAGGCTAGGCGGCAGAAGTGAATTTTTCTGAAAAATCCGGGCTAAAACGGGAGCCAAATTTGCTCGGCCCGGGCGGGGCCCATCGCCGCGGCGGCCCCCTGAAATAAAGCGAGGCAGCTGGATGTTTGAACACCCAGACTGCCTCTCACCCGGACAAACGGCATCACTAATCTGTCCTAGGGCTGAGGCGAACTTATCAGGGCGCAATGGCGTCCGCCGTTGCTGCTTGGTCGGGTAGTTAATCCGCTTGGTAAATTGGCCACACATGACCAGCGTCATGTGGGTTTTTGTTAATAGACGGTTGCGTGGGGTGCCCCTCATCCGCAATATGAAAACTTAACAGCAGAGAGAACGATGATTAAGCATCCCGGCAAGAGCCCCGTCCGCACCGAACTTTCCGTCATGAGCCGCCGTTCGGTGATCATCGGCCTGCCGCTGCTTGCAGCCGGCTGCGTCACCTCGAACTATGGATCGATCAGCGACGGTGGCCACACCATCAACGCGGTCGATATGACCAGCCTTGATTCGGGCCTGATGCGCACCGAAGTCGCCTGGAGCGGCAAGGAAAAGCCGGGGAGCATCTTCGTCAATGTGCCGCAGCGCCGGCTCTACCTGATCCAGGCCGGGGGCCGGGCGCTCCGTTACGGCGTCGGCGTCGGCCGCGCCGAGGGTGTCACCTTCCGCGGCACTGCGACCGTCGGTCGCAAGGAGAAGTGGCCGCACTGGACCCCGACCGCCAACATGATGGCGGCGATCCCAATGTACCGGTCCTATTCCGGCGGCATGCCCGGGGGCCCGAGCAACCCCCTCGGCCCGCGCGCCCTTTATCTCTACCGCGGCGGCAAAGACACGCTTTTCCGCCTGCACGGCACGACTGAGCCGGAGACCATCGGCACGGCCGTTTCGAGCGGCTGCATCCGCCTCTTCAACCAGGACATCATCGATCTCTATGACCGGGTGCCGATTGGAACCCAAGTGACGGTTGTGTAGTTAGGCTCCGGGCGCCCGCCGCATTTCCGCCGTTCCGGCGGCATCAATTGGGCACACCGTTACGCAGTCAGGGAGAACGCGAATGAAGAAGATTATTTTGGTGGCCGTTATGGGTTTGACCCTCGCGGGTTGTGAGACCGCGCGGCAGGATCGTCAGGCTGGCGGCGCCCTGATCGGCGGCGGCACCGGTGCCCTGATTGGTGGCTTGGCCACGAATTCGGTTGGCGGCGCGGTTGCCGGTGGTCTGATCGGTGCTGCGGCCGGCGCCGTGATCGCCGATTCGACCCGTCCAGGCCGCTGCTACACCGTGACCCGTGATGGCTATCGCCGTTACGTCCGTTGCTAACGGTCTGATTGATCAACTGAAATGTCGAAGGCCGCCCTCTGGGCGGCCTTTTTCATTTGTGGGCCGGCGCTGGAAGGTCCCAGAATGTCTCGGTCCGCGGCACGGTATCGACTGCGGCGGCGCGGTGGGCCAACAGCAAGTACTCACGTCCTTGCGCTGCAAATCGCTCAACGTCCTCCTGGCCAGTCGCCTTACCGGCCAAACAAAAGAATTTTCGGGCGTCGTCTAGAAAACACTCAGCATTGTTGATTGTGTCGCCCCTCTGGGGTTGATCAAAACAGCTCACTATTGAAACAACTCCCCCGGCAACTATTAGTTGCTCGAAAGCCATATCTTACCGCTGCAGGCGAGAACCCGGCCAAATCGCCCGGTCGGCAGCCTTTTGCGCGGTGGCTTGCGACCCCCTATATGTCTGCTCCCAAGGAGCCCTTCGGTCATGAACACCCCCACCAGCGTCGAGAAAATCCCCGTTACCGTGCTCACCGGCTATCTCGGTGCCGGCAAAACCACCTTGCTCAACCGCATCCTGTCCGAGCCGCACGGCAAGAAATACGCCGTTATTGTCAATGAGTTCGGCGAAATCGGCATCGACAATGAGCTGGTCGTGAATGCCGATGAGGAAGTGTTCGAGATGAACAATGGCTGCATTTGCTGCACCGTGCGCGGCGATCTGGTGCGGATCATTGATGGGTTGATGCGTCGCAAGGGAAAATTTGACGCCATCATCGTCGAAACCACCGGCCTGGCCGATCCGGCCCCGGTGGCGCAGACCTTCTTCATGGACGAGAATGTCGGCGCCAAGACCCGCCTCGACGCCGTTGTCACGGTCGCCGACGCCAAATGGCTGAAGGACCGGCTCAAGGACGCGCCGGAGGCCAAGAACCAGATCGCCTTCGCCGACGTCATCCTGCTCAACAAGACCGATCTTGTGACGCCGGGCGAACTGGCCGAGGTCGAGGCGCGCATCCGCGCCATTAACCCCTATGCCAAGCTGCACCGCACCGAGCGGTCCAACATCGCGCTCGACGAAGTGCTCGGCCGCAATGCCTTCGATCTCGACCGCATTCTCGACATCGAGCCGGAATTCCTGACCGCCGACGACGGTCACGACCACGACCATCATCACGATCATGACGGCCACGATCATCACCACCATCATGGCGGCCTGAAGCATTACCATGATGAAGACATGCAATCGATTTCGCTGAAGACCGACAAGCCGCTTAACTCCGACAAGTTCTTTCCGTGGGTGCAGGATCTGGTGCAGACCGAGGGCAAGGACATCCTGCGCTCGAAGGGCATCCTGTCGTTCAAGGATGACGATGAGCGTTTCGTATTTCAGGGCGTGCACATGATCCTCGACGGCGATCATCAGCGCGCATGGAAAGAGGGCGAGGAGCGCACCAGCCGCATCGTCTTCATCGGCCGCCATTTGCCGGAAGAAAAAATCCGCAAGGGTTTCGAGAGTTGCATTGCTTAAATGAGCGACCTCAGCGCACCGCTTCCCTCACTCGCCGATCGTGCCCGCGTCGTTCAGGCCGACAGCGGCATTGTTGGCGTTCATTTCTTCAAGCAGACGCCAGTCTTCGTGCTCGGCGAGGAAGCGCTGCTGTTCGCGCCCGTCGAAAAGCGAACGAGTGTTGCAATTCACGGCGGCGGCATTCTCGTCAGCGCCGGCGATGGCCAGCGCATCGTCACCGGCGGCGATGACGGTAAACTTGTCTCCACCAACCGTGACGGCGACCACGAAGTGCTCGCCACCGACGAGAAGAAGCGCTGGGTCGATCAGGTCGCGCTTGGTCCCGATTGCGCTGTCGCCTGGGCCGCCGGCAAGGTCGCGCATCTGCGCACCGGCAAAGGCGAAGCGCGCCAACTCGAACTACCGTCGACGGTTGCCGGCCTCGCGTTCTTTCCGAAAGGCTTTCGCGTCGCCATCGCGCATTACAATGGCGCGACGCTCTGGTTTCCCAACGCCGCCGCCAAGCCGGATGTGCTGGAATGGAAGGGCTCGCATCTTGGCGTGACGGTCAGCCCGGACGGTAGATTCCTGATCACCACGATGCAGGAGCAGACCTTGCACGGCTGGCGCATTGTCGATGCCAAACACATGCGCATGTCAGGTTATTCGGCGCGCGTGCGCTCGCTGTCCTGGACCCATGACGGCAAGGCTCTCGCCACGTCAGGCTCCGAGCAACTCATTCTTTGGCCGTTCGAAGGCAAGGATGGCCCGATGGGGAAACAGCCGACCATGCTAGCGCAATCGCCGTCGCGCTGTTCGGCGGTCGCCTGTCATCCGCGCCAGCCGGTCGCGGCGGCGGGATTCAGCGATGGCTCGGTGATGCTGATCCGGCTCGATGACGGCGCTTTGATTCTGGCGCGCGAGGCCGATGGCGATCCGGTCAGCACGATCGGCTGGAGCGCCGAGGGCCAGGTGCTGGCCATGGGGACTGAGGGTGGTGTGGGTAGCGTGCTGACGCTTTAAGTAAAATGGGCGGCCTCGCGGCCGCCCATTTGCTTTTGAATACTACCTCACCAACACATTCCTGAACTGCCACGGATCGCTTTCGTCGATGTCGTCGGGAAACAAACCCGGGCGGCCGTTGAGCGGTGTCCAGTCGGTGTAATAGCCCTTCACCGGGCCGAGATAGGGCAACTGGATTTCCAGCAAGCGATGGAAATCCATTTCGTCGGCTTCGACGATGCCTTCGTTCGGATTCTCCAGCGCCCAGACCATGCCGCCGAGCACGGCGCTGGTGACCTGCAACGCGGTCGCGTTCTGATACGGCGCCAGCGCGCGTGTTTCTTCGATCGAGAGCTGTGAACCGAACCAATAGGCGTTATTGCCGTGGCCGTAGAGCAGCACGCCGAGTTCGTCGATGCCGTCGACGATCTCTTCTTCCTCAAGGATGTGGTGCTTCTCCTGCATCTTGCCGGAGCCGAACGTCTCGTGCAGCGACACCACCGCGTCATCAGCCGGATGATAGGCATAGTGGCAGGTCGGCCGGTACGTCACCGCGCCGGACGCATCGCGCGCCGTGAAGTAATCCGAGATCGAGATCGACTCATTGTGCGTGACGAGGAAGCCGTACTGGGCCCCCAACGTCGGGCACCAGGTGCGCACACGCGTATTGGCGCCCGGCTGCATCAGATAGATCGCCGCGCCCGAGCCGGTCTCATGGCCATGCGCATTGTCCGGCTTCCACTTTTCATGCGTGCCCCAGCCGAGTTCGGCCGGCTGCATGCCTTCCGACAGGAAGCCTTCGACCGACCAGGTGTTCACGAACACGCCGGCTTCTTTCGGCGTCCGGCAACGCTGCGTGTCGCGCTCGGCAATGTGGATGCCCTTGACGCCGGCCTGGCGCATCAGGTCGGCCCATTCGGCCTTGCTCGCCGGCTCGCGCGTGTTCAGCTTGAGGTCGGAGGCGAGATTGAGCAGCCCCTGCTTGACGAAGAAGGAGACCATGCCCGGGTTCGCGCCGCAGCACGACACGGCCGTGGTCGAGCCCGGCTTGCGCGCCTTCTTGGCAGCGAGCGTGGTTTCACGCAGCGCATAGTTCGAACGCGCGGCGGCGCCCTTCGACTTGTCGAAGTAGAAGCCGAGCCACGGCTCGTTGACCGTGTCGATGTAGAGCACGCCCAGTTCGTTGCACAGCTCCATGATGTCGACCGAGCCGGTGTCGACTGACAGGTTGACGCAGAAGCCCTGGCCGCCGCCTTCGGTCAGCAACGGTGTCAGCAGCTCGCGATAGTTCTCGCGGGTCAGGCCCTGCTGGATGAAGCGGGCGCCGTATTTCTCGACCTGCGCCTTGCGCCCTTCATCCTTCGGATCGAGCACGGTCACGCGCGACCTGTCGTAGTCGAGATGCCGCTCGAGCATCGGCAGCGTACCTTTGCCGATGGAGCCAAAGCCGACCATGACGATGGGGCCAGTGATTTTCGCGTAAACGGGCCAATCGGCCATAATGCAGTCCTCCAAATAACGTCCGGTCATATCCGGCCTTTGTGACAAACGGAAGGGACGCCCCGCTAGAGCGGAGCGTCCCCGATTCAGGCCATCAGTGAACGCTAGGCCGCGCGGCGGTTGCGCCGTACCGGCGCCATTTCCCGCGCCACCAAGGCGGCGAGATCCGGCAGCGGCACCATGCGGCCCGCCGGCGCGATCATGCCGCGCGCGCCATCGAGCGCACCGGCCTTCAGCTCGCGGCCGAGCAGACGATGCCGTTCGAACGGCCCGGGCATCCACAGCGCACCGGTCTTCTCACCGGAGAAGCCGAAGCGATTGTAGTATTCCGGATCGCCGACCAGCACGATCGCGCCATAGCCGAGCTTGCGCGCGGCCTGGATCGCACGGCGCATCATGGCGCCGCCGAGACCGAGGCTGCGGCAATCGCCGGCCACAGCCATCGGACCGAGCAGCAGCGCCTGCTGGCCGTTGCCCAAGGCGACGTCCCACAGCCGCACGGTGCCGATGACGCGGCGGCCTTCGGAGGCGATGAAGGACAGGCCTTCCGCCGGCAGACGGTCCTCGCGCAGCCGCTCGGACGACTTGCGGTAACGGCTTTCGCCGAAGGCAGCGTCGAGCAGCGCTTCGCGCGCGTCGATGTCGGACAGGCGTTCGGTGCGGATCTGCATCATGGTCGTCGTCCTTCCCCGCCTGGAGGACGCGCGCAAGCGCGCGCACCCAAGCGCCGTTCAGTTTGATGAGGAGGAAAGGGGGAGGCGGAACACCGCCTCCCGTAACCGTCAGGCAACAGCTGCTTTAAGCTGTCGAGACCTAGATGTGATAGGTCTTCAACGGCGGGAAGCCGTTGAACGCCACCGCCGAGTAGGTCGACGTGTAGGCACCGGTGCCTTCGATGAGAACCAGGTCCCCGATCTCCAGGCTGACCGGGAGCGGGTAGGGCTGCTTCTCGTACAACACGTCGGCCGAGTCACAGGTCGGACCGGCCAACACACACGGCGCCAGAGCATCGCCATCGCGCGGCGTCTTGATCGCGTACCGGATCGACTCGTCCATCGTCTCGGCGAGACCGCCGAACTTGCCGATGTCCAGGTAAACCCAGCGCACGTCGTCTTCCTCGCTCTTCTTCGAGACGAGAACGACTTCGCTTTCGATCACGCCGGCATTGCCGACCATGCCGCGGCCCGGTTCGATGATCGTTTCCGGAATGCGGTTGCCGAAGTGCTTGCGCAAAGCCTTGAAGATCGCGTTGCCGTAGGTCTTCACCGTCGGCACGTTCTTCAGGTACTTCGTCGGAAAACCGCCGCCCAGATTGACCATCGACAGGTTCATGCCGCGCTCGCCGCATTCCTTGAACACCGCCGCCGCCTGCGCGAGGGCACGGTCCCAGGCATGCTGGTTGCGCTGCTGCGAACCAACGTGGAACGAGATGCCGTAGGGCTCGAGGCCCGCCTTGAAGGCGTGCTCGAGGACGTCCACGGCCATCACCGGTTCACAGCCGAACTTGCGCGACAGCGGCCATTCGGCGCCTGCACCGTCGCAGAGGATGCGGCAGAACACCTTGGAGCCGGGCGCCGCGCGGGCGACCTTGTCGACTTCCGCCTGGCAATCGACCGCGAAGAGGCGGATGCCGAGCGCGTAGGCGCGCGCGACGTCACGTTCCTTCTTGATCGTGTTGCCGAACGAGATGCGGTCAGGCGTGGCGCCAGCCGTCAACGCCATCTCGATCTCCTGGACCGAGGCGGTGTCGAAGCAGGAGCCGAGGCTCGCCAGCAAGGCCAACACTTCCGGCGACGGGTTCGCCTTCACGGCGTAGAACACGCGCGTGTCCGGCAACGCCTTCGAGAAGGTGTTGTAGTTGTCCTTGACGACGTCGAGGTCGACGACCAGCACAGGGCCTTCGTCGACGCCACGCGAACGGCGGTCACGCAAAAATTCACGAATGCGCTCGGTCATTGGCGCACACTCCCAGCTCAAGGAACGGCTGTAGCCGTTCGATTTCGAGGTGTCGGAGCTCTCGGTACGGTGCGTGATGGGAACGCAGCCGCGCCTTGAACTCTTAACCGCTAAAACTGCCTTGGCTTGGAAGGGGAGACCCCTGCCGCACTGCTGGCAAAGATGGACAAGCCTCGTCGGTAACCCGTTGCTGGCGGTGGAAGGCCAGCAGAGACCAAAGAAGCCCGCTCCGTCGTTGCTTTAAGTCGCGTCCCCTGCGGAGAGCAGAGTGCGCCGGTTTCGCCTCCGGCTGCCAATCAGAAGACTTGAGGCTACTTACTTTTCCCGTAGGAGAAGCTCGCTTACCTCAGGCGGCTGGCGGGCCTCTTGTCCCGCTACCTACCGATTGACACACGACCACAGGCACGTGCGAAATTGGGCAAAGGTGAAATAACATTTTCTGCGCGCAGCGCAAGAGGTTTTCTTATGCGCGGCGTAAAACTTACTTAACGGCTTTGGATAACGCCGGAGCGCTTCACCTGAGTCGATCAGGCGCGCGCGGTGAACGGCTCGATGCGGTGCGCGTAGCGGACGAACTGCGCCATCACGACCAGACCGCAGAGCACGAAGACGACGTCGAGGATGCGCTGGCCGGTGCTGCCGATCTCGAACAGCGTGGCGAGCGCCCAGGAGCCGGCGAAGGCCGCGCCGAACACTTCGGCGCCGATAAGGATCGCCGCGCTGATCACGGTGCTGACGTTGGTCCAGTTGATGCGGCGAGCGGGCGTAGCCATGGGCTTAGTTCCTCTGAAGCTGCCGCAATGAACCCGAAAATGCTGCGTGAATCAAGCCCATAGCGAGCGCCGCGCTGCCGCAGGCCAGGCGTGGGGCTTGCCACGCAATTGCCCTATTGGAACAGGAACGGCGCGGCTTACCACGCATTGACCTGACGACCGGCAAGTGCCGGACCCCAATTACATGCACGCAAGGAGTAATCCCATGGGTCTGTTCAGCAAGGACATCAAGACGATGGACGATCTGTTCGTCCATACGCTCAAGGACATCTATTACGCCGAGAACCAGATCGCCAAGGCCCTGCCGGACATGGTCGAGAAGGCAACCGATCCGACCCTCAAGCAGAGCTTCCAGATGCATCTCGGCGAGACCAGGAACCACATCCAGCGGCTTGAGCAGGTGTTCAAGATGCATGGCGTGAAGGTCGAGGGCGTCGATTGCCCGGCCATCGACGGCATTCTGAAGGAAGCCCGGGAAGTCAGCGGCGAGGTCGAGGACAAGGCTGTGCTCGACGCGGCCCTGATCGCCATGGCGCAGGCCGTCGAGCATTACGAGATCACCCGTTATGGCACGATGATCGCCTGGGCCAAGCAGCTCGGCCGCCCGGACTGCGCCGCCGTGCTGGAGCAGAACCTGAAGGACGAGAAGGCGGCCGATCTGAAGCTGACCGGTCTCGCCGAACGCGGCATCAACGCCAAAGCCGCATAGCCGGAAAACGGCCGCCCAAGGCGGCCAAGCTGCCGCAAAGGCAGCGAGATCGTCGCGGCCTCCAACGACGCTGACGATCCGAAAAGACCCTGGCCCGGCCAGGGTCTTTTTGTTTGCGGGCTCACGCGCGCGGGCTTAGATGAACGCCATGACCCAAACCCCTGCCCCAAACCCGCTGCTCACCGACTGGACCGGCGACTTCGCGCTGCCGCCCTTCGCCACGCTGACGCCGGCGCATTTCCGCCCGGCCTTCGACGCCGCGCTGGCCGCGCATCGCGCCGAGTTGGACGCCATTGCCGCCAATCCCGAGAAGCCGACCTTCGACAACACCATCGTCGCGCTGGAGACCAGCGGCAAAGACCTCGACAAGGTCGCCAATGTCTTCTTCGTGCTGGCCGGCGCCGACACCGGCGAGGCGATCGAGGCGGTCGAGCGGGACATGTCGCCGCTTCTGGCGCGCCACTCCAACGCCATGTATCTCGACCGCAAGCTTTATGCCCGCATCGGCGACCTGCATGCCCGCCGCGACAGCCTCGGCCTGACCCCTGAGCAGGCCCGCGTGCTCGACCGCTACAACACCCGCTTTGTCCGCGCCGGTGGCGCGCTGGAGCAGGCCGCGCAGGATCGCCTCGCGGAGATCAACGAGCGCCTGGCCACGCTCGGCACCCAGTTCGGCCAGAACGTGCTGGCCGACGAGAAGAGCTTCGCCCTGATCCTCGACGAGGCCGATCTCGCCGGATTGCCTGACTTCGCCATTGCCGCCGCTTCGGCTGCCGCCGAGGAGCGCGGCCACAAAGGCAAATACGCCATCACTTTGGCGCGCTCATCCTGCGAAGGCTTCCTGCAGTTCTCCGACCGGCGTGACCTGCGCGAGAAGATGTTCCAGGCCTGGACCAAGCGCGGCGAGAATGGCGGCGCGACCGACAACCGCGCACTGATCGCCGAAATGGTGGCGCTGCGCGGCGAACGCGCCCGCCTCCTGGGCTTCGCCACCTTTGCCGATTACCGCCTCGACGACTCAATGGCCAAGACGCCGCAGGCGGCGCGCAAGCTGCTCGACGATGTCTGGGGCCGCGCCAAGCTCAAGGCTGGTGTTGAGCGCGACGCGCTGCAGGAGATGATCGCAGCGGAGGGCGGCAACTTCGCGCTCGCCCCGCATGACTGGCGCTATTACGCCGAGAAGCTGCGCAAAGAGCGTTACGACCTCGATGAATCCGAGATCAAGCCGTACTTCCAGCTCGACAAGATGATCGACGCCGCCTTCGAGACGGCGACGCGGCTGTTCGGCCTGCAGTTCAAGCCGGTCGACGTGCCGCTCTATCATGCTGACGCGCGCGCCTGGGACGTCACCGACGCATCGGGCCAGCATGTCGGCCTGTTCATAGGTGACTATTTCGCCCGCGGCTCCAAGCACTCCGGCGCCTGGATGACCTCGCTGCGCGACCAGCAGAAGCTCAAAGGCGATATCCGCCCAATCATCCTCAATGTCTGCAACTTCTCCAAGCCGGCCAAGGGCGAGCCGGCGCTGTTGTCGTTCGATGACGCCCGCACGCTCTTCCACGAATTCGGCCACGGCCTGCACGGCCTGCTGTCGAACGTGACCTATCCGCTGCTCGCCGGCACATCGGTGTCGAGCGACTTCGTTGAGTTGCCGTCTCAGCTTTACGAACACTGGCTCGAAGTGCCGGAGATCCTGCAGAAATACGCGCTGCACGCCAAGACCGGCGCGCCGATGCCGAAGGCGATGTTCGACAAACTCTTGGCGACGCGCACCTATGGCCAGGGCTTCGCCACCATCGAATATACATCGTGTGCTTTGGTCGATCTCGACATCCATGCGCTGCCGGATGCCGACAAGCTCGACGTCGCCAAATTCGAGCGCGACACGCTGGCCGCCATGAACATGCCGGCTGAAATCGTCATGCGGCACCGCCTGCCGCATTTCCAGCATCTGTTCTCCGGCGGTGGTTATGCGGCTGGCTATTACTCATACATGTGGTCGGAAGTGCTCGACGCCGATGCGTTCGAGGCCTTTTCCGAAACCGGCAATGCCTTTGATCCGGCGACCGCGAAGAAGCTGCGCGACTTCATCTACTCAGCCGGCAATCTGCGCGATCCGGGCGAGGCCTATGTCGCCTTCCGCGGCCGCTTGCCGTCGGTCGAACCGCTGCTGAAGAAGCGCGGGCTCGCCGACGCATCAGTGGCATGACCGACCTCCACACCGCCGGCCATCGCAAAGGCGTCGTTTGCGCGCCGCATGCGCAGGCGGTCGAAGACGGCCGCGCGATCCTTGAAGAGGGCGGCAACGCCATCGAGGCGATGCTGGCCATGGCGGCATCGATCGCCGCCGTCTATCCGCACATGAACCATATCGGCGGCGACGGCTTCTGGCTGATCCGCGAACCGAATGGTCGCGTCCGCGCCATCATGGGCGCCGGGCGCGCCGGCGCGAAGGCGACGCAGCGTTTCTACAAAGATGCCGGCCAATACGAAATTCCGTCGCGCGGCCCGCTCGCCGCGCTCACTGTGCCCGGCGCTGTCGCCGGTTGGCAGCTCGCGGTCGATGCCGCCAAGGCGCAGACCGGGCAGGGCATCAACAAGGGCTCGTCGCGGCTGCCTTTACATGTGCTGTTCGATGCCGCCATCCGCCGCGCCCGCGAAGGCTACAAGGTCACGCGGAGCCAGGCGCAACTCACCGCCGACAAGTTTGCCGAGCTGGCGAAAGTGCCGGGCTTCGCCAAGGCCTTCCTCATTGACGGCAAAGCGCCTGAACTTGGCGCCACGCTAAAGCAAACCAAATTTGCCGAGACGCTCGAGCATCTCGCCAAAACCGGTCTCGACGATTTCTATCGCGGCGATGTCGGCCGCGAGATCGCCGCCGATCTCGAGCGCATCGGTTCGCCGGTGACGCGCGCCGACCTCGAGAAGTATGAGGCGAAAATTGCCGAGCCGCTCAGCGTCTCGATCAAGGGTGCGACGCTCTACAACACGCCGCCGCCGACGCAAGGGTTGGCCTCGCTGATCATCCTCGCTCTGTTCGACCGCTTGCGCGTGTCAGAAGGCGACAGCTTCGCCCATATCCACGGCCTGATCGAAGCCACCAAGCGCGCCTTCATCCTCCGTGATCGTGAGGTCACCGATCCGGATCACATCGACGGAAACCTCAAGCATTTCCTTGATGCGCCGTTCCTCGACAATGAGGTCACCAAGATCGACATGAAGCGCGCGGCGCGCTGGCCTTCACCCGAAGCGCGCGGCGACACAGTGTGGATGGGCGCGGCCGATTCCACCGGCCTCGTCGTCTCCTACATCCAGTCGATCTATTGGGAGTTCGGCTCCGGCTGCGTCCTGCCGGCGACCGGCATCTTGATGCAGAACCGCGGCGCCAGCTTCTCGCTCGATCCGAAGGCGGTCAACGCGCTGGAGCCGGGCAGGCGGCCGTTCCACACGCTCAATCCGGCACTCGCGACGCTCAGGGATGGCCGCATCATGGCCTATGGCACGATGGGCGGCGACGGCCAGCCGCAGACGCAGGCCGCGCTCTTCACCCGCCACGTCACGTATGGCCAGCCGCTTGACAAGGCGCTTGACGCGCCACGCTGGCTCCTGGGCCGCACCTGGGGCTCGGACCATACCAGCCTGCGGATCGAGCCGCGCTTTGACGGCCACATGATCGACCGGCTGATGTCGGCCGGCCATGAGGTCGATGTCGTCAAGGACGGCTATTCCGACACGATGGGCCATGCCGGGGCTGTCATATTCCACCCCAACGGCACGCTGGAAGGCGGCCACGACCCCCGCGCCGATGGCGGGGCGGCGGGGCTTTAACTGTCACAAAAGTGCCGCCTCCAATCCGCCGCACTCCGTGATAATGTGCCGCTCATGAAACGCCGCATTCTCATCGCCGCTCTGCTGAGCCTCGCCTTTGCCGCGCCCGCCGTCGCGCATCCGCATGTCTGGGTGACGATGAACTCGGAAGTGCTCTATGCGCCGGACGGCACTGTCACCGGCGTGCGCCACGCCTGGTCGTTCGACGACATGTTCTCGGCCTTCGCCACGCAGGGCTATGAGGGCAAGGTGAAGGGCGAATTCACCCGCGAGGAGCTGGCGCCGCTGGCCAAGGTCAATGTCGAGTCGCTGAAGGACTTCGACTACTTCACTTACGCCACCGTCGACGGCAACAAGATCAGGATGAACGAGCCGCTGCCGGATTATTACCTGAGCTTCGAGAACCAGGTGCTGACGCTGCACTTCACGCTTCCGCTCGAGAAGCCGGTGAAGGCCAAGCAACTGAACGTCGACATTTACGACGCGACCATTTTCGTCAATTTCGAATTCGGCAAAAAAGATCCGGTGAAGCTGACCAGCGCGCCGGCCGGCTGCAAGCTTGAAACCGTCTTGCCGCGCGAGATGACCTTTGCCGAAGGTAAGGCGCTATCGGAGATTCCCGCCGATCAGCCGAATGTGTCGATGGCCTTCGGCGCCAAGTTCGCCAACAAGATTCTGGTGAACTGCCCTTGATCACAAGGCGTACGGCACTTCTTCTTGCGGCCGGCGTCCTGGTGGCCGCGGGCCTCATCGACATGGCGCACGCGCAGCCCTTTGGTATCACGCGCGCACCGGCGCAGTCGGACGTCGGCGGCCTGACCGGCTGGATCCTACACAAGCAGGCCGAATTCTATCGCATGCTGTCCGGCGCCATTCGTGCCGCCAAGGCTGATGGCAGCGCCACCTGGGCCTTGCTCGGCATTTCCTTTGCTTATGGCGTCTTTCACGCGGCAGGGCCGGGTCATGGCAAGGCGGTGATCTCGTCGTATCTGGTCGCCAATGACGAAACCTGGAAGCGCGGCATTGCGCTGTCCTTTGCCTCGGCCATTTTGCAAGCCATCACCGCGGTGGCGGTGGTCGGCATTGTTGCCGTCGCGCTCGGCGCCACTTCGAAGGCGATGGGCGACACGGTCCGCGTCATCGAAGTTGTCAGCTATGGCCTGATCATGCTGATCGGCTTGCGGCTGTTCTGGGTCAAAGGCCGCGCCTTTCTGAAATTGCTGCTGCCGCAAAAGGCGGCGCATGATCATGCGCATCATGATCATCACCATCATGATCATCACCATCACCATCATGGTCATGTGCACGGCCCTGCCTGTTCGCACGGTCATGCGCACGACCACCACGGGCACGACGACGGCCACGCCTGGGGCCATGCCCATGCGCCGGAGCCTGCCGAACTCGGCGGCCGCGACTGGTGGAAGCGCGGCCTGACCGCCATCGTCGCCGTCGGCTTGCGACCCTGCTCGGGCGCGATCATCGTTCTGGTCTTCGCACTGGCGCAAGGCATGCTCTGGGCCGGCATTGCTTCGACCTTCGTCATGGGCCTCGGCACGGCGATCACCGTGTCGGCCATCGCCACGCTTGCCGTCGGCGCGCGCGGCCTTGCCGCCAAATTCGCCGAGGCGCGGCCGGGCGCCGGCATGCTGCTGCTGCGCGGCTTCGAGACCGCCGCCGCCGCTTTCATCATCGTCTTCGGCGCGCTATTGTTGATGGGCTACATGGTCAGCGAACGCTTAATCGGCATATGACGGACTTTCTGCAGCAACTTGGCGTCACCCAGCCGATCATCCTGTCGCCGATGGCGGGCGGCTCCGGCACTGTCGAGCTTGCTGCGGCGGTATCGAATGCCGGCGGGCTCGGCTCCTGGGGCGGCGGTTATGCAACGCCGCAGCAGATACTCGACACCGCCAAACAAATCCGCGCGCTGACCTCGAAGCCCTTCGCGCTGAACCTGTTCGCCGGCGGCTACAATATCCGTCCGCCAGTCGATCCGGCGCCGATGCTGGCGATGGTTACGAAGGCGCATGAGAAGCTGGGCTTGCCGCCGCCGGTGTTGCCGGCGGTGCCGGAGAATCCGTTCGACGATCAACTCGCCGCCATCATCGAAGCCAAGCCGGCTATGTTCAGCTTCACCTTCGGCCTGCCGAGTGCCGACGCACTCGCGCGCTTACGCAAGGCCGGCATCCCCACCTGCGGCACCGCGACAACGGTAGATGAAGCCCGCGCGCTGGCTGACGCCGGCGTCGACTCCATCGTTGCGCAAGGCGAGGAGGCCGGCGCGCATCGCGGCACATTCCTTGGCGCGATGGAAACATCGATGGTGCCGATGCTTGAGCTGACGCGCGGCATTACCGCCGCTGTCGCGCTGCCGGTGTTCGCCTCCGGCGGTTTGATGAACGGTGCCGACATCAAGCGTGCGTTCGCTGCTGGTGCGCAAGCGGCGCAACTCGGCACCGCGTTTCTCGTCTGTCCGGAAAGCGGCGCGGCTGCGGTTTACAAGCAGGCAATGCTTGACGCGCGCGAGGACACAACGGTGATCACCCGCGCCTATTCCGGCCGCGAGGCGCGCGGCTTGCGCAATGCCTTCATCGACATGACGGCGAACACGCCGATCTTGCCGTTCCGCCAGCAGAACGATCTGACGCGGCCGATGCGCAATGAATCCGGCAAGCAGGGCTTGGCCGATTACATCTCGCTCTGGGCCGGCCGCGGCGTCACGCGCGCCCGCGCCATGCCGGCGGCCGCGCTGATGAAAACATTGATGGCGGAAATCGCGGCGGCTTAATCCCACACGCCTCCGTGCTGCTCGGCTGCTTCATCCTCGAGCATCGGGCCAACCACCTCGACCTTGCGCTGACCGGCGGCAAACACCGTGCGGCAGGGAAGATCGAGCGTCGGGTTTTCTTCATGGTTGCCGGTGATGGTCTTCAGCCGCGCTTCCGACAGGCCATAGACGACGCGGCCAATGCCGGCCCAATAAATAGCGCCGGCGCACATCGCGCAGGGTTCGGCAGAGGAATACAATGTGCACTCGGCCAGTTCCTCCGGCTCGAACGCCTTGGAAGCGGCCGTCGCCAGCAGGCGCTCGGCATGCGCCGTCATGTCGCCGTCCGGCAAATAGCCGTTCTCGAATTCCAGCAGCACCTCGCCGTCGGGCCCGACCAAAGTGGCGCCGAACGGGTGGTTGCCATTGTCCAGCGCGCCCTCGGCAACATCGAAAGCATGCCGCAGCTGTTCTTCGTCCGTCGGTTTCATCAGGTCGGTCTCTTGACTCACGGACGAAATTTAGCCGAACGCGCCGCTATATGCCATCATTCCGTCCGCCGGTCTGCTATGTCAGCGTTCGCATGAGGGAAACACGATGACCAAAGCCGCCGACATGTTCAACCTCACCGGCCGCGTCGCGCTGGTGACCGGCGCGTCGAGCGGCCTCGGCCAGCAATTCGGCCGCGCGCTGGCCGACAATGGCGCGGCGGTCGCTCTGGTCGCCCGCCGCACCGAACGGCTTGAGGCGCTGAAAGCCGAGATCGAGGCCAAAGGCGGCAAGGCTCTCACCATCGAAGCCGATGTCACCGACCGCGCCGCAATGAATGCTGCCTTCGATGCCGCCGAGGAGGCATTCGGTACCGTCACCATCCTCGTCAACAATGCCGGCGTGGCGCAGCAGCCGGTGCGCGCTACCGATGTGACGCCGGACGAATGGCGCCGCGTCCTCTCGGTCGATCTCGATGCGGTGTTCTACTGGGCGCAGGAAGCCGCGCGCCGCATGGTCGCGGCCAAGGTGCACGGTTCAATCGTCAACATCGCCTCGGTGCTCGGCTTCGGCGTCACCAAGGGCACCGCGTCTTATGCGGTGGCCAAGGCGGCGGTGGTGCAAACGACCAAGGCATTGTCGGTCGAACTCGCGGCCAAGGGCGTGCGCGTCAATGCCATCGCGCCGGGCTGGTTCGTTACCGAGATCAACGACAAATATCTCGAAAGCGAAGCCGGCCAGGCAATGAAGCGCGACATTCCGATGGGCCGCTTCGGCGCCGCCGGCGATCTCGACGGCGCGCTGCTGTTGCTCGCTTCCGACGCCGGCGCCTATATGACCGGCGCCACCATCATCGTCGATGGCGGCCAGGTCGTGCAGATCAAGGGATAAGACAATGGACTTCACACTCTCGCCCGAGATCGAAGCGCTGCGGCTCAAGGTGCGCGGCTTCGTCGATGAGCATGTCCTGCCGCTGGAGCAAGACCCGGCAAACTTCGCCGACTACGAGAACATCCCGCATGACCGGCTCGAAGCCGTGCGCGTCAAGGCGCGCGCCGCGGGCCTGTGGGCGCCGCAATCGCCGAAGGAATATGGCGGCATGGATCTGCCTATGGTCGCCTGGGCGGCGATCTATGAGGAAGCGGCGCGTTCCATCTTCGGCCCGCTCGCCATCAATTGCATGGCGCCGGACGACGGCAACATGAACATGCTGAAGCTCGTCGGCACGCAGAAGCAGAAGGACACGTTCCTCGCGCCGCTCGTTGCCGGAAAGGTGCGCTCGGCTTTCGCCATGACCGAGCCTTCGCCCGGCGGCGGCTCTGACCCGACCATGATCCGCACGCGCGCTGAAAAGCGCGGCGGCAAATACGTCATCAGCGGCCGCAAATGGTTCATCACCGGCGCGGACGGCGCGGCCTTCTTCATCCTGATGGCGCGCACCAGCGACGACGCGCGCAAGGGCCTCACCGCCTTTCTGTTTCACAAGGACCAGCCGGGCTGGCGCATTATCCGCCGCATTCCGATCATGGGGCCGGAAGAACATGGCGGCCATTGCGAACTGGAATTCGACGGCCTCGAAGTGCCGGAAGAAAATGTGCTGCTCGGCGAGGGCGAAGGCCTGCGCCTGATGCAATTGCGTCTCGGCCCGGCGCGGCTGACGCATTGCATGCGCTGGACCGGCTTTGCCAAACGCTGTGTCGAGGTGGCGCAAGACTACGTCGGCGAGCGCGAAGGCTTCGGCATCAAGCTCGCCGATCGCGAAAGCGTACAGATGAAGCTGGGTGAGATCGGCCAGCAAATCCAGATCGGCCGGTTGCTGACCATGCATGCGGCGTGGATGCTCGATCAGGGCGGCCGCGCGCGCAAGGAAGTGTCGATGGCCAAGGTGCACGTCGCCGAGACCTTGCATCGCGCCGCCGACATGGCGATCCAGTTGCAGGGCGCACGCGGCTATTCCAAGGATACGATTGTCGAGTGGATCTATCGCTATGCGCGCTCGGCCAAATTGGTCGATGGCGCCTCCGAAGTGCACATGATGGTGCTGGCGAAATTCATGCGGCAGGAGGGCCGCGACTTCTGGCAATGGGGCCCTGGCGAGGGCAGACGCAATGCGCCCGTGGATTTGTAACGGCGCGCCCCATGTCAGCGATCAAAATCGTCATGGGCGGTTACGGCCCGGCAACAACCGGTTTCAGTAAGTCGCTCAAATTCATCGGCGATAAACTGGAAGCGCAGTTCGGCGACCGCATTGCCGTCTCCTACACCTTCAACATCATGGACCACGGCTACAAATCCGAGGACATTCTCACTTTGGTCGAAAGCGGAGAGATCACGCTCGGTTATCAATCGTCAAGCTATCTGACCGACCGCGTGCCCGAGCTTGGCTTCGTCGACCTGCCGTTTCTGTTCGCCAATAATGCGCAGGCACGCGCGGCGATGGATGGCGAACTCGGCCGCCATCTCGCCGAGCGGATCGAAGCGCGCATCGGCTACCGCATTCTGGGCTGGTTCGAGAACGGCTTCCGCCACATCTCCAACAAGCTGCGGCCGATCCATCTGCCTTCCGACATGAAAGGCATGAGGATCCGCGTGCTGCCGAGCGAGATCCAGCGGCGCACCTTCGAACTGCTCGGCGCGCAGGCGATGCGCATGGATCTCACCGAGGCGATTTCAATGGTGGTCGCCGGCACGCTCGATGCGCAGGAAAATCCGCTGGCCAATACGGTCACCTATGGCGTGCATAGTTTTCACAAATATCACACGCTCTCTTCGCACTTCTATATTTCGCGGCCGATCTTCCTGCACCGCGCCTCGTTCGATTCCTGGCCGCAGGATGTGCAGGAGGCGTTGCGCAGCGCAGTGAGCGAGGCGGTGGCGTTCCAGCGCACACTCGCCATCGAGGAGAACGCGCAATCGCGTCAGGCGATCGAAGCGGCGGGGTGTGAGATTGTTGAACTCACTCCTGCCGAGCACGATGCCTTCGTCGCCGCCGTGCAACCTTTGCTCATTGACACGCGCGGGATTTACGGCGAGGCGATGTTTGGGATGGTTTCGTAGGGTGGGCAAAGGCGCGGCTTTGCGCCGTGCCCACCAACTATTCATGAGCAGAAGTGGTGGGCTCGTCGCGCCAGTGCGCGACTTAGCCCACCCTACAAGAGCGGCATCAATCCAGCTTGATCCCCGCCGTCTTGATCACCTTCTCCCACTTCGCCGCTTCGCTCTTCATATAGGCGCCCATTTCCGCCGGTGTGCTTTGTAAAGGATCGATACCGGCGCCGACGAGCTTCTGCCGGATCTCGGCACTGTTCACCGCCTTGACGTAAGCCGCGTTCAACTTGTCGATCACATCTTTCGGCGCGGTCGCGGGCGCAGCGAAACCTTGCCACGCCCAGGCCTCGAACCCCGGCACATCGGCAGCAACAGGCGGCACGCCGGGCAGGCCGGAGAATTCGCCGGGCGAGGCGACAGCAATCGCCTTGATCTGCTTCTGGTTCAGCTGCCCGCGCGCGGTGGCGAAGTCGACGAACATCATGCCGATCTGCCCGGAGACGAGATCCTGGATCGCCGGTCCCGCGCCCTTGTACGGCACATGCGTGATCTTGATGCCGCTTGCTTGCGCGAACAGTTCGCCGGCGAGATGAAACGGGCTGCCGACACCGGCGCTGGCATAGTCGATTGTGCCGGGCGCTTTCTTCGCCGTCTCGATCAGCTCCTTCACCGAATTCACCTTGAGCTTGTCGGTGTTGACCAGCAGTACAATGGCGAAGCGGCCGGTCAGCGTCACCGGAGCGAAGTCCTTGTCGGCGTCATAAGGCAGCTTGGCGTAGAGGCTGCGGTTCGACGCATAGGTCGATGTATCGCCGAGCAGGAAGGTGTAGCCGTCCGGCGTGGCGCGGGCGACGGCTTCGGCGCCGATCAAGGTGCCGGCGCCGGGCCGGTTTTCGACGATGACAGTCTGGCCGAGATTGCTGCCCATCTCGGTGGCGACAAGCCGGGCGAAGAAGTCGGTGCCGCCGCCGGGCGGATAGGGCACGATCAGACGGATCGTCTGCGCCGGATAGGTCTGCGCGAAAGCGGATGTCGTGAGGATGGAACCGGCGGCAATGCTGCCGGCGACAAATGTGCGGCGGGTGATGGTCATTGGCGTTCTCCCTTGCTGCGTCTCTTCGGACGCGCTTTGGGCAAATGATTTCACTTTTCAGCAGAGGAGGCCAGAGCGCTGCTTCTTATCCCTCGGCGCCGAAGGGGTAGTTGTCGTCCTTCGTAGGGTGGGCAAAGGCGCGCCTTCGCGCCGTGCCCACCGGCGAAAGAAGATGGTGGGCTCGCCGCTACGCGGCTTAGCCCACCCTACAAGAGCATTACGTCCCGCCCCAAAAACCCCCTATTGACATTTAATCCCAACGCTAATATACCCTCTTTTGTCCTGCTCATCGAGGGGCGCTGTCATGAGGCGTCGTGAAAGTGGAGCAGGATGCGGCGCCCGCGGGCGGAGGCAAACGCAGCCTTCCGCGCTCGGGCGATGACGGGGCTCCGCCCGGGGACACTATGACCCCCCGCCAGGAGCTGGCTGATGGCGTGAGCGGCCCCCGCACTTTGGGGAGCAAGCTCTGGCTGAAAGCGCGGCCCGTCCGTCGTAAGACGCCGCTGTGGCGCGCCGAGAGGCGCACGCGGTCCCGCAAGGGCCGCGGCGCTTGCTACAAAGACGCGCCCATCGGCGCGCCACTCCCTCGTGTTTCGAGGGAACGGAATGGAAGGCGGCCTGCCCGGGGCCTCAAACAATGCGGGCGATGACTCACGTCAACACATTCTCAACCCTAACGCCGCTTTACGATACCCCGGTTACGCCAACGCAAGGCCTCGTTTGTAGTCATACTCAAAAGCGGTATTCCTCTCTCTTGGCGGTGTTCATGAGCGCGTCTCGTCCGATCTCGCTGGCCACGCGGTCGCTTTGCAAGAGCTTCGACAAACCCGCGGTCGACAATCTCGACCTCACCATTTACGGCGGCGAATTCTATTGTCTGCTCGGGCCGAACGGCGCCGGCAAGACAACGACCTTGCGCATGGTCGCCGGCCTGTTGCGTCCCGATGCCGGCTCAATCGCGATCGATGGCATTGATGCGCTTAGCCATCCGGAAGACGCCAAGCAGATCACCGCCTGGCTGTCCGACGAGCCGATGATCTATGACAAGCTGACGCCGTATGAATATCTCGAATTCGTCGCCGGCCTCTGGCGCATTGATACCAAAACCGCCGAAGCGCGCGCGCGTGAACTGATTGCATGGCTCGGTCTTGAAGGGCAGGCGCATGATCGTTGCGAAGGCTTCTCTAAAGGCACGCGCCAGAAAGTCGCGCTCGCCGGTGCGCTGGTGCATGATCCGAAGCTGATCATTCTCGACGAGCCGCTTACTGGCCTCGATGCCGGCTCGGCGCGGCAGGTGAAGAACGTGCTGCGCGAGCGCGTCACCGCGGGCGGCACGGTCATCATGACCACGCATATTCTCGAAGTCGCCGAACGCATGGCCGACCGCATCGGCGTCATTGCCAATGGCCGGCTGATCGCCGAAGGCACGCTCGACGAATTGCGCATCAAGACCGGCGCTTCCGGCACCAGCCTGGAAGATACTTTCCTGGCGCTGGTCGCCAATGAACACGCGCAAATGGTTGCGGCTGAATGAGCAATCCCGCCTCATTGACCTGGCTCGCCGGCCACGAATTGCGGCTCGGTTGGCGCGACTGGACCTCGCTGATCACCGCGGGCGGGCGTACGCGCACGCATTATGCCGTGATCGCGATCATCATCTTTGCCATTGCTATGCACGGTTTCGCCTATTGGATCGTCGCCGGTTACGCCGACACCAATTTGTCGTCCGATCCAACGACACTGGTTGCCATCACGGCAACGCTCGTTCTGTCTTGGTCGTTGCTGCTGTCGCAGGCGATGGAGTCGGTGACCCGCGCCTTCTACACGCGCGCCGATCTCGATCTCATTCTCACCTCGCCGGTGTCGTCGCGCAAAGTCTTTGCCGTGCGCATGGGCCGTATCGCGGTCGCCGCGGTGGCCGTTGCCGTGCTGCTGGCGGCGCCGTTCATTGACGTTCTCGCCGTGCGCGGCGGCAGCCGCTGGCTCGCCGCCTATGGCGTCGTTGCCGCAATGGGTGCGGTTGCGACAGCGGCAGCGCTCGGTTTGACCATCGCGCTGTTTCGCCTGATCGGCCCGAAGCGCACACGGCTTATCGCGCAGATTGTTGCCGCCGTCATCGGCGCCGCCTTCGTTATCGGCCTGCAGGTCATGGCGATCTTCTCCGGCGGCACCTTGTCCCGCGCGGCCGCCTTGCAGTCCGAGTGGATCCGCGCCCATGCGCCGGGACCCGACAGCCTGATGTGGTGGCCGGCACGCGCCGCCCTTGGCGACTATGGTGCGCTCGTTGCCATTGTCCTGTTCAGCATTGCTTTGCTCGGCGGCGCGATTGCGCTGTTCTCCGGCCGCTTCGGCGATCATGCGATGGCCGCAGCCAGCGTCGGCAGCGCGCGCGTGCGCCAGCGCCGCGGCTCGCTCGCCTTCCGTCGCCGCTCGCCGCAGCGGGTCTTGCGCCAGAAGGAATGGACCTTGCTGCTGCGCGATCCCTGGCTGATCTCGCAAACCTTGATGCAGATCCTTTATCTGCTGCCGCCGGCCATTCTGTTGTGGCTCAGTTTCGGCGTGCACAAGGAGGAAGACGAATACGTCGTGCTCATTCCGGTCATCGTCATGGCGGCTGGGCAACTCGCCGGCGGTCTCGCCTGGCTGTCGATCTCCGGCGAGGACGCGCCGGATCTGGTCGCCACAGCGCCGATCCCGGCATCGCGCATCATGATGGCGAAGATCGAGGCGGTCATTGGCATGATCGCGCTGATCTTCGCGCCGATCGCCGTCGTGCTCGCCTTTGACGCGGTGTTCGCCGGGATCGTCGCCATGCTCGGCGTGCTCGCCGCCGCGGCCGGCTCGACGCTGATCCAGATCAGTTTCCGCGTGCAGGCGCGGCGCAGTCAGTTCCGCAAGCGGCAGACCTCGTCGCGCGTCGCGACATTCGCCGAAGCCTTCTCGTCCATTTCCTGGGCGGCGACAGCGGCAATCGCGGCCAACGGATCGTGGTTCTTCATTATGCCGGCAATGGTGGCGCTGCTCATTCTCTGGGGCGTGCGCATGATCAGCCCGCGCACTCAGGCGTAGCGGGTGGTCCAGCGTTTGCGCGCCACCAGCGAGCCGATAATCAGGAGATTGAGCATATTTGTGCCGACACCTAGCGCAAATGCGGGAGCGTAATAGCTGAAATAGTCGTACAAAATGCCGGCCAGCCAGCCGCCAAAGGCCATGCCGAGCGCGGTGAACAGCAGCAATGTCGGAATGCGCCATGAGGCCTCCGACGCCGGAAACAGCTCACGCGCGGCAAGCACATAGGCCGGGATGATGCCTGCGAATCCAAGACCGAACGCGGCCGACACGGCGAACAACCCGGTCTCGCTCTGCGTCAGCACGAACGCGATCATCGCCGCGCATTGCCAGAGCGAGCCGACCAGCACCGTCATCAGCCCGCCAATGCGATCGGACAACAAGCCCCAGATCTGGCGGCTGATGAAGGCGGTGCCGAGCAGCACCGACAGCATGATGGCGCCGGTCGACCGCGTAATGCCGAGATCGCTGCAGAAGGCAACGAGATGGCCCTGCGGCATCGACATCGGAATGCAGCACATCACCGCCGCCATGCAGAGCAGGGCGAACACCAGGTTGGACGGCAGGCCGAGCACGCGCGCGCGAGGGGTGCCCGGAGCAAGCTTCTCGGGCGGATGGACGACTTCCGGCGGATGGCCGAAGAAGATCAGCGCCACCGGCACAACGATGACAATTTCAGCCAGCGCGTACCACAGCATCGTCTGCCGCCAGCCTATGGTCGCCAGCGCATATTCGAACACGGAGGGCCACAATGCGCCGGCCAGATAGGTGCCGCTCGAGATCAGCGCCAGCGCCGAGCCACGGCGTTTGTCGAACCAGCGGCTGACATAGACATAAAGAGGTGCGTTGATGCCGCCGAGCCCGATCAGTCCGATGAACAGGCCGTGGCCGACCCACAGCGGATATGACGGGCCGAGGCTCGACAGCGCCAGCCCGCAGGCGACCATCAGCGCGCCGAAGGACACGGTCCAGCGCGTGCCGATGCGGTCGGCGATCCGGCCCATGACGATGCCGCCGACACCTGCACCTAACCAGGCCAGCGAACTCGCTAGAGCGGGAACCGAGCGCGCGCCATCGACTTCTGCCGCGATGTCCTTCAGCGCCACCGCGGCAATCCACGCCGCGCCGAACGACATCATCAGTGCCCACAGCGCGGCACCGGCGACGACCCACGACGCTTTGCTTTCGACGGACGATGATGGTGATGGCATGCGGTACCCGGCGGCTGGGCGACCCTTGTACAGGCTGCTTACAATTTCGCCAGCCATCGATGCGGGCTGTTTGCGGCTCTCTGCTGCGTTGCGCCAAAGTGCGTCAGAGGCCACTGCGCTGAAACATCCTTCTCCGCATGGTGGCGGAAACGAAATTGACCGCAAAGTCTTCGGGTGTAAGCTTTTATTTCGGTTCCGGCGGCTTTGCCTAATGTCGCCACAGCCTATATGAGAGGACATGACGCTCCGCCCGGTCAGCCTCGACGATAAATACGACCTCAACCAGTCGCACGTACTGGTGACGGGTTATCAGGCCCTGATCCGCGCCATCCTGATGCAGAAGGAGCGCGACCGCAGCGCCGGGCTCAATACCGGTGGCTATCTCTCTGGCTATCGCGGTTCGCCGCTCGGCGGCCTCGACCAGCAGTTCATGCGCTCGGCGCGCCTGTTGACCGCCGCCGATGTCACTTTCGTGCCCGGTCTCAACGAGGAACTCGCCGCCACCGCCGTCTGGGGCACGCAGCAGGCCGAGTTGCGCGGCGAGGGCAAGTTCGATGGCGTGTTCGGCATGTGGTACGGCAAGGGGCCCGGGGTGGACCGTTCCGGCGATGTGTTCCGCCACGCCAATCTCGCCGGAACCTCGCAGCACGGTGGCGTACTCGCCCTGATGGGCGACGACCACACCGCCGAATCGTCTACTACCGCGCATCAGTCCGAATTTCATTTCGTCGACGTGATGATGCCGATCCTCAATCCGGCCGGCGTGCAGGAGATCATCGACTACGCGCTGCTCGGCTGGGCGATGTCGCGCTTCACCGGTACCTGGACCGCGCTGAAGTGCATGCACGAGACCGTCGAGTCGACCGGCGTGGTCGACGGCTCGCTCGACCGCCTGAACATTGTCATGCCGACTGACTTTGCCATGCCGCCGGGCGGGCTGAATGTTCGCCTCGGCGACACCGTGCTCGGCCAAGAAGCGCGGCTGCACGACTACAAGCGCGACGCCATGTTGGCCTTTGTGCGCGCGAACAAGATCAACAAGATGATCACGTCCGGCGGGCGGGCGCCGAAGATTGGAATCATCTCGACCGGCAAGGCATATCTCGACGTGCGCCAGGCGCTCGACGACCTCGGCCTCGACGAGATCAAGTGCAACGACATCGGCATTCGCCTGTTCAAGATCGGTTGCGTCTGGCCGATAGGCCGCGACGAGCTGCTTGCGTTCGCGGAAGGCCTCGACCTCATCATCGTCGTCGAGGAAAAGCGCTCGCTGATCGAAGTGCAGGTGCGTGAAGAGCTTTACGGCACGCCGAACCAGCCGGTCTGCATCGGCAAGAAAGACGAGAACGGCAACTGGCTGTTCCCGGTGAAGGGCGCGCTCGATGCCAATGACATCGCCATTGCCATTGGCGAGCGCATCATCAAGTTCGGCGCCAATGACGAAATGGCCGCGCATGTCGCGCGGCTGAAGTCGGCGCAGCACAAGCTAAACGAAACGCTCGATGTCGCCGTCCGCGTTCCGTATTTCTGCTCCGGTTGCCCGCACAACACATCGACGCGCGTGCCGGAAGGCAGCCGCGCCTATGCCGGCATCGGCTGCCACTACATGTCGCAGTGGATGGACCGCAAGACGCTCGGCTTCACGCAAATGGGAGGCGAGGGCGCCAACTGGATCGGCGAGGCGCCGTTCTCGAAGCGCGACCACGTGTTCCAGAATCTCGGCGACGGCACTTACAATCACTCCGGCTATCTCGCCATTCGCGCGGCGATCGCGTCCGGCGTGACCATGACCTACAAAATTCTCTATAACGACGCGGTGGCGATGACCGGCGGTCAGCACCATGAAGGCGGACTGACCGTGGTGCAGATCGCGCAACAGGTCGCCGCCGAAGGCGCCAAGCGCATCATCGTCGTTACTGACGAGCCCGACAAATATCCGGCTGGCACTGAATGGCCGAAGGGTATGACCATTCATCACCGCGATGATCTCGACAAGATGCAGCGCGAACTGGCGACCGTTCCCGGCGTCAGCATTTTGATCTATGACCAGACTTGCGCTGCCGAAAAGCGCCGCCGCCGCAAGCGCGGCACGTTCCCGGATCCGGACAAGCGCGTCATCATCAACGATCTGGTTTGCGAAGGCTGCGGCGATTGCGGCGTCAAATCGAATTGTGTCTCGGTACAGCCATTGGTCACCGAATGGGGCCGCAAGCGCACCATCGATCAGTCGAGCTGCAACAAAGACTATTCCTGCGTTAACGGCTTCTGCCCGTCCTTCGTCACCGTGCACGGCGCCAAGCTGAAGAAAGGCGAGGGCATCAGCGAGCCGTCGCATTGGCCGGCTTTGCCGTCGCCGAATGCGCCGCTGATCAATCATCCTTACGGCATTATCGTCACCGGTATTGGCGGCACCGGTATCGTTACCGTCGGCGCCATCATCGGCATGGCCGCGCACCTCGAAGGCAAGGGAGTCGGCATCATCGATATGGCCGGTCTGGCGCAGAAGGGCGGCGCGGTGTTCAGCCATATCCGTATCGCCAATACGCCGGACGAAATTCACGCCATTCGCGTTGCTGCTGGCGGCGCCGATCTGGTGCTTGGCGGTGATATCGTGGTGGTCGGCTCGAAGAAGGTGCTCAGCGCCATCAAGCCCGGCAATACGCATATGATCGTCAATACGGCCGAGTTCATGCCCGGCGACTTCGCCCGCAACGCCGATTTCTCGCTGCCGACGGAAAAGCTGCGGCGCGCAATTATCGGCGGCGCCGGCCGCGAGCGCAGCCACTTCATTGACGCGACGCGTTTGGCCACGGCGCTGCTCGGCAATTCCATCGGCGCGAACATGTTCATGCTCGGCTATGCCTATCAGAATGGCGGTTTGCCGCTGTCGGCGGAAGCGGTCGAGAAGGCGATCGAGATGAACGGCGAAGCGGTGCCGATGAATCTCGCCGCATTCCGTTATGGCCGCCGCGCCGCGATCGATCCGGCGATGGTTGAATCGCTGATCGCGCCGCGCCCGGTCGAAGAAAATGATTCCGTGAAGCTGTCGCAGAGCTTTGGCGAAACCGTCGAGCGCCGCGTTGCTTTCCTCACGGCGTATCAGAACGCGCGTTATGCACGGCGCTATAGCGCCTTCGTCGACAAGGTTGTTGCCGCGGAGAGCGCCAAGGCGCCGGGCCAGACCGCTCTGTCGGAGGCTGTTGCTCGCTATCTGTTCAAGCTCATGGCCTACAAGGACGAATACGAAGTCGCGCGGCTGTACACCGACACGTCCTTCGTCGAGCGGGTGAAGTCATCTTTCGCCGGCGACAATCTGCGCTTCGAATTCCATCTGGCGCCGCCGCTGCTGGCCAAGGTCGACAAAGTGACCGGCGAGCCGAAGAAGATGTCGTTCGGCCCGTGGATGCTGAAAGCCTTCGGCGTGCTGGCCAAATTCAAATTCCTGCGCGGCACGCCGCTCGATATTTTCGGCTACACCGAAGAGCGCCGCATCGAGCGCAAGCTGGTGACCGACTACCTCAATAAACTCGAGGCCATCATGGCCGAGCTCTCACCGCTCAATTATGCGACCGCCGTGGCCATTGCCTCGATCCCCGAGAAAATCCGCGGCTTCGGCCCAATCAAGCTGCGTACACTTGCCGCAGCCAAGGCCGAGGAAAAAGCCCTTCTTGAGCAATTCCGCGCTGGTGGTGCGCCCTTCCTCAAGGCGGCTGAGTAGCCCCGCGCAATTCTAGCGCTTGACCCGCCCTCAGCGGTGATTTCATATCCACACATACAAGACCGCCCACGAGGGTGGCAGTGGGACGGCGCAGGCCGGCACTACGCTGGCTGAAGGGGAGGATATGGCTTTGGCGTTCGACGCCGCCGCGAAGGCGGATACCTTCCCCAAATTGTTGCGGCGCAATGCGCATTTGTATGGGTCCCGGCCGTCGATGCGGCACAAGGACCTTGGCATCTGGCAGACCTGGACCTGGGCTGAAGTCGAGGAGCTAGTGCGCGCCTATGCGACGGGCCTCAGCCGGGCCGGCCTCAATCGCGGCGAGACCATGGCCATTGTCGGCTCCAACCGGCCGAAGATTTATTGGTCGGTGATGGCGGCGCAGATGCTGGGCGCGGTGCCGGTACCCGTCTACGCCGACGCGGTCGCCGAAGAACTGTCCTTCGTGCTGGCGCATGCCGATGTGCGCTTTGCCGCGGTCGAGGATCAGGAGCAGATCGACAAGATCCAGTCGGTTCTCGAGCGGCTGCCGAAACTCGAATTGATGTTCTATGACGAGCCGCGCGGCCTGCGCGATTACGACCACGCCAGGTTGCGCTCGATGGAAGATGTCATCGCCGATGGCCGCAAGGCGCTGGCGGACGATCCCAAGCTCGGCGCCTGGCTCGATGCCGAGATTGACGCCACCCAAGGCGCAGACCCGTCGATCATTCTCTATACCTCCGGCACCACCGGCACCTCGAAGGGCGTGATGCTGTCCGGCGAACGCTCGATCAAGGCGGCGACCGACACTGTTGTCTTCGACAAGCTCACCGAAAAAGATGTCGCGCTCGCCTATTTGCCGATCGCCTGGGTCGGCGATCATTATCTCAATTATGCGCAGGGGCTGGTTGCCGCCTTCTGCACCGCCTGTCCGGAGAGCGCCGATACGGCGACCTCGGACCTGCGTGAAATCGGGCCGAGCTTCTACTTCGCGCCGCCGCGCACTTTGGAAGCGCTGTTGACCCGCGTCATGATCCGCATGGAGGACGCCAGCGCCTTCAAGCGCAAGCTGTTTCATTACTTCATCGGCGTCGCGCGGCAATATGGCGAACGCCTGCTCAACGGCGAGAGCGTGCCGCTGAAAGGCCGGTTGCTGTACTGGCTCGGCAACATCCTGATCTATGCGCCGCTGAAGAATGTGCTCGGCTTTTCGCGCGTGCGCGTTGCCTATACGGCGGGCGAGGCGATCGGCCCGGACCTGTTCGCGTATTATCGCTCGATCGGGCTGAATTTTAAACAGCTCTACGGCCAGACCGAAGCCTTCCTTTATGTCACCGCGCAGCCGGACGGCGAGATCTATTCCGACACGGTTGGCCCCGCCTGTCCGAATGTTGATATCCGCATCGCCGAGAACGGCGAGGTGCTGTTCAAGTCGCCGGGCCAGTTCACCGGCTACTTCAAGGATCCGGTCAAGACCGCCGAGGCCATGACGCCGGACGGTTATGTCATGACCGGGGATGCCGGTTACTTCGATGAGAAGACCGGCCATCTCAAGATCATCGACCGCGCCAAGGATGTCGGCCGTCTCAACGACGGCACCATGTTCCCGCCGAAATATATCGAGAACAAACTCAAGTTCTTCCCCGATATCCGCGAGGCCGTCGCCTATGGCGACAAGCACGACTTCGTCACCGTTATGCTCAACATCGATCTCACTGCGGTGAGCAGTTGGGCCGAGCGCAATAATGTCTCCTACGGCTCCTATCAGGAGCTGGCCGGTCATCCGGACGTCTATGCCATGATGGAGGAGCACATCGCCGAGGTGAACCGCTCGATGGCCGAAGACAAGATGATGGCTGGCAACCAGATCAAGCGCTTCCTCGTCCTGCACAAGGAACTCGATGCCGATGACGGCGAACTGACGCGGACACAAAAGGTGCGCCGCAGCTTCGTCGCCGAGCGCTATGCCGCATTGATCAACGGCCTCTATGACGGCTCAACCGCGGCCGACATTTCGACCGAAGTCACTTTCGAGGATGGCCGCAAGGGCACGCTCGCCGCGCGCGTCAATATCCAGGATATGCAGACAGTGCCCGTTGGCACAGTCGGGAAGGCGGCATGACAGCGCCCGAAGTAAAGCCACGCGACGTGCTGCTCTCGGTCGAAAACGTGTCCCTGTCGTTCGGCGGCGTCAAAGCCATCAGCGGTGTCTCATTCGACATCCGCAAAGGCGAAATCCGCGCCATTATCGGCCCGAACGGCGCCGGCAAGACGTCGATGCTCAACGTCATCAATGGCTTTTACCAGCCGCAGAAGGGCACGATCACCTTCAAGGGCGAGCCGCGTACCAAGATGCGCCCGCATGACGCCGCAACGGGCGGCATCGCGCGCACCTTCCAGAACGTCGCGCTGTTCCGCGGCATGTCGGCGCTGGACAACATCATGGCCGGCCGCTCGCTCAAGATGAACAAGAACCTGTTCTGGCAATTGCTACGCTACGGCCCGGCGATGAAGGAAGAGGTCGCGCATCGCCGCCATGTCGAGGACATCATCGACTTCCTCAAGATCCAGGAAATCCGGCGCACGCCGGTCGCGCGCTTGCCCTACGGCTTGCAGAAGCGTGTCGAACTCGGCCGCGCTTTGGCGATGGAGCCGGAGCTGTTGCTGCTCGACGAGCCGATGGCCGGCATGAACCTCGAGGAGAAAGAGGACATGTCGCGCTTCATCCTCGACGTCAACGATCACTACGGCACGACCATTGCGCTGATCGAGCACGACATGGGCGTGGTGATGGATCTGTCGGACCGCGTTGTCGTGCTCGACCATGGCCTCAAGATCGCCGACGGCACGCCGGCCGAGGTGATGAAGAACCAGAACGTGATCGATGCGTATCTTGGGGTCGCACACTAATGGACCTCGCTTACAAAATCCTCATCGATCCCTTCATGCAAATGGGCAGTGCGCCGGATTTGCTGGTGCAGACTCTATGGGAAGGCTTGGTCGCCGGCGTCTTGTATTCGCTGATCGCGCTTGGCTTCGTGCTCATCTTCAAGGCCTCCGGCGTGTTCAATTTCGCGCAGGGCATCATGGTGGTGTTTGCGGCGCTGACGCTGGTCGGCTTTCACCAGCTCGGCGTGCCGGCCTTCCTTGCGCTCGGGCTAACCATTACTGTGATGCTGGGGCTCGCCTTCACCGTCGAGCGGGTGATGCTGCGGCCTTTGGTCAATCAGCCCGACATCATATTGTTCATGGCCACGTTCGGCCTGACCTATTTCTTGATCGGCTTCGGTGAATTCGTCTTCGGCGGCAATCCGAAGAAGATGATCACCGCAGACCTTTATCTGCCGAGCGGCGCCTATGACATCAAGATGTTCGGCGGCTTCGTCAGCCTGCAGAAGATCGACATTGCCGCCGCCGTGATCGTCTCGATCATGGTCGTCGTGCTGGCCATCTTCTTCCAGAAGACGCGCATCGGCCGCGCGCTGCGCGCCGTCGCCGACAGCCACAAGGCGGCTCTGTCGGTTGGCATTTCGCTCAATCAGATCTGGGTCGTGGTCTGGTTCGCCGCCGGCATTGTTGCGCTGGTCACCGGCATCATGTGGGGCGCGCGCTCAGAAGTGTCGTTCTCGCTGCAGATCATCGCCTTGAAGGCTTTGCCGGTGCTGATTCTCGGCGGCTTCACCTCGATCCCCGGCGCCATTGTCGGCGGCCTGATCATCGGCATCGGCGAGAAGCTCGGCGAGTTCTATTGGGGCCCGCTGCTCGGCAGCGGCATTGAAAGCTGGCTGGCTTACGTCATCGCCCTCATCTTCCTGCTGTTCCGGCCGCAAGGCCTGTTCGGCGACAAGATTATCGAGAGAATCTAGCTGATGTTTTACCGCGAGGCCGGCCAATTCAAGACGAGCTACGAGGTCGACGCGGCCGTGTTCCCGATCCGTCAGGATCGCATCGGCATTGCCCTCATTCTGTTCATCGCCTTCGTCGTCATCCCGCTGACGGCAACGGATTTCGTCATCAGCGTGCTGCTCGTGCCGTTCCTGATTCTGTCGCTGGCCGCAATCGGGCTGAACATTCTCACGGGGTACACAGGCCTTCTGTCACTCGGCACCGCGGGCTTCATGGGGGTAGGGGCCTTCGCCTGCTACAAGCTGACGACCTACTTCCCCAACGTGAACATCGTCATCTGGATTTTTGTGTCAGGCTTCTTCGCCAGCGCGGTCGGCGTGCTGTTTGGCCTGCCGTCGCTGCGCATCAAGGGCTTCTATCTGGCGGTCGCGACGCTGGCCGCGCAGTTCTTTCTCGACTGGGCCTTCATCCGCGTCCAGTGGCTGACCAATTACAACACGTCCGGCGCCATCGAAGTGCCGACACGTACCTTGTTCGGCATGCCGCTGACCGGGCCGAATGCTGCGCCCGAGTTCCGTTATCTCGTTGTGCTGAGCTTCGTCGCGGCGATGACCTGGTTCGCCTCCAATCTGGTGCATGGCCGCATCGGCCGCATGTGGATGGCGGTGCGCGACATGGACCTCGCGGCCGAACTCATTGGTATCCGGCTGCTGCCGACCAAGCTCTTGGCCTTCGCCATTTCGTCGTTTTATTGCGGCGTTGCCGGCGCGCTGATGGTCTTCCTCTGGTACGGCAGCGCAGAGCCTGCCGTGTTCAACATCGATCAGTCCTTCACCATCCTGTTCATGGTCATCATTGGCGGTCTTGGCAGCCTCATCGGTTCCTTCTTCGGTGCCGGCCTGATTTATGGCCTGCCGATCATCATGCGCTTCATCGTCAATCTGTTCGGCTGGCAGATCACGCCCGCCACCGTCGAGCACTTCACCTTCATGACGGTGGGCGGCCTCATCATCCTGTTCCTGATCATCGAGCCGGCCGGCCTCGCGCGGCTGTGGCAGATCGCCAAGCAGAAATTGAGGGTCTGGCCATTCCCCTATTAAGGGTTCAAACTGACATCCAACGGCGCCGGAACAGGCGCACCAACAGGGAGGAATAAAATGCGGATGAAGTTATCCATTATTGCAGGAGCGGTCGCACTGGCGACGGCCATGACATCGGCCCCGCCGCCGGCCGCGGCGCAGGACTCGATCTACATACCGCTGTTCACCTACCGCACCGGCCCTTTCTCGGGCTCCGGCATCTACATCGCCGAAGGCATGCGCGATTACCTCGAAATGCTCAATCAGCGCGATGGCGGCATTGGCGGCGTCAAGCTGCAGCTTGAGGAATGCGAAACCGGTTACGACACCAAGAAGGGCCTCGAATGCTACGAGGCGGTGAAAGACAAGAAGCCCGTCGTCATCAATCCGTGGTCGACCGGTATCACGCTGCCGCTGATCCCGCGCGCTGCGGTCGACAAGATCCCGGTGCTGTCGATGGCCTATGGCCTGTCGGCCGCTGCGGTTGGCGATACCTTCCCCTGGATCTTCAACCCGCCGGCGACCTATTGGGATGGCGGCTCGATGATCCTGTCCTACATCGCCGGCAAGGAAGGCGGCGGACCCGAGAAGCTGAAGGGCAGGACCATCGGCTACATCTATCTCGACGCCGGCTTCGGCAAGGAGCCGATCCCGCTGTTCGAACAGCTGTCGAAGGATTACGGCTTCACCCTGAAGCTCTATCCGGTGGCCGGCACCGAAATGCAGAACCAGTCGTCGCAGTGGCTCAATGTTCGCCGCGACAAGCCGGACTACATGATCATGTATGGTTGGGGTGCGTTGCAGCCGACTGCGGTGAAGGAAGCCGTCAAGATCAACTATCCGATGGACAAGTTCATCTCCATCTGGTGGCCGAGCGAGGATGATGCCGCGGCTGGCGGTGACGGCTCGAAGGGCTTCAAGGTACTGAACTGGCATGCTGTCGGCGCCGACTTCCCGGCGATCGCCGACATCAAGAAGCATGTCACCGACAAGAACCTGACGCAGACCGACAAGAACCACATCGGCAAGGTTCTTTATAACCGCGGCATCTACAACTCGATCCTCATCGCCGAAGGCATCCGCAATGCGCAGAAGCTGTCGGGCAAGAAGGTCGTGACCGGAGAAGATGTCCGCCGCGGCCTTGAGACGCTCAACATTGACGCTGCGCGCTACAAGGAGATGGGTCTCGAAGGCTTTGCCGGGCCGGTCAAGCTGACCTGCCAGGATCATAACGGTCACTTCGCCACTTACATGCAGGAATGGGATGGCACGAAGTGGGTCCGGCTCCCCGGCGAACTCAAGGCGATGACCGACAAGGTCAATCCGCTGCTCGAGGCCGCGGCGAAGGACTACACCGACAAGGCCGGCAACTGGCCGAAGCGCACCGAGGCTTGCGACAAGGCGTCGTAAGCTGATGCTGATGAAAATCTCTCCCCGCGGCAACGCGGGGAGAGTTCTCTTTAGGAACAGCGCATGAGCATGGCGACCGAGACGGAACGGACAGCGGCCGCAGTCACGGCCAACAACATCCTGACCGTCAACAACATCGAAGTGATCTACGATCAGATCATCCTGGTGTTGAAAGGCGTGTCGCTGACGGTGCCGAAAGGCGGCATCGTTGCTCTGTTAGGAGCCAATGGCGCCGGCAAGACGACGACGCTGAAAGCGATTTCCAATCTTCTGCACGCCGAACGTGGCGACGTCACCAAGGGACAGATCCTGTTCGAAGGCAACGAGGTGCAGAGCCTGTCGCCGAACGAACTGGTACGCCGCGGCTGCATTCAGGTGATGGAGGGCCGGCACTGTTTCGGCCATCTCACCATCGAAGAAAATCTGATGACCGGCGCCTTCACGCGCAGAGATGGCCGCGCTGCGATCAAGCGCGACATGGACATGGTTTACGGCTATTTCCCAAAGCTGGCGCAGCGCCGCGCTTCGCAGGCTGGCTATACGTCAGGCGGCGAGCAGCAGATGTGCGCCGTCGGCCGCGCCCTGATGTCGCGGCCAAAGATGATCCTGCTCGACGAGCCGTCAATGGGCCTGGCGCCGCAGATCGTCGAGGAAATTTTCGAGATCGTTAAGGATCTCAACAGCCGCGAAGGCGTCTCATTTCTGCTCGCGGAGCAGAACACCAATATGGCGCTGCGCTACGCCACCTATGGTTACATTCTCGAGAATGGCCGCGTGGTCATGGATGGCGCCGCCAAATCGCTGTCCGAGAACGAGGACGTCAAGGAATTCTACCTCGGCATTTCCGACGGCCGCCGCAAGTCGTTCCGCGACGGCAAGCATTATCGCCGCAGGAAGCGCTGGCTGGCATAATCTGCTAGACTGGCCGTATGCCCATTCTTGTTGCCATCGGCTCCATTCTGGTTCTGTCGCTAATCTTCGGTCCCGGCCTGTGGATCAAGCACGTCCTGCGCAAGCATGGCGTCGACCGGCCCGATTTGCCGGGAACGGGCGGTGAGTTGGCGCGGCATCTGCTTGACGAGGCGAAATTGACCGACGTCAAGGTTGAGCCGACAGACAAGGGCGATCACTACGATCCGACGGCGCGCATTGTGCGCCTGACGCCGCCGCATTTCGATGGCCGCTCGATTTCCGCGGTCGCCGTTGCGGCGCACGAGGTGTCGCACGCCATCCAGCATGCACGGGCAGAACCGGCTTTCATGCGGCGCATCGAGATGGTCAGCCATCTGGTCTGGGTCGAGCGGCTGGCCATCGGCATCGTCATCCTGGCGCCGATCGTGCTGGCCATCATGCATTCGCCGGCGCTGCTGATTTTGCAGGTTCTGGCCGCCATGGCGCTGATGGCCATCGGCGTCGTTGTCCATCTGGTTACGCTGCCGGTCGAATTCGACGCCAGCTTTGGCAAGGCGCTTCCGGTGCTGGAGCAGCGCGGTTACCTTTCGCCGCAGGACATGCCGGCAGCGCGCAGCGTGCTGAAGGCGGCGGCGTTCACCTATGTCGCCGCGGCAATGGCGACGCTGCTGAACATCGTGCGCTGGTTCCGGCCTTAGAGGTTGAGTCATGACCGAACATTACGACCAACTGGAAACCCGCGAGCCGGCGCAACGCGAGCGCGAATTGTTCGCCGCGCTGCAGGGCGTTATCGAGCGCGCACTGACAGCGCCGGGCTGGGCCAAACATCTCGCCGGTCACAATCCGCAATCGGCCACCTCGCGCGCCGCGCTGGCCAAATTGCCGGTGATGCGGAAGTCCGACATTGCCGAACTGCAAAAAGCCGCGCCGCCGTTCGGCGGGCTCAATGTCACGCCGCCGGGCAAGGTCAAGCGTCTGCTGATGTCGCCGGGACCGATCTTTGAGCCGGAAGGTTTCGGCGCCGATCACTGGGGTGCGGCGCGTGCCTGCTACGCCGCCGGCTTCCGCGATGGCGATATCGTGCACAACTCATTCGCCTACCACCTGACGCCTGGCGGCTTCATTCTCGAATCCGGCGCGCATGCGCTGGGCTGCGCCGTCATTCCTGGCGGCGTCGGCAATACCGAGCAGCAACTCGACGCCATCGCGCACTACAAGCCGAACGCCTATATCGGAACGCCGGACTTCCTCAAGATCCTGCTCGATACCGCCCAGGCGAGCGGCAAGGATGCGTCATCGTTCACACGCGGGCTGGTGTCTGGTGCGGCGCTGCCGACGTCCTTGCGTGATGAGTTGCGCGGCCGCGGCGTTGCTGTTGTGCAATGCTATGCCACCGCCGAACTCGGCGTCGTCGCCTATGAAAGCGACGCGCATGAGGGCCTGATTGTCAACGAAACCGTCATCCTCGAAATCGTCCGCCCCGGTACCGGCGATCCGGTTGCCGCCGGCGAGGTCGGCGAGATCGTGGTGACGACCTTCAACCCGGATTACCCGATGATCCGTCTCGCCACCGGCGACCTGTCGGCGCTGCTGCCGGGCCTGTCGCCCTGCGGCCGCACAAACCTCCGCATCAAGGGCTGGATGGGCCGCGCCGACCAGACAGCCAAGATCAAGGGCATGTTTGTGCATCCCAAGCAGATCGCCCAGGTCGCGGATCGTCACCCCGAACTGGTACGGCTGCGCCTCGTCGTCGGCCGCGAGGCCGAGCAGGACACGATGACCTTGATGGCGGAAAGCACGTCGTCCGACGAGGCCTTGTCGAATGCCGTCGCCGCCACCTTGCAGTCGGTCACCAAGCTCAAAGGCGCGGTCGTGTTCCTCAAGCCCGGCGCGCTGCCGAATGACGGCAAGGTGATCGCCGACGAGCGGCCGGTCGGGTAGGGCGCCCTTGACCCGGGCAGCTCTTTACCGCTGATAGCGCTGATGAACACGCGCGACACGACCCATTTGCCGCCCGACCACCCGAAGCTGCCGCCGCGGCGCATCGGCATCCTGCTGGTCAATCTCGGCACGCCGGACGCCACCGATTACTGGTCGATGCGGCGCTACCTCAAGGAATTCCTGTCGGACCGCCGCGTCATCGAAACCAACCGCGTGCTGTGGTGGCTGATCCTCAATCTCGTCATTCTCACGATCCGTCCGAGCCGCAAAGGCCGCGACTACGACAAGATCTGGAACAAGACGCTCAACGAGTCCTATCTCAAGACCATCACCCGCGCGCAGTCGGACAAGATCAGCACTGAACTGGCGAGCGATCCGCGCCTGATGGTCGACTGGGCGATGCGCTACGGCAATCCGTCGATGCCGTCGCGTCTCGATGCCATGCAGAAAGCCGGCTGCGACCGCATCCTCGTCGTGCCGCTCTATCCGCAATATGCCGCAGCAACGACGGCGACCGTTGCCGACAAGGCTTTCGAGGCGCTCGGCACGATGCGCTGGCAACCGGCTTTGCGCATCGCGCCGGCTTATTATGACTATCCGGTCTATATCGAAGCGCTCGCCAATTCGATTGAGGAAAGCCTCGCCAAGCTCACCTTCAAGCCGGATGTCATCCTCGCCTCGTTCCACGGCATGCCGCAGGAATATCTGGAGAAGGGAGATCCGTATTATTGCCAATGTCATGTCACGGCGCGGCTGCTGCGCGATCGCCTCAAGATGGACGACAAGCAACTGATGCTCACCTTCCAGTCGCGCTTCGGTCCGACTGAATGGCTCAAGCCCTATACCGACAAGACGGTCGAGGCCTTGGCCAAAAGCGGCGTGAAGAACCTCGCCATCATCACGCCGGGCTTCTCGTCGGATTGCCTTGAGACGCTCGAGGAAATCGCCATGGAAAATGCCGAGATCTTCCGCCACGCCGGCGGCGAGAACTTCGCGGCTATTCCCTGCCTCAATGACAGCCCGGGCGGTATCGGCGTCATCCGCGACGTGCTTGCGCGGGAACTTCAAGGCTGGGTCTGACGGCTTTCATTCGCCCGGCATCAACACCTCATTAACCATAGCCCTTTAACGTCCGTTAACCACTTCCCGCCGGTTCCGCGGGCCGTGCGCCATTTCGCTCGCCTTGGCTCACGTCCGCATCGGCAAAAGGAGGCGAAGGACCAAGAGTGCTGCGCCCGTTGCGCCCAAGTCTGCCGGAATTGTCTCGCGCCGCGCGTCATGGCGCGGGCTTGATGACGGCTGCTTGCGCGCTCGCAATCGGATGCCATGCCGCCTTGGCGCAAATCGTGCCGCCGGATTATCCAGATCCGCTGACGCCGAAGCTGCAAACCAATTCGCGCACGCCGCCGCGCTTTCAGCAATTCAGCCGGCCTGAGCTGGCGCAACTGGGTCCGCCGACCGCCTTCACGACGTCGCCCTCGGCCGCCGGCAACACCGGCTTCGACTCAAGCAACAAGAACCGGGCGAGGGCAAAAGCCGCAGCCGGCGCGAAACCGAAACCGAAGCCGCAAACCGGCAGCGCGGCATCGACGACCACGCCGGACGCACCGGTCGTGCCGGCGATCTCGCCCTATCAGAAGCCGTTTCCATCGGCCGCAACAGCCGCCAATGCGCAGGCGCCCGGCGCGCCGCCGGTCGAGATCGGGCCGATCCGCAAGCCGCCGCCAAAGCGCAAGGCGCATGAGGAGCCCGAAGATCCTTACGCGGCCATTGGCTTGCGGGCCGGCAGCTTCCTGCTGTATCCCGCAGTCGACATCATTGCCGGCTACGACACCAATCCGTCGCGCGTCAGCGCTGCCAAAGGTGCGTCGTTCTATTCGGTCATTCCGGAAATTCGCGCGCAGTCGAACTGGTCGCGGCATGAATTGAAGGGCGAGCTGCGCGGCAGCTATACCGGCTACAGCCCCGACACGTCGCCGACGCTCAGCCGCCCCAGTGTGAATGGCAGGCTCGATGGCCGCATTGATGTCACGCGCGACACGCGTATCGATCTCGATGGCCGTGTGCTGGTCGGCACCGACAATCCGGGCAGTCCGAACTTGCAGGCCGGTCTCGCCAAGCTGCCGATCTATACGACCTTCGGCGGTGGCGTAGGCCTCGGGCAGAAATTCAGCCGCTTCGATGTGTCGCTCAAGGGTGATGCCGAACGCACCGCCTATCAGGCGTCGAAGCTGACCGATGGCTCGACGTCGAGCAATGATGATCGCAATTACAATCAGTACGGCCTCAAGCTGCGCGGCGGCTATGAGCTGACGCCGGGCGTCACGCCTTTCGTTGAAGGCGGCGTCGATACGCGCAAGCACGACCTTGCCGCTGACTCGTCCGGCTATCGCCGCGATTCCAAGGGCGTCACCGGCCTGGTCGGCTCAACCTTTGAATTGTCGCGGCTGCTGACCGGCGAAGTCGCCGTCGGCTACACCAAGCGCAACTACGACGACCCGCGTCTGTCGCAGCTTAGCGGCCTGATCGGCAATGCTTCGCTGGTGTGGACCGCCAATTCGCTGACCACCGTCAAGCTGACAGCGGCATCGGTCATCGGCGAATCAACCGTCCCCGGTGTCTCGGGCGTGTTCTCGCGCGATGTCGGCTTGCAAATCGATCATTCGTTCCGCCGCTGGCTGATCGGCAGCGTCAAGTTCGGCGCCGGCTTTGACAGCTACAAGGGCACCAGCACTGCGGGCACAACAGTGGTCATTTGCGATTGCGTCGTCTCGGTGCCGGGCAGCACCACGGCAGATCGCGAAGACAAGCGCTTTTCGGCGGGCCTCGGCCTGACTTACAAGCTCAACCGCACCACGCAGCTCAAGGGCGAAGTTCGCCAAGACTGGCTGCGCTCGAATGTCACCAGCAATAATTACTCAGCCAGCATCTTCATGCTGGGTCTGCGGTTTCAGCAGTAGCTCCGCAACCGGGGGCTACACCGCGACCTTGGTCAGGAAGCCTTCGACTTCGCTGCGCAACCGGGCCGCAACTTCCTCGACTGATTTCGACGCCGTCAGCACGATCTGCGCTGACTCTTGCGTCTCGACCGTCGCTTCGGCGACTTCGCCAAGCACGGTGACAATCATCTTGGCGCCGTCGGCGGCGCTGGCGACGCTTTGCGAAATCTCAGCTGTTGCCCCGGCCTGCTGCTGGATCGCGCCGGCGACAGAGGCGGTGTAATTGTTGATCTCGCCCATGCGGTGCGCGATGCGGCCGATCGCGTTGACCGCCTTGCCGGTCGAACCCTGCACCTCCATGATCTGCGTCGATATTTCCTCGGTCGCCTGTGCGGTTTGCACCGCGAGCGCTTTCACCTCGGCGGCAACAACGGCAAAGCCACGGCCGGCTTCACCGGCGCGCGCCGCTTCGATGGTGGCGTTAAGGGCGAGCAGGTTGGTCTGGCCGGCAATGGTGCGGATCAGCTTGATAACGTTGCCGATCTTCTGTGCCGCCTGCGCCAGCCCGTTAATGTCCTCATTGGTCGCATGCACTTCACCGAGCGCGACGCGCATGACGTCTGTGGCCTGGTTCAGCCGCTGACTGATCTCGCCGATCGAGATCGACAGTTCGTCCGCCGCCGATGCCGCAATGTCGACATTGCTCGAAGCCTGGTTCGAGACCTCCATGGCGTTCTCGGCGCGGCGCGATGTGTGGCCGGAGGCGTTGAACAGGCTGGCGGCCGTCGCGCGCATTTCCACCGCGCTGTCGGTGGCGGTTTTCAAAAGGCCTTCCGAGCAGGTGCGGAATCCGGAAATCGCATTCTCGACGATGGTTCGGCGTTCTTCCTGTTGCAGCATGGCGATGCGCTGCTGTTCGGATTTGCGCCGCTCTGTGATGTTCTCGTGCGTGGTGATCCAGCCGCCGCCTTTGATCGGATGATTGGTAATGAGAATGATGCGGCCGCGTGTCGACTTCACCTCGACAATCGTGGTCCGGCCTTCTCTGTAAGCCTCGAGGAAATCCTTGCGGTATTGATGCGGATCGAGCGCGAAGCTGCCTCTGGCAACCCGCCTTTGCAGCACCTCGATGAGCGTCGTGCCCGGCGTCACTTCCGCCGGATCGAGGTCGTACATCTCGATGAACTGTGTGTTGCAAACGATCAGCCGCTCGTTCGCGTCGTACATGCACAGGCCCTGCGTCATGCCGTCAAAGGCGGTTCGCACCTGCGTCACTTCACGGCTTTGATGTTGAGCAATGACGGTCGCGGCAATGCCTATTGCCAGCAAGGCCAGCATCGCCGCGGCCAGCGCCGTCACCGATGGCGCGGACATCGCATGGAGCGCGTCGCTTGCCAGGCGCGGTGTGAAAACCGTGAGCACGCCAAATAGCAGGATGAACGACGCAGCGCCGGTCAGCGCAAGTAGCATCGCTGCCCGTTTGACGGTGACGGAATACAGTAATTTCGACATTGCCTGGCGGCCTCGAATGAGCCGCCAAGGTAGTCGCGCAGTGTTCCTGCAACGTTAACGATGCGCCGTAAGCTTTAGCCGGATTATTTGGCAGCCAACAGCTGTTCAATTTCCTTGCGCAGTTCCACCGCCAGATCAGGGCGATCAAGCCCATAGGCCACGTTGGCACTGAGGAAGCCGATCTTCGATCCGCAGTCATAGCTGCGGCCTTCGAACTCGAAGCTGTAGAACGGCTGCGTCTTGGCCAGTTCCAGCATAGCGTCGGTCAGCTGGATTTCGCCGCCGGCGCCGGCGGCCTGCTTGCCGAGAATGTCGAAGATTTCCGGCTGCAGGATATAGCGGCCGGTGATCGAGAGATTGGATGGCGCTTCAGACTGCTTCGGCTTTTCGACCATTTGCGTAATCTCGAAAGCCTTGCCCTTCTGTTTGCCGACGCCAACGATGCCGTACATGTGGACGCGATCCATTGGCACTTCCTCGACCGCGACGATATTGGCGTTGGCATCGAGGTCGATAGCGGCGTCAATCATCTGCGCCAGGCAACCGCGCGGATTTTTCACCAGCACGTCGGGCAGGATGACGGCGAAAGGCTCGTTGCCGACCAGGTCGCGCGCGCACCAAACAGCGTGGCCGAGGCCGAGCGGTGACTGCTGACGGGTGAAACTGGTGTCGCCAGCGCCGGGCAGGTCGGTCTCCAGCAGCTTGAGGTCGGCCTTCTTGCCGCGCTCGACCAAAGTCACTTCAAGTTCGAACTGACGGTCGAAATGGTCCTCGATCACGCCCTTGTTGCGCCCGGTGACAAAAATGCAGTGTTCGATGCCGGCCTGCCGCGCCTCATCGACCACAAGCTGGATCAGCGGGCGGTCGACCACGGTCTGCATTTCCTTCGGCATCGCCTTGGTGGCGGGCAGAAAGCGTGTGCCAAGGCCGGCGACGGGAAAGATGGCTTTACGGATACGGCTCATGGGGCGGAAAGGCCTTCTACGGGGCGGAGATAACGCCGGATTGGAACTACAAGCATAGGCGGGCAGGAAAGGTCCACATTGGGACCAGAATGCGGCTGGTATGGTGGTTAATCCAAGACTATTAACGTCACGGAAACCTAAACGCTGCACCCATAGTCATCGGGGAATTGTCACACGGCGGACGGTATCATGCGAGCGTCGAAACCCATCCTGATTGCAACCTTGCTGCTCGCTGCGGCCGGGGCCGGCGCGTTTGCGCAAGACAATGGCGACCGCACTGGCACGATCCCGAATGCTGCGACCGGCGACCGGCCGGGCCCGCGCGAGTGGAGCGGCGAGGATGGCGCGTCCGGCCATCCGCAAATGACCGCCTCGGCCATCCGCCAGTCCGCTAGTAATTTCCAGCAATGCCTCGACGGGCTTTATCCGATGGCGGCGCGCCATGGCCTGTCGCGGATGAAATATCAGAGCCTGACCGCCCATCTGTCGCCGGATCTGCGGATCATGGACCTGATGGACAGCCAGCCGGAATTCACGAAAGCGGTTTGGGACTATCTCGACGTTCTGGTCAACGACAAGCGCGTCGCCAATGGCCGCGAGATGCTGGCCAAGTATCGCAGCACCTTCGATGCCGCCGAGCGCGCCTATGGCGTCGACCGCCACATCATCGCCGCCATCTGGGGCGTTGAGACCAATTACAGCACGATTGGCGGCGACCGCCCGGTGCTGCGCTCGACAGCGACCTTGGCTTGCGTCGGCCGGCGCCAGCGGTATTTCCGCGACGAGTTCATCGCCGCGCTCGATATCGTCAATCGCGGCGACGTCCGCGTCGAGAAGCTGATTGGCTCCTGGGCCGGCGCCTTTGGCCCGACCCAGTTCATGCCGACGGCGTTCAAGCGCTACGCCGTCGATGGTGATGGTGATGGTCATCGCAACGTCGTCGACTCGATGCCCGATCTGATCGCCTCGACCGCCAACAATCTCAAAAAGTCCGGCTGGGCCACTGGCCAGAGCTGGGGCTACGAAGTCGTCATCCCGGCCAGTTTCGATTTCCGGCTCGCCGACCAGCACCGTGTCATGACCGTCGCCGATTGGGAGCGTCAGGGCATCACCCGTCCGGATGGGCGGCCGTTCCCCCGGCCCGGCGACCAAGCCTTCATGCTGGTGCCCGCCGGCGTGCAGGGGCCGGGCTTCCTGATGCTGTCGAACTTCAGGGCGATCATGAAATACAACCCGGCTGAAGCGTATGCCTTGGCCATCGGCCACCTGGCTGACCGGCTGCGCGGCGGCGCGCCGTTTGCACAGGAATGGCCGCGCTACGAGCGGGTGCTGACCCGGGCCGAGAGGCTGGAACTCCAGCAGCTGCTCGATCGCCACGGCTTCGACATCGGCGAGCCGGACGGCCGCCTCGGCCTGAAAACCCGTGACGCCTTGCGCGATTTCCAGAGCAGGATCGGCCAGGTTCCGGACGGCTTTGCCTCGGCGGCGATGCTGGACCATCTACGCCGGAGGTAGGGCTAACCAAGGCCCGACCTTCGAGTTGACATTTTTGGCTGGCTATTGGTCCATGCTTCCGGAACGCCATTAATTCGGACCTGAATAGCGGCATGACGCGGAAAACGCGATTTTTGCAGTCTTTGGCGATGATCGCCGTGCTCGGTATTGCCGAATGCGCGAGCCTCGCTGCCGTCCACGCCCAGGATTTCCCGTTCCTCAGCCGCCAGCGCGCGCCGCGCAATGATGGCGGCTTTTTCGGCGGCCTGTTCGGCGGGCAGCCGAACCGGCGCCAGGACGACCGCGACTACTACCAGCAGCAGCAGTATCAGACGCAGCGCGCGCCGGAAGACAACTCCAAGGCGCCGCCGCCGCCGCGCAAATCATCCGACCAGTTCGTGACGACCTCGGTCGTCGTGCTCGGCGACGGCATGGCCGACTGGCTGGCCTCCGGTCTGGAAGATGCCTTCGGCGACGCCCCGGAGATCGGCATTGTCCGCAAGAACAAGGTCCATTCCGGCCTGATCCGCTACGACGCCCGGAACGATCTCGACTGGTGGCACGTCGCCCGCGATCTTTTGTCGAACGAAAAGCCGAACTACGTCGTCATGATGCTCGGCGTCAGCGACCGGCAGAACCTGCGGCAGAGCGACGTCGCCAAGGATGCAGCGAAGGAAGCCGATAAAAAGGCTGATGCCGCCGCCAGCAAAGACCCGGCCGCCGCTGCGGCCACGCCTGCTCCCGCGCCAGATCAGACGGCAAACAAGGAACCCGAGGACAGCGAGCAATCGATCGCAGCGCCCGAACCGCCGGCCGGTCGTCGTGGCAGCAGCGGCTCGCTCGAATTCCGCGGCGACCAGTGGGAAAAGATCTATACGCGTCGCATCGACGACACGATCGCCGCCATGAAGAGCAAAGGCGTGCCGGTGTTCTGGGTCGGCCTGCCGTCGATCCGCGGCACGCGCTCGACCGCCGATGCCGTCTATCTCAACGACTTCTACCGCGCCCGCGCCGAGAAGGCCGGCATCGTCTACATCGATGTCTGGGACGGCTTCGTCGACGAAGGCGGCAAGTACAACAATATGGGTCCCGACTATGAGGGCCAGATGCGCCGCCTGCGCTCGAATGACGGCGTCTATTTCACCAAGTTCGGCGCGCGCAAACTGGCGCATTATGTCGAGCGCGAAATCCGCCGCTATATGAGCAATCGCGGGCCGATCGCCCTGCCGTCCGGCCCGATGGGTCCGGTGCCGGCCGATGGCAAGCCGACCGCGCGGCCGCTCGCCGGTCCCGTTGTGCCGCTGACCATGACATCGTCCGGCTCGGATGAACTGCTCGGCGGCAATGTTGCCTCCGCCCGTGCCGATGCGCAGGCGGTTGGCGTGCTGGTCAAGGGTGACGCGGTTGCCGCGCCTTCCGGTCGCGCCGATGATTTCTGGTGGCCCCGTGGCTCCCCGCCGCCGGTGATCGCGCCGCCCGTCGCTGCGACACCGCCTGCTGCGCCGCCGGCCGCTGCGACGGCGGCCGTCGCGCCAGCCGTTGTGGCACCGCCGCCGCCCGTGCCGGTGACCGCACCGGTTGCGATCAGCCCCGAACCCGTTGCCCGTCCGGCATCAGCTCAGCCGGCGCGTCCGCCTGCGGTGGCGGCAAGGCCGGCACCGGCATTCCGTCCGCCGCCGCCGCGTCAGGACGTGCGCCGCGAGCCACCGCGCCCGCCGCAACAGGTGCAGCAGCAGCGCCGCAATGACGGCGGGCCGTTCGGCTTCTTTCGCTAGCGGCTAGCGCGGCAGGGTCGTCTTGCCCATCAGGAATTTGTCGACCGCGTGCGCGCACTGGCGGCCTTCGCGGATCGCCCACACGACCAGCGACTGACCGCGGCGCATGTCGCCGGCGGTGAACACCTTCGGCACCGACGTCAGATACGAATTCGTATCCGCCTGCACATTGCCGCGCCCGTCGAGCGCGACATTGAGCGACTTCACCATGCCTTCGTGTAGCGGATGCACGAAGCCCATCGCCAGCAGCACGAGATCGGCTTCGATCTCGAACTCCGTGCCGGGGACCGGCTTGAACTTGGCATCGAGCCGCGCGCAATGCAGCTTGGTGACCTGGCCGTTCTCGCCGCTGAAGCTCTGCGTACCGACCGCGAAGTCGCGCTCGACGCCTTCGAGATGGCTCGACGAGGTACGCAACTTGAGCGGCCAATCCGGCCAGGTCAGCATCTTGTTCTCAAGCGCCGGCGGCTCCGGCATGATTTCGAAATTGGCGACCGACACTGCACCCTGGCGGATCGAGGTGCCGATGCAATCGGAGCCGGTATCGCCGCCGCCGATGACGACGACCTTCTTGCCGGTGGCAAGGATCGGTTCGCGGTTGCCGAGCGGCTCGTCGCTGACGCGGCGGTTCTGCTGCGGCAGGAAATCCATGGCGAAGTGAATGCCCTTCAGCTCGCGGCCCGGGATCGGCAGATCGCGCGCCTTCTCGGAGCCGCCGGACAGCACCACGGCGTCATGGTCCTTCACCAGCTGCGCAATATCGACATTGACGCCGACATCGGCGTTGTAATGGAAGGTGACGCCTTCGCCTTCCATCTGCGTGACGCGGCGGTCAACGTGGACCTTTTCCATCTTGAAGTCAGGAATGCCGTAGCGGAGCAGGCCGCCGGCCTTGGCCCAGCGCTCATAGACATGCACGTCATGACCGGCGCGCGCGAGCTGCTGCGCGGCGGCGAGGCCCGCCGGGCCTGAACCGATTACGGCAACTTTCTTTCCGGTCTTCACCGCAGAGACGTCGGGGCGCAGACCTTGCGCGATGGCGCGGTCGGCGATCTCGCATTCGATCGTCTTGATGGTGACCGGGTTGTCGTCGATGTTCAGCGTGCAGGACGCTTCGCACGGCGCCGGGCAAACGCGGCCGGTGAATTCCGGAAAATTGTTGGTCGAGTGCAGATTGCGCGCGGCTTCTTCCCAGTTGCCGCGATAGACCAGGTCGTTCCAGTCCGGAATCTGGTTGTTGACCGGGCAGCCGGTCGCCACGCCGGCGAGAAGCTGGCTGCCGTGACAATACGGCACGCCGCAGTCCATGCAGCGCGCAGCCTGCTCGCGCACTTCCTTCTCCGGAAGCGGCAGCACGAACTCGCGGTAATTTTTGATACGTTCCTCGACCGGCCCATACTTGCGGTCGTGGCGTTCAATCTCAAGAAACCCGGTGATCTTACCCATCTTACTCCGCCGCCTGCATCGGTGCGGCCTTTTCCTTTGCCATCTCAGCGAGCGCACGGGCGTATTCGACCGGCATCACTTTCTTGAACATTGGGCGATAGCGCTTCCAGTCGGCCAGAATGGCTTGCGCCCGGCCGGAGTTGGTATAGCGCGCGTGGTCGGAGATCAATTTGTGCAGACGTTCGGCGTCCATCGTCGTCAGGTCGGACATGACGTCGACAATGCCGCTGGTCTCCAGGTCGGTGCCGTATTCGGCCTCGGCGATCGCGGCTTCTTCCGGCACCGGCTCCAGGCCGACCATGGCCATGTTGCAGCGGGTCTCGAAGGTGCCGTCCTCGTCGATGACGTAAGCGATGCCGCCCGACATGCCGGCGGCGAAGTTGCGTCCCGTGCGGCCGAGCACCACGACAATGCCGCCGGTCATGTATTCGCAGCAATGATCGCCGGTGCCTTCGACAACGACGGTGGCGCCGGAGTTACGCACGGCGAAGCGCTCGCCGGCAACGCCGCGGAAATAGCACTCGCCGCCCAAGGCGCCGTACATCACGGTGTTGCCGACGATGATCGACTCTTCCGGCACGATGCCGGCGTCGTCCGTTGGACGCACGATGATGCGCCCGCCTGACAGGCCCTTGCCGACATAGTCGTTGGCTTCGCCTTCCAGCTCGAAGGTGACGCCGGCAGCAAGCCAGGCGCCGAAGGCCTGGCCGGCAGTGCCGGTAAGACGCACATGGATTGTGCCGTCGGGCAGGCCGGCATGGCCGTAACGCTTGGCGACTTCGCCAGACAGCATCGCGCCGGCCGAACGGTTGGTCGAGTTGATCTTCGTTTGCAAGCGCACCGGCGCACCGCGATCAAGCGCGGCCTGCGATTCGGCGATCAGCTTGCGATCGAGAATTGCCTCGAGATGATGATCCTGCGTCTCGCAATGGAAGATCGGCGTGTCGGCGTCGGCCTTCGGCTTGTTGAACAGGCGCGAAAAGTCGAGGCCCTTGGCCTTCCAGTGCTCCACCAGCTTGCGCCGGTCGAGCATCTGCATCTGGCCGACCATTTCATCGAACGTGCGGTAGCCGAGTTCGGCCATGATCTCGCGCACTTCCTCGGCGACGAAGAAGAAGTAGTTGATGACGTGCTCGGGTTGGCCCTTGAAGCGCGCGCGCAACACCGGGTCCTGGGTGGCGATGCCGACCGGGCAGGTGTTGAGATGGCACTTGCGCATCATGATGCAGCCCGCCGCGATCAGCGGCGCGGTGGCGAAGCCGAATTCGTCAGCGCCGAGCAAGGCGCCGATAACGACGTCGCGGCCGGTACGGATACCGCCGTCGACCTGGACGGCAATGCGGCTGCGCAGCTTGTTGATGACAAGCGTCTGATGCGTTTCGGCGAGGCCGATTTCCCAAGGGGAGCCGGCATGCTTGAGCGAGGTCAGCGGCGAGGCGCCGGTGCCGCCTTCAAAGCCCGAAATCGTGACGTGGTCGGCGCGCGCCTTGGCAACGCCGGCGGCAACGGTGCCGACGCCGATTTCCGAGACGAGCTTCACCGACACGGCCGCGGCCGGGTTGACGTTCTTGAGATCATAGATGAGCTGCGCCAGATCTTCGATCGAATAGATGTCGTGATGCGGCGGCGGCGAAATCAGGCCGACACCGGGCGTCGAATAGCGCACGGCGGCGATGGTCTTGTCGACCTTATGGCCGGGCAGCTGGCCGCCTTCGCCGGGCTTGGCGCCTTGCGCCATCTTGATCTGCATCATGTCCGAGTTGACGAGATACTCGGCGGTGACGCCGAAACGTC
>JAURVZ010000016.1 GCA_030655215.1 Pseudolabrys sp. | reverse complement strand
GCCGACATAAACAACGATCAGGATCATCGCCAGGAATTCGGCGCCAAGCATGATGAACAGCGCCGACGCGTTGACGAAGGCAAGGATCAGATAGAGCACCGAATGCACGGGATTCCGCGACGCGATCACCATGAAGGCGCTCGCGATCAGAATGCCGGCAAAGAGATAAAAGAAGATGGCGACGATCATCGGCGTTACCTGTACGGCGCGTCGAGCGCGATGTTCTTGGCGATCTCACGCTCCCAGCGATCGCCATTCGCGAGCAGACGGTCCTTGTCGTAATAGAGCTCTTCGCGGGTCTCAGTGGCGAATTCGAAATTCGGGCCTTCGACAATGGCGTCGACCGGGCACGCTTCCTGGCACAGGCCGCAATAGATGCACTTCACCATGTCGATGTCGTAGCGCGTGGTGCGGCGGGTGCCGTCATTGCGGCGCGGACCGGCTTCGATGGTGATGGCCTGCGCCGGGCAGATCGCCTCGCACAGCTTGCAGGCAATGCAGCGCTCTTCGCCATTCGGATAACGGCGCAGCGCGTGCTCGCCACGGAAGCGCGGCGAGATCGGGCCCTTCTCGAACGGGTAGTTGAGCGTCGACTTCGGCTTGAAGAAATACTTCATGGCCAGCACCATGCCGGTCACGAACTCCCACAGGAATAAAGCCTTGGCTGCGCGATCGAGTCTCATGACGTCCTCACTTCATCGCCGCAGTGGCCAGGTGGCCATATTGAAGAACGCCCGCAACGATGACGACCATCGCCAGCGACAGAGGCAGAAACACCTTCCAGCCGAGTCGCATCAGTTGGTCGTAGCGGTAACGCGGCACGATGGCCTTGACCATCGCGAAACCGAAAAACAGGAAGAAGGCTTTCAGCACAAACCAGATGACGCCCGGTACCCAGGTAAACGGTGCGTAAGGCACCGGCGGCAGCCAGCCGCCGAGGAACAAGATCGTGCCCATGGCGCACATCGTGGCAATGGCCACGTATTCGCCGAGCATGAACATCATGTAGGGCGACGAGCCATATTCGACCATGAAGCCGGCAACCAGTTCGGACTCCGCTTCAACCAAATCGAACGGCGGACGGTTGGTTTCAGCCAGCGCCGAGATGAAGAAGATGATGAACATCGGGAACAGCGGCAACCAGTACCACGAGAAGATGCCGTAAGGGCCGTTCTGCGCTTCAACGATGGCGGTCAGATTCAGCGACCCCGCGCAGAGCAGCACGGTGATAATGACGAAGCCGATCGAGACTTCGTAGGACACCATTTGCGCAGCGGAGCGGAGTGCGGCGAGGAACGGATACTTCGAGTTCGAGGCCCAGCCGGCCATGATCACGCCGTAGACCATCAAAGACGACACGGCGAAGATGTAGAGAACGCCGACATTGATCTCCGCGATCGCCCAGCCGAGATTGACCGGGATCACCGCCCAGGCGGCGAGCGCCAGAACGCACGTGATCAATGGCGCCAGCAGGAACACGCCTTTGTTGGCGCCTGCCGGAATGACCGGCTCCTTGACCGCGAACTTGATCAAATCGGCAAAGGACTGGAACAGGCCGAAGGGCCCGACCACGTTGGGGCCGCGGCGCATCTGCACCGCCGCCCAGATCTTGCGGTCGGCGAGCAGGATGTAGGCAATCGCGATGAGCAGGATCACCAGCAGCAGCAAAGACTGCCCGAGGATGATGATCAGTGGCCAGAGATAGGTCCAGAAGAACTCCATGGCTCTACTCCGCCGCCGTCAGTGATGCTGCGCCGGACGCGGCCAGCGCCAGCTTCGAGCACTCCGCCATCACCGCCGACGCGCGCGCGATCGGGTTGGTGAAGTAGAAGTTCAACACCGGCGAAACCAGTGCCGACTTCTCCGCCGTGCCGGCAATCTTGCCCAGTTGCGCGATGTCGGCGCTAGTCGTTGGTGCAATCTGGTCGATACGCATCATGTGCGGATGCGCGGCATAGATCTGCTGGCGCAAGGCACCCAGCGTGTCATAGGGCAGACGGCAGCCGAGCACATCGGACAGCGCGCGCAGGATCGCCCAATCCTCGCGGGCATCGCCCGGCGGGAACGCAGCGCGAGCGGCCATTTGCACGCGGCCCTCGGTGTTGACGTAAGTGCCGGACTTCTCCGGATAGGCGGCGCCCGGCAGGATGACGTCGGCGCGGTGCGCGCCACGATCGCCATGCGTGCCGATATAGACAACGAACGGTCCGGCCGGGACTTCGACTTCATCGACGCCGAGCAGGAACATGACATCGAGCGCGCCCGGCTTGAGCATGGCACCCGTATCTAAGCCACCCTCGCCCGGCACGAAGCCGACATCGAGCGCGCCCGGAAGACCGGCTTCGGTGTGCAAAATGTTGAAGCCGTTCCAGCCATCCTTGATGACGCCAATCGACGCCGCAGCCTTGGCGGCCATCGCCAGGATGGCGCCGCCATCGGCGCGGTTGAGCGCACCCTGGCCGATGATAAACATCGGCTTCTCGGCCTTGGCCGGGGCATGGTCAGTGAACTTGGCGAGGCTGTCAGTGCCGGCGCCGAGATAGGCGTAAGGATAGGTCAGATCGGCCTGCTCGCCGATCACGCCGATCATCACATTGCCCTTGAGGAAGCGCTTGCGGATGCGCGCATTCAGCACCGGCGCTTCCTTGCGCGGATTGGTGCCGATCAGCATGATCGCGTCGGCCTGCTCAATGCCGGCAATGGTCGAGTTGAACAAATAGCTGGCGCGGCCGTATTTCGGATGCAGCGGCGAGCCGGGATAGCGCGCATCGATATTCTTGACGCCGAGCGCGGTCATCATCTGCTTGAGCGCGAAGATCTCTTCGACCGCGGCCAACTGGCCGGCAAGCGCGCCGACCTTCGATGAGTCAGCCGGACGCATCTTGTCGGCGATCAGCGCGAAAGCTTCTTTCCACGTCGCCGGACGCAGGCGTCCATTTTCGCGCACATAAGGCTGATCGAGACGCTGCGTGCGCAGTCCATCAACGACATGCCGCGTCTTGTCGGAGATCCATTCCTCGTTCACGTCTTCATTGGTGCGCGGCAGAATGCGCATCACTTCGCGGCCACGCGTATCGATGCGGATCGACGAGCCGAGCGCGTCCATGACGTCGACCGATGGCGTTTTCACCAATTCCCAAGGCCGCGCCGCAAAGGCATAGGGCTTCGAGGTCAGCGCGCCGACCGGGCACAGATCGACGACGTTCGATTGCAGTTCGGAGGTCATGGCCTTTTCGAGATAGGTCGTGATCTCCATGTCTTCGCCGCGGCCCGTCGCGCCGAGCTCGGACACACCGGCGATCTCGCTGGAGAAGCGGATGCAGCGCGTGCACTGAATGCAGCGGTTCATCGATGTCTTGACCAGCGCGCCGATATATTTGTCCTCGACCGCGCGCTTGTTTTCCTGGAAGCGCGTGTGATCGACGCCATAGGCCATCGCCTGGTCCTGCAGATCGCACTCGCCGCCCTGATCGCAGATCGGGCAATCGAGCGGATGATTGATCAGCAGGAATTCCATGACGCCTTCGCGCGCCTTCTTCACCATGGGCGACTTGGTGAACATGACTGGCGGCTCGCCATTCGGGCCGGGACGAAGGTCGCGCACATTCATGGCGCAGGACGCAACAGGCTTCGGCGGCCCGCCCTTCACTTCGATCAGGCACATGCGGCAATTGCCGGCGATCGACAGCCGCTCATGGAAGCAGAAGCGCGGGATCTCGGCGCCGGCCTGCTCGCAGGCCTGCAGCAGCGTCAGCTCGGGCGCGACTTCGATCTCGACGTTATCGATGATGACTTTGGTCATGGGCCCTACTCCGCCGCCACAAGCGGTTCAGGATCGCGCACGCCGACATCGCTGGCGCTGGCGTTGCGCGAATAAGCGTCGATACGTTCTTCGATCTCGTGCCGGAAATGCGCGATCAGGCCCTGGATCGGCCAGGCCGCGGCATCGCCGAGCGCGCAAATCGTGTGACCTTCGATCTGCTTGGTAACTTCCAGCAGCATATCGATCTCGCGCTTCTGCGCGCGGCCTTCGGCCATGCGCGAAATGACGCGCCACATCCAGCCAGTGCCCTCGCGGCACGGCGTGCACTGGCCGCAACTCTCATGCTTGTAGAAATACGAGATGCGGGCGATCGCCTTGATCAGGTCGGTCGAGTTGTCCATGACGATGACAGCCGCGGTGCCGAGGCCGGAGCGCAGCTTCTGCAGCGAGTCGAATTCCATCGGCGTGTCGATGATCTGCGCCGCCGGCACCATGCGCACCGACGAGCCGCCGGGGATGACCGCTTTCAGATTATCCCAGCCGCCGCGAATGCCGCCGCAGTGCTTGTCGATCAGTTCGCGGAACGGAATGCCCATCGCCTCTTCGACATTGCAAGGCTTGTTCACATGACCGGAAATGCAGAACAGCTTGGTGCCGACATTGTTCGGGTTGCCGATGCCGGCGAACCAGCCGGCGCCACGGCGCAGAATATCCGGCGCCACGGCGATTGATTCAACGTTGTTCACCGTGGTCGGGCAGCCATAGAGGCCAACATTCGCCGGGAACGGCGGCTTCAGGCGCGGCTGGCCTTTCTTGCCCTCGAGGCTTTCGAGCAGCGCGGTTTCCTCGCCGCAGATATAAGCGCCGGCGCCGTGCGCGACATAAAGGTCGAAGTCCCAACCGTGGATGTTGCCCTTACCGAGGAGGTTGGCTTCGTAAGCCTGATCGATCGCGGCCTGCAGATGCTCACGCTCGCGAATGAATTCGCCGCGCACATAAATGTAACCGACATGCGCACCCATGGCGAAGCCGGCGATCAGGCAGCCTTCGACCAAAAGATGCGGATCATGCCGCATGATCTCACGGTCCTTGCAGGTGCCGGGCTCGGACTCGTCAGCGTTGACGACGAGGTAATGCGGGCGCTCGCCGATTTCCTTCGGCATGAAGGACCACTTCAAGCCGGTCGGGAAGCCTGCGCCGCCACGGCCGCGCAGGCCGGAGGCTTTCATCTCATTGATGATGCCGTCGCGGCCCTTCTCGATGATCGCCTTGGTGCCGTCCCATGAGCCGCGCGCCCGCGCGCCCTTGAGGCCCCAGTCATGGAGGCCGTAGAGGTTCTTGAAGATGCGGTCGCGGTCAGCGAGCATGGCTCTTACCGTTTCGGGTTCTGCACCACCGGCGATTCACGATCGCTGGCAGACTGGGTCGGCTTCTTGGCTTTGCTGTCGAGCAGCGCGGTATCGGTCGATCCGGCCATGGCCTTGCTCGCCGCTTCGTAGATCGAGTTGTCGGTCAGCGTCGTCGGGCCACCTTGCGGCGCCGAGAACTGACGATCGACCTGCGGGCCCGGCTTCGGCGGCTTGCCGGCAGCGAAGCCATCAATCAGCTTCTCGAAGGTCTCCGCGGTGAGATCCTCGTACGTGTCCTTCCAGATCATCGCCATGGGCGCATTCACGCAGGCGCCAAGGCACTCGACCTCTTCCCACGAGAAGTTGCCGTCGGCCGACACTTCAAATGGCTCGTGCGAAATGCGGTGATGGCAAATGTCGAACAGGGCATCGGCGCCGCGCAGGCGGCACGGCGTCGTGCCGCAAACCTGGATATGCGCCTTCTTGCCGACCGGCTGCAGCAGGAACTGCGTATAGAAGGTCGCCACTTCGAGTGCGCGGATGTATTCCATGCCGAGCATGTCGGCGACGTAGCGGATCGCCGCTTCCGTGAGCCAGCCGTCATGCTGCTCCTGCGCGCGCCACAACAATGGGATGATCGCGGAAGCCTGACGGCCTTCCGGAAATTTCAGCAACTGCTTCTTCGCCCATTCGAGATTCTCAGCGTTGAAGGCAAATTCCTTCGGCTGAACCTCAGCAGGGGCCAGGCGGCGGACACTCATCGATCAACTTCCCCGAACACGATATCGATGGAGCCGAGAATGGCCGACACGTCGGCCAGCAAATGGCCTTTGCACAGCCAGTCCATCGCCTGCAGATGCGCGAAACCCGGCGCGCGGATTTTGCACTTGTATGGCTTGTTGGTGCCGTCGGCGACGAGATAGACGCCGAACTCGCCCTTCGGCGCTTCAACGGCGGCGTAGACTTCGCCTTCCGGCACGTGGAAGCCTTCGGTGTACAGCTTGAAGTGGTGGATCAGCGCTTCCATCGAACGCTTCATCTCGCCACGCTTCGGCGGCACGACCTTCTGATCGATGACCGAAACCGGACCCTGCCCCGCCGGCGAGCGCAGCTTGTCGCAACACTGCTTCATGATGCTGGCCGACTGACGCATCTCTTCCATACGGATGAGATAGCGGTCGTAGCAATCACCGTTTTTGCCGACCGGAATGTCGAACTCAAGTTCGTTGTAGCACTCGTATGGCTGCGACTTGCGCAGATCCCAGGCCGCACCAGAGCCGCGCACCATCACGCCGGAGAAGCCCCAATTCCAGGCGTCTTCCAGCTTGACGATGGCGATGTCGACATTGCGCTGCTTGAAGATGCGGTTATTGGTCAGCAGCGTGTCGAGATCGTCGACCACCTTCAGGAACGGATCGCAGAAATTATAGATGTCGTCGATGAGCTGCAGCGGCATGTCCTGATGCACGCCGCCCGGCCGGAAGTAAGCCGCATGCATGCGCGAGCCGGAGACGCGCTCATAGAACACCATCAGCTTTTCGCGCTCTTCGAAGCCCCAGAGCGGCGGCGTCAGCGCGCCGACATCCATCGCCTGCGTCGTCACGTTCAACAGATGCGACAGCAGGCGGCCGATTTCGGAATAGAGCACGCGAATATATTGCGCACGCTTGGGCACCTGGATGCCGAGCATCTTCTCGACCGCGAGGCAGAAGGCGTGCTCCTGATTCATCGGCGCGACATAGTCGAGCCGGTCGAAGTAAGGCACCGCCTGCAGATAGGTCTTGGCTTCGATCAGCTTCTCAGTGCCGCGATGCAGAAGACCGATATGCGGATCGACGCGCTCGACGACTTCGCCGTCAAGCTCCAGCACGAGACGCAACACACCGTGCGCCGCCGGATGCTGCGGGCCGAAATTGATGGTGAAATTGCGGACTGCGGTTTCAGCCATTACGGCGACACCTTCTTGTCTGGCTCGCCCATCAATTTATTACCTTGGCC
>JAURVZ010000040.1 GCA_030655215.1 Pseudolabrys sp. | reverse complement strand
TTCAAGCAGCACCTCGCCTTGGTAGGTGGTACGCAGCCCTGCCAACGTGAACATCAGGGTGCTCTTGCCAGCCGCATTGGCGCCGACCAGGCCGACGATCTCGCCGGCGCCGACGGTCAGGTTCACGTCGTGCAAGACCTGTACGGCGCCGTAGGAAGCGTTGAGGTTGCGAACTTCAAGCAAGGATCATCTCCTCGCCGAGATAGGCTTTCACGACCGCAGGATCGCGCGCCATCAGCGCCGGCGTGCCCTCCGCAATCTGCTTGCCGCGGTTAATCACCACCATGCGGGTTGCCGTCTTCATGATCGCGTAGAGCACGTGCTCGACCCAGATCACGGTGATGCCCCGCGCCGGCAGCTCTGCCACGAATTTGGTCATCGCGCCAACTTCCGTCGGCGTCAGGCCGGCCATGATCTCGTCAAACAGCACCAGCTTCGGTCGCATTGCCAGCGCGCGCGCGACCTCGAGGCGCTTCAACAGGCCGACCGTCAGCGCGCTCGCCGGCGATCCCGCATAATCGGCAAGGCCGACATCCGCCAACGTTGCCTCCGCGAGCTTGCTCGAGCCTGCGATCGACTTCTCGCGCAGGAAGGCGCTGAGCATGACATTCTCGATCACCGACAATTGCCGGTACGGCTTTGGGATCTGAAAGGTACGAGCCACGCCGATGCGCGCCATGTCATGCGCTTTCCAGCCCGTGACCGGCTTGCCCTCGAACAGGATCTGCCCAGAGGACGGCGGCAGCACGCCGGCGATCAGGTTGAACAGCGTGCTCTTGCCGGCGCCGTTCGGCCCGATCAGGCCGAGCAGCTCGCCGGGCTTCACGGCAAACGAGACGTCGTTGACGGCCAGCGTCGTGCGGAACGAGCGGCTGACATTGCGGACTTCCAGCAACGCGCTCATGGCGCAGGCCTCCGGCGCTTCAATTTGTTGAGCGCGCCGGCCAGACCCGCCGGGAAATACAGCATCACGATGATCAATCCAAAACTGTAGATGACGAGATGCAGGCCGGCGGCGGCGTTGCCGAGATGCGAGCGCAGCAGTTCAGAGAGCGGCGTGATCAGGAACGAGCCGAGTACGGGGCCGATCGCGGTGCCGAGGCCGCCCACGGCCGGAAGCAGCGCAAACTGGAACGACAGTTCCGGCGAGATCACGTAGGTCGGATCGAGATAGAGAAAATATTGCGCGAACAGCGAGCCGCCGATCCCGGTCAGCGCCGCGCTCAGCGCCATCGCCAGCGCCCGGCCGAGCAGCGGGTTGACGCCGGCGGCGCTCGCCGCGTCCTCATTGTCGCG
>JAURVZ010000013.1 GCA_030655215.1 Pseudolabrys sp. | reverse complement strand
GTTAGATGGGACGGGATGGGTGTTTACATAAAGCTATATAGGATCGTTGTCAATAAATTATTTTAGATTTTTATTCCGTAATGGATTCAAAAGGATGGCCGCAAAGCTGTCGTCCCCGCGAAGGCGGCGACGATAGTTATGGTCAGGGCGACGCTTTCTTCTTCACCCTCCCCTGGAGGGGGAGGGTCGATTGCTTGAGCGTCAGCGAAAGCAATCGGGGTGGGGTGATCCTCTCGACGAAAGAGGTTCACCCCACCCCGCTCACTTCGTTCGCGACCCTCCCCCTCCCGGGGAGGGTGAAGAGAAGAAGCGCAGCGACCGCTCTCTTAAGCCGACTTCTTCTGTGCCTTGGCGGCTTCGATGGCTTCCCAGATCTTTGACGCCGTCATCGGCATCTCAAGATGCCGGATGCCGTAGTCGGACAGCGCATCGATCACCGCATTGGCGACGGCGGGCAGGCCGCCGGACGTGCTGTCTGAGACCTTCAATCCTTCAAGGCTCGCTGCGCTGACTACTCAGGGTGACGGGTCATCATCTCTTTGCCTTAAAGCGAGGAGGCCATGACATATTGAGTTTAACGCCAAAGTGGGCGGTAGAGCCGTCATCCATTGCATAACCGCCAACTATTTTTGAACTACATTTGCCCGATACGTTTCCCACCGAGTCTCTGTATTGAGCGGCCATTTCTCTCGAAAGATATCCGACCTTCATACGATCTATCTCGACACGGACGGCTTTAGAGTCGTGCTTGTTGCTTGCTTCGGGGATCAACTCGGTAACTGCTTTAACGTCATGTTCGGTACCGCCATACGACCGATGCAAAGCACGCAAGTTGTCCTGATAGTTGGATTCGCCAACAACTTCGGTTGTCCAGCCGCGGCCGGGTGCGAAGCCGGCGGTTTCCGATCCTCCGAAAAGCCATCTGAGTATTCCCATTGGAGCGGCCGCCCTGTCGAAGAGGGTTTGCGCTTGCCAACTGATGAGGCAAGCAATTTATCCTGCCATCATAAGAAGACGTGGATGCTCGGCACAAGCTCCGGCATGACGGGGACGTGTTTGTGCCCGGACGCAATGCAGCGCGCAGCGCATAAGCGGAGTGATGCGTCGCAGATCCGGGGTACCGGTTGTTTTACGGGAAGTAAGCGGGGTCCCGGGTCTGCGCAGCAACACTTCGTGTTGCAGCGCGCCCGGGACACGCGGGTGTTTCGTAGGGTGGGCAAAGCCGACGGGTCGGCGCAAAGCGCTGCCCGGTGGCGTACCCACCGCTCTGTGCATGCGGCAAGACGGTGGGCTCGGCGCTTTCGCGCCTTAGCCCACCCTACAAGTGAAGGAAGTGCCTTAAGCCGACTTCTTCTGCGTCTTGGCGGCTTCGATGGCTTCCCAGATTTTCGACGCCGTCATCGGCATCTCAAGATGCCGGATGCCGTAATCCGACAGCGCATCGATGACCGCATTGGCGACCGCCGGCAGGCCGCCGGATGTGCCGGCTTCTCCGCAGCCTTTCGAGCCGAGCGGATTGAGCTTGGTCGGCACCGGGCGGCTGGAGACATTCATCATCGGCGCGTCATGCGCGCGCGGCATTGCGTAATCCATGAAGGAGCCGGTGACCAGCTGGCCTTCGGCGTCATAGACGATGCCTTCGAGCAGAACCTGGCCAAGCGCCTGAACGATGCCACCCTGCACCTGACCTTCGACCAGCATCGGATTGAGCACCGTGCCGAAATCGTTGACCGCATTGTACTTCACAACGCGGGTGAGGCCGGTGTCGGGATCGATCTCGAGTTCAACCACGTGCACGCCGTTCGGATAGGTGCCCGGCACGGCTTCGGTGACATGCGTGATGTCGAGCGTGGTCGGTACGCCATCGGGGATCTGCATGCCGGCGCGCAGTTTGCCGGCGAGCTCCATGATGCCGATGCTGCGATCGGTGCCGGCAATGGTGAAGTTGCCTTGCTTGAATTCGATATCGCCAGAGGAGGCTTCCAGCACATGCGCGGCGAGCTGCTTGCCGCTTTCGATCACCTTGTTCGACGCTTCGACAACAGCGGTGCCGCTGAGCATGGCCGAGCGTGAACCGCCCGAGCCGCCGCCGGTGACGAGCTGATCGCTGTCGCCTTGCAGCAGCGTGATCTTGTCGAACGGAATGCCGAGCTTCTCGCTCAACACTTGCGCGAAGGTCGAGGCATGGCCCTGGCCGTAATCGAGTGTGCCGGTGACGATGGTGACGGTACCATCGGCATTGAAGCGGATGCCGCCCATTTCCGTGGTCATCGCCGCGGTGGTTTCGACATAGCAGGAGACGCCGAGGCCGCGCAGCTTGCCGGCCTTGCGGCTTTCGCGCTTGCGCTTGGCGAAGCCTTTGACGTCGCCGCGCTCGAGCGCTTCCTTGAACAGGCCGGGGAAATCGCCGCAGTCATAGGTAATGCCGGCGGGCGTCTTGTGCGGCATGTCCTTCGACTTGATGAAGTTGCGGCGGCGCAATTCCATGCGGTCAATGCCGAGTTCAGCAGCCGCGACATCCATCGTGCGTTCGATCGACAGCGCGCCTTCCGGACGGCCGGCGCCGCGATAGGCCGAGACATGCGTGGTGTTGGAATAGACGCATTTGGTCGACACTTCGAGCAAGGGCGTGCGGTACATGCTGATCAGGTTCTTGGTGACGTTCACGGTCGGCAGCATCGGCCCGAAGTTGGAGCAGAAGCCGCCGAGATTGCCGTAACCGGACAGGCGCATCGCGGTGATGAGGCCATCCTTGTCGAAGCCGACGTCGACAGTCATGTCGAAGTCGCGGCCCTGATGGTCGGAGACGAAGCTGCCGGAGCGGTCATCGGTCCACTTGACCGGACGGCCGAGCAATTTCGACGCATGCAGGATGCAGACATATTCCGGATACACCACGGCCTTCATGCCGAAGGAGCCGCCGACATTGCCGGTGAGCACGCGAACCTTGTCGGCCGGCGCCTGCAGCACATCACGCAACATGCTCTTCATGCCGAACACGCCCTGGCTCGACGAATGCAAGGTCCAGTGTTCGGATGAAGCGGTATATTCGCCAATGGCCGAGCGCGGCTCCATCGCGCCGACGAGCAGGCGCTGGTTGACCAGCGGCAGCGACACGACATGCGCCGAACTTGCGAGGGCCTCGGCAACCTTGCCGGCATCGCCGAACTGATAATCGAGCGCAATGTTGCCGGGGATGTCATCGAACACAAGCGGCGCGCCGGGCTTGGCGGCATCGCGCGCCGAGACAACAGCGGGCAGGGGTTCGATGTCGAGCGCGACGGACTCGGCCGCGTCCTTCGCTTGCGCGACGGTTTGCGCGATGACGCAGGCGACCGGGTCGCCGACGAAGCGCACTTTGTCGGAAGCGAGCGCCGGGCGCGGCTGATACTTGATCGGCGAGCCGTCGCGGCTCTTGATCGGCAGCGTGCACTTCAGGCCCTGATATGCCTTGAGGTCTTCGCCGGTCAGAACGGCGAGAACGCCGGGCATGCCCTTGGCGGTTTCGGTGTCGATATTGCGGATGATGCCATGCGCTTCGCTGGAGCGCACCATCCAGGCATAGGCCTGGTTGGGCAGGCTGATGTCGTCATTATACCGGCCTTTGCCCTGAACCAGGGTCGGGTCCTCTTTGCGCGTCACCGGCTGGCCGATGCCAAATTTGGTCAGCGAAAGGGCTGCTTCGTTGGTTCTGTCGGTCATTGGGGGCTTTTCGGCTTTGGAGGACGGCTCGTTCCCAGATAGTGCAGGCGGACGCATTGCACAACAATCGCTTTCGGGGACGAGGGTTGCGCCAGGGTTGCCGGAGAACGCGGGTTTGCACGAGGCCCGGGCGCTGTTACACTTTTCGCGACAACGAAACATGCCGTGACGCCGGGCTTACAGGGCCGGCCGGGGCGGCAGCGAGGTTTTGATATGACGAGCGGCGAGGCCGGGGACACCCCGGACTCCGCTTTGGATCGGGTGCCGCCGGCAGGCGAGCCCCGGTGGGGTCGGCGGTCGCCCGCACGGCGCGACGCCGGCTTCGGCAATGATCGAGGCGGGCCGACTTACGCGGCGCTCGATCTTGGCACCAATAACTGCCGTCTGCTGGTGGCGCGCCCGGCCGGCAACGGCTTTCGCGTGATCGATGCCTTTTCCCGCATTGTCCGGCTTGGCGAGGGCATTTCCACCTCCGGCCGCCTGAGCGAAGCGGCGATCGAGCGCTCGCTCGAGGCGCTGGAGATCTGCCGCAACAAGATGCGCAACCGGGGCGTGACCCGGGCGCGATTGATCGCCACCGAAGCCTGCCGCGCCGCCGAGAACGGCGCCGACTTTCGCGCGCGCGTCGCGGAACGGCTCGGGCTGGAGCTCGAAGTGATCGACCGCGAGACCGAAGCGGCACTGGCGGCAACAAGCTGCACGCCGCTGATCGATCCGGACGCCGATGGCGTGGTGCTGTTCGACATTGGCGGCGGCTCGTCCGAACTGGTGCGGCTCGACCGCTCGCCGAAATGCGGCCGCGGGCCGCCGCTGCCGCAGATCCGCGGCTGGATATCGCTGCCTCTGGGCGTGGTGACTTTGGCCGAGCGGCATGGCGGGCTCAATGTGACGCGCGATGTCTATGAGGCGATGGTGACGGAGGTATCCGACCTGATCGCGCCTTTCGCCGCCGAGCATGGCGCGGGCTTGCACGGCGTGCATATGCTGGGTACGTCCGGGACTGTGACCACCATTGCCGGCGTCCATCTCGATCTCAAACGCTATGACCGCAACCGCATTGACGGCTGCTGGATGGCGGCTGAGGAAATCGACAGCGTGCTCGATCGGCTGGTCGGCATGACTTACGACGAGCGTGTGGCGAGCCCGTGTATCGGCGCCGATCGTGCCGATCTGGTGCTGGCGGGATGCGCCATTCTCGAAGCGATCCGCCGCGCGTTTCCCTGTCCGCGCTTGCGCGTGGCCGATCGTGGCCTGCGCGAAGGCATGCTGGTGCAGATGATGCGCGAAGACGGCGCCTGGGAAGATGGACCCGGCGGGCAGGCGGTGTTGTCGTGACCTCGAACCGCGGCAAGAGCAGCGGCTCGCGCGAACTGAAAGTGCGCGTCAAGAGCGGGCGCGGCCGCAAGCTGTCCTCCAAGCTGTGGCTGGAGCGTCAGCTCAACGATCCTTATGTCGCGCGCGCCAAGCGTGAGGGCATGCGTTCACGCGCCGCGTTCAAGCTGATGGAGATCGATGACAAGGCGCATTTTCTCAAGAAAGGTTCGCGCGTTGTCGATCTTGGCGCCGCGCCGGGCGGCTGGGCGCAAGTCGCGGCCAAGCGCGTGCATGCCCCTAGCCAGGGCCGGGTGATCGGCATCGATCTGCTCGACATCGATCCGCTGCCGGGTGTCGAGTTTCGTGTGTTCGATTTTCTCGATCCGGGCGCGCCGGACTTGTTGAAGGAAATGCTCGGCGGGCCGGCCGATGTCGTTTTGTCCGACATGGCGGCGAATGCGACCGGGCATCGCAAGACCGATCACATCAAGATTGTCGCGCTGGTCGAAGCGGCGACGGAGTTTGCCCGTGAAGTGCTGGCGCCGGGCGGGACTTTTCTCGCCAAGGTGATCCAGGGTGGCACCGAGAATGCGCTTCTGACCGCGCTGAAGAAAGACTTCGCCACGGTGAAGCATGTGAAGCCGCTCGCCAGCCGCGCCGACTCGGCGGAATTGTATTTGCTGGCGATGGGCTTCCGCGGCGACAACGCGCCCGGCGAAGAGTGATTACCGGAACGCGTCGGTGAAGCGGGCGCCGCGGCGCTCACGGCGTTCCAGCGATTCAAAATACTGGCGGCGCTTTTCAGACTCGGTGAGCTGTCGCGGCGGTTCGCGATAGGTGCGCACGGTTGTGATGGTCGTACGGCTATTGCGCTCATAACGGCGTTCGGCCGCTTCACGCTGCGCCCGCTCGCGCGGCGTTTCGCGGACCTGACGCACCGGTTCACGCACGGTCTCACGCGGCTTGCTCTGCTTCGGCGCCGGCGCGGCAATGGGCTCGGGCTTCACGACCGGCGCAGCGGCCGGGGTGATCGAGGCGGTGGTCTCTGGTTTTGCTTCGACCTTGGCTTCAGGTTTCGGATCAACGGGGATCGCGACAACAACCGCGGTCGGTTCGACCTTTGTCGCGACCGGCTTGCTGCCCGGCTTGCGCTTCGCTTCCTTGGCCGCGGCTTTGGCTGCTTCCTGGGCTTCACGTGCAGCCTGCGCGGCGCGGCGCTGCTCTTCGGCAGCGGCGGCTTCGGCAATACGGCGGCGTTCGGCGGCAGCGGCTTCCGCCGCGGCCTTTTGCGCCTCGGCAATGGCCTTCTGTTCGGCGGCAATTTTGCTCTCGACGCTGGCGAGCGCGGTCTGCGCTTCGCTCAGCTTGCGATCATGGCTCAGGGCCATCTTGTAATCGGCGAGCGCCGCGTCGCGCTCATTGCTCTGCTCGCGGATCAGGCCGCGCTGCAAATAGGCCTGCGCATGAGCGGGATCGATGCGGATCGCCTGATTGAGATCGACAAGCGCCTTGGGGCTGTCGCCGGTCGCCTTGTAAATGCGGCCGCGTGTGGCGAAGGCCATGGCATTGTTGGCATCGCTCTCGATGATCTTGTCGAGATCGGGCAGGGCGCCGGCATAGTCCTTCTTGCGGAATTTGGCCGCGGCGCGCAGCATGATGGCGTCGCGGTTCTCTGGCTCGATCTTCATCATCGACTCGGCATCGGTGATGGCGCTGTCGAGATTGCCGTCATCGAGCTTGAGGTTGCCGCGCACGCGCAGGCCGTTGACGGTCCACTGCGTCTTCAGTGCCAGGCCGATATCGGCATAGGCTTTCTTGCGGTCACCCTTGTCGCGCCAGGCTTCGGCGCGCAGGCGATAGGACTGCGACGGATTTTCATCCATCGGAATGGCGCGGTCGAGCACAGCGATGGCCTTGTCGATGTCGCCTTTCTTGCGCCACACGGCGGCCTGCGCATTGAGCGCCGGCAGACTCTTCGGATCGAGGCGCGAGGCTTCCTGATAATCGCGCATCGCGGCGTCGAGTTCGTTATTGGCTTCGTGCGCCTGTGCGCGCAGCATGTAATTGGCGGCGCTCGGATCGATCTTCAGCGCCTGGTCGAAATCGCCGGTTGCCTTGGGGTAGTCCTTCTGACGCAGATAAAGTTGGCCACGGCCGCTGAACGACGCGGCATTGTTGCCGCGCATGGAGATCGCCTTTTGATAATCGGCGAGCGCGCCTTCGTTGTGGCCGAGATCGCGCTTCACCGCGGCGCGGTTGACATAAGGCGAGGGCTCGTTCGGCTCGAGTTCAATCGCCTTGTCGTAATCGGCGAGCGCCGAACCGAAATTGCCGCGGCCATACCAGGCATTGCCGCGGTTCTGATAGGCAGGGGCGAAATCCGGCGCCAGCGCGATGGCCTTGTTGAAGTCGCCAATCGAGTGCGCGATGTCGTTACGGTCGAGATAGGCCAGCCCGCGCAGCGCGTAAGCCACGCCAAGGCTTTCGCCGCTCAGTTTGCCGCCCGAGATAATCTTGCCGCAGGACTCGATGCGATAGGCGGCGGCTTCTTCGGTCTGGTTGGCGCAAACCTGCGCATCATTGCCGCGCGGGCGGGGGACGGTCGACTTCACAACGGGAATGGAGACGGTCTCGGGATCGAGCGTCGGTGTCGGCGTTGCGACTGGTTTGGTGTTGCGCGCCGGTTCGCGAACGATGACGCGCGGCTGATAGCTGCGGCGATTGTCGTTGTTGCTGAAAAGCGAGAAGCCTTGCGCGGAAGCGGTCGACACGGGCGATAGACACGTCGTCGCCATCGCTGCAATCGCAACGGCGATGCAAGCGCTGCGCGCGCTCGCCTTCATTCGCGTTTCGATCACCTTGCGCATTCCAAAGCCTTGGACATTAACCATAGCGGACACCGAAAATACTCGGCACTCCAATGGTTTGTCTACGCGAAGGGTCCACACAAGTTAACCAAATGCCGCGATATGGTTAACGTGTAAAACTTTAATCAAATGCGTCTGAATTTACGCGTCGCGCGCAGGCCTCGGCTCGAGCGGCAGACGGCCCGCCAGCTCTGCGCCGGCATCGGGCGAAAGCCGAACAAAAACAAAGATGCAGAGCGCGGAGATCGCCGAGACGATGAGGAAGGCGACGTGAAAATCCTCCGCCATCAAGGTTCCGTGGCCGCGATACAGCGCCGTCATATCCACAGCGAGCGCGCCGAGCGCGACGCCGGCTGAGAGCGACAATTGCTGGCCGACGCTGATCAGCGAGGTGGCGCGGCTGACGCGTGACTGCTCGACCTCGGCATAAGCGATGGTGTTGATGGCGGTGAATTGCAGCGAGCGGAAGAAGCCGCCGATCAGCAGTACGCCGCCCATGACCAGCGCCGGCGTCGTCGCGCTGAACAAAGCGCAGGTGGCGAGGAAAGCGGCGCTGACGACGCCATTGAAGATGAGAATGGTGCGGAAGCCGAAACGCTTGAGCACGGTGGCGGCGGCCACCTTCATGCCCATGGCGCCGGCGGCGGAGGCGAAGGTGATCATGCCGGATTCAAACGGCGTCTTGCCGAAGCCGAGTTGCAGCATCAGCGGCAACAGAAACGGCAAGGCGCCGACGCCGATGCGGAAGATGAAACCGCCGAGCACGCTGGAGCGGAATGTCGGCAGCTGAAAAAGTGTGAGGTCGAGCACGGGGTGAGGCGTGTGCTTGGCGTGCACCAGATAGGCCATGGTGAAGATGGCGCCGCCGATGATCAGTGAAGCGACGACGGGCCAGGGCAGGAAGTTCAGGCCGAGCACGGAGAGGCCGAAGGCGAGGCCAGCAATGCCGAGGCCGGCATAGATCATGCCGACGAAATCGAAGCGCTCGTTCTTTTCGGCGCGCACATCTTCGATGTAGCGCGTTGCCAGGACGATGCCGATGATGCCGATCGGCACATTGATCAGGAAGATCCAGTGCCAACTGGCATAGGTGGTGATGAAGCCGCCGAGCGGCGGACCGATGACCGGTCCGATCAAGGCGGGCGTTGTCACCCAGGCCATGGCGCTGACCAGTTCGCGGCGGCTGATCGAGCGCACCAGCACCATGCGGCCGACCGGCGTCATCATCGCGCCGCCCATGCCTTGCAGGATGCGGGCGAAGACGAACTCGGTGAGCGACGTCGAGGCGGCGCAGGCAATCGAGCCGAGCACGAAGACAGCAATGGCGGCGCGGAACACGGTGCGGGCGCCGAAGCGGTCAGCGGTCCAGCCGGAAGCGGGGATGAAGATGGCGAGCGACAGGAGGTACGACGTAACGGCGAGCTTGAGCGCCAGCGGATTGGTGCCGAGATCGGCGGCAATGGCCGGCAGCGACGTGGCAATCACCGTCGAGTCGATGTTTTCCATGAACAGAGCGACCGCGATGATAAGCGGAACGATGCGGTCGCGGCGCATGGAGGAAATCCGGCGGAAGGCTTCAGGGACTTAAGGCCTGGCGGGTTGAACTGCAAACAGCGGCGGAAGGAAGGCCGCCTTGCAGATTACCACCTCTTTGCCGCGCGGCAGAAGGCTTGTGTGCGGTCGGTTGCCGGCGCTTAAGCGCCGGGGGCGCAGGCCTTCGGTCCGCACAGCGAATGCTTGATCTCGCCAGTATCGCTGAACCAGAAACGCATGCAGACAAGCTTGCCCTCGAAACTGGTATAGGCAAGCGAAACGGCATCGCCGTCATCGTCGAGTGCGTCGATCTGGAAGGCTGACGGCACCGCGGCTGCGAGGCGCGGCTGCCAATAAGTCTCGATCTCCTGCCGGCCTTCATAATTGCGGGCGGTGCAATCGCAATGCAACGTTGCCGAATGCGCGTAAAGGCTCATCAATTGCTTGATGTCCTTGTTGCGACAGGCGTCGAGCCAGTCGATGACGACAGTGAGCGGGTCGAATTGCATCTCTGCTCTCATGGTAGCCCCGCGTGGCGGATAGGCCTCCAACCATGAATGCGATGTGAACGTTATCGGCGGACAGTGTTAACGCGCGTTAGCCCATTCCCATGTCCATGGCGACGCGGATGAGTTCCGCATTGCTGCCCGCGCCAAGCTTCTTCTTCAGAAGCGACGTGGTGTTCGCCACGGTTTTATAGGAGACGCCAAGGGCGTCGGCGACCTCGCCGATGCGCTTGCCGCGCGCCAGCAGGCGCAGCGTCTCGATTTCGCGCGGTCCGAGCTGACCGGCGGGGTTTGCCCTCGCCGAAGAGCTGGAGAAGGCGACAATCTTCGCCAGTTCCGGCGCGATATAGGTACCGCCCTTGGAAACTTCGCGCACGGCCTTGAGCAGGAGCTTCGGGTCGTCGCCCTTCGACAGAAACCCGCGGGCGCCGAGTTCCACAGAGCGAACCACGAATGTCGGCTCGTCATTCATGCTCAGCATGATGACGGCGGCATCGGGGGCGCGCTTGCGGATCTGGCGCAGCACTTCGAAGCCCGACAGGTCGGGAAGATTGATGTCGACGATGGTCACGTCCGGATCATGCGCGTCAAAAGCCGCCATGCCGGTCTTGTGGCTGCTGGCGGCGAACACCTTGATGCCGGCGTCGCGCGACAGGATCGTGCGGCAGCCGGATATGACCACCGGATGGTCGTCAATGATGAGAACGGTGAGATCAGACATTTCTAACTTCACGCCTTCGCACAGGATGGCATTTGATCGGGAACTAATGGTAACAACGCGGGCGCTCATTAGGTTCAGGCACGCATGTACAAGAAATTGTCACTTCAAGCCCGCCTCAGCCTGTTCATTAGCATGCTGCTATTTGCAGCGCTAATCTGCAGCGCCATTGCGGTGATCGTGTTCTCGCCCGGCCAAATGGTCGAGGAGCATGAAGCCTCGGCGCGGCTTGCCCGGCAAATGGCGCGCACGCTGAACCAGTCCCTGCAGCAACACCCGGATGCGAATGACATTGCCGCGGCGCTGCTGACAGAGTTGAAGTCATTCGAGCCCGGCAAGATCGGCTTCGTGCCGGCGGAAAATGTGGAAGGCGCGACCAAACTTGTTCCGCAGTCTGTGCCGGGCGTTCCGGACTGGTTCAGTCATTTCCTGACCCGGGATTTCGTCGTCGAAAAAATCCCGGTCGTCCTCGGCAAGAATTACATCGGCGACATTGTTTTCAGTCCCGATCTCTCCGCCGATATCATCGAGAAGTGGGTCGCGTTCCTCGGCGTTATCGTATCCGGCATCGTGTTGGGCCTGATGATTTCCCCGGTGGTCTATTTCACGGTGCGGCAGACACTGAGACCGCTGGGCCTGCTGGAGACCAGCCTGACGCGCCTGGAATCAGGCGAATACGGAATTCAGGTGGCCTCGGATGCGCCGCCGGAGATCGCGCGCAGCCTTCAAGAGCTGAATACGCTGGCGGGCACGCTGAACAAGCTCAGTTCGGAAAACCGCGCATTGCTGCGGCGGATCGTAACGCTGCAGGACGAGGAGCGGTCTGACCTGTCACGCGAGTTGCACGATGAATTGGGGCCGCAGCTGTTTGCCATTCGTGCCAATGCGGCGGCGCTCGACATCGGCGATGCGCCGTCGGCCGATGAGGGTGTGATCAGGCTGGTGCGATCGGTCGAAACGCTGCAGGAGACCAACCGGCGCATCCTTGACCGGCTTCGGCCGATGCACATCCAGGAGCTTGGTCTAGTGCGGAGCCTTGAGGGTTTGATCAGCAGCGCCCAGGCGCAGGCCCCAGACATTGCATTCCAGAAGAGCTTCGATCCGTTGGTCGACACGCTCGATGGGTTGACGGCCCGGACGATCTACCGTGTCACGCAAGAGGCGCTGACCAATGTGATGCGGCACGCAGAGGCGAAGCATGTCAGCGCGACGGTCCGCATCGACAGCGCTGTCGTCCACGTTGACATCACGGACGATGGCCGCGGTCTCGCGGACCCGGTCGTCTTCGGCCGCGGCCTGACCGGGATGCGCGAGCGTGTGCTCGCCCTTGGTGGACAGTTCAACTTGCAACGGCAGGGCGACCTGACGGCCGTCCGCATCCGCATTCCGTTCGAACCGTCGCCCGCATCCTGAACGGAATTGCCGAATGTTCCCGATGCCGGTGCGCGTGGCCCGGCAAAAGACTGCATTTTTGCGGTGCGCGGCTATGAAGAAATTGCTGTTATTTCCCGAATGGCATTGCTAGAAAAGGTAACGCGGTAGGAGACGGAGTTTCGCAATGCCAAGAACTGGGTCTTCTCTAAGCCCTGACAGGGTCGAGTTTGTCGCCAAGGCGCTGGTGCGCTGCCAGGAGTTTCTGGCGGCCGATCCGCAATTTCGTTACGAGGCCGACGAACACGATGCGGCGCTGACACGCATCCTGATGCGGGTGTCGATGGCGGGTGATCGCGATGTCGATGCCCTCGCGACCAAGGCTGTGCAGGGATTTCGGCTGGCCTTGCGCCTGAGAGCGCAGAAAAGCTGACAGGCGCGGCCCGACAAAGCCGGGACCGCGCCGGTCAGTTCAGACTAGTAACGCTCGCGAACGACGTGGCGGCGACCGTAATGATGACCGCGATCGCGCTTGATGATGACGACCTTCTTGGCGTGGTGACGGCGCCAGTCGCCATGATGCCGGCCACGGTCATAACCGCGATGCAGGCCACGGTCGTGATGACGTTCCTTGACGACGACGGTCTGCGCGCTCGCCGTCGAGACGACGGGAAGGCTGATGCCGACGACAGCAAGCGCCGCGAGGGCGATGAGCAACTTTCGCATTTGAAACCTCCGTTGGTGCCGATGTTGATCATCGGTGCACAGAGAAGCCGCCAAACGGGGCTGCGTTCCGATGGATAGCGAAAAAATGCCGAAATATCCCGATGATGTTCGGGAACGTTACCCGGTGCGAACGGTTGATGTCCGGGTGCGGTAGATGCCGCGTCCGGATGCAAGGGAGGTTTGCCATGCAAAGCAGAACAAGCACGACAGGGCCGGCTCTTGCCGTTGCATTTGTCTTCATGACGATGCTGGCTTTGAACGCCATGGCGTTCGGTTGAACGCTTCATTCACCTCGTCGCGGCAGGCGGCGTGAATGACCGGAATTGCCGATAAAATTAAACTTTATAACGACGCTTACGAATTGGCCTGGCAGCGAATGAGTGCCAACGGCCTGCATGGATCAGACAACAGCGCGCGTCTCGACGCTATCATCCGCACACTCATCAAGGCAGGCCGTTCAAACGCTTCAGACATTGCGTCGGAAGCGGTGAATCATTTCATGATTAAACAGAAACTCAGCGGCGCATAAAAACCATCAGCGCATGCGCGGCGATGCGGAACGCTCACCCGTCAATCGTGTTGAGAACGGACTCCGAAGCATCGGAGTTTTACTTTAAACATAACGGAGACGATCATGCGCACTCTTGCATTTGCTGTAACGGCCTTTGTTGTGCTTTCCCCGGTTGCCGCTTTTTCCCAGGGCTCGACCGTGAACGGCGCTGTCGGCGGCGCGGCTGTCGGTGCTGTTGTCGGCGGACCGGTCGGTGCGGTTGTCGGCGCCGGTGTCGGCGGGACCGTCGGTGCGGCTGCTGAACCGCCGGCCGGCGTCGTGACCTATGTCGAGCGTGAGCGCGTTCCCTCGGTCGCCGTGCAGGAGCGGGTCGTGGTCGGCGAAGCACTGCCGGGCACCGTTGAACTGCGCGTCATCCCCGACCACACCGAGTACCGCTACGCGGTCGTCAACCAGAAGCGCGTCATCGTCGATGGCCGTTCGCGCAAAATCGTCAAGATCATCGAGTAGGCCGCCGGAGTGTTGTGCGAGGATCCCGCCGCACGGCGGGGTCCTCGTGCACGCGACGCGCGGAACGACGGAAGGGCAGACCCATGGATGACGAACTCGCCGGGCGCATTCGGGCCGAGATTAAGGCCATTGAAGGTGAGATGAAGGAGCGCAAGGCGGCGCTGAAGACATGCGCGCAGACGGAGCAGTGGGACATTGAGGTCGCGATGCGGGCGCTTCGTGTGCGGCTGGAGGAATTGGAGCACAACCTGCAAAGCTGCGCGTAGCGGCAGGCTATCGCGCTCCCTGTGAACTACATGGCAGCCATCCTCGATAGACCTATGATTCCGCGGAATCCCATGCTAACGACCCACGCCAACCCAAAAGCGGGCCGTGACGAGCGCAAGGACACCCTTGCGTAGGGCTTTTTGACACCCAAATCGTGCGGTCCGGTCCTTTTCCGGGTGTGACGGAGTTGGCCATGGCCCAGATAAACAACGCAAATCCGCGCGAAGCGCTTACCTTCGACGACGTGCTGATCCGGCCCGGCCTGTCCAATGTCATGCCCTCGGATGTCGATATCCGCTCGCGCATCACCAAGACGATTTCGTTGAATGTGCCGATCATGGCCTCGGCCATGGATACGGTGACCGAGTCGGACATGGCGATCGCCATGGCGCAGGCCGGCGGCATCGGCGTGCTGCACCGGAATATGGAGCCCGACCAGCAGGCGGCCCAGGTGCGCCAGGTCAAGAAGTTCGAAAGCGGCATGATCGTCAATCCGCTGACCATCGAGCCGGGTGCGACTTTGGCTGACGCGCTTGAGTTGATGAAGGAAAACCGCATCTCCGGCATTCCGGTGGTCGAGGCCGCCAGCAATGGCGCGCCGGGCAAGCTGGTCGGCATTCTCACCAACCGCGACGTGCGCTTCGCCAAGGATCCGCGCCAGCGCGTCGCCGAGCTGATGACCAAGGACAAGCTGATCACCGTGCGCGAAGGCGTCAGCCAGGACGAGGCCAAGCGTCTGCTGCATCAGCATCGCATTGAGAAGCTTTTGGTCGTCGATGACCAGTATCGCTGCGTCGGCCTGATCACGGTGAAGGATATTGAAAAGGCGGTCGCCAATCCGAACGCCTGCAAGGACGAGCAGGGCCGATTGCGCGTTGCCGCGGCGACGACTGTCGGCGACAAGGGCTTTGCCCGCACCGAGGCCTTGATTGCGGCGGGCGTCGATCTCGTCGTCGTCGACACTGCGCATGGCCATTCGCAATATGTGCTCGACGCGGTGCTGCGCATCAAGAAGCTGTCCAACGCTGTGCAAGTAGTCGCCGGCAATGTGGCCACGGCCGAAGGCGCGCAGGCTTTGATCGACAGCGGCGCCGATGCGATCAAGGTCGGCATCGGTCCGGGCTCGATCTGCACCACGCGCATTGTTGCCGGCGTCGGCGTGCCGCAATTGACCGCGATCATGGACTCGGTTGACGCGGCGCGGAAGCAGGGCATTCCGGTGATCGCCGATGGCGGCATCAAATATTCCGGCGATCTCGCCAAGGCGCTCGCTGCCGGTGCCAATGTCGCGATGGTCGGCTCACTGCTCGCCGGCACGGACGAGACACCAGGCGAGGTGTTTCTCTATCAAGGCCGCTCGTACAAGAGCTATCGCGGCATGGGTTCGGTCTCGGCGATGGCGCGCGGTTCGGCCGACCGCTATTTCCAGCAGGACATCAAGGACGCGCTCAAGCTGGTGCCGGAAGGCATTGAGGGGCAGGTGGGCTACAAGGGTCCGGTGTCGGGCGTGTTGCATCAACTGGCCGGCGGCTTGCGCGCGGCAATGGGTTATGTCGGCGCGGCGAATTTGAGCGAACTGCACGACAAGGCCGAGTTCGTCCGCATCACCGGCGCGGGGCTGCGCGAGAGCCATGTGCATGACGTGGTGATCACGCGCGAGAGCCCGAACTATCCGAGCCGCGTGTAAGTGTTCGCGGTCCAGCCATCGGGCATGATCGTCTGGCCGATGCTGGCGCAATTTGCGCTGACGCTTGCGCTGTACGGCTGGCTGACGGTGGCGCGCAAGCGCGCCGTCGAGCGTGGTGAGACGGATTATACGGCCTTCGTGCTCGGCTATGACGAGCCGCTGCATGTCGCGCGCATAACCCGCAACCTCGCCAACCAGTTCGAACTGCCGGTATTGTTCTATGCGCTGGTGCTGTTGCTGGTGACGGCGGGCGATGTGACCACGTTCGACGTGATTGCGGCGTGGGTGTTTGTGGTGGGACGCGTGCTGCACACGATGGTGCAGACCTTCACCGACAATGTGCCGCTACGCGGCCGCGTGTTCGCGATCAATTATCTGGCGGTGATCGCGATGGCCGGGCATCTGGCGTGGCGGCTGATTTAGGTCTAACCGCGCGGGCGAAATCGTAATCCGTTCGTCCCCGCGAAAGCGGGGACCCAGCGCTTTACCAAAAAAGATAAGGGACTGGGTCCCCGCTTTCGCGGGGACGAACGGATGAATTCTACTTCTTATCCAGAAAAGTTTTTATCAGACCGACCGTCTGCGCCGGTTGTTCCTCCATGATCCAGTGGCCCGACTTCAACACAATGCCGCTTTCGACATTGCTGCCGACCTCGCGCATCACCACGGCCTGCGTGTCGCCGAATGATTTCTCCGCGCCCAAAGCGAGGATCGGCATGGGCAGCTTGCCCTTGGCGGCGAGTACCTTGTTGTCGATGGCGTCCTGATTGAACGCTTCGAACTGCTTGAACGCGGCATGCATCGCGCCTTTGCGGGCATAGAGTTTGGCATAGTGCCGGCGTGTCTCTTCATCGATGCCTTTCGGATCGGCGGAGAGTTCGTTCCAGAAGCGGTCGAGATAGATGCGCTCGCGGCCCTTCACCAGACGGTCGACATCCGGACCGCGAAAGTTGAAGTGCCAGAGCAAAGGTGATTTCAGGATATCGTCCCACGGGCCAATGCCGGGAATCGGCGCGTCGATGATCACCCATTTGCTGATGCGTGCCGGATATTGCGCGGCCAGCGCATAGCCGACCATGTTGCCGATATCATGCGTGATCAGATCGGCTTTCTCGATCTTGAGCGCGTCGAGAAGCTTGGCGATGCCGACGGCTTGCGCCTTTTTCTCGTAGCCTTTGTCCGGATATGACGACAGGCCCATGCCGTGCAGGTCTGGCACGATGATCGTGTGGTCCTTGTAAAGCGCCTTGGCGGCCGGCGCCCACATGTCGCCAGTGTCGCCGAAACCATGCAGCAGCAGGACGGCCGGGCCAGTGCCGCCAATGCGGACATGAAGGGTAACGTCGTCGACCACGATCTTTTGCGTGCGGAAGCCAGCGGGGTAGCGCTCGACCTTGGCGGAGGCGGCAGTTGCGCCAAACATCAGAAACAAGGCGATCATCAAGCCTGAGAGCATGCGCATGAAAGGACCTGCTGAAATGGGACGATGGCGGAATCTAGCACCCCGGTGTTCCCGCACCAGCGCCCATTCGTAGGGGGCCGCCTTGATCGTCCTTGCTTCTGGGGCGTTCTCGGCCTACGGCATGGACATCCTCCATTTCTGACGGGTATCCGACATGTCTATTGCAACGATCCTGCTGCCGCTCTTCGTTCAGGTTTTCCTGATTTTCGCCCTGCTGATCTGGATGGGCGTGCGGCGCTCAGCCGACCTCAAGAGCGGCACGGTGCGCTTCGGGCAGATTGCGCTGCGCGAGCCGAATTGGACACCGCGCACGCTGCAAGCGGCCTATGCCTTCAGCAACCAGTTCGAAATTCCGGTGCTGTTCTTCGTGCTGACGATCCTTGTCATCATCACGCGGCACGCCGACTTCATTTTCCTCATTCTGGCCTGGATCTTCGTCGCGACGCGCGTGCTGCATGCGCTCGTCTATGTCACCAGCAATAATCTGCGGTTGCGCTCATCGATCTTCGCGATCGGCGTGCTGGTGCTGTTCGTGATGTGGGCGCTGTTCGCCATCCAGATTCTGGCGGGCATTTAATGACCCCGGCAGCAAAGCTCGCCGCGGCGATCGAAGTTCTCGAAGCGCTGGAAGCTGATCGCCGTCCGGCGGGTGATGCGTTGAAGGCCTGGGGCCTAGCGCATCGTTTCGCCGGCTCCGGCGACCGTGCCGGCATTGCCGGCCTTGTGTACGACGCCTTGCGCCGCCGCGCCTCGAGCGCGCATCTGATGGGTGCGGAGACGCCGCGCGCCATCCTGCTCGGCATGCTCAAGCGCGAACGCGGTCTCGACACCGACGCGATTTCAAAACTCGCCGATGGCTCGAACTACGGGCCCGCCGCTTTGAGCGACGATGAGCGCGCGCGTCTCGATGCGAACGACATGACAGGCGCGGCGCCGCATGTGGTTGGCGATTATCCGGAATGGCTCGATGAACATTTCGAGCGCGCCTTCGGCAAGGATCGCGGCGCGGAGGGCGAGGCACTGGCCTCGCGTGCGCCGGTCGATCTGCGCGTCAATGCGCTGAAGTCGGAGCCTGACCGCACCGCCTCGATGATCGACGATCTCAAGCCATCGCGCG
>JAURVZ010000006.1 GCA_030655215.1 Pseudolabrys sp. | reverse complement strand
CCACCGATGATCCCGGTGATCAGGCCTTTGGCAGGCGGCATCCCTGACGCAATTGCGATCCCCATGCACAGTGGCAGGGCAACCAGAAACACAACCACTAATGCGCACCCCGAAGTCCTGCAGGAACCAGGCGCCGATCGGCGTGAACGGCCCGAGCAGCAGGACATAGACAAGACCGGCCACCACCGGCGAGACCGAGAACGGCAGGTCGATCAGCGAGATCAGAAAGGCGCGACCGCGGAAACGATACTTGGCAATGGCCCAAGCGGCGGCGATGCCGAAAACGAGATTGCAGGGCACGGCAATCGCCGCCACCAGCAAGGTCAGCTTGATCGCGGCGATCGTATCCGGCTCCTTGAAGGTCGCCAGCGCCGGACCAATGCCCATGCTGAACGCCTGCACAAACACCGCAATCAGCGGCACGACCAGGAACAGCGCTAGCACGACAACACTGATCGCGATCAGCGTGAACCGGACCCAGCGTTTCTCCGTGACCGGCGAAGCGATGTCGCGCGCATGGGCTGACACATCAACCATTGCCGAATCTCCTGTAGCTCCAAACCTGCATGAGATTGATGGCAAGAAGAATGACAAACGACATGGTCAGCATCACCGCTGCAATGGCGGCGGCGGCGGCGTAGTCGCGTTCCTCCAGCCGGAACACGATGAGCAGCGGCAGGATCTCCGTTTTGCGCGGAATGTTGCCGGCGATGAAAATCACCGAACCATATTCACCAACCGCACGGGCGAAGGCGAGCGCAAAGCCGGTGAGGATCGCCGGGATCAATGGCGGCAGAATAACACGCAGGATGGTGGTGCGGCGCGGCGCGCCAAGCGTTGCCGCCGCCTCTTCCACTTCGCGGTTGAAATCCTCGAGCACCGGCTGGACGGTGCGGACGACAAACGGAAGGCCGATGAACACCAGAGCGATCCAGATGCCGATCGGCGTATAGGCGATGGTGATGCCGAACGGCGAGAAGAACCGGCCGAACCAGCCTTGCGGAACATAGAGCGCGGTGAGCGCAATGCCGGCAACGGCCGTTGGCAAGGCAAACGGCAGGTCAACGACGGCATCAAGCAAGCGGCGGCCGGTGAAACGGTAACGCACCAGCACCCAGGCGATTACCGTGCCGATCGCGACATTGAACAAGGCAGCGAGCAGCGACGCGCCGAAGCTCAGGCTCAGTGCGGCCATGAAGCGCGGTCCGGTCACGATCGCCTGGAAACGCTCCCAATCGAGTTCGAATGTCTTGATGTAAAGACCGACAATCGGAATGAGCACGATGAGCGACAGATAGAAAATCGTAAAGCCAAAGGTCAGCCGGAAGCCCGGAATGATGCTTGCTTCGCGGAATCGAACGCGCGCCATAACTGATTTAGCTCCGTGTCTCTAAAACCCGGTGGGCTGTGAGAAGAGTTTCTCACAGCCCACCGGTCTAACGCGCGAAGTTCAGATCAATTCTTCGAATATATCTTATCGAAAATGCCGCCATTGTCGAAATGCGTCGGCTGCGCCTTGGCCCATCCGCCGAACACGTCATCGATCTTGACCAGCTTGACCTTCGGGAAGGCCTTCAGATCGGCCGGATCGACATGTTCGGGCTTGCCGGGGCGATAGAAATTGCGGGCGAAAATCTTCTGCGCTTCCGGCGAATAGAGCTGGTCGAGGAAAGCCTTGGCCAGTTCACGGGTGCCCTTCTTGTCGACATTCTTGTCGACGATGGCGATCTTCACTTCGGCGAGGATGGAAACCGACGGCACGACGATTTCATAATCGGCGCCGAATTCCTTGAGCGAGAGCAGCGCCTCATTTTCCCAGGCGATCAGCACGTCGCCGACCTTGTTCTGCACGAAGGTGTTGGTCGAACCGCGCGCGCCGCTGTCGAGCACCGCGACGTTCTGGTAAATCGCTGCGACGAAATCCTGCGCCTTCTTCTGGTCGCCCTTGCTGCGATCCAGTTCGTAAGCCCAGGCGGCGAGGTAATTCCAGCGTGCGCCGCCGGATGTTTTCGGGTTTGGCGTGATGACGACGGTGCCCTTCTTGGCGAGATCGTCCCAGTCCTTGATGGCCTTCGGGTTGCCCTTGCGCACAAGGAACACGATGGTCGAGGTGTAAGGCGACGACGCGTCCGGGAATTTGCTCTTCCAGTCGGCGTTGATCAGGCCCTTCTGCTCGATGCCGAGGATGTCGCCTTCCAGCGGGAAGGTCACAACGTCGGCCGGCAGGCCATCGATCACCGAGCGCACCTGCGCGCCCGAGCCGCCATGGCTGTTGCTGATCTCGACCGTCTTGCCGGTCTTGTCTTTCCAAAATTTGACGAAGTAGTCGGAATAGTCGCGGTACAGTTCGCGCGTCGGGTCATACGAGACATTGACCAGCTTGACGTCCTGCGCCTGCGCCGCGCCCACCGCCACACCGGCGGACAAGGCGGCCGACAGGACCAGGCCAGATATCAATCGCTTCATGTTCATCTCCATCCATCCAAGGCCGCGCACAAAATGTCTGCCGACAAACAATCAGACGTTCTTGCGCAGCGAATTCGATGATCGATGTGAACCGCTTCACCCGGCGGGGTCAATTTCGTTAATACCAGTTCCGAACCACAATTATGCTACAAAAAAGACGCTTCCGAGAAGCAATTCGCCGCACTGAAGAAATATTTCCAATTACCAGCACAATTTTTCTATTTCGTTCCAAACCGGCTGCAACGATAACGCGCTTGTGCCGTTCAGGCGGTCCAGACCATCGGCACGATGCTGGCGACCAGCAGCAAAGCCATGACGATGTTGAAGATCCGGGCGCGGCGCGGATCGCGCAGAAGCGTGCGCAAGGCGACGCCGAATCCGGTCCAGGTGACGACCGTGAAGGCGGTGAAAAATGCGAACCAGACCACGACCATCAGGATGTCGGCGACTTGATGATCTGGCCTCACATAGAGCGAGATGGCGCTGAGCGCGATCACCACCGCCTTCGGATTGACCCATTGAAAGGCGGCGCCCTGCAGGAAGGTCAATGGCTTCGCCATGTTGTCATCCTGATCGCCCGCCGGCCGCGCATTGGCGACCTTCCAGGCGAGCCACAGCATGTAAAGCGCGCCGACGATCTTCAACGCCAGGTGCAGCGCCGGCACCGCCGTGAACACGACGCCGAGGCCGGCGGCGCAGGCGATGATCAGCACGACGAAACCGATCGTGATGCCCGCCATATGAGGGATGGTGCGCACGAAACCGAAATTCACGCCCGACGCCGTCACCATGATGTTGTTCGGCCCGGGCGAGAACGCCGTGGCAAAGGTGAACAACGCCAAAGCGAGTATGGCGTCGAGCGGCATCATCAGCTTTTCTCGCCGCGCTGCCGCCTGATCTGCCGCCGCCCGAGATAGAGCAACCCGAAGCCGACGGCGACGCTGCCGTATTTGATGATCTCCGGCATCTGCGATCCCTTCTCGAAACAGAACGGCGTTTGATTGACCGAGAAACAGCGCTCCGGAAACTTGTCGTACGGCTTGATGAAAACGCCGAAGAACATGAACGGGATGGCAAGGAGCGTCAGGAACATTGCAACTGCCTTACATCGCCTCGGGGCCGCGCGCGATTGCCGCAATGCCGGTACGCGACACTTCGACCAGGCCGAGCGGCAGCATCAACGCGACGAATTGCTCGATCTTGTCGCTCTTGCCGGTGATCTCGAACACGAAGCTCTCTGTCGTCGCGTCAATAACGCGGGCGCGAAAGGCATCGGCCAGCCGCAGGGCCTCGACGCGGTTCTCGCCCTTGCCGGCGACCTTGACCATGGCCAGTTCGCGCTCGATCGAGCGTCCCGACAAGGTCATGTCGACGACGCGATGCACGGGAACGAGACGATCGAGCTGGTTCTTGATCTGCTCGATCACCATCGGCTTGCCGGTGGTGACGATGGTAATAAGCGACTGGTGCTTGGCGTGCTGGGTTTCCGACACCGTCAGTGACTCGATATTATAGCCACGGCCCGAAAACAGGCCGACGACGCGCGCCAGCACTCCGGGCTCGTTGTCGACCAGCACTGACAAGGTATGCGTGACGTCGGTCTGCGCCGTCGGCGCGGTCGGGTAATGCGAGGTACTGCTTGCGGGCACGTTTGCGTTCACGGTCGTCGTCCTTATGCGTTTGCGCGCGTTAGCGCCTAAACCAGCATCTTGCCTTCTTCGGTGATCGCGTCATCGAGGCTGATGCCGCTATCGCCGAGGATCATTTCGTTGTGCGCCTTGCCCGACGGAATCATCGGGAAGCAGTTTTCCTTCTGGTCGACGATGCAGTCGAACAGCACCGGGCGGTCGATGTCGATCATCTCCTTGATTGCGTGATCGAGATCACCCGGCTTCTCGCAGCGGATGCCGACGGCATGCATGGCTTCGGCCAGCTTGACGAAATCCGGCAGCGCTTCCGAATAGCTCTCCGAATAGCGATTGCCGTGCAGCAGTTCCTGCCACTGGCGGACCATACCCATATAGCCGTTATTGAGGATGAAGATCTTGATCGGCAGCCGGTACTGCACCGCCGTCGACAATTCCTGCATCGTCATCTGCACGCTCGCCTCGCCGGCAATGTCGATGACCAGCGACGTCGGATGCGCCAGCTGCACGCCGACCGACGCCGGCAGGCCGTAACCCATCGTGCCGAGACCGCCCGATGTCATCCAGCGGTTCGGCTCCTGGAAGTGGAAGAACTGCGCCGCCCACATCTGATGCTGGCCGACTTCGGTCGTGATGTAGACGTCCTTGTCCTTGGTCATCTCGTACAGCCGCTGGATCGCATATTGCGGCTTGATGACTTCGTTGGAGCCGCGATAGGCCAGCGACTTGCGGTCGCGCCATTTGCCGATCTGCTTCCACCAGTCGCCCATCGCCTTCTTGTCATTGTGCTTGGCGTGCGCCTTCCACAGCCGCAGCATCTCCTCAAGCACATGCGCGACATCGCCGACGATCGGGATATCGACCTTGACGTTCTTATTGATCGACGACGGATCGATATCGATATGGATCTTCTTCGAACCGGGCGAGAAGGCATCGACGCGGCCGGTGATACGGTCGTCGAAGCGCGCGCCAACGCAGACCATGACGTCGCAATCATGCATCGCCATATTGGCTTCCATCGTGCCGTGCATGCCGAGCATGCCCATCCACTGCGGATCGGCGGCCGGATAAGCTCCTAAGCCCATCAAGGTCGAGGTGATCGGGAAGCCGGTCAGCCGCACCAGCTCCTTCAGCAGCTCGCTGGCATGCTTGCCGGAATTGATGACACCGCCGCCGGTGTAGAACAGCGGCCGCTTGGCGTTCGCCATCAGTTCGACAGCCGCCTTGATCGCGCCGATGTCGCCCTTGAGCCGCGGCTTGTAGCCGGTATGTGCGAATTCCTTCGGCTTCGAATAGATGCCCTTGGCGAACTGGATGTCCTTCGGAATGTCGACAACAACAGGACCCGGACGTCCGGTCGAGGCAATATGAAACGCCTCGTGCAAGATGCGCGGCAGGTCTTCGATGCGCTTGACCAGATAATTATACTTGGTGCACGGCCGGGTGATGCCGACCGTGTCGCACTCCTGGAAGGCATCATTGCCGATCAGATGCGTCGGCACCTGGCCGGTGATGCAGACCAGCGGGATCGAGTCGCACAGCGCATCGGTCAGGCCGGTCACCGCATTGGTGGCGCCGGGGCCGGAGGTGACGAGGACGCAGCCGACCTTGCCGGTTGAGCGGGCATAGCCTTCGGCGGCGTGAACCGCGCCCTGCTCGTGCCGCACCAGGATGTGCTTCACGTCCTTCTGCGCGAAAATGGCGTCGTAAATCGGCAGCACCGCGCCGCCCGGATAGCCGAACAGGTGTTTGACGCCCTGATCGGCCATCGCCTGGATCACCATTTCGGCGCCGGTCATTTCCTGGCCTTCGGCCGCTGACTGCATCTCGGTCGTCATGTTCAGTCCTCGCTTCAATCCGTATTTGAGCGCGCGCAATAAAAAAGGCCCTCGAGGGGGCCACGTCCAGACACTCACCTGAGGAAGCCCTGCGGGCTACCCGGCCAGTGTCCAGACCTTCACTACGAGAGTAATAATATTGCGCTTCATTGTCTCTGCTCGTACTTTCGTTGCGCGATCTATAGAGCGGCCGTTTTGGCCGGTCAAGTCAGAATTATAGGCTAATCGCCGTCCCTTAGCGCCGCAAGCTGGTCTTCGATCACTTTCTGCGCCTCGCCGGGTTCAGCCGAGGCCCAATCCTTCATTTGCCCGCGAAACCAGGTCAGTTGGCGCTTGGCGTAGCGCCGTGTGTCCATGATGCCGCCCTCCGCCGCCTCTGCGAGCGCCAGCTCGCCCTTGAGGTGGCGGATCAGCCAGGGCACGCCATGCGCCTTCATCGCCGGCAGCAGCGGATTGAGATCGCGCGCCGCCAGCGCCCGCACCTCGTCGAGCGCGCCGGTCTCCAGCATGGCGTGGAAGCGGCGCTCGATGCGAGCCACCAGTTCCTTGCGGTCGGTGTCGATGAACACCTTGGCCGCCCGCTTGGCGTCCAGCAGCGGCGGCAAGGCCTCGCCGTGCCACTCACTCAAGGAGCGCCCGGTCGCCAGCACCACTTCCAGCGCCCGCGCGATACGGGCGCGATCGAGCGGCATCAGCCGCGCCGCAGTCACCGGGTCGTGCTTGATCAGGTCGGCGTAAAGCGCGGCGACGCCCTCGGCTTCCAGCCGGTCGCGCACCTGGGCGCGAATGTCGGTCGGGATGGCCGGCACCGCCGCCATGCCCTCGGTCAGCACCTTGAAATAAAGCCCGGTGCCGCCGACGATGATCGGCACGCGGCGCTCGGCGGTTACCGCCTGCAGCGCCGCGGCGATGTCCGTGAGCCAGCGTCCGGTTGAGTAAATGTCACCGGGGTCGACGTGGCCAAAAAGCCGGTGCGGCGCCTGCGCTTCTTCTTCGGCCGTCGGCCTAGCCGTGATGACGCGCAGGCCGGCATAGACCTGCATCGAGTCGGCATTGATGATAGTGCCGCCAAGTTTTTCAGCCAACGCCAGCGCCAGCGCCGACTTGCCACTGGCGGTCGGCCCGGCGATGAGGATGGCGGACGGTTTTTTCACAGGCTTTGGTAGCCAGCGCCACGGCTTAAATCAACTTAAGGGCTACTGGCCGCTGCAACTCCCGCGGTGTCCATCATCCCGTCATGGCCGGGCAAAGCCGTCCGAAGGACGGCGTCGCTTCGCTCGCCTATGTCCCGGCCATCCACGACTTATTTTCCGACGGATGCAAAGACGTGGATGCCCGGCGCAAGGCCGGGCATGACGGCGTGATGCGATACTCTACCCAATGAAGACATTGCAGGTAGCTTCGCGAGGCAGTTGGTCTTTTCGCGGCAAACTTGCTAACAGCCCGCGCATGACCCACGTCGCAACATTCATTGCGCTTCCCGGCGCACTCGATCCATCATTGCTCGAGCGTTCCCGCGCCGCACTGCCCGGCGCCGGGGCGACGCAATGGCTCGACAAAGGCTCCGCCGCCGACATTCCCTTCAGCCTGCCGGACGGCGACGACCAACGCGCCCTGTCCGAAGACCTTCGCGCGCTCTTCACCAGCGTCGATGTCGTCATCCAGCCCGTCGCGCACCGCCGCAAGAAGCTGTTTCTCGCCGACATGGACTCCACCATGATCGGCCAGGAATGCATCGATGAGCTGGCCGCCTTCGTCGGCCTCAAAGATCATGTGTCGGCGATCACCGAACGCGCCATGCGCGGCGAGATCGAATTCGAACCGGCTTTGCGCGAACGCGTCGCGCTGCTCAAGGGCCTGCCGGTCAGCGTTGTGCGTGAGGTGATCGAGAAGCACATCACCTTGACGCCGGGCGGCCGCGCGCTGGTGCAGACCATGCGCAAGAACGGCGCCTTCACTTGCCTCGTGTCCGGCGGCTTCACTTTGTTCACCGGCGTCATCGCCGAGATGGTCGGCTTCAATGAAGCACGCGCCAATGTGTTGATGGTCGACGGCGACAAGCTTGCGGGTTTTGTGCAGGAACCGATCTTTGGCCGCGAGACCAAGCGCGCGACTTTGCTCGAGCTGTGCGAGACGCTTCATGTTGCGCCGGCCGATGCGCTTGTCACTGGCGACGGCGCCAACGATCTCGACATGATCATGGAAGCAGGCTTGGGCGTTGCCTATCACGCCAAACCGGCGGTGGCCGCCGCCGCTCCGGCGCGCATCGAGCACGGCGACCTGACGGCGCTGCTGTATATGCAGGGGTATAAGCGGGAGGAATTCGCTTCTTAATCCCTCCCCGCAGGGGAGGACCGCGCGAAGCTCTTACTTCACCTCCCCCCTTGCGGGGGAGGTCGACCGTCGAAGCCGTAGGCGAAGACGGTCGGGAGGGGGGTAAACGGCGAGCTCTGAACGAGTAATACCCCCCTCCCCAACCCTCCCCCGCAAGGGGGGAGGGAGAAGAAAGGAAGCGCTCGAACAGTTTTCATATGCGATTGCCTCCCCTTTCAGGGGAGGGATAAGAAGCACTACTGCAGCGTAATCGCGACGAAGTTCGGATCGCCATCCGGCGACACGACCAGCAAGACCACCGCCTTCTTGCCTTCCTTCTTCAACTGATCGACGCGCTTCTGCAGATCGGCGGCATTGGTCACGGGCTGCTGCTGCACTTCCGAGATCACCATGCCGGGCTGCAGACGCTTTTCGGCCGCCGGTGAATTGGCATCGACACCGGTAATCAGCACGCCTTTCACCGCTTCCTTGATCTTGTACTTCTTGCGTGCGTCGGCGGTCAGGTTGCCGAGATCGAGGCCAAGCGCCTTCTTCACCGCTGACTTTTCTTCCGGCGTATCGGTGGCTTTCGGCGCGGCAAGCGATGCCTGCTTCTCACCGTCTTCAAGACGACCGAGCTTGACGATCTTGGTCTCTTCCTTGCCCTTGCGGATGATCAGCACGTCGACATCCTTGCCGACCGGCGTATCCGCGACGATCTTCGGCAGATCGCGCATTTCCTTGATGTCCTTGCCGTCGAACTTGACGACAACATCGCCCGGCTCGATGCCGGCAGGCTTGGCCGGACCCTTTTCATCAATGCCGGCGATCAGCGCGCCGCGTGTCGGCTTGATGCTGAGGCTTTCGGCGATTTCATCGGTCACCTGCTGAATGCGTACGCCGAGCCAGCCACGCCGCACTTCCTTGAAGTCGCGCAACTGGTCGATCACGGCCAGCGCACTCTTGGCCGGCACGGCGAAGCCGATGCCGATCGAGCCGCCCGACGGCGAGATAATCGCGGTATTGACGCCGATCACGTCGCCATTGAGGTTGAACAAGGGACCGCCGGAATTGCCGCGATTGATCGAGGCGTCCGTCTGAATGTAGTTGTCGTAAGGTCCAGAATTGATGTCGCGGTTGCGCGCCGAGACGATGCCGGCGGTGACCGTGCCGCCGAGGCTGAACGGATTGCCGATGGCGATCACCCATTCGCCGAGACGCACGCTGTCGCTGTCGCCGAACTTAACTGCCTTGAGCGGCTTGGTCGGCGTCACCTTGAGCAACGCGAGATCGCTCTTTTTGTCGGTGCCGATCAGCTCGGCCTTCATCGTGGTGCCGTCATTGAGAATGACGCTGATCTCGTCGGAGTCGGCAATGACGTGGTTGTTGGTGACGACAAAGCCCGACGCATCGATGATGAAGCCGGAGCCGAGCGAATTGGCACGGCGCGGCGTGTTGCCGCCGCCGGGCGGCGTACCGGGCGTACCCGGCGCACCGGGACCGCGGCGGTTCTTGAAGAACTCCTCGAAGAACTCCTCGAAGGGCGAGCCTGGCGGCAGTTGCGGCATGGCGCCGCCACCGGCCTTCACATCGACCGACTGCTTGGTCGAGATGTTGACGACCGCATCGATCACCTGCTCGGCGACGTCGGCAATGTTCTCAGGTCCGCGCGCCTGCACCGGGACGGTCATCAGCGGCCAGGCGATGGCGGCAGCGGTCAAAAGTGACAGGCCGGACCGGCCCGAGCGCAGAAGTCGTGAAGGGAAAAGTGCGCCCATGGGCGTCGGTTCTCCAAAAGGAAAGCGGGCAAGATGCGAAAAGCGGGTCAATGCCGAGACTGCCGCCGACTTCGCGGCGTTTCAAGGGCGTTTCTCGGCACTGCCATCAATACAATGCGAGCGCCCACAGGATGAGACGCCGATTCGGCTGTAAAAGCGATAGATTTGGCGATGGGGGCCGGCGGCTAGCTGCGGATGAGCCAGACGGCCAGGACGCCGATGACCGCCGAGCCAATGCCGATGACGCGCAATGTCGCCTCGGGCGTTTCGACGGCGCTCTGCATCGCCTTCTTGGCGTGAGCCGGAAATGCGGCAAAGACCAGCCCTTCGATGACGAAGAGCAGTGCAAGCGCGGCCAGAAAGTCGGTCATGCTGGCCGCGCTAGCTCGTTACCTGACTGCAGCAGCGGCGGGCGCCGCGGCTGGAGCGGCAGACGCCGCAGGCATTTTGCCCGATGGGTCGTTGAAGAAGCGGAAGAAGTTGGTGTCCGGCTTCAGCAGCAAGCGGGTATCGCCCGACTTCATGCTCGATTCATAGGCCTGCATCGAGCGGTAGAAGGCGAAGAAGTCCGCATCCTGGTTGAAGGCATCGGCGAAGATCTGGTTTCGGGTTGCGTCGCCCTCACCGCGGATCTGTTCCGACTTCGACGTCGCTTCCGCAACCAGCACGGTTACTTCACGATCGGCGCGCGAGCGGATTTCCTGCGCGCGCTGTGCACCCTGCGCGCGGAACTCCGCCGCTTCACGGGCACGCTCGGTCTGCATCCGCTGATAGACCGCCTGGCTGTTCTGCTCAGGCAAATCGGCGCGGCGGATACGAACGTCGACGACGCTGATGCCGTAACCGGCTGCTTCCTTGTCGACCAGACCGAGGATGCGCTCCATCAACTCGGAACGCTGATCGCGCACCACATTGGTGAAGGTCGCCTCGCCGAGCACGCGGCGCAGCGCCGAGTTGAGCAGGATGGTCAACTGCGAGTTGGCGCCCTGGATCGAACCGAGCGACTGATAGAAGCGTAGCGGATCCTTGATGCGATAACGGGCGAAGGCGTCGACCACCAGACGCTTCTGGTCGGAGGCGATGACTTCCTGCGCCGGCGCTTCCAGATCGAGGATGCGCTTGTCGATGGCGATCACCTGGTCGATGAACGGCACCTTCACGTTCAGGCCGGGCTCGCTGACCACGCGCACCGGCTGGCCGAGGCGAACCACGAGCACCTGTTGCGTCTGATAAACGGCGAACAATGACGCGTAGCCAATGATCAGCGCGGCGACGACGAGGACGGCGGCAACGCCGCCGATGAAATTAAGCCTCATGGCCGTGCTCCCGTCTGGGTCCGCGGCTGCGCCGGGCGATTGAGTTCACCGAGCGGCAGATAAGGCACCACGCCGCCGCCGCCTTCGCGGCCGCTATCCATGATGATCTTGTCGGCGCCACCGAGCACGCGCTCCATGGTCTCGAGATACATACGCTCGCGGGTGACCTCGGGCGCCTTCTTGTACTGCTCGTAGATCTTGGTGAAGCGCGAGGTCTGACCGGTGGCCTCCGCCACGGTCTGCGACTTGTAGGCTTCCGCGCCTTGCGTGATCTGCGCCACGCGGCCGCGCGCTTCCGGCACGACCTTGTTGGCGTAAGTCTGCGATTCGTTGACCGCGCGCTCAAGATCGGCGCGGGCCGCCTGCACGTCGCGGAAGGCGTCAATGACCTGCGTCGGCGGATCGACCTTCTGCAACTGAACCTGCTGCACCAGGATGCCGGCACCATATGTGTCGAGCGTCTTCTGCATCAGCTCCTGCACGGCGTTTTCAATGGTCTGGCGCGCGCCGGTCAGGATCGGCTGAATGTCGGAACGGCCGACAACTTCACGCATCGCGCCTTCGGCGACCGCTTTCACGGTGCCTTCGGGATTCTGGATGTTGAACAGATACTGGCCGACGCCGGTCGGCTTGATCTTCCACAGCACCGAGAAGTCGACGTCGACGATGTTTTCGTCGCCGGTGAGCATCAGGCTCTCTTCCGGTACGTCACGTACGGTCGAACCACGGCGGGCATCGTCAACGGTGCGCATGCCGATATCGATCTTGTTCACGCGCAACGCCTTCGGCGTCAGCACGGTCTCGATCGGATACGGCAAATGATAGTTCAGGCCGGGCTGTACTTCGCGCACATCCTTGCCGAAGCGCAGGACGACGCCGAGTTCGTCCGGTTCGACCTTGAAGAAGCCGGAGAAACCCCAGAGCGCCACAGCGGCCAGCGCCAGCAGGGCGAAGCCCTTGCTGCCGAGATTGCCGCCCGGCAGCACGCCGCGCAGTTTGTCCTGGCCACGGCGGAGGATTTCCTCCAGATCCGGCGGTCGCGGGCCCGACGACTGCGGGCCCGATCCCCACGGGCCCTTGCTGCCGCCACCGCCGCCCCACGGGCCGCCGTTACCGCCGCTACTCCCGCCGGATCCACCACCACCTTGATTGCTCCATGGCATCGAAAATATCTCCCAGAGCCGGGCTGATCGGGCCGGCTGGACCTTAGTTGGGAGGGGTTATAGGGGACGCAAGGGCACGATACAACGCGCCGCCGTGCGGCATTAAGGCCGTTTTCCCGGCCCTTGAAGCTGAAATTTTGCAGCAGTACCAGCGGACTGTGCGATACTTGCTGCCGGATATCGGGACACATCAGAATCCCGATCGGAATGGGGATGGCGACAATGACAGCTTTCGATCTGAGTAATCGCGTGGCGCTTATCACCGGTGGTAACGGCGGCATCGGCTTAGGCATGGCCAAGGGTCTGGCGGCCGCCGGCGCGACGGTGGTGATTGCCGGGCGCAACAAGGCCAAGGCCGACGCCGCATTGGCGGAACTCAAAGCCGCCGGCGCGCAGGCCACTTTCGTCGAGATCGACGTGCTTGAGGAAACCTCCTGCCACCAGGCCATCGACCAGGTGGCGCAAAAATTCGGCCGCCTCGACATCCTCATCAACAATGCCGGTACCAGCGTACGCAAGCCGCCGGAACAACTGACCGCGGCCGACTGGCATCTGGTCATGAACACCAACCTGACCAGCGCCTTCATGTGCTCGCAGGCCGCCTACCCGCATATGAAAAAGAGCGGCGGCGGCAAGATCATCAATATCGGCTCGATGATGTCGACCTTCGCCTCTTCCTATGCCGCGCCTTACGCATCGAGCAAAGGTGCCATTGTACAAATGGCCAAGTCGCTGGCCATCGCCTGGGCGAAAGACAATATCCAGGTCAACACGATCCTGCCCGGCTGGATCAATACCGAACTGACCAAGAAGGCGCGCGAACAGGTCGAAGGCTTGCACGACCGCGTGCTGGCGCGCACACCGGCGCAGCGCTGGGGCGAACCGGGCGACTTCGCCGGTGTTGCGGTGTTTCTGGCCGCGCCGGCGTCCGACTTCATCACCGGCGCGGCGATTGCTGTCGATGGCGGTTATTCGGTGCAGGCTTGAAGAGCGCCCTCAAGCCCTGACATAGGTCGTCACGTCGAAGCTGGCGTCGTCATCAGGGCCGGCCGGAAACGAGACGCGCTTCGACTCGCGCCAGTCTGACGGCTCGATGCGGGGGAAAAACGCGTCGCCTTCCGGGCTGGCATTCACATGCGTGATTTCCAGCCGGTCGGCCATTGGCAAGGTGCGTTCGAAAATATCGCCGCCACCGATGATCATGATCTCGTCGACGCCTCGCCGCTCGGCATCCTGTCGGGCAAAGCCGAGAGCTGCATCCAGGCTGTTGGCCAGCACCCCGCCATGCACGTTGAGGCCGAGATCCTTGGTCATCACGATATTGGTGCGTCCGGGCAGCGGCTTGCCGATCGAGTCATAAGTCTTGCGGCCCATCACCACTGGTTTGCCGATCGTGACAGCGCGGAAATATTTGAGATCGGATTTCAACCGCCAAGGCAATTGGCCGCCACGGCCGATGACATTGTTGCGACCGATAGCAGCGACCAGCACGATCTTCATGCGCGCGCTTCCTTGTCCGCAAAGGCCTGCAAGGCCGGCCCGCTGAGCCGGCAGATTTTCCAGTCGTCGAGAACATCGGCGCCGATCGACTTGTAGAACTCAATCGACGGCGTGTTCCAGTCCAGCACCACCCATTCAAAGCGCGCCAGCCCCTGCTCGACGCAGCGCTGCGCCAGCCGGGCCATCAGCGCCTTGCCGAGACCCTTGCCGCGATAATCCGGACGAACGAACAGGTCCTCGAGATAGATGCCGTGCCGGCCGCGAAACGACGAGAAATTCATGAACCACAGAGCTTGGCCAGCCGGCTCGCCGTTCCACTCAGCGATGTCGCAGAACAACCGCGGCTCTTTGCCGAACAGCGCCGCACCGATGATCTCGGGCGTCGCATCGACTTCGTCCGCCAGCTTTTCGTAAGTCGCCAGTTCATGCACCATGTCGAAGATCAGTTGCGTGTCTTCTGCCCGCGCAGCGCGGATATTGATGCTCACACCGCCACCACGGCCTTGATGTGCGGATGCGGCTCGTAATTCTCGATGGTGAAATCCTCGAACTTGAAGGCGAAGATGTCCTTCACGTCCGGATTGATCAGAATCGTCGGCAGCGCCTTGGTGGCACGCGACAACTGCAATTCGGCCTGCTCGATGTGATTGTTGTACAGATGCACATCGCCGAAAGAGTGGATGAACTCACCGGGCTTGTAGCCTGTGACCTGCGCCACCATCATGGTCAGCAGCGCATAGGATGCGATGTTGAACGGCACGCCGAGAAAGACATCGGCCGAACGCTGATAGAGCTGGCACGATAACTTGCCGTCAGCGACATAGAACTGGAACAAGCAGTGACACGGCGGCAGCGCCATCTTGTCGACATCGGCCGGATTCCACGCCGTGACGATCAGCCGGCGCGAGTCCGGGTTTTTCTTGATCATCGCGATCACGTTAGAAATCTGATCGATGGTCTGGCCGTCCTTGGCCGGCCATGAACGCCATTGATGGCCATAGACGGGCCCGAGGTCACCGCCCTCGTCGGCCCATTCGTCCCAGATGCGCACGCCATTGTCGTTCAGATATTTGATGTTGGTGTCGCCGGCCAGGAACCAGAGCAGTTCGTGCACGATCGACTTGATGTGCAGCTTCTTGGTCGTGGTCAGCGGAAAGCCGTCGGCAAGATCGAAGCGCATCTGATAGCCGAAGACCGAGCGCGTGCCCGTGCCGGTGCGGTCATGCTTCTCCGCGCCGTGGCGGAGAATATGGTCCATCAGATCGAGATATTGGCGCATCGCTGAAAGCCTGGCTGGGGCGGCGAGAACCGCCCGACTCGGGCGAAGATGGGCAAGTTTAGCCCCTGCCGCAACCGGAAGGGCGGTTTATCCCCGCTGACCCGGCCCGGTCCCGCAAGCCGGCCTGGGCCGCGTTAACAGGTAGTTAAGTAAGATATTCCAGGGTTAACGGGCGTTAACCCGAGCGATTCGGCGCCGGCGGCGTCAGTTCGTCGAGCAGACATTGAAATACCTCGAAACCATTGTCGACGACATCCTCGCGCGCCAGCGGCAAAGCCAGGCGCTGAGCGCCCGCGCCGTCGTGGAACTGGACGACGATCTGTTTTCCGCAGGCCCGCCCCCTGCTCCGGCCGCTGCCGCGGTTGACCTCGATCCCCGCCCCTGGCCGACGCTGCAACTACCACCGCCGCCTGGACCCAGCGCGCTGGAGAAGAAGGTCGTCGAGCAGGAGCGCGAACTGCTGACGCGCTGCTCGCAGGTTGCCGACCTCTATAATCTGCAGGAACGGCAGACCGCCGAGCTGCAGGTTGCCTATGCCGGGATCGAGCGGGGCAATGCCGCCTTCGCTGCCTTGCAGGAAACTGCGACACAACACGCCCTCGCCGCCGCCGAGCGCAAGAAGGCTGTCACCGCGCTGCACCAGGAAAACGCGCTGCTGCGCAGCCAACTCAAGAGAGCGCTGGAAGACCACGCCGACCTCGCCAACAAGATGCTCACGGTCGAGACGATGTTCAACGACCGCGAAATGGTCGTCACCATGGCGCTCGAGGAATCCGCTTTGCTGAAAGCGCAATTGGCTGTGGCAACTGAAGAGACGGCCCGGCTGAACGAAGCCATCAATCAAGCGGAGCAAACCCATCAACGCGATCAAGGCCGCAGCGAAGCGATCATTGATGAGCTGAACCGCAAGGTCGAATCCCTGTTCGCCGAACACAGCGTGCAATTGAAGACACGCGATAATCTCGCCCGGCGTTGTGAGGACCTGACCCGGACCAATGCCGCCTTGGAGGTCGCCAGCAGCGAGGCCAGTGCCCGGCTCAAGGCGCAGAGCGAGCACACGACCTTCCTTGAGACGGTGTTGCGGGTCGAGCGGGAAACCGCGGAGATCCGGCTCAAGGCGCTCAACGACAGGCTGGAAGACGAGCGCATTCAGCGCGCCGCATCTGACCGGACCTCCAGCAGCATCCGGCAGGAAATGGCCATCCTGCTCCGCCACATCGCGCGCCGCCGCGCCGAAAGTGAGCAGCTGGATAGTTCAGCCTCGCAGCAGAACGCCGCCTGAACTTCTCTGTGCACGCCGAAGTTCCATTGGTTAACCGGCGTTAACCGTAAAAGGTAAACGCGGTTTACCTTTATTAACAATGAATTACCTTTCGTATCGGCGTCCGGGTCACCCGGCTGCGCGACATGCCATGGCTTTTCGACCGGCAGTCGAAGACACGGGAGAGTTTGTTGGCGGCGGCGGGTACTCTGATCAACGGCCCAGTGAGCGATGGCGGTCTCAACCTGACCGCCGCGGGGCACTGGATAGCGAAACATGCCCGCGCGCTCGAGCCGATCGTGGAAGACGCAGCGCGCAGCAATGCAGCGGTGCGCCGCGTTGTCATCGACGTCAGCAAGGTCGATGACTTCGACACGTATGGCGTCTGGCTGGTCGAACGCACCATGCGCATCTGGCGCAGCCGCGGCGCGGAGACCGAGATCGTCGGTCTGTCGGAGGCCGACGGCCGTCTGTTCGCCAAGGTGCAGTCCGGCGTCCAGAAGCTGACGCCGCTGCCGCGCCGCTCCAACTCGATCATGGCGACGCTGGAAAGCGTCGGCCGCACGATGGGCGCCGTGTGGGCCGACACCCTGCTGTTCTCGCAAATGGCCGGCTCGCTGGTCGTGGCCAGCCTTCGCGTTCTGGTGAAGCCGCACAGCTTCCGCTTCACCTCGATGGTCAACCACCTTGAGCGCGTCGGCTGGAATGCGGTGCCGATCATCCTGCTGATCACGCTGTTGATCGGCGCCATCCTGGCGCAACAGGGCATCTTCCACTTCCGCACCTTCGGCGCCGACATCTATGTCGTCGACATGGTCGGCGTGCTGGTGCTGCGTGAGGTTGGCGTGCTGATCGTCTGCATCATGGTGGCCGGCCGCTCCGGCTCGGCCTACACCGCCGAACTCGGCTCAATGAAGATGCGCGAGGAAGTCGACGCTCTTCAGACGATGGGCTTCGATCCGGTCGAGGTGCTGATCCTGCCGCGCATCGCCGCGCTGATGATCACTGTGCCGATCCTGACGTTCCTCGGCTCGATGGCGGCTTTATATGGCGGCGGCATGGTCGCCTGGCTGTATGGCGGCATCGATCCGCAGGTGTTCCTGGCGCGCCTTCACGACTCGATTTCGGTGAAGAGCTTCGCCGTCGGCATGATCAAGGCGCCGTTCATGGCCATTGTTATCGGACTCGTGGCTTGTGTCGAAGGCCTGCAGGTCAAAGGCAGCGCCGAGTCGCTCGGCGCCAAGACCACCGACTCGGTGGTGAAGTCGATCTTCCTGGTCATCGTGCTCGATGGCGCCTTTGCCATCTTCTTTGCCTCGATCGGAGTGTAGAGCATGACGATCGCGACGGGCGAACCGGTGATCAGGGTCAAGGATGTTGTGGTGCAGCTCGGCACCCGCAAGATCCTCAACGGCATCCATCTCGACCTGCTGCATGGCGAGATCCTCGGTTTCGTCGGCGCTTCCGGCGCCGGCAAATCCGTACTGACGCGCACCATTGTCGGCCTGTTGCCGAAGCGCGAAGGCACGATCGAAGTGCTGGGCGTTGATCTCGACACCGCCGACCATGAAGCCAAGCAGGCCGTCGATCGCCGCTGGGGCGTCATGTTCCAGCAAGGCGCCCTGTTCTCTTCATTGACGTCCGGCAAGAATGTCGAGTTTCCGATCCGCGAATATCTCGGCCTGTCGCAGAAGCTGACCACCGAGATCGCGATCGCCAAATTGGAAATGGTCGGCCTCAAGCCCGACGTTTACCGCAACTATCCGTCCGAACTGTCGGGCGGCATGATCAAGCGCGTGGCGCTGGCGCGCGCACTGGCGCTCGATCCGGAAATCCTGTTTCTCGACGAACCGACCTCGGGCCTCGATCCGATCAGCGCCGCCGACTTCGATGAACTGATCATGACGCTGCAGGAAACGCTCGGCGTCTCGATCTTCATGGTGACGCACGATCTCGATAGCTTGCACCGCACCTGCGACCGCATCGCGGTGCTCGGCGAAGGCAAGATCGTCGAATGCGGCACGATGGAAAAAATGCTGGCGTCGGAACATCCGTGGCTGAAATCGTATTTCCACGGTGTGCGCGCACATGATGACTGGCATATCCCGGTCAAAGGCTAGAAAATAAGTCGGTTGGAGTTGGGCTATGGAAGACAGAGCAAAATACACATTGATCGGGTTGTTCACGTTCGTGGTGGTCGCGGGCGCGTTCGGCTTCGTCTACTGGCTCTATAACAACTCCGGCAACAAGGAGACCGCCTCCTACCGGGTGATCTTTGAGGGCTCGGTGTCGGGTTTGCGCGTCGGCGGACCGGTGTTGTTCAACGGCATTCGCGTCGGCGATGTGATCGACATGCGACTGACGGACAATCCGGCGCAGGTTGCCGCCATTCTCGCCATCAACAAGACCACGCCGGTGCGCGCCGATACGCGCGTCAGCCTGGAATATGCCGGCCTCACCGGCATTGCCTCGGTGTCGTTGAAGGGCCAGTTGGCCTCGGCGCAGCCTTTGACCAGGAAGGAAGAAGGTTTCCTCACGCTGAAGGCCGATCCGAATGCGGGCACCGATATGTCGACCGCCGTACGCGAAACGCTGGGTCGCGCCGATGCGCTGATTGCGGAGAACCAGGAGTCGATCCGCAACACGATCAAGAACCTGGAGAGCTTCACCGCCGCACTGGCACGCAATGGCGACAAGATCGACAAGCTGGTCGAAGGCGGTGCGACGGCGGTCGGTTCGTTCAACGAACTGGCGATCTCGCTCAAGGCCGACACCAATGCGCTGGCCAAGGACATCAGCGTCGTGACCAAGGATGTCAGCCTGGTGACGAAGGATGCGAGCACGCTGGCGCAGAACCTCGACAAGCGTACCGCCGAGATCAGCGAAGGCATCAACAAGCTGACCGACACCGCCAACAAGCAAGTCAACTCGGTCGGCAATAATCTCAGCCGCGCCATCAGCAATATCGACAAGTCAGTGGCTGATCTGGCGAAGAACCCGCAGCGCATTCTGTTCGGTGGCGGCGGCAGCAGCAGCACCGAGACACCCCGGCGGTAAGCGCCGCCGGGACGTCCCTCCCCGTTTATCGGGGCGGTGGACTCCATCGCGTCGAGCCGGACAGTCCGTTCTTGCGGCGCAGCTCTTTATTGGTTGCCAGCTTGACGCCGTTTTCCTTGGCCACCTTGCGCACCGAACTGAGGCAGATCCCGTAGCGGACAGCCAGCCGCATAGCTGACGTGCCGCGTTGCGCCTCGCGGATGAATTCGTCGACGTTGATGCTTTTTCGCGATGACATGGCCCGACGCCCTGCGGTCATGCGTCAAGTAACATATGGAGATATGGGCGCCATATCATTTGATACAGGCGCGCCGGAATGTGCGGTCAGCTGTCGGCTTTGAGATGCAGATAGGTCGGATCGAATCCGGCCGCCGTCTGCAACGCCTCCCAGTCCAGAACGCGCAGACGGCCGCGTTCGATGAGCGCAATGCCGCGCTCCTTCAGCGACTTCAGCGTCCGGTTGGCGTGCACCAGGCTGATGCCGAGCGCGTCGGCGAGTTGCTGTTGATTGAACGGCATGTCGCACGCGCCGTCGGCATAGAGCCCGCCGGCGACTTTCGAGCGCAGCGCTATCTCGCAGAGCAAGTGTGCGGTACCGGCGGCCGGCCCGCGCCGGCCATTATTGGTCATCCATTGCCGGAAGATGGCCGCGTCGATCAATGTCGCGCGCCAGAGCAGCGCCATCAAGGAGCTGGAGGCCGACACGGCGGCGTGGATTGCGTCATGCGGGACGTGGCCGATGACAGAGTCCTTCAACGCGACAAGCGAGTGATCCATTTTCCGGATGTAGAGCGTATGCAGGTCGGGCATTTCGCCGGTCAGATGGAATGAGACGAGTTGCCGGCCGCCATCGGTCAATTCCTGGAAACGCGACAGGATACCGGAGATGACCAGGATGCTCGATTTGGGCAGGTCGCCCTGGTGCACCACAGGCTGATTGGCCCCGACATTTCTGACGGTGATGGGCAGCGCGGCCAGCAGATTGCGGTCGGACTCGGACAAATGGCCAATCGAGCCAAGCTTCGCGATGAGCGGATCGAGGAGCGACATCGTTGAACCCGTCTTTTGCCGGTGCGCTTCTAGCTAAATTCATCGATTGTCAGCGTCAAGCGCCACACAGCAGAACGCCCGCCGGGATGTCCCGGCGGGCGTTTGTGTTTCAGCCAATGACGGTGCCGCCCTACTCGACGAAGACTTCGTCGCGGCGCTTGCTGATCATGGGCAGCATGGCCAGGATCAACAAGATCAGCGAAATCGCCAGCAGCACGCCGGAGATCGGCCGCGTCAGGAACACGGTGGCGTCGCCACGCGCGATCAGCATGGCGCGGCGCAGGTTTTCTTCCATCAACGGGCCGAGCACGAAAGCCAGAACCAGCGGCGCCGGCTCGAAGTCGTGCTTGACCAGCCAGTAGCCGATCAGGCCGAAGACAGCCGCAATCAGCACGTCGGTGGGCGCGTTGTTGATCGAGAAGATGCCGATGCAGCAGAACACGATGATCGAGGGGAACAGCAGCCGGTAAGGCACGCGCAGCAGGCTGACCCACAGGCCGACCAGCGGCAGGTTGATGATGACCAGCATCAGGTTGCCGAGCCACATCGAAGCGATCATGCCCCAGAACAGCTCCGGCTGCTTCACCATGACCTGCGGACCCGGCACGATGCCGTGGATGGTCATGGCGCCGACCATCAGCGCCATCACCGCGTTTGGCGGGATGCCGAGGGTGAGCAGCGGAATGAATGAGGTCTGCGCCGCGGCGTTGTTGGCGGCTTCCGGCGCGGCGACGCCCTGGATGGCGCCGTGGCCGAACATTTTCGGGGTCTTCGAGATGCGCTTCTCGAAGGTGTAGGCGGCGAAAGACGCGACCAGTGCGCCGCCGCCGGGCAGAATGCCGAGGATCGAACCAAGCACCGTGCCGCGGGCAATGGCGCCCGACGAGTCGATGAGATCCTTGCGCGTCGGCATCAATCCCGAAACCTTGGCATTGATGATGTCACGGCTCTCCGACGACATTTCCAAGTTGCGGATGATCTCGGCAAAGCCGAACAGGCCCATCGCGACGTTGGCGAAGCCGATGCCGTCCGACAGTTCGGCGATATCGAAGGTCATGCGGCCGGCGCCGGTTTCCAGATCGGAACCAACCATCGACAGCAGCAGGCCGAGGATGATCATGGCAACCGCCTTGAGGATCGAACCCTTGGCCAGCACGACCGCGAAGATCAGGCCGAGCACCATCAGCGCGAAATATTCGGCCGGGCCGAACAGCAAGGCCAGCGATGTCAGCGGCGCGCCGAGGGCGGCCACCAGCACGGTGGCAACGCAACCGGCAAAGAACGAACCAATGGCGGCGATCGACAGCGCCGCGCCGGCGCGGCCGTTCTTCGCCATCTGATGGCCGTCGAGACAGGTAACGACGGATGAAGCTTCGCCCGGAATGTTGACCAGGATCGACGTGGTCGAACCGCCGTACTGCGCGCCGTAATAGAAGCCGGCGAGCATGATCAGCGCGCCGACCGGCGGCAGACCGAAGGTGATCGGCAGCAGCATGGCGACGGTGGCCACCGTGCCGATGCCGGGAAGAACACCGACCAGCGTGCCGACAAGCGCGCCGAGCAGGCAGAAGGCGATGTTCATGGGAGCTGCGGCGACCGAAAAGCCGAGCGCGAGATTGGCAAGGAGATCAGACATTGTCGCTCTCGCTTAGAAAAACATGGGCCAAAGCTGGAACGGGAGCCCCAGCAGATACACGAACAGCACGACGCAGAAGATGGTCATGCCGACCGCTGCGATCAGGCTTTCAACCAAGCGAAATTCTTTTGAACCGAACAGCGACACCATGAAGGAGACGAAAGTTGCGAACACCATGCCGAAGGCGGGAATGCGGATCGGGATTCCCGCGAGGTCGAGGCGAATGCCGCGGATCGTGCCGGCGAAAATCAGAATCGCCAACATGACGTAAGCCGGGCCGCGGATCGCGAAGGTGTCGAGCGGCGGGCCTTTAACGATCAGGCCGGTTCCGGCAATGATGAGGCCGATGAACAGCAAGACGCTGGCGAATATGCGCGGGCCGGTGCCCGGACCAAAGGCGAAGCCCTGCTGACCTGGCAAGTTGCTGGATGCCCAGAACGCCAATAGAGCGACTATGATCAATGCCAAGCCGCCAAAGAAATCGCGCGGTCCGCGGATCTTCGCTAAAATCCCGCCCCCCGTCGCGGAGGATTTTGCCCCCTCGGCCATAATTTCACTCCCTCAGCTTAAACTGCCTTCGCCCAACCCGATCCCTAGCACAGCTACCACACCCACCGGAAGCGCAGTGGCTCTGAAACGACGGATTGTTGCCCGCACGGCGGGCCGGCCCCTCGACGCAAAACGCTTAGGACGAATACGCGGCCCGCGGCAATCAACCAGAGCGGGTTTATAAGTGTAAACATCGGGCACCCTGTCGCAAATTCTGCTTAGCGAACGTGCGATCGCTCTTCCGTGTTCAGAACGCCAGCCGCATGTGTGCATCAAGGCTCGCCAAATGCGGCAGCCGTCAACCTGACACTCGCGGCCCGCGCAGCCACGCGGAATACAGGAGAAGCGCGGCAGGCCAGCCAGAAACCCAGCATTTGCTGGACAAAATATATGCCCCCGTGGCCGGACGCCTAGTGTACACTACCCGACATTGGGGCAAGTTAGACAACCTGTCGTCCGCCCCACTGAAAGCAACCATGGCGAGCGATGGCCCCTCGGAAAATCCGTTGGCGACCGAGAACGCCGGCCTTCGTTTACTGCTGGCACAAGCCGGCATCGACGCTGCGCGCCTGCTGACTGAAGCCGGCATTCATGCCGCCGAAAACGAGGCCGCCAAGAAACTCCAGCGCCTGTTGCTCGAGGAACTACATTACCGCGTCAAGAATACTTTGGCGACCGTGATCGCTATTACCTCGCAAAGCCTGCGCAACGCCGAAAGCCTGGAGCAAGGCAGCGCGGCAGTGGAATTCCGCCTGGTTGCACTTGGCCGTGCCCATGACCTGCTGCTCAAGTCGCAGACCACCGGCGCGAACCTGACCGACATTATCCAGGCGGCGGTCGAGCCTTTCGATCGCAGTCAGGATTCACGCTTCACCATCACCGGTAAGGAGATCGACGTCGGCGCCGCTGCGGTGCTGTCGCTCAGCATGTCGCTGAATGAGTTGTGCACAAATGCGGTCAAGCACGGCGCGCTGTCGAACAAGACCGGCCGCATCGAGATCGCGTCATCGGTCGAAGGCACCCCGCCCCGATTGCAGATGAGCTGGACCGAAACCGGTGGCCCCGCGACCACGGAGCCGACCACGCGCAGCTTCGGCACGCGGCTGATCGGCCGCCTTGCCGAAGAACTGCATGGCAAAGTCGAGATGACTTACGCGCCGGACGGCTTCGTGTACCGGCTCGACGTGCCGCAGTCGGCGCTGGAGGCGCCGGCCGCGGCCTGATCGAGAGGCGTTACTCCACCGACAGCTTGGCGGCGTTGACGACCTTTTCCCACTTCGCGGTTTCCGCCTCGAGGAACTTGCGGAAGTCATCCGGCGAACCGGGGACGAGAATGCCACCCATGTCCTTGAGCTTGGCTTGTGTCGCCGGGTCCTGCATCGCCGCATTGATTTCCTTGTTCACGCGATCGGTGATTTCCTTCGGCGTGCCCTTCGGGAAACCGAAGCCGAAGAAGGCGCTCGCTTCGTAACCCGGCACAGTCTCCGAAATTGTCGGCACGTCCGGCAATTCCGCCGCGCGCTTTGCGGTCGAGACACCGAGCGCGCGCAGCTTGCCGGATTTGATATGGGCGATTGATGACGGCAGATTGTCGAAGGTCACCTGCACCTGCCCGCCGATCAGATCGGTCAGCATCGGCGCCGAACCCTTATACGGCACATGCTGCAGCTTCAGGCCGGTCATCATCTTGAACAGTTCGCCGGACAGATGGATTGACGTGCCATTGCCGGACGACGCGACATTGACCTTGTCCGGATTGGCTTTTGCGTAGGCAATGAATTCGGCCACCGTCTTGGCCGGCACGTCCGGGTTTACTTCCATGACGTTCGGCACTTCGATCACATTGGCGATCGGGTCGATGTCCTTGAGGAAGTTGAAATTGAGCTTCTTGTATAGCGAGGCGTTGATCGTGTTGGCCGGATTGATCAGCAGCATCGTGTAGCCATCGGGCGCCGCCTTGGCGACGGCTTCGGTACCGATATTGTTGCCGGCGCCCGGGCGGTTCTCGACAACGAATTGCTGGCCCATCTTAGCGCTCAGCCAGTTGCCGATCAGGCGGGCGACGATGTCGGTGGAACCGCCGGCCGGATAGCCGACAATGATATGCACAGGCTTGGTCGGGTAAGCCGGCGTTTGCGCCGTGGCGACGGCCGTGAGGCAAGCCAGCGCGCCGGCAATGCCCGTTATCAAGCCGAGAAACCGCTTCATGTGTCATCCTCCCTGTGACGGCGTCGTAGGTCCGCGCCTGTTGGCATCAGGTTACGGGAGGTCCGTCATCCGGCACAAGGTCGGCGAGCGGGTGCAAGCGTCGCAGGCAGGCGGTGAGCAGCCTGCTTCCCGCGAAAAATGCCGGTTCGCGGGCCTTAACTCGGTAACAATTTGCCCTTATATTCATGCTCGCCGGGGCAACCCGGCTATGGCGATAAACGGAAGTCGTAATAAACCATTCGGACCCGGGGGCAGTACCCGGCGCCTCCACCAAAGCCCGGTTGGGCTTTGGCTAGCTTGGCCAAGTCCTGAGACGGGCTTTGGCGGGGGCGAACTAGGATCGACGAGGGCGTAAAGGACCTACTTTTGCTCGGCATGGTTCCGCCGTTATCGGGCCGATTTGTAGTTGCAAACGACAACTATGCTCCGGTTGCTCAGGCTGCGTAAGCGGTTTGAAAAACCAAGACTAGAAGTCCTGGCGGGTTAAGCTCCGTCAGGCGGGGTTCGGAGGCACCTGGCAACAGAAGCCTCCACTTTCATTTCAAATTTTTGACCCGATTGACCGCGCGATAACACGCGCGAACAGTTCCATTTATGCGCCCGCGAAGTTCCGGCGCTGTTCCGTAATGCGACAGGTCCAATCCACACGCAAAAAATGCGTATGAATTGATGCGCAAATACAACGCTATGCGCGCAACATGCGATGGAACTCGCATGTGCATACGCATTCGCTTGAAGATGCCAAACACTCTCTTAAAAGTAGCGTCTAACTTTAGTCAGTTGTGTTGGGGGGCGTCACGTGCTGGGAAGTTTGGTCCGTCACCTTGGCGTGGCGAAGCGGAAGTCGTTTGCGTCACGCATCAATTCAGTTTTCGGCTTGGCCGGTCTGGCGCTGAGTACACTCTCGGTCCTGTCGACAACCATCATCCCGGCGCATGCCATATCGATCAACGATGCAACGGCAGCAAACGCCGGCGGCATCGGCAGCTATTTCGACCAGGGAAACGTATATCCCTTCGTCGCGTCAACTCTCACGATGCAGCCCGACCGTAATAATCCGAATATCGATATCCCCACGTCGCACTGTACCGGCACGCTGATCAACGCCCGCACGATCCTGACCGCGGCACACTGCTTCTACGATTCCCAAACCAATGTTTTCGACGGCGGTCCAACCACGGCTAATCCGGCAAATCAGATTCAGACTGTATCGTTCAAGCCGCAGGCCACCGCGGGCGATACCGCCGGCAACGACCGCACCGTCACCAGCATTGTCATTCACAAGCAGTATAATAATGCAGGTGAAGGCAACGACATTGCGTTGATCACGCTGAGCGCGCCGGTCACCACCATCAATCCGGTGAAGCTGGCAACGCCTTCGACGCCGATCGCGGTGAACGGACAGACGATCATCATGGTCGGCTATGGTGAAAATGGCACCGGCTCGACCTGCTGCACGCCCTCCGACAACAAGCGGCGCGTCGCCTATGGCGAACTTGGCGGGCTGATGGCGCGCAATACCGCACCTCTGCTGCCGGCCAGCACCCTCGCCCAGCGATTCTACTTCGCTCAGTTTCGCGACCCGCTCAACCCGAACAGACACAACGCCTTCAACGTCAAGACGCCGATCAATGCACTGGAAGGCGGTACGGGGCGCGGTGACAGTGGCGGACCGTTGTTCACCTATATCAACGGCGAACTCATACAGCTCGGCGAATTGCGTGGCGGCGATAATCCGGGCGGCACGCCCAGCCGATACGGCGACATTGGTTTTTGGACCCCCGTGGCCGACTATGCCGACTGGCTCGCCGCCAATAATCCACTGCGTTCGCTGACGGCCAAGGCCGGCAATTACAACTGGAGCAATGCCAGCGCGTGGCAAGATGGCGCTCCCGGCGGCCGTATCGCTGCGCCGACGAATTTTGTCGGCAATGTCGTGAACTACGAGACCGACCTCGCTTATTATTACAACGTCGCCTTGAGCAATCCGGGCAACATCATGCTCGACATCAATCCGACCGTCGACAAGGTGGCAATCAGCGGGGCGCAATCGCAACTGACGATCCCGACCGGCCGCGTGCTGACCACCGAGATCGATACGACCGTTTCGAACGGCACAGCGTTGCTGACCGGTGGCACGCTGGCGAGCCCCAAAGTAACGCTGACCGGCGGAATGCTCGCGGGCGCCGGCACCGTGGCCGGCCTTGCCGGTGGCAACACGGCGTTTCTCAACAATGGCGGCATTGTCGCGCCGCTGGGTATGCTCAGCGTCACCGGTAACTTCACACAGACCGCCGGCACATTGCAGACGCGCGTCGATGCTAACGGCAACAGCGACCTGCTGACCGTCAGCGGCACGGCGACGCTCGGCGGCACCTACAAGGCGATCGTGCAGGCCGGCCTCTACGGCAACACCACGACATACGGTCAGGTCCTTGCCGCCGGCACACGGAGCGGGACGTTCAGCAGCGCCGTTTCCAGCTCGCCCTTCTTCAACGCCAGCATGACCTACACGGTCAATAACAGGGCCTTTGTCGGCCTCAACCGCATCGGCTTCGGCGCGGTGGCCGGGCTGAACGCCAACCAGCAGGCGGTCGGCAATGCGCTGGAGCGTGGCTATTCGACCGGCGTCACCGGCAATGCCGCAACGTTATATGCCAACTTGCTGGCGGCGCAGAGCACCAACGTCCTGACGCAGGTGTCGGGCGCCTCGTCCGGCGTGTCGCAGACGGTCGCCCTCACCGGCGGCTCGATGTTCATGTCGTCGATGATGGATCAGGCGGCTGCGTGGCGCGATGGTGACAACACTAGCGCGCCATCGTCCGCACCGCTCGGTTACGCCGCTGAGCCTTCAAAGAAGAAAGGCACCGATGCCTTCGCCGCGCTCGAGCCGCGCCGTCGCGCAGCACCGGTCCGCGTCTGGCAGGCTTATGGTTCGGGCTTCGGCGGCTGGCAGTCGCTCGATGCAGACGCCAATGGCATCGGCTCGTCACAGCATGTCGGCGGCGGCGCCATCGGCTTCAACTACCAGGCCAGCCCAGACTTGTTGGTAGGTTTCTCGGCCGGTGTCGGCACCAGCAACTTCTCGTCCGGCAACAGCAGCGGCGATGCCACCACCGGCCAAATCGGCATTTATGGTATTCGTACCTTCAACGCCCTCTATGTCGCCGGCGCGGTCAACTACGGCTTCTGCAAGACCAACACATCGCGCCTGATCACCGGCGTCGGCCCAACCGAGACTGCAAAGGGTAGCTTTGACAGCGATCAGCTCGGCGGCCGCATCGAAGTCGGTCACCGCTATGTCGTGAATGGTTATGGCATCACGCCGTTCGCGGCGATCCAGGCGTCGACTGTCTGGCAGGATGGCTACTCGGAAAACAGCGTCACCAGCACCGGCGCGCCGGGAGTCTTCGGGCTCAACTACGGTTCGCAGACCACGACGTCTCTCCCGACTTTCCTCGGCGTGCAGGTTGATAACCGTGTCGCTATCGGCTCAGCGCTGTGGACACCGAGCTTGCGCGCATCCTGGGTGCATGAGTTCCGGCCGGAGACGCAAGTATCGGCGGCGTTCAATGCGATCCCCGGCTCGGGCTTCACCGTCGAAGGTCCGCGCGCCGCCGAGAACGCCCTGCGCCTCGAACTCGGCTCGACCGTTGCCTTCACCACCGGCTTGTCGCTGTTCGGCAAGGTGACGGCTGAAGTCTCCGACCGCAGCCAGAGCTTCACCGGCAATGGCGGCGTCAAGGTGGCGTGGTAGCGGCACGCCGCAACTTCAGTCATGAAAATATCAGGGCGTTGTGTGATGAGAAATTCTGTTTTCGGCCTCGGCGGTCTGGCGCTGAGCACGCTGGCGATTGTGTCGAGCACCATCCTTCCGGCGCACGCTATTTCGATCAATGATGCGACGGCAGCGGCCGCCGGCGGCATCGGCAACTACTTCGATCAAAACAATGAGTATCCTGCTGTCGCCAGCATCCTCCGAGGCTCGGCGTCCGAGTGCACCGGCACGCTGATCAATGCGCGCACCGTGATCACCGCGGCGCACTGCTTCTTCTCGGGGGCCTTTGACGGCGGCCCGACACCAACTGCGCCCGGCGCTCCGGTTCGCAACGTTTCCTTCGGCACTACTGCAACGGTCGGTACTCCCGGCAATAACGACCGCACTGTGACCAGCGTTATTTATCATAAAGGCTTCGGCGCCATCGATGGCGGCGACGACATCGCCGTGATTAGTCTGAGCGCGCCGGTGACGACGATCACAGCGGTCACTCTGGCCACGCCGAACACGCCAATTCCGGCCGCCGGCACCAATGTCTTGATGGTCGGCTACGGAGACAAAGGCATCGGCACCTCGTGCTGCACCGGCATCGACAACAAGCGGCGCGTCGCCTATAGCGAACTCGGCGCCTATATGACGGCTAACGCATTCAGCGCCACCGATCCGCTTACCTCTCCTTTCTATTATGTGCAGTTCCGCGACCCACTCTCGCCGAACAGCCCCAATCGCTTCAACCTCACTGCGCCGGTCTCATCGCTTCAGGGCGGCCCGAACGGCGGTGACAGCGGCGGTCCGTTGTTCGTCTCGATCGATGGAAAATGGGTTCAGGTCGGTGCCTTGCGCGGCAATTCCACAACCAACACGCCCGCCGGCCAATACGGTGAGGTCAATGACTGGACGTCGGTCGCGTTCTATTACAACTGGATCGCGACCAATAACCCGTTGCGCGCGATGACGGCGAAATCCGGCAATCATGACTGGAGCGATGCCGACGCCTGGCAGGACAGCGTTGCGGGCGTAACAGCGGCAACGCCGAACAACTTCGTCGGCAACGTCAGCAACTATCAGACAGACGCTGCGCATTACTACAACGTGACCTTGAGTAACCCGGGCGCCATCAACGTCGACATCAGCCCGACCATCGACAATCTGACGATCAATGGCGCCGGCGCGCAACTGACGCTGCCGACCGGTTCGACCTTGACCACGCTGACGAGCACCAAGATCGCCAATGGCGCACTGCTGCTAGATGGCGGCACGTTGCACAGCGCGGCCGTCGATATGACCGGCGGCTGGCTGTCCGGCGCAGGCACGATCCGCGGCGCCGGGGGTCTCGGCACGCTGACGGCGATGACCAACAATGGCGGCACGATCGCGCCGCTCGGGACCATGGTGGTGCGCGGCAGCTTTACGCAGGACAGCGGCACGCTTCAGGTTCGCGCGCCCGCTGACGTCAACAGCGATTTCTTCACGGTCGTCGGCACCGCCAATCTGGGCGGTACGCTAAAGGCCGTCATCACGCCGGGTCTCTACGGCGATACGCGAAGCTACACGCCGATGACCGCTACCAACCTCGTCGGCGACTTCGAGAATGTCGTGTCCAGTTCGCCCTTCTTCAACGCGTCCGCGACCTATACCGGCACGACCGTCACCATGCGGCTCGACCGCATCGGCTTCGGCGCGGTGGCCGGGCTGAATGCCAACCAGCAGGCGGTCGGCAACGCGCTGGAGCGCGGTTACACCGGCACCCTGACCGCAAGCGGCGAGACGCTCTATTCCAACTTGTTTGCGGCGCAGTCGACCGGCGTTTTGACTCAATTGTCCGGCTCGGCGACGGGCATCACGCAAACTGTCGCCACCACCGGCGGCTCGATGTTCATGTCGTCGATGATGGATCAGGCCGCGGCCTGGCGTGATGGCGATAACACCAGCGCTCCGTCGGCTGCACCGCTTGGCTATGCTGCCGAACCGTCGAAGAAGAAAGGCACCGATGCCTTCGCCGCGCTCGAGCCGCATCGTCGCGCAGCGCCAGCGCGCGTCTGGCAGGCTTATGGCTCGGGCTTCGGCGGCTGGCAGTCGCTCAGAGCTGACGCCAATGGTGCGGGCTCGTCGCAGCATGTCGGTGGCGGCGCCATCGGCTTCAACTACCAGGCCAGCCCCGACTTGTTGGTTGGCTTCTCCGCCGGTGTCGGCACCAGCAATTTTGCCTCCGGCAACAGCAGCGGCGACGCGACCACCGGTCAGATCGGCATCTATGGCGTACGCACGTTCAACAATCTCTACGTTGCCGGCGCGTTGAACTACGGCTTCGGCAAGACCAACACGTCGCGTGTCATCTCCGGCCTTGGTCCGACGGAAACCGCGCGTGGCAGCTTCCACAGCGATCAGCTCGGCGGCCGCATTGAAATCGGCCACCGCTCTGTTGTGAACGGCTACGGCATCACGCCGTTCGCCGCGCTGCAGGCGTCGACTGTCTGGCAGGACGGCTACACGGAAAACAGCGTGACCGACACCGGCGCGCCGGGCGTGCTCGGCCTGGCTTACGGTTCGCAGACCACAACGTCCCTGCCCGCTTTCCTCGGTGTGCAGATCGACAAACGCGTCGCCATCGGCAGCGCGCTGTGGACACCGAGCTTGCGCGCAGCATGGGTGCATGAGTTCCGGCCACAGACGCAAGTGTCGGCGGCGTTCAACGCCATCCCCGGCTCGGGCTTCACGGTTGAAGGCCCGCGCGCGGCGGAGAACGCCTTGCGGCTTGAGCTCGGCTCGACCGTCGCCTTCAACGACCGCTACTCGTTGTTCGGCAAGGTGACCGCCGAAGTCTCCGATCGCAGCCAGAGCTTCACCGGCAATGGCGGCGTCAAGGTGGCCTGGTAGGCTGCACCTGATCGCATATCGAAAATCCTGAATTGGAATGACTGGGGCGTCTCATGAAAAATCTGGTCCGTAGCGTTGCCGGGGCAAAGCGGCGTCACGCATTGGTCTCGCGCCTGCATTCTCTCTTTGGCATTGCCGGTCTGGCGCTGAGCACACTCGCCATTCTGCCGCTCGGCATTGTGCCGGCGCGCGCAGTTTCGCTGAACGATGGCGCCGTGCCACCCGGAGGCATGAGCGGTTACCATGACCAGGACAACAAGTTTCCGTTCGTCGCCAGCATTCTTGTCAATGGCAGCTCAACCTGCACCGGCACGCTGATCAATTCCCGCACCATTCTAACAGCGGCGCATTGCTTTGCCGACAGCAATGGCTTCAACGGCGGCCCGACCCCGGGCAGCCCGGGGAATCCGATGCGCACCGTGTCGTTCAAGCCGATCGCGTCGGCGAACGACTTCGCGAACAATGACCGCGCCGTCACCAGCATCAAGAACCACGCGCAATATACCGGCTCGGCAGCCTACGACATCGCCGTGATCTCCTTGAGCGCGCCGGTCACCACCATCACCGCGGTCACGCTGGCGACACCGGACACACCGGTGCCGGCCAAGGGCACCACCATCACCATGGTTGGCTATGGCAACTACGGGACCGGTTCCGCCTGCTGCAACCCGGCCGACAACAAGCGGCGCGTCGCCGAAAGCGCACTGGGCGGCCTCCTGACCTACAACACTGTTTTTTCCGGCGCCGTCACCGACGCGCTCTATGTTGCCCAGTTCCGTAATCCGCTGGATCCGACCAGCCCGAACCGCTTTGGTCACACCGTGCCGACCCGGCCGCTCGAAGGCACGGTGGCCAGCGGCGACAGCGGCGGCCCGCTGTTCGTCACCATCGACGGAAAATTCGTGCAGATCGGCGAACTGGAGGGCGGCAGCAATCCTGTCGGCCGTACCGGCGAGTATGGCGACACCAATGCCTGGACGAATGTGGCGGCCTATACCAACTGGCTCGCCGTCAACAATCCGCTGCGCACGGTTTCGGCCAAGGCCGGCAATCATGAATGGACCAATGCCGACGCCTGGCAGGACAGCGTGCCCGGCGTGGTGACGGCCGCCCCGAACAACACATTCGGCAATGTCGGCAATTACGAGCTGGATACTGCACGCTACTACAATGTGACATTGGCCAATCAAGGCATCCTCAGCCTCGACACCAGCGTGACCATCGACAACCTGGCGATCACCGGTGCGCAGTCGCAACTGACCCTGCTGGCCGGTTACACACTGACCACCGAGACCAGCACGACGATTTCGAATGGCCGGCTATTGCTGAGCGGCGGCACGCTGGCGAGTCCGGCGGTTGGGTTGACCGGCGGCTTCCTGACCGGCGCAGGCAACGTGAACGGCAATGTGACGAACAATGGCGGCACCATCGCCCCGCTCGGCAACATCATTGTTCAGGGCAATCTGACACAGACCGCGGGCACGGTGCAGAACCGCGTTGCCGCGAATTCGAGTAACGATCTTCTGGTTGTCACCGGCACCGCCTCGCTCGGCGGCCGCTTCAATGCCGATGTGCAGGCGGGCCTCTACAATGCGACGACGAACTATACGGTTCTCGCCGCCGGCGCGATGAGCGGCGGATTCGCCAATGTGACGTCGAGTTCGCCGTTCTTCACGGCCGTGGCGAACTACGCGCCCAACGCCGTCACTGTGAACCTCAACCGCATCGGCTTCGGCGCTGTGGCGGGGCTGAACGCCAACCAGCAGGCTGTCGGCAATGCTTTGGAGCGCGGCTATTCCACCGGCGTCACCGGCAACGCCGCAACGTTGTATGCCAACTTGCTGGCGGCGCAGAGCACCAACGTCCTGACGCAGGTGTCGGGCGCCTCGTCTGGCGTGTCGCAGACCGTCGCCCTCACCGGCGGCTCGATGTTCATGTCGTCGATGATGGACCAGGCCGCGGCGTGGCGTGATGGTGATAACACCAGCGCACCATCGGCTGCACCGCTTGGCTATGCTGCTGCTCCCGCGAAGAAGGGCACCGATGCCTTCGCCGCACTGGAGCCGCGCCGTCGCGCAGCACCTGCCCGCGTCTGGCAGGCTTACGGTTCAGGCTTCGGCGGCTGGCAGTCGCTCAATGCTGATGCCAATGGCGTCGGCTCGTCGCAGCATGTCGGCGGCGGCGCCATCGGCTTTAACTACCAGGCCAGCCCGGATTTGTTGATCGGCCTCTCCGCCGGCGTCGGCAGCAGCAACTTTTCGTCGGGCAGCAGCAGCGGTGACGCGACTACCGGCCAGATCGGCATCTATGGTATTCGCACGTTCAACAATCTCTATGTCGCTGGTGCGCTGAACTACGGTTTCGGCAAGACCAACACGTCGCGTCTCATCGCTGGCCTTGGCCCGACCGAAACCGCGCGTGGCAGCTTCCACAGCGATCAGCTCGGCGGCCGCATCGAAGTCGGCCACCGCTATGTCGTGAATGGTTATGGCATCACGCCGTTCGCAGCGATCCAGGCGTCGACCGTCTGGCAGGACGGTTACACCGAAACTAGCGTGACCAGCACCGGCGCGCCGGGAGTCTTCGGGCTCACCTATGGTTCGCAGACCACGACGTCTCTGCCGACTTTCCTCGGCGTGCAAGTTGATAACCGTGTCGCTATCGGCTCGGCGCTGTGGACACCGAGCTTGCGCGCAGCATGGGTGCATGAATTCCGCCCGCAGACGCAAGTGTCGGCGGCGTTCAATGCGATCCCCGGCTCGGGCTTTACCGTCGAGGGTCCGCGCGCGGCAGAGAACGCCTTGCGGCTTGAGCTCGGCTCGACCGTCGCCTTCAACGACCGCTACTCGTTGTTCGGCAAGGTGACGGCGGAAGTCTCCGACCGCAGCCAGAGCTTCACCGGCAATGGCGGCGTCAAGGTGGCGTGGTAGGGCCACTTTCCCCGCCTGATGCCTGATTATGGCCGCGATCTATTCGAAAACCGGGGGTCCACCTTTCCCGGCGCATGCGTTACTATGGGAAAACCGACTCTCCCGACCGCAGGATGCGAATGGCCGACCATATCCGCTACGATCTACTGACCCAGCAGGCCCTGCGCGGAGTGGTCCGCAATGTGCTCACCGACGCGGCCAAGAAGGGCTTGCCGGGCGACCACCATTTCTACATTTCCTTCAAGACCCAGGCTGACAATGTCCGCATGTCGGACCGGTTGCGCGCGCAGTATCCGGAAGAAATGACGGTCATCCTGCAGCACCAGTTCTGGGACCTCGCCGTCACCGAGCAGGGTTTCGAAGTCGGCATGTCGTTCGGCGGCATTCCGGAGAAGCTCGCCATCCCGTTTGACGCGATTTCCGGCTTTTTCGACCCATCGGTGCAGTTCGGCCTGCAGTTCGAGGCGATTGCCGAGGGCGAGGAAGGCACGCAGGATGCCAAGAAGCCGGACGCCAAGAAGAGCGTGCTGACGTCGATTGGCGGGACAGAGACGCCGGCAAAGCCGGCGCCGAAGAAGCCGGAACAGACGACGCGTCTGCCGGTGGTGCCGCCCGCCCCGGCTTCCGTGCCGACGTTACTGACGCCGGTTGCCGATGCCACGGAACCGACCGATCCGGACCCGGACAAGCCGTCCGGTGGCGGCGAAGTCGTGCGCCTCGACCGCTTCCGCAAGAAGTAGCGCCGCCGTCCCTTACCGCATATTTTGTAGTCCTGCCGGCTCGTTGCCGCGCGCAAAAGTCAGGTTTCAGCCATGGCCAAAAAAACACGCACCGAAAGCGACTCGTTTGGAGCGCTCGAAATCGCCGAGGGCAAGCTGTGGGGCGCGCAGAGCGAACGCTCGCTGCATAACTTCCGTATTGGCATCGAGAAGATGCCGATAGAGATCATTCACGCCCTCGGCCTGGTCAAGCGCGCCGCCGCTGAAGTGAACCGCGATCTTGGCTCGCTCGACAAGAAGCTGGCCAATGCCATCGTTGCCGTGGCGCAGGATATCGCCGACGGCAAGCTGGACGAACACTTCCCGCTGTCGGTCTGGCAGACCGGATCCGGCACACAGACCAACATGAACCTCAACGAGGTGATTTCCAACAGCGCCAACGTCGCGCTCGGTGGGCAGCTTGGCGACAAGAAGCCGATCCATCCGAACGACCACGTCAATATGAGCCAATCGTCGAACGACTCGTATCCGAGCGCCATGCATATCGCGGCGGCGATGCGCATCAACGATCACCTGATTCCGGCACTGACCAAGTTGCAGGCCGCTCTCGACAAGAAAACCAAGGACTTCGCCAAGATCGTCAAGATCGGCCGCACCCACACGATGGATGCGACACCGATTACGCTCGGCCAGGAATTCTCCGGCTATGCGGCGCAGGTTAAATCCGCCATTGCGCGCTTGAAGCTGGCGCAGCGTGAACTCTATCCGCTGCCGCAAGGCGGCACCGCCGTCGGCACCGGGCTGAACGCCAAGCCGAAATTCGCCAAAGCCTTCGCCAAGCGCATTGCTGAGCTGACCAAGCTGCCTTTCGTCAGCGCGCCGAACTCGTTCGAGCACATGGCGGCGCACGACGCCTACGTCTTCGCGCACGGCGCCATCAACGCGGCAGCGACGGCCTTGTTCAAGATCGCCAACGATGTCCGCCTGCTCGGCTCCGGCCCGCGCTCCGGCCTCGGCGAACTGATCCTGCCGAGCAACGAAGCCGGCTCGTCGATCATGCCGGGCAAGGTCAACCCGACCCAGAGCGAAGCCTTGACCATGGTGTGCTGCCAGGTGTTCGGCAACAACACGACGATCACGGTTGCCGGCAGCCAGGGTCATTTCGAACTCAACGTCTATAATCCGGTGATGGCCTTCGCCATGCTGCAGTCGATCCGCATCCTCGGCGATGCGGCGAACTCGTTTACCGAAAACTGCGTCGTCGGCATCGAGGCCAACAAGCCGCGCATCGACGAGTTGATGAATCGCTCGCTGATGCTGGTCACTGCGCTGGCGCCGAAGATCGGCTATGACAACGCCGCAAAGGTGGCCAAGACGGCGCATGCCAACGGCACGACCTTGCGCGAGGAAGCGGTGAAGCTCGGTTTCGTCTCCGGCGCCGACTTCGACCGGCTCGTGAAACCGGAGAAGATGACGCGGCCCGGCGACTGAAGGATCACGCAAAAGTTGGGGACCGCGCCCGCAGGATGTCGCCTAGATTCCATGAAATAGAGACATGGGTCATAAGCGATGACTATTGCTTAGGCAGGTATTCTACCACTTTCGATTGTCCATTTTAGCGGCGCTCTCAATAGCCATTTGCTTTGTGCGCGTTCAATTCATGCTTATCCAAGTATCCGTTACATCACTTCGAAATAACCAGAGCGATTTAACTTTGCACCTCTGCAAATATACCCGCGACATCTGCTCGCATTCCCACCTGCCCACCTCCGCCTCTATTACGATCAACTAACCGTGTGTTGAACTCAAATCCCGGCGCGCCGCATTGTAGCAATGGAATGCTTCCAAGCTGTGTCGGGGTAGAACCACCCGCCAGACCCTATGTGCGATAGCTTACATTAGGCGAACCGGACTGATAACGAGGCGTGATAATGGCGGAACTGGTGAATTTGCGGTTGGCACGCAAGCGGGCCTCGCGCCAGCAGGAGGAACAACGTGCCAGCGCCAATCGCCTCGCCCATGGTCAGCCGAAAAACCTCCGTCAGCTTGGAGCAGCGCGCGAAGAGCAAGCTGAACGTGTTCTCGATCAACACCGGATCGAAGGAGACGGCCGATGAAATCGCCGGTTGTCAAACGCTCCATCGTCATCGCCACACACAAGACCAGCGTCAGTCTTGAGGATGCTTTCTGGACGGCGCTGAAGGAAATCGCCGGCGAGCGAAATCTGACCTTGTCGGATCTGGTCGCCGCCATTGACGGCGAGCGCAAGCACGGCAACCTCTCCTCAGCCATCCGGATTTACGTGCTCGACCATTTCCGCGCTCTCGGCGAAGCAGGCCGCGGCGCACGCCTCGACAAACGCGAAGGCGCCCGGCTGTCGACTGTCAGTTCTGAGGGCTGATCGACAGTGGCTGCGAGCCGGCGCGGCGCGGCGGCGGCACAGGATTGATCTCGACAGGCGCCGGTAATGCCGGCGCCATTTCTTTTTCCGGCGCCGCGACGTCAGCAGGCGGCGCTGATGCCGGCGCCACCGGCGGGGCAACCGGTTTCGGCTGCGCCGCTTCAATGGCGCGCAGCTTTGCGGTCTGCAGTTCGACAGCGCGCAAGGTGAGCCAGCCGCTCAGGGCGGACACATCAATGGTGCGTGCCGGCGCGGCGACAGGGCCCTTCAGCGCCATGAAGATATCGGGCCGCGCGCCTGCCGCTTCGCTCGATCCGGACAGCACAAGCCGCGCATCGAGCGAACCATCGGTCAGATCGACGCGGCCGGTCATGTCGAGATTGGCGTTGCGGCTGTCGACCGCGACATTGCTCAACCGCAGTTGTCCGGCGCGAATGGTGAAATCGCCTGTGGCGCGCTTGACCGAGAGCTGGCCGCCTTCCAGCGCGGTACGGACGAGGCCCGAGATACGGGCGGCATCGACCGACATGCCCTGATCGACGGCCCGCGTCACGGTGTCGAAGGTGCGCGGATCGAGCCCAGACAGTTGAGCGTCAGCAAGCGCGATCTTGCCGGCGCCCTGCAGTGAGCCGAACAAGGCGACCGGGCTCAAGCCGGAGCCGCTGACTTCGCCTGACAGATCGAGTGAGCCGATGACCGGCGGACGCGGACCGGCGGGCAGAAGCGCCGAGGCATCGGCGCCGGTCAGCGACAGTTTCGATTGCGCGGTCAGGCCGAGATCGGTGTCCTTGTAGACAATGTTGCCGGCAAGACGGCCGCCGGCCATGTCGCCAGTAATCTCGTCAATGGCGAATTCACGCTTGCCGAACCGGATAGTGCCGCGGAATTCACGCAACGCAAGCGGCGGCGGCAGATCGACACGCCGCGCCTTGATGGCGAGCTGACCAGCGTAGTCGCCAAAGGCGCCGTCGCTGAACGGTTCGGTCGACCACACCCAGTTCTTTTCAGCGCCCGAGTTGACTGTGGCCATGCCGATGGCGGCGGCAACGAGCGACGCGCCATCGATCGTGTCGGCATCGAGTTCGCCGGATATGCGGTGCGGCAGGTCGAGCGACCAATTGGCCTTGCCGCGCAAGGTGGTGCCGCCGACATTGGCGTTAATTTCGGTGACGGCCAGTTCGTCACCGGCGAGTGCGATGCGGCCATCGAACACGACCGGCAAGGCGGCGCGCGCATCACCTGCCCCGCGCAACGGCGACGCATTGGCGCGCACGATACTGGCACGCAAGGCAGCGGCCGGTGCGGCAGCAAAGGGACGCGCGGTGCCGGTGGCTCTCGCCTCAAGCCCCTTGGCCAGCAGGCGGCCGTCGAGTTTGAGGTCGCCATTGGCCGGGCCATTGAGCGTCAACGTCAACGCACCGGCGCCGGGTTCGATCTCGACCGCCTTGTCGAGGTTGAGCATGGACAGCAGAACCTTGCCGTCATCGGCTTCCAGCTTGCCGTCGAGCTTCAAATCGCTGGCGCTGACCCCGGAGATGAACGTATCGGCATTGCCTTGCGCCGCAAGCGCGATGCGCGCTCGGCCTAGCGTGCCGTCGAGATTGATCTTCGCCAGCGCCGCCGGCGCCGCACCATCGACCACAAGACGCGCGCGCAATTTCGCCGGCGCCATGGCCGACGTGCCGCGGCCCATCGCCGCCACTGTTGCCGGGGCAAAGCGCGCCAACACCGCCATCACCGGCGCCATGTCGGAGGCCGTCAGATCGACATTGATGCTGCCGCGTGGCGTGACCTGCGTCGTATCGATACGGCCGCTGGCCGAGAAAGCCGCGCCGCCAAGATCGGCGACCGAGAGCTTGTCGATCTGCAAACCACCGGCATCGACCTTGAGCCGGGCGCTGGCGTCACGCGCATTGAAGCCGGCAAACGAGGCGCGGCCGATATCGGCCGCGATGGTCATGTCGCGCGGCCGTTGCATGCCGGTGCCGGAGAGCAAGGCCTTGCCGAAGCCAAGCGCGGCATCGATGTCGAGCTCCGGCGCATTGAGCGCGGCGTCGAGCTTGGCCTGCGCGGAGCCCGCGGCGAAGACATAAGAGAGGCGGCCGGAGATCGTCTTGCGGTCAAATTCGGCGCGCAGCTTCTCAACCGCGACCTTCTCGCTGCCGAGCGTGACATCGCCACGCAGATTGAGCGTGCGCAGATCGATCGGCGGCGTCACCGGCACATCGCTGCGGCCTTCAAGCCAGGCGGCGAGCACCTTCGAATCATTGGCCTCGACTTCCGCCGGCCCGGTGAAGGCCACACCATTCGCGTCGACCGCGAGATGGCCGCTCAGGCGCACCTGCGTGTAGCCTGGCGCGCGGAATTCAAAGCGCTCGAGATTCCAGCCATTGGCATCGGTGCTGATATCGCCGCGCAGGTTTTGCACGGCATTACCGCCGAGCGTGATCTGGTCAATGCCGACGCCGATGGCGATCGGGAATGCCGGCTTGAAGGCGCCGCCGCCGAGCTCGATCAATTCGCGAATGGCGGCGGCCGGCGGCGGCCGCGTGCCGTCACTGGCCACCAGAACGCGGTCAAGATCGATCTGCCGTCCCGACAGCACGCCATCGAAGCGCGGATTGGCGCCGAACTTGAAATCGGCAACGCCGGTGAGTTTCAGCCCCTGCTCGTCCGAGCCGTAAAGATACTCAATCTGTTCGATCAAAGCCGACTGCGTGCCGGCCTTGATCTTGCCGGTCAGCCGCCAGGGCTGCGTCAGCCGCGCATTGGTGCGCAGGCCGATGCCGACAGGCTTGGCCAAGGTCACTGTGCCATCGTAACGCGGCGCGCCATCGCCAAGCGTCAGCATGCCATCTGTCTCAATGGCGAGCGGACGGTTGACCGGATCGACATTGACGTGAACCTTCATCCCGCCGTCGTCGGTGTAGCGGCCGGTCGACAGCCGGTACGGATACAGCTCGTCGCCAATGGTGACCGCGCCCTCGCCCTTGAACGGACCGAGCAACGATTTGGCCTCGCCGTTGAACCAGAAACGGTTCAGCGTGACCGTGCCGCCGCTGGCGCTGTCGACGAAGGACACCTTGCCGTCTTCGACACTGATCTTCTCAACCGTGAGTGCATCGGGACTGAACGCCATGGCAAAGCCCGGCGTCTGCATCTGCCCGGCGCCATCGACACCGAGCCGCACCTGCGGACCGGCGACATGCAATTCAGTGGCGCGCCACTCACCGCGCATCAAAGGCGCCAGCGCCAGTTCGACTGTGAGCGAGCGCACCGGGATCCTGGCCTCGCCGCTGCCCACTTCAATATCAGTGAGCGTGACCCGGGGCGACGGCAGCAGGCGCGCGTCAATGCTGCCGGCGATCCGCACCGTGACGCCGGTCAAGCGGCTCGCCTCCGACTCAAACAGCGCGCGCTGGCCGTTCCAGTCGATCAACAGCGGCCCGACAAGTGCCGCCAGCACGGCCAGGATGATCGCAATGCCTAATCCAAGCAAAGTGGTTTGCAAAAGCGGACTCCAGCGCCAATCCGCAGTCTCCTGCGCATGCGCTCAATTTACCGAAATATACGCTAATCCTGCCCGGAATTGGCGGCAAATATTTGTCGCCGTCGCACTCAATCCTGCGCGATCATCTTGCCCGGATTGAGGATATTCTGCGGGTCGAGCGCCTGTTTAATCGCCACCATGGCGGCAACGGCGGCAGCGCCGTGCTCGGCCTTCATATATTTCATCTTGCCCTGGCCGACGCCGTGCTCGCCGGTGCAGGTTCCGTCCATCGCCAAAGCGCGGTCGACCAAACGGCCGGACAGGCCTTCGGCCCGTTTCACCTCGTCGGCATCGGACAGGTCGATCAGCATGGTGAGGTGAAAATTGCCGTCGCCGACATGGCCGACGATCGGCGCGATGATGCGGCTCTCGGCGATATCGGCCTGCGTCGCCGTGACGCATTCGGCCAGCCGCGAGATCGGCACGCAGACATCTGTCGCGACAATCGCCGCGCCGGGCCGCAATTTGAAATTGGCCATCGCCGCATTGTGCCGCGCTTCCCACAATTTGGTGCGCTCCTCCGCCACAGCGGTCCAGACGAACGGTCCGCCGCCGAGGTCCTCGGCGATTTCGCCAAAGCGCGTCGCCTGTTCGGCAACAGACGCTTCCGTGCCGTGGAATTCCATCAACAGCAATGTGGTTTCCGGCAGGCCGACTTGCGACGCGATGTTGAGCGCGCGCACCTGCAGTGCGTCGAGCAATTCGATGCGCGCCACCGGAATGCCCGCCTGGATGGTCGTGATCGCCGCATTGCACGCCGCTTCCACCGACGGGAACGGACAGCGGCCACCGGAGATCGCTTCCGGAATGCCGGACAGTTTCAGCGTCAGCTCGGTGATGATGCCGAGCGTGCCTTCCGAGCCGACCATCAGCCTTGTCAGGTCGTAGCCGGCCGACGTCTTCTTGGCGCGGCGCGCGGTGTCGATCACCTCGCCATTGGCCAGCACGACCTTCATCGCGATGACATTGTCTTTCATCGTGCCGTAACGCACGGCATTGGTGCCGGAGGCGCGCGTCGAGGCCATGCCGCCGAGCGAGGCGTCGGCGCCGGGATCGATCGGGAAGAACAGGCCGCTGTCGCGCAGCTGCGCGTTGAGCGCCTTGCGGGTGATGCCGGCCTGCACAACGCAGTCGAGATCCTCGGCATGCACGGTCAGCAACTGGTTCATGTCGCGGAAGTCGATCGAGACGCCGCCTTGCGGCGCGTTGACATGGCCTTCCAGCGACGAACCGACGCCGTAAGGAATGATCGGCATGCCGTGGTTCGAGCAGATGCGGACAATCTGCTGCACGTCGGCCGTGCTTTGCGGAAACACCACAGCGTCGGGCGGCTGGTTGGCAATCCAGGTGACGGTGTTGCCGTGCTGCTCGCGCACCGCTTGCGATGTCACGACGCGATTGCCGAAAGCCGCGGAGAGTTCGCCAATGGCGGCGGCATAGCCGTCGGAACTGCGGGATTTTGTGGCGGCTGAGACGATCAAGCGAGTGCCCCGGGCTTGCAGACAGATGAGGCAGCAACCTGTCGGGGCGAAGGGCTCAGGTCAAGCGCGCGGGGACGCGCGCCCGCTCAGGAATACATCCGGTAAGAGGCCGGCGCCGGTTCCGGCTCGGTCGGCTCGGTGTTTCCGGGCGTCATGACCCAGGTCACGATCATGATCGCAAGCGCGAAAAGAAACAGTCCCCTGGCAATCGTTGCAACCATCGAATCCACTCCCGCTACAGGACGGGAGGATAGCCGACGGTATCGGCCGGGAAAATACTTCGTTAATAATTGGTTAACGCCAGCGGCCGGTCATCCCCGTTTATCGGGTTTGCGCGAAAAAAGATTGCCGATCATCGACGAAAACATGCCCGGCACCTCCTCCGGCAGGAATGGAACCGGGCGGCACATGCTCATCGTGATCAGACCGATGCGCGCCATGCGCTGGCCGGCATACATCGACTCGGCGGTGTTGGTGGCGATGCGCTCGGCCAGCGCGCCGCCAATATGCTGGGTCAAGGTCATGCCGGCGAGATCGACCGCGCCGAGTTTGCCGGCTTCGGTCATCAACCGGCGCAGCAGATGCACGGTGGCGGCCGCCGTCGGCCGGTGGCCGTAACAGGCGGCGACGCCGCGCACCATGCGGATGCTCATGGCGACGAAGAATAGGACATCGGTGATCGCCGTCGGCGACACGGCGGTGATGCCGAAGGCGGCGGCGGTGGAGCGGCGCACCAGCGCCTCGGCGCGGCGGTCGAGCGGCGTCATCACCGTGCGCGACAGCACTTCGAGCTGTTGCGCCGGCGTGTGATGAGCCTGCACCTGGCGCTGGAAGGCTTCGATGGCTGCTTCGGTTTCCTTGTCCTTCGGCACGACGGCGAGCACGTCGCGGATCGCTTCGCGCATATCGGCGGGCCGCAAGGTTTCCTCGGCGAAACGCTGTTGATGCTCTTCGACGCTCTTGAGCGCGAAGAAGCTGCGCACCTCGCGGCCGATGATCAGCGCGGCGCCACCAAAGCCGGCCGCAACAAAGGCCGATGCCGCAATGCCGAGACCAAGGCTGCTGGCAAAGGCGTTGTTGATCCACTGATAGGCGTCAATGCCGAGCCAGCCGACAAGCGCCGCGGCGATGCCGTAAAGGCCAAGCCGCACCCAGCGATCGCGCTTGCGTGGCATGGGCGGCGTAAAGGTCTGCGCCACGGCGGCGCGTTCGCGTGGTACGACGCGTTCGGTTTCCTCGGTCTCAAGCACAAACGGCGCATGCGGCGTCGCGAACGGGCGCACGTCCTTTGCGGCATCGTCGGCAATGACACGCGGGCCTTGCGCGCGCGGTGGCAGAGTGCTCATCGCAGCCGGTCTCCGATCAGGTAATCGAGGGCGAGATCGAGATTGATGTGCGGAATGCCGTCAACCGGCGCCGGATCGATCAAAGGCGGCTCGAACTTCGGTATTTCCAGGAACGGTGCGCCCCAGGCATCGGGACGCGGCGGGCGGATCGGAATGGCGTCGCTGAAGAACTTCTTCTGCTTGGCGCCGCCGACCGGGCGGCCGATCACCACTGCCTCATGCTTTCCGTCAATGTCCTGTGTGCCTTCGACGGTGGACGCGACCGAGGCCAAGGTCGTGACATCGATGTCGGCATCGCTGCCGCGCGCTTCCAGCACCGGCAGCGCCGCCATGTTTCGCAGCAGCGCGCTCATATTGTCGCGCTGGTTGTCCGGAATGTGATCGGCCTTGGTGGCGGCGAACAACGCGCGTTCGACGCGGGCGCTGCCCATCAACCGCGTCAGGATATTGTGCTGGCCATAGCGGAAGCTCTCGAGGATGGCTTCGGTCGCCAGCCGCGTATCTTCGAACGCATCGCGCCCAGCCAAAAGCGCGCCGAGCACGTCGACAAGAACGATCTGCCGTCCGTAATTGCGGAAGTAGTCTTCGTAGAATTTGGTGACGACCTCGCGCTTGTAGACTTCATAGCGCTCTTCCATCAGCGCGCCGAGCGTCCCCGCCGCGGGGCTAGTGCCTTCCGGCACATCGAGCGGCGCGAACCAGAGATAAGGCACATCGCCCAATCCACCCGGACAGACGAAGCGGCCGGGCTGCAAATAGCTCAGGCCATGCTTGTCACGTCCGGTGATGAGCAATGCGCGATAAAGATCATGCGCCTGCTTGGCGACAGCTTCGCTTGTCACCTCGTCAGCCTGATGATCGGCAATGAAGCCAAGATACTCCCGCGCCGCTTCGGCGCGGACGCCGCGCCGCCATAGCGCGAGCATGGCGCGCGACCATTCGGCATAGCTCTGCGACAGCAATGGCAGATCGAGCAGCCACTCGCCGGGATAATCGACAATGCGCAGCTTCAAGGTCGCGGCGCCGCCGCTAATGCGGCCGAGCAAATCGCCGACCAGGCCTGTCGGCATGAAACGGATGTCGATGCCGATCTCGCTGATGTCGGCCGTCGCCTGCGGCCAGCCGGCCGGCGTTGTCGCCATCGCTTCAATATTGTCCTGGTACGGAAAGCGCGGCAGCAAATGCGCCTTGGCGCCTTCGAGCTTGGCGGCGATCAGCCTCCCCTCGCCGACCACTTTCAAGAGCGGCATGCGGTTCGGGTTATGCAGCGCGCTGAGCAAATTGTGCACGAGGCTGGTGATGAACACCGTCTTGCCGGCGCGGCTCAAGCCGGTGACGGCGAGCCAGACGGTCGAACCCTTGGCCAGTTCGGTCAGGCTGGGGGCGCCGGAAAGCAAATCCCGCAGATCGCCAAGACCAGGGATATGCCCGGGGAGTTTCAACATCCGTGTCTTCCGGCGAATTTCTGTTGCGGGAGTAAGTCTAGTACCTTCATTTGGCGATTATCCGGCCGGTTTCAATGTGCCAGCCCGCCGCAGCTAAAAATATGGAATGACGATGCAAGACCCTGCCGCCGACCAGCCGACGCCCTTTGTCACCTCCGAGATGCGGATCAAGCCGGAATGGATCGACTTCAACGGCCATCTCAACATGGCCTATTATGTCGTGTTCTTCGACCAGGGCGTGGACGAGCTCTACGCACTGCTCGGCCTTGGGCCGAATTACCTGAAACAACATAACCACTCGACCATGGTCGCCGAAATGCATGTGCGCTATTTGCGCGAAGTGCACGAGAGCACGCCGCTGCGAATCCGCTGCCAGGTGCTGGCCTATGATGACAAGCGCCTGCATTTGTTCGAGGAGCTGGTGCACGCCACCGAAGGCTGGGTATCGGCGACCTGCGAAACACTAACCTTGCACGTCAACATGGCGACCAAGAAAGTCGGCCCATGGCATGCCGATGTGCTGGCCGCCTTCGAGCGCATGCGCGCCGCCCACGCCGCCTTGCCGATACCGGAAGGCGCCGGTCGCGCTGTATCGATGGCGAAGAAGCGTTGACTCGTTTTCAATTCGGTCGCTAGCATCCCACTAAGCAATCAGCGATGTACTGAATTGCGGTACGGGGTGGAATTCATGTCAGTCGCTGCCAACGCAACAAATCCCGTGACCGTCAGCAAGGTCAAGATGCGCGAGCATCGCATCCCGACAGACGGCAGCGCCCCTTACATCTGTGTTGAAGGTCCCGATCAGAACCTATGGTTCTGCGAGAGCGGCGCCGCCAAGATCGGCTGCTTCGATCCACGAACGGCAACGTTCAAGGAATTCGCTTTGCCGACGCCGGGTGCAACGCCGATCGGCATCGGTCTCGGCGCCGACAACAATCTCTGGTTCGCGCAGAAGAAGGCCAACAAGATCGGCCGCATATCGGTGCGTGGTGAATTGGCCGAGTTCGATGTGCCGACGCCGAACGCCGGCCCTGATGCGATCGGCCTCGGCCCCGACGGCAATATCTGGTTCTCGGAAACCGATGCCGGCAAGATCGGCCGCATCACGCCGGACGGTGTCATCACTGAATTCCAGACTGGCATCTCGCCCGGCAGCAAGCCGCTGTCGATTGTCATTCGCGATGGCGCGCTGTGGTTCAGCGAAGCCGCCGGCAATCGTGTCGCCCGCATCACGATGAATGGCGACGTCACCGAATTCACCATTCCCGGCGCCGATCCGCAGCCGCGCGCCATGGCGACGCATCCCGATGGCAATATCTGGTTCGTCGAGACCGGCGCCAATGCGCTCGGCCGCATCGACCGCAACAACCAGTTCAGCGAGTATGTTTTCCCGACGCCGAATGCGTCGCTGCGCGGCGTCTGCGTCGGCCCCGACAATAATCTGTGGTGCACCGAAAACTTCGCCAACAAGATCGGTCACATGAAGCCGGACGGCACTTTCATCGCCGAATACGACATTCCGACGCCAGGCAGCGGCCCGCGCTGCATCGGCGCGATGTCGAATGGCCGGCTCTATTTCACGCAATATGACACCGGCTCGATCGGCGAGATCATTCTCGGCTGAAGCCGACAAAGGGGATAAGCAAGTGAAGGTTGAACGCATTGACTACCAGGCCGGCAAAGTGGCCGCCAACGGCGCGCTCATTTACGACGACAAGGTCACCGGCAAGCGGCCTTTGCTGCTGGTCTCGCCAAACTGGCTCGGCGTCAGCGATGAGAGCATCGAGCGCGTCAAGCGCATGGCGGGCAACAAATACATCGCCTTTGTCGCTGACATGTATGGCGCCGGCAAAGTGTCGAAAGGCCCGCCGGAAGCCGCTGAACTCGCCAATGGTTTGCGGGCCGATGCGCCGGAACGCCGCCGCCGCATAACCGCTGCGCTGGAAGCATTGCGCAAGGAAAGCAGCAGCCGCGGCATCGGCGATCTCTCGAAGCAGGCGGCAGCAGGTTTCTGCTTCGGCGGCGGCAATGTCCTCGAACTGGCGCGTAGCGGCGCCGACATCAAGGCGGTCATCTGCCTGCATGGCGATCTCAAGACCTCCCTGCCGTCCAAGGCCGGCGACATCAAAGCCGCGATCTGCGTCATGCACGGCGCCGCCGACCCGGCCGTGCCGAAGGCGGACCGCGATGCGTTTGAAACGGAAATGGAAGCCAGCGGCGCCAAATGGCAAATGACCGTGTTCGGCCATTTGCTGCATTCGTTCACAGAAGAAGAATCCGACGTGCCGGGCATCGCCAAGTTCGATCCGGGCGCGGCGCGGCAATGTTTCAAGATGATCGATGACTTCGCGACGGCCGCCTTCGACGGCAAGCTCTGAGAACTGAATCTAAAAATAATAATCTAACGGGAGGAAACGTCATGAGGATCGCCAAGGCCTTAGTTTGCCTGCTGATGCTGGGCGCCGCGACCGGCGCGCAAGCACAGAATTATCCCGATCGTCCGATCCGGTTGGTTGTTTCGATCGCGGCCGGCAGCGTCACCGACGTCATCATGCGCAAGGCCGGCCCGGACCTGCAGCAAAAGCTCGGCCAGCCGCTGATCATTGAGAACCGCGGTGGCGCCGCCGGCATTCTCGGCGCACAGACCTGCGCGCAAGCTGCACCGGACGGCTACACCTTCTGCGTCATCTACCACTCGACCATGTCCTACAATCCGCTGCTGTTCGACAAACTGCCTTACGCGCCAGAAGACCTGGCGCCGGTGACGCGGCTGTTCTTCCTCACCGAGGGCGTGTTCGTCTCGGCGGCGACCGGCATCAATTCGATCGATGAGTTGAAGGCCTATGCCGCCGCCAAGCCGGACGGGCTGAACTACGCCACGCTCGGCGACGGCTCCTTCCCCGACCTGTTCATGCGCTGGCTCAATAATACGTGGGGTTCGAAAATTGTCGGCGTGCCGTACAAGGGCGGCGGGCCGGCCGCGCAGGCTTTGGCGGCCAACGAGGTGCAGGTGACGCGCTTCGGCGTCGGCAATTTCATGGGCCTGATCGAAGCCGGCAAGGTGAAGGCCTTGGCGGTGGCGGCGGAAAAGCGTTCGCCGTTACTGCCGAAGGTACCGACGCTTAAAGAAGCCGGGCTGGGTGCTTACCCGGGACAGGGCTGGTGGGGCCTCGCCGCGCCGAAGGGCACGCCGGCGGCGATGATCGACAAGATCAACAAGGCCTTCGTCGAGGTGTTCAAGGATCCCGCGTTCAACGAGTTCCTCGATAAACAGTCGGTAGTAACGGCGACTACGGCGCCGGCCGAATTTGCGGCGTTCCTGGTCGAGGACCGCAAGGCGGCCGAGAGCCTGATCAAGCTGGCGAACAGCAAGCGCGAGACCTACAAGCCGGAGTAATCGGCGATTTTCCGCCCGAAATCGGGGTAGGACGGCATTTCCTCGCCGCCCTACCCTCGAAATTGCCATCTGCGAGTGCCATCTTCCGGGGACAAGGAATCATCCCGATCATGGCCGCCGATCCTCTGCGTACAGACCCTGTGCGATCGCCCCCGCAACCCGTGCCGGGCGGCATTGCCGCGCGCGCCATGGCGCAGCGCACGTCGAACATGCCGTATCTGGCCGATCTTAACCCGGAACAGCGGGACGCCGTCGAGACTCTGGACGGCCCGGTTCTGGTGCTGGCCGGCGCGGGAACCGGGAAAACCCGGGTACTGACGACAAGAATCGCCCATATCCTGAACCTCGGCCGGGCCCATCCGCGCGAGATCCTGTCCGTCACCTTCACCAACAAGGCGGCGCGCGAGATGAAGGAGCGCATCGGCAAGATGATGGGCTCCGTGGTCGAGGGCATGCCCTGGCTCGGCACCTTCCACGCCATTGGCGTCAAGATCCTGCGCCGGCACGCCGAAATGGTGGGCCTCAAGAGCGACTTCAGCATTCTGGGCGTCGACGACCAGATCCGCCTGATCAAGCAGCTGATCGAGGTCGAGAAGCTGGACGAGAAGCGCTGGCCGGCGCGCGTCTTCGCCATGATTCTGGACGGCTGGAAGAACCGCGGCCTGACGCCCGACCAGGTGCCGGCCGGCGAAGCCGCCGCCTTCGCCAATGGCAAGGGCAAGAAACTGTATGCCGCCTATCAGGACCGGCTGAAGACGCTGAACGCCGCTGACTTCGGCGATCTGCTGCTGGAATGCATCCGCCTGTTCCGCGAACAACCTGACGTACTGCGGCAATATCAGATGCGGTTCAAATACATCCTGGTCGACGAGTATCAGGACACGAACGTGGCGCAGTATTTGTGGCTGCGGTTGTTGTCACAAGTGCCGAGCAAGGCCGTCATTCCGGGACGGTCCGAAGGACCGGACCCGGAATCCAGCGCTTTGTCGACAAACGAAAGCATGAGTCTCGAAGACACTTGGGATGAACCGAAAGCGCTAGATTCCGGGTTGCCGCCTGCGGCGGCCCCCGGAATGACGGAAAAAGCTCCCCCCAAAAACATCTGCTGCGTCGGTGACGACGACCAGTCGATCTATGGCTGGCGCGGCGCCGAGGTCGATAACATCCTGCGCTTCGACCATGACTTTCCCGGCGCCAAGGTTATTCGCCTGGAAAGAAACTACCGCTCGACCGGCCATATCCTCGCCGCCGCCTCGGCGCTGATCGCGCACAATGAAGGCCGGCTCGGCAAGACATTGCGCACCGAGGACGTGCTCGGCGAAAAGGTGCAGGTCACCGGCGCGTGGGACTCGGAGGAAGAAGCGCGCTCGATCGGCGAGGAGATCGAGCAGATGCAGCGCGCCGCGCGCGACGAAGGCGCCGACCATCCGCTCGACGAGATCGCCATCCTGGTGCGCGCCTCGTTCCAGATGCGCGAATTCGAAGAACGCTTCATCCAGCTCGGCCTGAACTATCGCGTCATTGGCGGCCCGCGCTTCTATGAGCGCGCCGAAATCCGCGACGCCCTCGCCTACTTGCGCGTCATTGCGCAGCCGGCCGACGACCTCGCCTTCGAGCGCATCGTCAATGTGCCGAAGCGCGGCCTTGGCGACGCCACCGTGCAGATGCTGCACGATTATGCCCGCAAGGCGCGCGTGCCGCTGACCGAAGCGGCGCGCCTGCTCTCCTCCACCGACGAGATGACGCCGAAGCCGCGCGGCGCGCTGCGCGACCTGATGGCGAATTTCGAGCGCTGGCGGAAGCAGAAGGAAACGCTGCCGCACAATGAACTGGCCGAGATCGTGCTCGACGAGAGCGGCTATACCGAGATGTGGCAGAAGGACCGCTCGGCCGACGCCGCCGGCCGCCTCGAGAATTTGAAAGAACTCGTGCGCTCGATGCAGGAGTTCGAGAACCTCGCCGGCTTCCTCGAGCACATTTCGCTGGTGATGGATGTCGACCGCGGCGAGGCCGAGCAGGCCGTCAACATCATGACGCTGCATTCCGCCAAGGGCCT
>JAURVZ010000003.1 GCA_030655215.1 Pseudolabrys sp. | reverse complement strand
GCACCGCGTCGTGTCGCATAACCATGACTCATTCAGGGCGATCGCCAAGCGCGAGAATTTCAATTCGCGAGAGCGCAAGCCGGAGGGCTTCCAGGCCTATCTGATGCTCAACCACGAAGGCTTGCGGCAACTGGTTGCCGGCACCTTCAAGGGCACCGATCCGGACACGTCGCTGCTGGCCTCGCAACATGAGAAACCGGCCGGCATTTATATCTGGTGCACCCATGCCTGGGGCGCGCTGTCCGGCGGCATGTCGCTGACGCTGCAGAAGATCAGCACGCCGATCTATAAAGATGTCGACGTCTATTCCTGCGCCTCGACGCCGGAAGGCAAATACACGCTGGAAGGCCTCGGTTTCACCTGCGGCGCGACCTATGCCGGCGAAGTCAGCACCACAGTTTATAAATATACGCGCGCGGAGCAGGAAGCAGCGCCGCTGCCGATCTACGACAATTATCTTCCCGAGATCGAAGGCACGCCGTCGATCACTGTCGCGCGCACGATGGAAGAGTTGACCCGCGTGTTTTCGGTGCGCAGCGCCGTCTATATGGCGGAGCAGCGTTGTCCTTATGGCGAGGAATTCGACGGCAACGATTTCTCGGCGACGCATCTGCTCGGCTATGTCGGCCAGGAGCCGGCGGCGTGCCTGCGCATTCGGTATTTCGCAGGCTTCGCCAAGCTCGAGCGTCTCGCCGTGCGCAAGGAATTTCGCGGCCACAAACTCGCCCAGCAGATGATCCGCGCCGGCATCGAGATGTGCCGGATGAAGGGCTACACGCGCATCTACGGTCAGTCGGAAGAGAGTCTTGTCGGCTGGTATGGCCAATTCGGCTTCCGCGTGCCGAACGAAGCGCGCGAACTGTCGTTCTCGGAATTCGGCTTCGTCGAGATCGTGCTCGATGTCGAAGCGCATCCCGAGGCAGTGTCGATTGAGTCCGACCCTTACGTGATCATTCGCCCGGAAGGCCGCTGGCATACGCCGGGCGTTCTCGAGAAATCCGCCGAACGTGATGTCTTGCGCCCCGGCGCACTGAGGCAAGCGTGAACCAGGTCATCGATCTCAGGGCATTCACGAACGCGGCCAAACTGCCGACGCTGGTGCTGGTCGATCTGCAGGAAGAGTATCTGGCGACTTCGCGCGCGCTCGCCTTGCCGAATGTGCAGGAGGCGCTGGCCAATTGCCGGACGGCGCTGGCGCATGCGCGGATGATCGGTATGCCGATTGCCCATACGCGCTGGATCGGTTCGGTGTTGTCGAGTTCGACAGCGCGTTTGTCCGGCTGGATCGACGGCTTCGAGCCGCATGGCACGGATTCGATTTTCGAACGCAAGCAGCCATCCTGTTACACGAGCCAGCACTTCGCCGAGGTGATGACGCACAATAGCGGCAACTTCGTCATGGCCGGTTTCGCCGGCGAGGCGGCCTGTCTGGCGACGGCCATCGACGCATTCCACCGCGGTCATCAAGTGACTTATCTCTCCGATGCGTCGGCCAGCCACGGGCTTACCGATACGCCGTCGCTGCAGGTGCACGACTTCGTTCGACAATTAATGGGGCTATGGGGAAACGTGATGCGGACTGACTCGTGGATCAAGACGACGTCGCGTGTCGTGGCCTGGAAAGAAGCAGCCGTGCTGGGTGGACGATCATGAAGCGACTTGAAGAAGCCCTCTGTTCTGTGAGTGAGGCGATCGAAATCGCCAGGCTCTGCAAATGCGACAGCGCCGCCTCGCTGCTGGAAATGGCCGAGCTGGAGCTGCGCATGAAAATTCATGACATCTCGGAGGCGGAGCTGTCGGCCTTCTGCCACGAATTGGAGAACCGGTCGCATCCGCGGAGCGGGCAGGTCATTCCGCTGCGGCCGAAATTTGAAAAGATGGTGCGCAGAAAGTCGTGAGCGTCTGACCTGGGTGTCAGACTGACGCGCGGCGGAGGCAGCTCGCATGGCTGCCAACCGGAGGTTTGCTCTGGATCGACCGGCAGCGGTGCCATAACGTATGGCCATTGCGCCGGCATTTGGCGTGGTCGCCGATTCCGCCCGTTGAGATTGTAAGCTTTATGGATGCCAGGTCCCTGCAACCGGCGCCGACAGCCGGTTCGTCGAAGCACGGCGATATCGTCGCCGTCTCCATGGGCAATGCGCTCGATTGGTTTGAGATCGTCGTTTACGGCTATTTCGCCGGCATTATCTCAACGCTGTTTTTCCCCGCCGATACGCCGGGCATCTCTCTGCTGCTGACGTTCCTGACCTTCGGCGTCACCTTCGTCATCCGTCCGCTCGGCGCCGTTGTGCTCGGCGCCTATGCCGACCGGCATGGCCGCAAGAGCGCGATCCAGGTATCGATCATCATGATGGCCGGCGCATCCGCGACGATCGCGGTGGTGCCGGACTATCATTCGATCGGCATTCTGGCGCCGATCATTCTGGTCTCGGCGCGCATGGTGCAGGGCTTTGCCGTCGGCGGCGAGTTCGGCAGCGCCACAGCCTTTCTCGCGGAAAAGGACGCGTCGCGGCGCGGCTATCTGGCAAGCTGGCAGTTTGCCAGCCAGGGCGTCGCCGCGGTGCTGGCGACCGGCTTCGGCTTTGCGATCACGCAGGGGCTGACCGAGGCGCAGATCAATTCCTGGGGCTGGCGGCTGCCCTTCCTGTTCGGGCTGCTGATTGCGCCGGTTGGCTACTACATCCGGCGTCGCCTGATCGAGACGATGGACGTCAGACTGGCGCGCAGCGGCCCGTCGCCGGTGGCTGCCTTGTTCGGCGAGCACAAATTGCGGCTCGCCGCCGCGACCGGATTGATCGTGCTCGGCTCGGTGGCGACCTATACGATTGTGTTCATGCCGACTTTGGCGGCGCGACATCTTGGACTGACGGCGTCGAACTCATTCGCCGTGGCGCTGCTGACCGCTTCCATTCAGGTTGTCGTGGTTCCCTTTGTCGGGTTGCTGTCTGACCGCTGGGGGCGGTTTCCAATCTCCGTCCTGTCGGCGCTGGCCATTGCCGTGATCGCCGTGCCGTCCTTTGTCTGGCTGGTCGGCGCCCCGTCGATGGAAAAGCTGCTGCTGGTGCAGGTGTCGCTCGGCGTGCTGACCGCGCTCTATGTCGGGGCGTTGCCGGCGCTGATGGCCGAGCTGTTTCCGGCCCGGATGCGGGCGACCGGGCTATCGGTCAGCTATTCGGTGGCGGTTGCCGTATTCGGCGGCTTTGCCCCGTTCATCGCCGTCTGGCTGATCGAGGCGACCGGCAGCGCCGTGGCGCCAAGTTACTATTTGATCCTGGCGGCCGTGGTCAGCCTTTTGGCTTTGGCGGCGGCGCATCGGCTCGGCAGTCTGGCCGAACAGGCCTAGCGCTTTTTGCTGTCCAGGCGTTCGGCGATGCGCGCCATGTCGACCACCATGCGCTCGTGCGTGCCGTTGCCTATTTCTTCATCTTCATCCCGCGCGCTGACGGTAAACTCGATTTTGCGCCCGTCTACTTTTGTAACCTCCGCCGTCGCCGTGACGATATGGCCGGCCGGGGTCGATGCCAGATGGCGGACATTCACGAGGGTGCCGACGCAGCTTTCGCCCGGTTCCAGATAGTCGCGGACGGCGTTCAGCGCCGCATTTTCCATGATGGTGATCATCATCGGCGTCGCGAACACTTTCGGCAGCAGCGCATCCTTGAACTGATTGGCGAGGTGCGCCGGCGTTACGCGCAATGTGTCGGTGCCTTTGGCGCCAATCGGTACATCACGCATGGTTTTAAGCCTCTGTTCGCGGAACGTGGTTGATCGCCGGTGCGAGGAACACCAGCACGATACCGCATAATGCGATCGGCAGGAACGCCATCGCCGCGATGTTCGTCATGTCCCACAATGCGCCGCTGATCACCGGCACAAATACGGCCCAGCTATAGCTGATGGTGAACATGGCCGCGGTGACCCGATGCACATCGTCCGGCGGGCTGAGCAAGGGCGGCAAGGCAAGCGCCAGAATCAGCACGCCGGCATTGGCGAAGCCCTGCAGCGACGCCGCGACGACGATCCAAGCACCGGTGCCGTAGACGATACCGATCGTCGAGAAGAGGCACAGCAATCCGCAGAATACATAAGGCCAGACTTTGCGCTCCATGCGGCCGGCGACAGCAAGCAGAATGAAGGAGGCCGGCAACTGGCCGATATTCAAACCGGACAGCGCGGCGCTGGTCCACTCGCCTTGGCCGATCTTTTCAAGATAGGGCGGCAGGAAGGCATTGGTCGCGAAATACGTCGCATTGCATGTGCCGAGGATGATGCCGAGCCGCCAGATCAGCATGTTGCGCCAATCCGGCCACCATTTGCGGCGGACTGCGGTCGCGTTGATCACGGCGCGTGGCGCGAGGGTCATCACCATAACGGCGATGATGGCAACGGGCACGCTCCAGACCACAAAAGCCCATTCCCAGCTGCCGCCGACCAGCGGCAGGACGAGCACCAGCATCAGCGCGACCGGGAAAATCTCGCCGACCAAAAGCCCGTTGGTATAGACGGCGGTGGCAAAGCCGATGCGGTTGGGCAGCCAGGCGCGCACCGCGGTCGGCATGGTCACTTGCATGATGGCCACGCCGGCGCCCATGACAATTGTCATGACATAGAGCCAGTAGACATCCGGCAAGGCGCCGCGCAGCGCGCCACCCAAAGCTGTGGCGATCAGGCCAATGACCAGCGCGGTGCGCACGCCGAGCTTGGCGATCAGCAGCGACCCCGGCACGGCGGCCAGCGCCAGCAGCATTGACGGCAGGCCGGTCAAAATGCCGATCTGCGTCGCGCTCATGCCGAGCTGATTTTGAATTTGCGGGATGACAGGAGGCACGGCCAGGATGGTCAGGCGCAGAGCGCCGCCGGCCAGCCAAAGCAGCATCAAGGAGGTCAACAGCCGTTCCCGCGGCGTGGCGCCAACGGGACCGGCAAAGGGCGTTTCCGGCATTGCAACTTCTTTTCTTATTGGTCTCAGTGTGGCGGGTTAACATAGACTGCGGCGATGAACCAACCGCCAATCAAGCATATGAGGGTCTACGCTATCGGCGATATTCACGGCCGGCTTGATCTGCTGGAGCGGGCGATCTCGGCCATCGAGAGGGATGTCGATCAGGCGGGCGAGGGCGGGCTGACGGTGACGCTGGGCGACTATGTCGATCGTGGCCCGGCATCGCGCGGTGTCATTGACAGGCTGGCGGCTAATCCATTTCCGACGCCCTATGTCGCGCTGCGCGGCAACCACGAGTCTCTATTTGAGTCCTTCCTGACCGATCCCTCTACCGGCGAGCATTGGCGGCGGTTGGGCGGGCTCGAGACGCTGCATTCCTACGGCGTGCCGGTAGCCGACCTGATGCTCGGCAAGAACTATGCGGAAGCATCAGTGCGGCTGCGTGACGCTTTGCCGGATCATCACGCGACATTCCTGTCCTCGCTGAAGACCTCGCTGAGCCACGACACCTATTTTTTCTGTCACGCCGGTGTTCGTCCCGGCGTCGCGCTCGACCGCCAGAGCGACAACGACCTGATCTGGATCCGCGACGAGTTTCTCTCCAGCAAAGCCGATTTCGGCAAGATTATCATTCACGGCCATACGCCGGTCGATCGGCCGGAGGTGCGGCCGAACCGGATCAACATCGACACCGGGGCCTATATGAGCGGCCGTCTGACCTGCATCGTGCTGGATGAAACCGGGCATCGCTTTCTGAAAATCTGATATTGTGCGGCAACGGCAACCGCAGCAACGCAGCCGGCAATGGCGATAGTGAACGGCACCGGATGGTCTGGCGAATTACGCCGCTTCTTGCGCGATTTCGTCGCCTATGCCGGACGCAAAGGCGTGCTGGCCGCCGCTCTTGTCGCTGCTGCTGCGACGCTGGAAGGCCTCAGTCTCGTCCTCATTGTGCCGCTGCTTGGTATTGTCATTGGCTCGCAGACAGGCGGAAGGCTCGAGAACACCGCGACAGCTTTGCTCGCGCGGCTCGGCATCGAGCGGCCGTTTGCACAACTGGCGCTGCTGCTGACCATGTTCAGCCTGCTGATGATATTACGCGCGCTGGTGATCGCCGCGCGCGATGTCAGAGTTGCGACGCTGCAGGCAGGCTTCGTCGAACAGCGTCGTGCCCGCATCGTCGATCTTCTCGCCGCCGCGCGCTGGGACCGGCTTGTGCAACTGCGCCACGCCCGCGTCACGCATATCATGAGCGGTGACATCGCCCGTATCGGCGCCATGGCCTATCAGGCTTTGCAATGCCTGATGGCGGCGGTGCTGCTGCTGGCGCAAGGCATGTTGATTTTTCTGCTGGCTCCTGCGCTCGCCGCGTTCGCCGTCGGCCTGCTCGCTATTGTCATGTTCATTCTTGTGCCGGGACTTCGCCGGACGCGGGGGCTGGGCGAGGCGACGACGAACGCCAACCTGACGCTGCTCAATGTCACCACGCATTTTCTCGGCGGCCTGAAGACCGCCATGAGCCAGAATCTGCAGGCGGCCTTCGCCACCGAGATCCGCCATGCGCTGCACGAACAGTCGAGGTCGCAGGTCGACGCCATGCGGCATCAGACCAGGCGACGGCTGGCGCTGACGACCACAGCTTCCCTCGTTGCTGCCGGCGTGGTGCTGGCCGGTTTCGGCCTGCTCGATGTCTCGCCACCGGTCCTGATCACGCTCCTGCTCATCATGGCGCGCATGGTCGGCCCGCTGGGGCAAACTCAACAGGGCGTGCAGCAGATTGCCTTCGCGCTGCCGGTCTATGCCAAGGTCACCGGACTGGAGCGTGATCTTGCCGCGTTGCCGGGCGAGGGCCCTTCGGTGCAGGCAGGCGATGGAAGCATTCCGGGCGGCCCCGTCGTTTTTCACAATGTTTCGTTTCAGCATCCGAATGAAGACAATGGTGACAGCGCGGCGCGCGGGATTTCGCATCTCAGCCTTGCCATCCATCCCGGCGAGTTGATCGGCATTACCGGTCCGTCGGGCGCGGGCAAGACCACGTTTGCCGATCTGCTGGTCGGCCTGTTTCCGCCACAGCACGGAGAGATCACCGTCGGTGGCACGGCGTTGCAAGGTGCGGCGCGAACGGCGTGGCAGGATCAGGTTGGCTACGTCTCGCAAGATCCTTTCCTGTTTCACGATACGATCCGGCGCAATCTCGTCTGGGCCAATCCGCAGGCCGGCGAAGCTGATCTCTGGCGTGCCCTCGCACTGGCCGGCGCCGATGATCTGGTGCGGCGCATGGCGCAAGGAATGGATACGATTGTCGGCGAGCGTGGCGCGCTGATGTCAGGCGGCGAGCGTCAGCGTCTTGCACTGGCGCGGGCCGTTCTGCGCGGACCACGTTTGTTGCTGCTGGACGAAGCCACCAATGCGCTCGATGTCGCTGGCGAGCGCGACGTCATCGAGCGGCTGCGCGCGATTTCGCCGCGGCCGGCTATTGTCATCATCGCGCATCGTCCGGAGAGCGTTGCTCTGTGCGACCGCGTGCTGTACTTCGCGAATGGCCGCTGCATCGACGACAATGTGGCCCAGCCGCGGATCGTGGCGCAGCAATGAAGGCCTTGCCGGACGAGTTTGTGCTGGTCGCCGCCTGCTGCCGCTGGCCGGCGTCGCTGGAGCGCGATGCCGGGGTTATGGCCGCCGCTGGCAGGATAACCGATTGGCAGCGCGTGCTGCGCGTCGCCATCAGGCATCGGGTCGAGGGGCTGGTTCACGCGGCGCTCGTTGCCGCCGGCACGCCATTGCCACCGGACGTATCACGGGCGCTGTTGGCGCGGGCACAACGCATTGCCGCGCGCAACATGGCCAACGCCGTCGAGTCGGTGCGGCTGCAGGCTTTGTTCGATAAAGCGCGCATCCCGCTGCTGGTTATAAAGGGCGCAGGCCTGGCGCAGCTCGGATACGGCACGCTTGTCCCCAAGCAGAGCAAAGATATTGATCTGCTCTCCGCACCGGAACATGCCGATGCGGCGGTGCGGCTGCTTGAGGGGGAAGGCTACGAATTGCGCCAGCCGGCCGCGCATCTCGATGAGCAGCAACGCCGCGATGCATTTCGCTACGGCCGCGAACTAGCCTTGCAGCATCCGGCGAAAGGCATGCAGGTCGAGTTGCGCTGGCGGCTGGTGGCAAGTCCGTCCTTGCTGAAAGGCGTCGATGTCGGCTCCCGCAGCCAGACAGTCGTGCTGCCCGGTATCCGCGCCGTGCGCACGTTTCAGGATGACGACCTGTTCGCTTATCTATGTCTGCACGGCGCCGCGCATGGCTGGTCGAAGCTGAAATGGCTGGCCGACGTCAATGCCTTGATCGCCTCGAAGAGCGACGCCGAGTTGCTGCGTTATGTCCAGCATGCTCGCGCGAAAGGGACTGGCGTCTGCGCAGGATTGGCGTTGCTGCTGTGCCATCGCGTGCTCGGCAGGGACCTGCCAACGCAACTGACACAATCACTAAACTCAAGCATCCGGCTGCGCATGCTGGCCGCGCTTGCGATGAACCTGATGGTCGGGCCGGACGCATCGCTGGATCTGAAGGACCGTGCCTTCGGCAGCACGCGCGTGGCGCCGATGCAGTTCATGCTCGGCGGCGGCTGGCGCAACGCACTGGCGCAAGTGCGCGTCATGTCCGTCAGGCTGGATGATATTTTGCGCTTGCCGCTGCCGGCGCCGCTGCATTTCGTCTATCCGCTGTTGCGCCTGCCGCTCTGGCTGGCGCGGCGGTTCAGCGTTCGGTGATCAGGCCGCGAACGACGTCATCGAGGCGCTGCGTCGTTGCATCGAATTTAATTCCGCGCACGTTGAACGCCGCCGCGGCCTGCATGTCGGACTCCTTGTCGCCGATCATGAAGCTGGCTCCCACATCGATCGGCCACTCGCGCGCCGCCTGTTCGAGCATGCCGATGCCGGGTTTGCGGCAGCGGCAATGCACCGCCAGTTTCTCCACGCTGCCGTCGGGATGGTGCGGGCAATAATAGAAGGCGTCGATTTTTGCGCCGTGCGCCGCCAATGCGGCCTGCATGTGCGCATGGAACGCCTTGACGGCGGCCTCATCGAAATAGCCGCGGGCAACACCTGACTGGTTGCTGACGACGATGACATGGTAGCCGGCATCATTGAGCAGTTTCACGGCTTGCGGTGCGCCGGCGACCCAGTCGAGCTTGTCGACGGCGTGCACGTAACCATGGTCGACATTCAGCACGCCATCGCGGTCAAGAAAAGCCGCCGGCCGCTTCGACGAGAAGCGCGTGCCGCCGGTGATCCACAGAATGCCGCCGATCGTGCCGATGGCGAAAGCCGACAATCCGAAGAGGACCGAGACGATCAGGCCATCGCCGGCGGCGAGCTCGGCGAAGTTGAAGGCGGCGATCATGCTGCTCTCGCGCACGCCCCAACCGGCAATCGAGATCGGCACCGTCGAGATCAGGATGACTGGTGGCACCATGTACAGCAGCAGCGCGAAGCTCGCCGAAGCCGCGACCGACTGGGCGAGGCACCAGATCGAGGCAATGGTCAGGAAGTGGATGGCGAAGGAAATGACGGCGATGAGCGCTGCAGATTTCGGCGACCGGCATATCCGCAAAGCCGCGCGCGATACCTGGACCAGATGCCGTGTCGGGGCCCAGCGCTCCAATATCGGTAATTTCAGAACGCCGATCAGGACAAAGACGATGGCCCCGCCGATTGCGCCGGCGCCGATCAGCAGCAGCACGGCGCGCGCGATGGGGTCCTGCACCAGCGCGAGCGACCACGGCAGGCAGGCGATGACGATGAGGGCGAGCGCAACAATCCCGGCGACGCGATCGATCAACACCGAGTAAGTGGGGCTGGCCCAGCCGCCGCCGTTACGGGCCAGAAGGAACACACGCGCCGCGTCGCCGCCGATGGTCGAAGGCAGAACCTGATTGAAGAAGGCGGCGATGAAGTTGATGCGGACAGCGGCAGGCGGCGTCAGGCTGGCGCCGCATTGAAGGGCGATTTCGCGCCAGCGCATCGACTGCAATGCCACCTGCGCTGCCTGCAGGAGAAGCGCGGCGGCAATCCATCCGGGATTGATCCGGCTCAGCCGCTCAGCCAGCGCAGCAAGGTTGACGGAGCGCAGCGACACGTAAAACAGGCAAATCGAAATGGCGATTTTGAGCAGCAGAAGCAGCGTGCGCCGCATAAAGCAATGACCTTTGGGCGAGTTCTCACGGATTTCGCCCTCCGCTTCGCATGCCGGTCTGGCGCATGCAAGCGTTCCTCTATGCGATGCGCTCAATCACCTGCCGCCACTGATCGAAGGCATGGCGGCGCGTCAATTCCGCATCAACCATGGCGCGGGCGCGGCGGCCGAGCGTGGCGCATTGCGCCGGATCGCCTGCCAAAGATTTCAGGTGCGCGGCCAGAGCGGAGCTATCGGCGGGATCGGCGGTAAAACCGCATTGGTGTCGGTCGAGCAGTTTGGCGATTTCGCCGTGCGGCGATGCAAGCGCGATAATTGGCCGGCCGGCGGCGGCGATGCCGTAAAATTTGCTCGGAAAAAGGACGCCCTCAAGTTCGGGCCGCAGCGACAGCCAGTGCACGTCCGGCAGTGCGAGCGATGAGGGCAGCATGTCGCGCGGCTGGTACGGAAAGAAGCGGACGGTGTCTTCGAGCCGCGAGTCGCGCACCTTGCGTTTCAGCGCATTGAGCTGACTGCCGCCACCGATCAGCACGAAGACAATGCGGCTGTCTTGCCGTAACTGCTGTGCCGCGCCGAGCATGGCGCCGAAGTCGTGCGCTCGGCCAAAATTACCAGAGTAGCCGACGACGAACTTTCCTCCGAGGCCCCAGGCGACGCGCAGTGGATTGTCGGCGGCCGGCATCGGGACAATGGCTTCGTCATCGGTCCAGTTTGCGATGACGCGGATCTTGTCAGCCGCGATGCCATGCGCCTCAAGGCGTTGCGCCATGGCTTCACCGGGAACGATATTGATTTTTGCGCGATGCAGCGACGTGTTGCGCAGCCGCGTCAGCAGCGCGGCAAGCGGGCCGCGAATGAGAGGAACGCCGAGCGCAACGGCCGCTTCCGGGTAAAGGTCCTGCAGCCAGTTGATGACGTGCGCGCCGCTGCGTTTCGCGGCGTGCGCGGCAACGACCGACAATAGAGGCGGATCCGTCTTGGCGACGATGATGTCGCCGGCTTCGGAAAGCTTGCCAATCGCCCGGTGCATGCCGCGGTAACAGGACAGATAGTCGAGGGCGCGGCCGGCCAGAGTTGCGCGGCCGAAGACGGTGGTGGCGACCCGCCACACCTTGACGCCACGGATCACCTCGCGCTCCGGCAGCGCGGCAGATGCATCGTCGTAAAGTTGCCGTGAGGTGACGATGTGAACGTCGCGTCCGGCCTCGGCCAGATGAAAAGCTAGATCGCTGAGGATCTGGCTGGTGGCGGAATGGTCAGGGTAGAAATAGCGATTGAGGAAGATGATGCGCGGCATGCGGTGAGCGTCTTATGAGCCTTGCGCCGCACCGCGATTGCGCTGCGCGTAGTCCTCGTCGGGATCGGAGGCGCGGCGTTCGCCGCTGAGCAGCACGACGATTGTTTTGACAAATATCTTGAAGTCGAGCGCGAGCGAGGCATGGCGGATGTACCATTCGTCCAGCGCGCCCTTTTCCTGCGGCGATAGCAGGCTGCCGCCGCTGACCTGTGCCCAGCCCGTTATGCCCGGCCGCACTGTCAGGCGCAGCGAGGGATCAGGCGGCTGGTCCTGCGGCAGCAGTGGCCGCGGGCCGATCAGCGACATGTCGCCGACCATGACGTTGAGGAATTGCGGCAGTTCATCGAGCCTGGACTTTCGCAGCAACGCGCCGATCCAGGATACGCGTTCGGTCGCTTGCGCCGGTTGGCCGCGCCAGTCGAAGGATGGCTTCAGCGTCCGGAATTTGTGCATCTGGAAGATCTGGCCATTCATGCCGATGCGGCGCTGCCAGAAGAATACTGGCGAGCCGACGTCGAGCAGGACGATGATGGCAACGGTGATGTAGACCGGCAGAAGCGCAATGATAAGCAGCGAAACTAGGACCAGGTCGATGTACCGCTTGATGCGGAAGTAGGGCGGCGGCTGGACTGTTGCGGCGCTTGACTGCGGTGCTTTTGTTGGCGCTGGCGCGCGCACGCTACTCAAGCCGACCAGTTGCGGCACGAAATCCAGCTTTATCTTGTATTCGTCGCAGACCCGGCCGATGCCGGCGGCCGCTTCCGGGTCCAGCGTGTCGGGTTCGCCGCCGACGATGATGCGGTCGATGGCGATGCCGTGCTCTTTGAATTCGCCGACGACCGCGAGCAGGTGCACGGTCGGCCCAAGAACGCGAACACCGGCGATAGAGCGATCAATCATGTCCGGGCGATCGTCGAGCACGGCGACGACACGATGCCGGCCCGGCGCATAGGCGTGCAGGAAATCGATATAGAGCGACGACAGCCGGTTCGATCCGATGGCGATGATGTGTTCGGTGGGCATCTCGGTGCCCGGCTCCGGCGTCCGCTGCTCAGCATTGACCATGCGCACGAAGGCGCGGGCGATGATCAACCCGGCCGACAGGATCAGCGCATGAATTAATGGCGTCGAGCGCGGTACGCCATCGAGCCGCGTCACCGAGAACAGAACGAGGCAGGTGGCGAATTCCGATAGCAGCACCGCCTTCGCCACTTCAATCGCATCATGCACCGAGAACAGATGCGTCATGCCGTCGCGAATGCGGAAGATGAGAAAGGCGATCAGCGCGGCGATGAACGAGATGCCGCAGTAGAAAGCGGCGGCCGGCCAGTCGTCGGCGGACAGAACCTGGGCGCCGCGAATCCACAGCGCCAGCCAGGGCGTCAGGAATGCCCAGCAGACATCAAACGCAGAAAAGCGAATGGCAAAAGATCCGCGCGATGCTGGCGAAAGGGCTCGCATCCGAAGGCACCTCGCTTTTGAGCTGGATGTATTTTAGTACCCGGTTGCCTCGCTTGCACGTTATAAGTGCGTTCTCTGGTGGTCCGGGTCCGAGCTATGTTTGGCCCGGGCGTCACGGTTCAGGTCGGGAACTTATGCGGGTATTAAGATCGCTCATCGTTAGCATTCTGGTTGCATGCGCCGTTCAGGTTGCAGGCTGTGGGACGCCGGGAGGGGGGGCGTCTGTGAGCCAAGGGGATGTCAGCGCCACCGCCGCCGCCGCCGCCGCCGCCGCCAAATTCCAGGGCGGCGAGAAAATCAGGATCACTGTTTATAACGAACCGACCCTCAGCGGAGACTATGAGATCGACCAGAACGGGGTGGTTTCGCTGCCTCTGGCGGGCACGATCAAAGCAACCGGGCTAACGCAAGTACAATTAGAGCAAGAACTGGCGAGAAAATTCCGTAGCGAATATCTACGAAACCCGCGCGTGACCGTCGCAATACTGCAATATCGCCCGATCTACATTGTCGGCGAAGTCGAAAAACAGGGCGAATACGCGTTCAAGCCCGGTCTCAATGTTCTGACAGCCATGGCCTCAGCCGGCGGCGGTACCTACCGGGCCAACCGGAATTACGTGCTGATCCAGCATTTCGGTGAAACCACGATGAAGGAATACCCGCAATCAGGCTCGACCATGGTGCTTCCCGGCGATCTGATCAAGGTTCCGGAACGCTACTTCTAAGCGTGCCCTTCGGACGCCCTCAGGTTGAGTGGTAAAAATAGCACTACCCTAATATTTGTACAGCAGGCTGTGGGAATTGCCCTGATTCACAAGTGCGGTTGCGCTATTCAAATATACAATACTCGTTATTCGATTATACAATGCTCGCTCTGGCTGTATTCTGGTGTGGGCGCGGCCTTAGGCGGAAAGCCGGGTTGGTCGCGAAGTTGTCGGTGGTACGCGCGGACATGGGGCGGCAAGTACAATCAACGAAAACGGGCCTGTTGACCTGCCTGCTGCTTCTCGCGGCCGCAGGGAGTGCGCAGGCCGCCGATATGCCAGTCAAGGCCGGCAACGCGCCGAGGCCGATGGCCATCGGCGGCTGGCTGGTTTCGCCGACTCTGTTTGCTGGTGTCGCCTACAATTCCAATATCAATCAGACGCCCAACAAGGTGTCAGGCTGGGGCCAACGCGTCGTCCCGGGGGTCTCGGCCAGCCTGAACAACGGCATGCATCAGACCAGCCTTTATGGTTTGGCGGACTTCCAGAATTATTCCGTGTCCGGCGCCGATAAAACCACGATCGATGCCAAGGCCGGCATCACCCAGACCTATCTGGCGCAACGCGATCTGACCTTCCAGTTCAACGGCGATTTCACCCGGCAGGCCGACGTCTTTGGCACCACTGGTTTCGCCGCGCCGAATACGCCGCTGGCCGGCACATCGGTTGCTCCCGTCGGGCCGATGACCGTGGCGCCGCAGGTGAACCCGGATCGCTACAATCAGTATTCAGGCTCGGCGCTGATGAGCAAAAAGCTCGGCCGCGCCTTTTTCGATCTCGGCTTCAACGTCGTCCGCACGCAATTCGATAACGACCAGGCCTTCGCTTTCAGCCGCGATGGCACCGTCTATACGGTGACGCAGCGCACCGGCTTTGACCTTACGCCACAGCTTTATTTCTTTGTCGATCCCTCGGTGAACTGGCAGCGCTACGACCATGCGGCGCGCAATTCTGAAGGCTATCGGATCACCGCCGGCGTCGGCACCGCCGCGCCGGGCATCTGGCAGGGCGAAGTCTTCGGCGGTTATCAGCAGCAGAAGAATGACATCGTTGGCACCTATGACAGTGGCGTCTTTGGCGTCCGGGTTGGCTATTCGCCGACGCGGTTCTGGGACCTGCGCGCGTCGGTGGACCAGGCGCTCGGCTCGTCGTCGATTGCCGTCGGCGGCGTCACCGGGCTGGCAAGCCGGACGTCGACGGCGCTTTTGAACATTGGATACAACGGGCTGCCGCGCGGCTGGCTGGCATCGGCGCGCTTTGGCTATGTCCGGACCGACTTCGTCAATAATCCGCGCGAAGACAATGGCTGGCTCGCTGGCGCCAATCTCAATTACGAGATCTGGCGCAATCTCGGCCTTGGCCTCGACTACCAGTTCAAATCCGTCGACTCGAATACCGCCGGACAGTCGTTCGATCAGCATCTCGTCAGCCTGGGCGTTTCATACAAATACTGATGGCAAAGCGATGACAGCGCATAGCGAACGGAAAAGATGGCTGACGCCGCCGCTGATGAGCGCGCTTCTGGCGCTGTTCCTGGTGTTCGGCGCGGTGCAGCCGGCGCCCGCTGGTTCCTACCAGGGCGATGGCACCTATACCGGTACGCCAAGTCCGGTCGTGACCGCGCTGTTTGCCGCATTTCCGAATGGCGGTGATGGACTGATGGCCGCGCTGCGCGATCTCATTATCAGAAATCCTGCTCTCGCCGACGACGTCGCCTATGTCGGATCGCGGTCGAATGCCGCGCAACAGGCCGCGGCGGGCGCCGGGATGGCGCAGGCCTATACCGCGCTTATCAATCGCGGCGACAGCAACGCGGCGTCCCGTGTCGTCAGCGCCGCGCAGCAGAGCGCCTCTTCACCGATCCAGTCGGCAATGACCCGCGCCGTCGGCGTCACGATCGGTTCAAACTCATATCAGCAAGGCGGCACGGCGAAGACTCCCTGCACGCCGGCCGGCACGGTTAGTCCAACCTGCTGACAGATTGGCGAAGGCCCTCGACGCATGGAGAGGGGCCCGCCCGCTTTGACCTGACGGCGCCGTTTATCAGGCGCCGCGTGTCCGGAATGTGAGCGGTTGTCAGCGGCAGTACGTCGTTTTCACCCGAATGGCGGTAGCATGTCGGAAAATCCCGCCGCGAAGTCCCGCCGCGATGCATGGAACGCAAACACTGGCAGATGCTGAGAACGTCACGGCGGCGGGGCGAGGCAATCCGGTCGAAGGCGTCGTCTTCTGGCTGTTCGTGGCCGGGCTCGCCTGGGTGCCCTTGGCGCAGGGCAGCAGCGGACTTCAGGCGTGGGGCATTAACGCGATGCTCTTTCCGGCGCTTGCCGTTGCCTATGAATTGTCGCTGCTGATCGCGGGCCGTCCTCATCCGATTGCATTGAAGGCTATTCGGATCCCAGCTGTCATGTTTCTGGCGGTTGTTGGTTGGACATTTGTGCAAATGGCCGGCGCGACGCCGCCTGCCATGCATGGCGAGATCTGGAGTTTGGCCGCCGACGCTTTGGGCGTTCCGTTAGAAGGCCGTATAAGCGTCAACCGCGACCTGACCCTGCAAGCACTTGTCCGCCTGATGACAGCAGCCAGCGTGTTCTGGCTGGCGCTGCAATTCAGCAGGGATGCGGCGCGGGCCAATCGCCTGATGATGGGCCTCGCAGCGATTTGTGTCGCTTACGCGTGCTACGGGCTTGTCGTTTTTGCGACCGCATCGATTGAACCGAACCGCAACAACTACGTGTCCTCGACATTTTATAACCGCAACAATTTCGCGACCTATGCCGGGATCGGCGCTGTGATCCTGACCGGGTTGCTGTTGCGGCATTACCGCGAAACTATAGCGATGGCCGACACGGTCCGGCTGCGACTCGCGTCTCTGATCGAAACAACCGGCCGGGGCGGCGCGATCTATCTTTGCGGATTGTTCATTGTCATGGCCGTGCTGCTGCTGACCGGTTCGCGCGGCGGCATCGTCTCGGCATTGTGCGGCGGCATCGTGCTCCTTGTGCTCAGTGTCGCGCAGGCGCGGAAGCGGGTGGCGGGACTGGGCGGCGTCGCAACTTTTCTCGCCCTGGGCGTCCTGATTGCCATTGGCGGCTTTGGCGACACGCTGCTCGGCAAGGTCGGACAGCAAGGGTTCAGCGATGCGTCGCGCGTCGCTGTCTACAGGCTCACGCTCGATTCAATCCGCGCGGCGCCAATCCTCGGTTACGGTTACGGTACGTTCGCCGATGTGTTTCCAATGTTTCGCGACCGCTCCATTGACACGGGTGGCGTGTGGCTGATGGCGCACAACACCTATCTCGAAGTGTTTCAGGGATTAGGCCTTCTGTTCGGCGGCCTGCTGATTGGCAGTGTCGCGCTGCTGACTTTGCGCTGCCTTCGCGGCGCGCTGAAGCGCAGGCAGAATGCGACACTGCCCTGCATCGCCGCCGGCGCCGGCTGCCTGGTCGCCATCAACTCGCTTGTCGATTTCAGCCTGCAAATCCAGGCCGTGACATTGACTTTCATGGCGGTGCTCGGCGCGGGGACGGCGCAGGCCGAAAGCTCACAGGCCATCGTGCATGACTAGTATTCACGGCAATAGATGAATCCATGTTGAACCGATTGTCCCTTTCGCGTGTGCCCACGCCGGCCGCTCTGTCGCAATCCATCGACCTGCGCGACATTCTCAACTTCCTGTGGCGGGAATGGATTTTCATTCTCACCATTCTGGTTGCCACCATCGTCATCGGCGCCGTCATGCTGATGCGGCAGACGCCGCTCTATACAGCGAGCACCGAAATCCTCCTCGACTCGCGGCGCGACCGCATTTCCGATCCTGTGCCTGTCGATCCGGTGGTCAACCTCGCCGAGGTCGAAAACCAGATGGAGATTATCCGCTCGACCGCCTTGCTGCGGCGGGTTGTCGAACGGGAAAATGCGCCGGCTGGTGGCGATGGCACGGCGACGCAGGCTGCGGCGCGCGCGCCGGTGTCGCGGATTGATGACCCGGCGGCAGCGGATGACTCGGTTGTCGATCTCTCGCAACTGCCGCCGGCGACGACGCGCGGCATTCAATCCATCAAGGGCGCGCTGCAGGTGACCCGCAGCAAGGGCCATCTCATCACGGTTTCCTTCACTTCGCCGGACCGGCAGCGCGCTGCGCGTATCGCCAATGCGGTGGCGGCGGCCTACATCGTCGACAAGCTCGACACCCGCTACGAAGGCGCCAAGCGCGCCGCGACCTGGCTGACCGAGCGGCTCGCCGAACTGCGTAACCAGGTGCGCGTTTCGGAAGAGGCGGTGCAGGACTTTCGCCAGAAGAACAATCTGCAGCAGGGCAACAGCAGCATCACGCTGAACCAGCAGCAGCTCGCCGATCTCAATGCACGCCTGCTCGCCGCGCGCGCCGAGCTGGCCGAGAAGCAGGCGCGCGTCGACCTGCTCAAGACGATGGATGAGAGCGGCGGCGACGTGCAGCGGCTGCTGCCGGACATGATCAATTCGCCGCTGGTCGGCACCTTGCGCAACCAGCTTGCCGGCATCAATCAGCGCGAATCTGATCTGCTGGCGCGCTATGGCAATGGCCATCCGCTGGTGGTGAATGTCCGCTCCGAGAAGCGCGATGTCGAGCGCTCGCTGGCGGCTGAAATCCGCAAGCTCGCCGCCAATGTGCGCAACGAATTCGAGATCGCCAAGGCACGCGCCGATTCAGTGGAGAAATCGCTGCGCGACGTCACTGGGCAGGTCGGCAGCAATAGCGGCGCGGTTGTCACCTTGCGCGAGCTGGAACGCACCGTCGAGGTGAACCGCACCTTGTTCGAGGACTTCCTGAAGAAAGCCAAGATCACGCAGGAGCAATCGACCTTCGAAATCCGCGATGCACGTATCATCACGCCGGCCTTGGCGCCGAACAATCCAAGCCAGCCGAACAAGACGCGCTATATGACCATCGTCGTGATGGTCGGGTTGTTTCTCAGTGTCGGCGGCGCGCTTGGCAAGGAATTGCTTAATGCCGGTTTCACGACGCCGAAGGAAATCGAGGACCAGCTTGGCGTGCCGCTGCTGAGCTCCGTGGCCGTCATGGAGCCGGCGGCCTTGAAGGCGGATGGCAAGACCTTGCAGATCCCGCAACTGCCGATCGTCAAGCCGCTCGGGCGCTTTGCCGAGTCGATCCGGGGCGTGCGCAGCGGCATCCAGATGTCCGATGTCGATCATCCGCCGGCGGTGATCCAGGTGACGTCGACTGTGCCGGGCGAGGGCAAGACGACGCTGGCGCTGTCGATTGCCTCATCGGCGGCGGCGTCGGGCCTGCGCGTGCTTTACATCGACGCCGATCTGCGGCGGCCATCCGGCTCGACCATCCTCTCGACCAAGAAGGATGCCGGCCTGGTCGACATGTTGCTGGCGCAGAGCGATCCGCAAACGGCGATCAAGCAGAGCGAGGAATTCGGCTTCTGGTATTTACCGGCCGGGTCAAGGACGCAAAGTCCGATGGACCTTTTGAGTTCGGATCGCATGAAGTCGTTTATCGAGACGTTCCGAAAGTTGTTCGATTTCGTAGTCATCGACTCGCCACCGATAGGACCGGTGGTCGATGCTGTTGTCATCTCGCAACTGGCCGACAAGGTCGTTTATGTGGTGCGCTGGTCGTCGACGGCGCGCGAAATGGTCAAGCACTCGATCGAACGTGTTTCGGCGGACAAGAAGGTGGCCGGCGTGGTGTTCAACCATGTCAATGACAAGCGGGCGCAGCGCTACGGCAAGCATGCCTATTCGTATTATTACAGCAGCCGCTATTACCGGAACTACTACACTGAGTAACAGGGGCGCCCGTTACCTGACGGCGGCGATGGTCGTGATCGCCTGCACGTGGACTGCGGCGCAAGGCCTTGGCCTGGTTCGCCTGTATCACGCCGAGAGCAGCGAGCCGGACACTCTATCGGCACGCGAAGAGCGGCTGGTGCAACAGCTCAGCGTCAGGCCGGGCGCGCCGGCGGCGTGGCTGTCGCTGGCGGTGGTGCGGCATGGTCTGGGTGAGCCGCAAGAGAAGATCGATGCCGCGTTCATGATGTCCAGCGTGACGGGACCGGCGGAAGGCGCAGTGATGAGCGAGCGCGCTCTGCTCGGCCTGTTGCTGTGGGAGAGCAGCTCAGTGGATGTGCAGGCGCGCACGATGACCGATTTGTGCGGGCTGACCGTGTTTGACCCTTGGAAGCTGCGCCTTGTGATGACGACGAAAACGGCGGCTGTGCAGGCGGCGCTGCGCGCCGGACTGGAGGCGCAGGGCTGCACCCCGGCGCTGATCAGGAACGTCGGGCTTTAGGTCGGCTGGCTTGAGTGGATGAAGGAGCCGTTGCGGATTGTCATGCTGGTGGGCGATGCCTTTGGCGGCTTTGGCGGGATTGCCAAGTTCAACCGGGATTTTCTCACCGCTTTGTGCGAGCAGGCTGTGCAGGTGCGTGTGCTGCCGCGTTCGATCACCGAGCCGGTTGAAAGCGGCATGCCGGGGGGCCTTGTTTATGATCGGCGCGCCGCGGCGGGGAAGGGTGCCTTTGCACGGCGTTTGGCGGCTTGCCTGACGCGCCGCGGGCACATCAATGCCGTGATATGCGGACACATCAATTTGCTGCCGGCGGCCTGGCTGCTGGCGCGATTGAGGCGCGCCCGGCTGGTGCTGGTCATTCACGGATTCGAGGCGTGGGGGCGGGTGCGAAGCAGTGTCGTTCATTGGCTGGCGCGGCGTGTCGATGCGGTGGTGTCGGTGAGCCGGACGTCGGCGGAACGGTTTTGCGGGTGGTCCGGGTTTGATCTTGAGCGCGTGTCGATCGTGCCGAATTGCGTCGACCTCGATCGTTTCCAGCCGCAGCCGAAGGATACGGCCATGATGCAAAGGCTGGGGCTTGGTGGAGGGCCCGTCATTCTGACGCTCGGCCGGATATTCGCCAATGAACGTTACAAAGGTTTCGATGAGGTGATCGACCTCATGCCGCGATTGCTGGCGCGCGATCCAAGCCTTCAGTATTTGATCGTGGGCGATGGTAATGACCGCGTACGGCTTGAGAGCAAGGTCGAGGCGATGCAGCTTGCCGGCGCGGTTGTTTTCGCCGGCCGTATCGATGAGGCGGACAAGGTGGGCATTTACAATCTCGCCGATGCCTATGTGATGCCAAGTTCGGGCGAGGGCTTCGGCATCGTGCTGCTCGAGGCCGCGGCCTGCGGCATTCCGGTGGTCGGTAGCAGCATTGATGGTTCGCGCGACGCCTTACGCCATGGCGAACTGGGGCGGCTGGTCGATCCGCATAACAGCGACGCTTTGTTCGACGCCATTGTTGCTACATTGGCCGCCGGCCGCCGCGAGCGGCCGGCGGGGCTCGATATGTTTTCCGAGCAAGCGTTCAAGAACCGCGTTTCAGCCTGGACCGCGCAGCTGTGCAAAAACTGATCATCGAGGCCGGTCGCGCCGAACGGCACTACTGGCGCGACCTGTGGAACTACCGCGAACTGTTCGCCGTGCTGGTGCGGCGCGACATTGCCGTGCGCTACAAGCAGACGGTGATCGGGGTTGCGTGGGCGCTGATCCGGCCACTGCTGACGATGGTGGTCCTTACCCTCGTGTTCAGCCGGATCGCCGGTTTGCCATCGGACGGCGGCGTGCCTTATCCGCTGCTGGTCCTCGCCGGCCTGTTGCCGTGGATGTTCTTTGCCGGCGCCCTGACCGAGGCCTCGAACAGCCTGGTCGCTAACGCGAACCTGATCGGCAAGGTCTACTTCCCGCGCATGATCGTGCCAACCGCGTCGGTGGTCGTCGCGCTTGTCGATTTTCTCGTCAGCTTCCTCGTGCTGATGGCGCTGATGCTCTGGTACCAGTTCGCGCCGGGTTGGCGGATTGTGTTCTTGCCGGTGTTCGTCGCGCTGGCGTTTCTTGCCAGCCTCGGCCCCGGCCTGTTGATTGCAACGCTGAACGTCAAATACCGCGACTTCCGTTACGTCATTCCGTTTATGGTGCAGTTCGGCCTGTACATTTCGCCGGTTGGCTTCAGCGCGAATGTCATCCCAGAGCAATGGCGGCTGCTCTATGCACTCAATCCGATGGTTGGCGTGATCGATGGCTTTCGCTGGTGCCTGCTCGGCGGCGCCAGTCCGCTTTATGGGCCGGGTCTCGCGGTCAGCGTGGCCCTCACGGCCTTGTTCTTGTGGCTTGGCATCCGCCAGTTCCGCAAGGCCGAAATGAGCATCGCCGATCTTGTCTGACATTGCCATTTCGATTGAAGGGCTGTCGAAGCGATACATGATCGGCCGTCATTCCGCGGAGGGCCAGCGCTATATGACCGTGCGCGAGGAGGCGGGGAGAAGCGCGCGCGACGTTATCCGCAAGACCGGCGACTTTATCCGGGGGCGGCCAATTCTCGATGGCGACAGCGTCGACGAATTCTGGGCGCTGAAAGATGTCACTTTCGACGTCAAGCAAGGCGAGGCCGTTGCCATCATCGGCCGCAACGGCGCCGGTAAATCGACGCTGCTGAAAATCCTCAGCCGCATCACCGAGCCGACGAAAGGCTGTGTACGGCTGCGCGGCCGTGTCGCCAGCCTGCTTGAGATCGGCACTGGCTTTCATCCAGAGCTGACCGGCCGCGAGAACATCTATCTCAACGGCGCTATTCTCGGCATGAGCCGCGCCGAGATCCGGCGCAACTTTGATGCGATCGTTGCCTTCGCTGACGTCGACGAATTCCTCGATACGCCGGTCAAGCGCTATTCGTCCGGCATGTCGGTGCGGCTTGCCTTTTCGATCGCCGCGCACCTGACACCGGAGATCCTCATCGTCGACGAGGTGTTGGCCGTTGGCGATGCCGAATTTCAACAGCGGTGTCTCGGCAAGTTGAACAGTATTGCCAAGGACGGTCGCACCGTCCTGTTCGTCAGCCACAGCATGGGAGCGGTGTCGGACCTGACATCGAGTTGCGCACTGCTGGACCGTGGCCGGTTGACGGCCATTGGCCCGACGCGCGAGATCGTGCAGCGCTATCTCTGCGCGGTCGTCCCATTCGCGGCGGCCAGCCAAGAAGACGTCGGTATCTACAGAGTGCGGCCGGCCGGCGACGCGCCCGTGCGCATCGCCACCGTGCGCGTGATCGGAACCGACTTGCCATTGGCGCTCGGCGACAAGACGTTTTCGATCGGCATCGATCTGGATGTCGTCAAGCCAATCGCGGGCGCGCATGTGACGCTGACGTTGTGGAATGCGAACCGTCAATGCGTAACGACCGCCACGTCATGGGACGCCGACCAACCGCTAGCCCTGCGTGGGGGGCGGCAGCGCGTCGTCGCCCGCTTCAGCGACCTGCCTCTGGCGCCCGGTGATTACTTTGTCGATATCGGCATTGACCAATCGATGGCCGTCACCCTTGATGCGGTGGCCAATGTGCCATTGCTGAAGGTGGTCAATCTCGGCGCGGTGACGCATTGGCCGCAGCGGCCCTGGGGGGCGGTGCACTCCGATGCGGTGACATGGTCAGTGACGAGCGATGCCCTCGTCTGAGGAATTCCTTGCACCGCAATGCTCGGTCGAGCGGCTCGATACATGTCTGTCGCGTCGCAGCATCGTTGATGCGCTGACGGAGCATCTACCCCGGCTCGAAGGCGTCGTGCTCGATATTGGCTGTGGCCAGAAGTCTTACAAGCCGCTCTTGCTGTCAAAGCGAACGCGCGTCACGCGCTACATAGGTCTCGATATAAAGGGCAGCAAACACCCCGATGCCGCCGACCCGCCCGATCTTGAATGGGACGGCGTCAACATGCCGCTAGAAAGCGGCAGTATCGATTGCGCCATTGCGACCGAAATGCTGCATCAATGTCAGCGGCCGGAAATCGTTTTGGCGGAGGCGGCCCGCGTTTTGAAGCCGGAAGGTACGCTGTTCATCTCGGTGCCGTTCCTGTGGCCGGTGCATGATGGCCCTGCCGATCAGGTCAGGTTCACGCCCTTTGCTCTTGAGCGGCATCTGCATGACGCCGGCTTTCAGAAAATTCGCATCGTTGCGCTCGGCGGCTGGGATGCGAGCCTGGCGCAAATGCTCGGCCTTTGGGTACGCCGGCGGCCGATGCGGCGCCGCTATCGCGCCATCCTCTCGCGTGTGGCACAGCCGCTCATCCGGCTGCTGATGGGAAGCGACCGCAGGCCCGATCTTTCTCAGGCCATCGATAGCACCATCATGGTGACAGGACTGGCGGCGACGGCGGTCAACGGGCCGCGAAGCGGATAGTCGCTTGCATCTGGTCAGCGCATTATTGGAAGAGACGAGGGCGCTTCGCTTCCGCGCGACGCAAAAGAACACGCTGGCGATCTTCAATTGGCATCAGGTGACGCCGGCCTTCGATCCGGCCCGGCACCATCCCCATACATGGACAGCGCTCGCTAACTTTGAAACGGCCATCGACGATGTGGCGGAGAGCCATAGCATCATGCCGCTCGACGCGGCGCTTGCCGCGCTTGACGGCGGTTTCCTGCGCGGGCGATGCGCGGCGCTGACATTCGACGATGGTGACCGGTCGATTGCCGATTATGTGGCGCCGCTGCTGCTGCGGCGCGGCCTGCCGGCGACATTCTTTATCAACAGCGCTTATTTGCGCGGCGACCGGACCTATTGGTTTCCGGTGCTTGCTTATGCCGGTCATCTCTTGCCGGCGGCGATCAAGCAGCACGGCAAGGCGCTTCGCCAGACGGGCGATACGGCTTTCTATGCGCGTTACCGCGAAGCGCTTGAACAATACGCAGCCGCGGTCCCGAACCTTGCGGACAGGTTCGTGACGGCCAATTGGCTTTCCCGCCTGGATGGCGAACAGTTTGCCATCGGCGCGCATGGCCATGAGCACCAGCGCTACGCGATGATGTCCGAGCATTGGCAGCGCCGCGACATTGCGGCCAATGTCATGGCGCTGCGAGATTTTCGCGCTTTCCGCCCGGTGTTCGCGCCGCCTTTCGGCAAGCCGATCGATGTTTCGCCGGATCTGTTTCGTATCGCTGGCGAAGCCAGGCTGAAGATCGTTCTCGCCAGCGGCGGCATCAATACCCGGAGCGCGCAATCTTATGACCGCATCCCCGCCGACAATGTCATCATCAAGCGCGCGCTGACCCGCGCCATGGCTGCGAATGGACGGCGCGCCGCGGCGGCGGCGCTGTGAAGATCGGCATTTTCGTCAGTGAATTTCCGGCGCTGTCAGAAACCTTCATCCTCAACCAGATCACGGGGTTGATACGCAGAGGCCACACGATAGAAATCAGTGCGGTGAAGCGCGGCGACACCAGCAAGATGCATGATGATGTGGCGTCGTATCGGCTGCTTGATTGCACGCATTACGATGACGTGCCGCGATCCTGGTTGCGGCGCACAGGTGGTGCGGCCCGGCGCGTGGCACAGTGGGGTCACCGCAATGTCGCGGCGACAGCGGACAGCCTCAATGTCGTGCGCCACGGCAAGGCAGCGCTCAATCTCTCCGTACTTTATCAGCGGCTGCCGGCGGCAAGACGGACCCAGCGCTACGACGTCATTCATTGCCACTACGGCCCCAATGCGCTGCGCGCCTTGGGGCAGCGTGGCTTTGGCGCGCTTAATGGACCGATCGTCACCAGCTTTCACGGCTATGACCTGAATGCATTTCCTGAAGTGCATGGGCTTGATGTCTATGACGAGCTGTTTCGCTCAGGCACGCTGTTCACGGTGGGATCGGAATTCATGCGCGAGAGCCTGGTTGCGATCGGCGCTCCGGCGGCGCGGATCGTTAAATTGCCGGCGGGCGTTGATCTGCAGTTCTTTCAGTTTTCCGAGCGGTGTTCGCCAAAGGACGGCCCCTTGCGGCTCCTGAGCGTAGCGCGGCTGGTCGAGGTCAAAGGCATTCGTTATGCCTTGCAGGCTGTCGCCCTGCTTGCGCAGCGCTTTCCCAGGCTGCGATATGTGGTCGCTGGCGGTGGGCCATTGCGTGCTGAACTGGAAGCTTATGCGCTCGACCTCGGCATTGTGGACAATGTCCATTTCGCCGGCGCCGTGACGCAAGATGAGGTCCGCGCGCTTTATCAAGAAGCGCACATCTTTCTGCTGCCAAGCATCGCGACTGGGGCCGGCGAAGAGGAGGGGCAGGCGCTGGTGCTGGCGGAAGCGCAGGCTGCCGGACTGCCGGTTGTCGCATCGGCCGTCGGCGGCATTGCTGAGAGCATTGACCCGGGCATTTCCGGATTTTTGGTGCCGCAGCGCGACGCCGACGCCACGGCCGCGGCTGTCACGCAACTCGTCGAGCGCAGCGAGCAATGGGGCGCAATTGGCCGCGCCGGGCGGCATGTCGCGGCCAGCCGCTTCGACAACATGAAGCTGAACCAGCGGCTGATCGAAATCTACCAGCAGGCGATAACGTCGCCCGTCCTGCAACAGCGCCAATCATGACACCGGCGCGCGTCTCCGTCGTCATCCCGGCCTATAAGGCGGCAGCGACTATCGGCATGGCCGTTCACAGCTGCCTTGCCGACGCGGCCGTGTCGGAGATCATTGTCGTCGTCGATGGACCCGACCCGGTGCTGCAAGATGCGATCCCGAAGTCGGCGCGCATTAGCACAATCGTCAATCCATCGACGCTGGGCGCGCCAGCCGCGCGCAACGTCGGACTGCGCAGGGCAAATGGAAAATACATCCTGTTTCTCGATGCCGATGATTATGTTGAGGATGGCCTGATCACCGGCCTGCTGCAGGCAGGCGAGGCTGAAGGGGCCGATATTGCCTTCGGTCCCTATGCCTTCGCGCTGGCGTCGGGGCAGCGCATTGACGTCTCGATAGAGAAATCCATTGGCAGGCCGACGCCGGCATCGGTGATGAAAGCCTGGTTCACGGGCGACTACGTTCCGTGTTGTTCGGTATTGTTACGCACGGCGTTTCTGCACGAGATCGGAGGGTGGAATGAAGCGTTCCTGAAAAACCAGGATGGCGAACTGATGTGGCGCGCCTGCCGCCGGCAGCCGGTCATGGCCAGTAGCACCGCCGGCTGCGGCGTTTATGTCCAAGGGCAGCCCAGCAACCGCGTCAGCGGCAATGCGACGGCGCCGGCGCTGCGTCAGCAGGTCGACTTTCTCGCGCATGTCGAGAGCGAACTGACGCCCGACGAGCTTCTGCATTTATCGAAAGAGATCGGCACCATGTATTACCGGCTGGCGCGGCTGGCTTACTATAATGGCCTGATCGACATTGGCATGGATGCTGAAGCGGCGGCGCGGCGGCGCGGCTATGACGGCCATTCCGGCTCGATCTGGCACAAGGCGTTTGCTTCGCTCCTCGGCTTGCGGCTGAAGGAGCGCCTTTGCGTGAGGCTTCACAAAGCCGAGCGCGCACTCGGAGTGCTGCGCCCGAGGGTGCGTCTGCTTTCCGGCATCGATCAGTAAGCCGCGGCCCTTGCCGGCATGAAGACGATTCCCGTCTCCGTCGTCATTCCGACGATGAACCGCCCGGTACCGCTGGTGCGCATGATTGAATCGCTGCTGGCGTCGACGCTGGTGCCGGAAGAGTTCGTTATTGTCGATGGGTCAGTGGATCAGCAATCCGTGAATGCTGTGAATACGCTGTTCGGCAAACTGGCCGGTGAGCCCCGCGTCATTATGCAGGCGGCCACCAGGCTAGGTGCGGCGTCGCAACGCAATCAGGCCATGGCGCTGGCACGTCATGACATGATCCTGTTCTGCGACGACGACATCATTGCCGAGCCGGATTGCGTTGCGTCGTTGTGGAAGGCAATGCAAGACGATGCTTCCCTTGGTGGCGCCAGCGCGGCGATCGTCAATCAGAGCTACAAGCGGCCCGGCGCCCTGATGCGGCGTGCGATAGCGGTGCTCGGCGAGCCGGAAGGCGAGACCTACGCCGGGCGCATTGTCGGGCCGGCTATTGCATTTCTGCCCGACGTTTCTGCGCGCGATGTCATGCCGGTGCAGTGGCTCAATCTCGGCTGCACATTGTATCGCCGGCGCTTGCTGCCTGATCCGTCCTTCGATCAGGTTTTTGAGGGCTATTCGATTGGCGAAGACATTTCGCTGTCGCTGCGTGTCGCCAAGCACGCGCGGCTGGTCAATGTGCCGGCTGCGCGCATCTATCACGACAGCCGGCCGGGCCCGCACAAGGCGCCATCGGTGCAACTGAGCCGTATGGACGTCGTTAATCGCCATTACATCATGACGGCGATCATGGACAAACGCGGCTGGCGCGATGGTGCGCGCTTTCTGCTGTGGGAATGCTGCCAGTTGGCGATCAGCGCCATCCAGCAACGCGGCGGCGCCGCGTTCTGGAAGCGCTTGGGCGGCAGCCTGCTCGCCCTGCGCGACATCATGCGCGGTCGGCGTGTGCCGGGATGACGACAGCGGGTGAAACAGCGGTGCCGGTGGCCGTCGTCATCCCGACCTATGAGCGCGGCGATGCGGTGCTGCGTACCTTGCGGCGCATCTTTGAATGCCGGCCGTTGCCGGCTGAAGTGTGGGTGCATATCGACGCCGGCGATGGCCGGCTCGAGGCTGTGCTGGCGCAAGAGTTTCCGGGCATCCATGTGCTGTCTTCGACAACACGGCTCGGCCCCGGCGGCGGCCGCGACCGCTGCCTGCGGTCGTGCACGACACCTTATGCCGTCAGCTTTGACGATGATTCATATCCGGTCGATACAGACTTCTTTGCCGTCGCCGCCGGCCTGATGAAAGAGCATGCCGATGTGGCTGTTGTCGGCGCCAGTATTTGGGACCGCAGCAAGGCAGAGAAGCCGCGCGAAGCACGGCTGACGCCGCGTGCCGCCTATCACGGCTGCGGTCATGTCATCAGGCTTGCGGCTTACGTTTACACGCGCGGCTATCTGCCATTGCCGGTGGCCTACGGCATGGAGGAGACCGACATCGCGTTGCAATTGTCCGGCGCCGGATGGCGGATTGTCGAAAGCGGTGAGCTGCGCGTGATCCACGACACCGATGGCCGGCATCGTGATTCGCCGGAGATCGTGGCCGGCAGCGTGAGCAACATCGCGCTCAATGCTTTCCTAAATTATCCGGTCGCTTTGTGGGGCTGGGGCGGTCTTCAGGTGATGAACTACGCCGCTTATTGCATGCGCGGCGGTCGGCGCGCCGGTTTGGCCGACGGCTTCCGGCGCATAGCACGGGATTGTTATGACAACCGTGCCCGTCGGCGGCCCTTGGCGGCGTCGACGGTTCTTAATTTTCTGCGGCTGCGCCGGCGGGGAGAACTATCGACGATAGAATACTGGTTGCTGGTCGCACCGCGCGGTGTGGCCAGCCGTATGCGGCTGGCGGTGTACCGGCTGCTCGGCATGAAGATGGGCACGGGCAACCGCATGGAAGGCGGCGGCCGCGTGCGCTGCTGCGCGCAGATCGAGATCGGCTCAGGCAATGCTTTCACGCAAGGCGCATGGCTGTGGCCGCTTTCGGCCGGCTATGACGGCATTCGCATCCGCATCGGCAATGGCAACTATTTCAATCGCGGCCTGATGATCGATGCCTGTGGGCTGGTCGAGATCGGCGACGACAACATGGTCGGGCCGGATGTCTATATCACCGACAGCAATCATCAGACGGGCGGGGCGCTTCGTCCTTACGATACGCCGATGGAGGCGGGCCGCGTGCGCATCGGCAATCGTTGCTGGATTGGCGCCAAAGCGGTGATCCTCAAGGATGTCGAACTCGGCGATGGCTGCGTCGTCGCGGCGGGCGCGGTGGTGACCGAATCGGTGGCGGCCGGCGCGCGCGTCGGCGGCGTGCCGGCGCGGCCGATCAAGTAGCGGATGCTGGTGATCCTCTCAACGCACCCGATCCAGTATCAGGTGCCGATCTGGCAGGCGCTGGCGCGCGACGGCAGCGTGCCGTTTGAGGTCTGGTACCTCAGCGAACACGGCGTTGCGCCGAGCGCCGACCGTGAATTCGGCAAGACCTTTGCGTGGGACATTGATCTGCTGTCCGGCTATCCGCACCGCTTTCTCGACGGCGCGAAGCGGTCAGAACCGGGACATTTCTGGGGCTGCCGGCTGCATGAGAATCTGAGCGCAAGGCTGAAGCGAGCGGGTGCGACGGCACTGTGGATGCAGGGCTGGCAGGTTGCCGCTTACTGGCAGGCAGCGCGGCAGGCGAAAGCCGCTGGCGTGCCGGTATGGCTTCGCGGTGAGAGCAACGATCTCGCAGCGACGCCGTGGTGGAAGCGTCCGCTCAAGCGGCTGGCGCTTGGATACCTGTTTTCACGGGTGAATCGATTTCTTTCCATCGGCTCAGCCAATGCACGTCTGTATCGGCGCTTCGACATTCCCGATAGGCGGCTCAGTCCGGCGCCCTATGCCGTGGACAATGAGCGCTTCGCGAAACAGGCCGACGCGTTGCGGCCGCAACGGCAAGCCCTGCGCCGCCAATGGGGCATTGGCGAAGACGCTTTCTGCGTTCTGTTTTGCGGCAAGTTCATTGCGAAGAAGCGGCCGATGGATCTGGTCCGCGCTGCCGCTTCGCTTGGCGGTCAAGGGGCGAACGTTCATCTGCTGTTCGCCGGCGCCGGAGAGCTTGAGCCCGCGTTGCGCGACGCCTGCAATGATGTTCGCGCCAGCTTTGCTGGCTTTCTCAATCAGACCGAAATATCGCGCGCCTATGTTGCCGCCGATTGCCTGGTGCTGCCGAGCGACGCGACCGAGACCTGGGGCCTTGTCGTCAACGAGGCGATGGCCAGCGGATTGCCATGCATTGTCAGCGACGCCTGCGGCTGCGCCGAGGACCTGGTCGCGCCGGTCGATCCGCGCTTCGTCTTTCGCTGCACTGACACCGCCGCGCTAGCGAATGCGCTGACTGTGATGCATGCTAAGCCTCAATCACCCGACGTATGGCGTCGCGCTGTCAGCGCCAACGATTTCCAGCACACCGTTGCCACCGTTGTCGCGCTCGCTGGCAAGGCCACGCCATGAGAGCAAGCGCCGGCTGAAATCGTATGAAGGTTCTCGCCGTGATCCCCAGCTCCTTCTGCTTCGGTCTGCAGAACGCGGAGCTGGCTTTGTTCGGTGCCTTGCGCGGCCGTGTTGAGTGCCATTTTCTCAACACGCGCTGGACGGATGGCGAATTCGGCCGCCGCCTCGATCAACTCGGCATCGCGCATTCGTCCACATGGCTCGGCATGTTCTCGCGCCGCCTCGATTGGGCGAACCTGAAGATGACGGCGGAGTGCCTGCTGCGCCTGCCCATCGCGTGGCGCGATTTCCTGCGGCTGTACTGGTCGTTTCGTCCCGACGTGGTCTATCTCGCCAATCATCACGAGGTCGTCTTGCTGCTTCCCTTATTGATCTGGGTGCGGCGCAAGGTGGTCTGCCATATGCATGACCCGCCGCCGGCCATTGCCTTCCAGAAATTCAGCGCGTGGTTCTGGCGCAAAAGCGTCCGCCGCTTCGTGTTCATTTCGCAGGATGCGCAAGAACGCATGGCGGCGCTCGTTCCGCTGACCGCCGCCGATACCGTGATTTACAACGGCGTCGACATCGCGCCGCTCGCCGCGCCGCGGCGAAGAGCCAACAACTTTGCTCTGCGCTTCAACTGGCCGGCGGATGCCGTCATATTCGGCATATGCGGGCAGATCGCTGCGCACAAAGGCCATGACGACCTGATCGAAGCCTTCGCCATCGCTCATCAGCGCAGTCAAAACGTGCGGCTTGTGATCGGCGGCCGGGGAAACGATGAAGATGTCGCGAGGCTGCAACGCTTGATCGCCGAACGGCGCCTTGGCGATGTTGTGCAGTTCTGCGGTTGGGCGCCGCAAGCGGGCGACTTCTACAACGCCATTGACGTTCTGGTGCTGGCCTCGCGCCATGACGAGGGCTTCGGCCTTGTCGTTGCCGAAGGCGGCGAGCGCGGCCTGCCGGCCATCGTCACACGCAGCGGCGGCGTGGTCGAAGTGGTTGAGGAGGGCGTCACCGCGCTGGTGACACGTAAACAAGCCCCTGACGAACTGGCGACCGCCATCCTGACCCTCGCAGCCGACGAGGCGCGTCGCATCGACTTGGGACGTAGGGCGCGCGAGCGGGTTGCGGCCAGGTTCGATCTGACGAAGCAGGCAGCGCGCTTCGCCGATTGCCTCGAGGAGGTGGCAAGGCAACCGGCGCATGCGGCGATGCCGATGAGTGCGGGCGAATGAACTGGCGCATTCTCATCTCGCCTTACACGATAACGTCAGCTTTCTGCATTGCGCTGCTGTTACTGACGGTGTCGATGAACGGCGCGTTGTGGGCTTACGGCTTCGGCGCTCTGCTGTTGTCGCTGATGTTTGTTCTTGACCGGCGCAACGAGTATCCGGCCCTTGTCTGGGCGGTGTGTTTCAACTGGATCGCGGTTGTCGCATCCATCCTCAGCGCCGACCTGCTCGGCATTGAGTTGTCGGATGCCAGCATTGGCGAATTGCGCGTCGAGGCGGTCGGCTACAATTTGCTGGCGCTGGTTGTTTATTCGGCCGGGCTCGGCTGGGCCGTGCGCTTTGGCAAGGGCCTCGACTGGCTGGCGCAAAACCGTAACAGCGCCATCAACGAACATCCTGTCACATTGCAGACCGGCGTCATTGCTTATTTCGCCACGCTGATCTTCGCCGAACTGATCGGCTATATCGTGTTGAATATTCCGCAGTTGCAACAGCCGCTGATCGCGCTGTTTCTGCTGAAGTATGTTTTTATTTATCTGGTCGCCAGCACCGTGTTTGCGGCCGGCAGAGGTTATCTCTGGCTCGCCATGATGCTGACCGTCGAAGTGGTGACGGGTCTCACCGGCTTCTTCGGGACCTTCAAGGAAGGCTTCTTCATTGTCCTGATTGCCTTCATCGCCGCCGGACGGCTGCCGACCTTGCGCATGTGGACATTCGGCGTCGCCTCGGCGGTGCTGGTTTTTGTGTTGTCGCTTCTATGGACCTCGGTGAAGCCTGAATATCGTCGCTGGGTCAGCGGTTTCAGCGGCGAGCAGATCATTGTCCGTTCGTTCGACGAGCGCGTTGCCTGGATGGCGGACAATTTGCTCGAGAGCGATTTCGATTACTGGCAATCGTTGCAACGCATGGTCGACCGCATCGATTGCACGGCGGTCTTTGCCCAATATCTGGCCAAGCGGGAACAGGACGAGATCGATCTTCCCAGCCGCTTCGCCGGCGGGTTGGAGCATGTCCTGATGCCGCGCTTTTTGTTTCCCGGCAAACGCAGTCTTGACGATTCCGCTGTGACCACGGCGATGACCGGCCGCAGGATCGATTCCAACACGTCCATCAGTATCGGTTACCTGGCCGAGGCGCATTACGATTTCGGCCCGTGGTGGATGTTCGTGCCGATCTTTCTCATTGGCAGCGGCGTCGGCTGGGCCGGGCGATACTTCATGACGCGCGACGCGCCCTATCTCGTGCGCCAGTCCTTCGCGACCACCGTTCTGTTCGGCTTCTTCCAGTTCGGCACGAATTTCGACAAGGCGCTCGGTACACTCCTTGTCGGTTTCGGGGTGCTCGCGTTGTTTCTCAGGTTTGCTTATCCGCATATCGCTTTCTGGCTCTCAGGACAGAGCTACCAGCGTATCGAACTGGCCGAGTGACAGAAAGCGCATGAAAATCCTTCATGTTCTGCCCGCCTATTTGCCGGCAGTGCGGTATGGCGGGCCGGTCTTTGCCGTGCACAGTTTGTGCCGCGAACTCGTCGTGCGCGGCCACGATGTCGAGGTCATCACCACCAATATCGATGGCCCGCGCGACAGCGATGTGCCGCTCAGTGAGCCGGTCTGGATTGATGGCGTCAAGGTGCGCTACTTTGCATCGCCGGCGCTTAGGCGGCTGTTTTATGCGCCGGCTATGGCGCAGGCGCTCAGGCATGACATGGCCACTTTCGATGTCGTGCATCAGCACACGACATATCTTTGGCCGACATGGGCCGCGGCGCGGACAGCGCGGGCGCATCGCGTGCCCTATGTGCTGTCGCCGCGTGGCATGCTGATCAAAGACATGATCCGCCGCCGCAGCACTGTGGCGAAGTCGCTGTGGATCGCCGCAATCGAACGCCGCAATGTCGAGCGCGCGGCGGCCGTTCATGTCACCTCGGCGCTGGAAGCGGCCGAGCTTGATCGTTTTGGTTGGAAATTACCGCCGGTCATTGCGGTGCCAAACGGCGTCGACGAGCCACATGACGGGACGCAGGCGCTGCCGGTTGCGCCGGATGTCATTGCTGCTGCTAGCGGCGGCCCGGTCGTGCTTTATCTCGGACGAATAAGCTGGAAGAAGGGACTCGATCGGCTGATCTATGCCTTCGGCCGCGATGGCACCGGTGTTCTCGTCATTGCCGGCACTGACGATGAGGGACTGGCGCCGCGCCTTGTCGCACTGGCGCAGGACCTGCGTATTGCCGAACGGGTCCGCGTACTGCCGCGCACGATCGGCGGCGCTGACAAGGAGTATCTGTTTCGAGCGGCGCGGGTCTTCGTCGTGCCGTCACTGTCGGAGAATTTCGGCAACACCGTACTGGAAGCGATGCGCCGCCGCGTGCCGGTGGTGACGACGCCGGAGGTCGGCGCCGCCGAGATTGTACGCAAGGCCGCGGCCGGCATCGTCACCGATGGCGAACCGCGTCCGTTGTCTGCCGCGATTGCGCAGTTGGTGCGCGATCCGGCACTGGCGCGGGCGATGGGCATTGCCGGGCAGCGTCATGCCATTGCCGAATATGGCTGGTCCAAGGTCGCCGCCGAGATGGAGCGGCTTTACATGAGCGTCGCGCGTGGCTGACGCGCCTTGCCGCGTCTGCGGTTCGCATCGTCATGTCCATCTTTGCCGTACCGCCAATGAGCATAGCGCGACGCGCTGGCTTGATAATTATCGCTGCCTGGCGTGCGGCAGTGTTTTTATAGGCAACGCGCTGGCGCCGGCCGAATTGAGTGAAGCCTATGCCGCCCTCGACGAAGCGGCCTACTATGACGAGACGGCGCAGGCGAGCGCGCCGAAATTCGCCGCGGCAGCAGACGACATTGCGGCGTTGGTGCCGCGCGATGCCGCACTGCTCGATGTCGGCGGCGGCAACGGCGCATTCGCGCGGGCGCTGCATGGGAGCGGTTTCAGCAATCTGTCGATCCATGAAATTCCCGGCGGCGAATTGTCGAACCTGCCGCCATCGGTGCGCAACATCTATCGCGATGACGATTACGCCTCGCTGCCGGGAGGCGCGTTCGACATCGTCAGCATGATGGATGTGCTGGAGCATGTGCCTGATCTCGCCGCCACTTTGTCAGGAGTGCAGCGCGTCTTGCGGCCGGGCGGCACTCTCTATGTCCATACACCGGTGGTTACGGTTCTGGATCGTCTGATGCACGCCGTGCAGAAATTCCCGTTGATTGGCGGCGTTGGGCGCGCCTGGCAACGGACGCGGACCTCGATCTATCATTTGCAGAATTTCACGCCGCGCGCCTTGCGCTTGCTCATGGCGCGGTACGGCTTCAACGTCGTGCGGCTGGCGCGCATCAACGAACTGTCCTGGCCGATCGACTATTATGTGCGGGTCTATCTGGTGCAATTGCGCGGCATGCCATCTTTTCTCGTCAGGCCGGTGACGCTGCTATTGACGCCGTTGCTGCGTTCAAGGCTGAACGCCAACAAGGCTGTGCTTGTGGCGCGGCGTCGCGGCTAGATGATCATTGTCGGTCTCAACGCCTTTCACGCCGATGCCGCGGCGGTGCTGCTGCGCGACGGCGTGCTGGTTGCGGCGGTTGAGGAAGAGCGCTTCCGCCGCGTCAAGCATTGGAGCGGCTTTCCGGCGCAGGCTTTGGCCTGGTGCCTCAAGCAAGGCGGGGTGCAACTGGCCGATGTCGATCATATTGCGATCAATCAGAACAACTGGGCCAACCTGCCGGGCAAGCTCGCCTTCATGCTGTCACAGCGGCCCGGTTTGGGGCTGTGGCTCAGCCGCTGGCGCAACCGCCGCGCCCGCAACTCGCTGGCCGATCTGATCGCAGAAACCTTTCACGGCCAGAGGTTTCGCGGCCGCGTGCATCACATCGAACATCATCTCGCGCATCTGGCATCGGCGTTTCATGTCTCGCCTTTCAGCGAGGCAGCGCTGCTGTCGATCGATGGCTTCGGCGATTTCTCCAGCACGGCCTGGGGCGTCGGCACCGGCGCGGACATACGCATGGATGGCCGGGTGAATTTCCCGCATTCGCTCGGCATTTTCTATCAAGCGATGACGCAGTATCTTGGCTTTCCGCATTACGGCGATGAGTACAAGGTGATGGGGCTGGCGCCTTATGGCGCGCCGCGGCACATGGAGGCGATGCGCCGTATTGTGCGCACGGCGGCTGATGGTCGATATGCTCTCGACCTTTCTTATTTTCGTCATCACCGCGAGCCGGTGTCGCGGCAGGACGGCAATGGCGCGCCGGACTTCGATGATATATTTTCACCGCAACTGGAAGAGCTGCTCGGGCCGCGCCGCAAGCCGCACGAGCCGCTCACCGAGCGCCATCACAATATCGCCCATTCCGTGCAGGCCATGTATGAAGAGGCGTTTTTTAATCTGCTCAATGCGCTTCAACGCAACACCGGCCTGACCCAACTGGCGCTGGCCGGCGGTTGCGCCATGAACTCGGTGGCCAACGGCAAGAGCGCCCGCATGACGCCGTTCCGCGACTTCTACGTGCCACCGGCGGCGGGCGATGCCGGTGGCGCGCTCGGCGCGGCGCTGGCGGTCTGGCATCGGCTTGGTGGCGCGCGCAAATTCGCCATGGACCGCGCTGACTGGGGCCCCACCTTCAGCCGCGATGAGATTGCGCAAGAGCTCGCGAACATCAGCGAGGCAGGCTTCGTCATTACCGAGGCTAATGATGACGATGCACTCTGCAGCCATACGGCACAGTGCATCGCAGACGGTCAGGTCGTCGGCTGGTTTCAGAGCGGCTGCGAGTGGGGGCCGCGCGCGCTCGGTCACCGCTCTATTCTGGGCGATCCACGCCGCGCCGATATGAAGGCGGTGCTCAACATGAAGATCAAACGCCGCGAGTCATTCCGGCCCTTCGCGCCGTCGATCCTGCGCGAGGAAGTCCCGGCCTGGTTCGAGCAGGACGGCGACGTGCCGTTCATGTCGTCCGTCTTCCAAGTCAGGTCGGAAAAGCGGCCGCTGATTTCGGCGGTTACCCATGTCGACGGTTCCGGCCGCCTCCAAACCGTCGCCCCGGGCTCGCTTTACCGGCGGCTGATTGAGGCGTTCCATGCCATCACCGGCGTGCCGATGCTCCTGAATACGTCTTTCAACGAGAACGAGCCCATCGTCTGCACGCCGGGCGAGGCGCTCGACTGCTTCCGGCGGACGAAGATGGACCTCCTCGTCTTGGGGCCCTTTGTGCTCGAAAGGGCGCCCGGCGCCGATTGGGCACCCAAATCCCAGCAAAAACCGGCCTAAGGCCAAAGATTCCGTTGCGCCGGGGGCAGGCTGCGGCCTATGCCAACCCCATCCTGCCAAGTCTTTGCCGCATCTGCTATATCGTTGCCGGTCATTGAGAATAGGTGCCGTTTGAACTCGCCCGCGAAAAGCCCGGAAACCGTAGCGAAGGGCAGCACCCCGCTGCCCGACATCACCGTCATTGGCGGTGCCGGCCATGTTGGTATTCCGCTGGTCCTGGCCTTCGCCGAGTCCGGCATGACGGTGAACGTCAACGACCTCAACGAAAACACCTTGGCGATCCTGCGCTCCGGCAAGCTGCCGTTCATCGAGCACGGCGCCGCCCCGCTGCTGGTCAAGGCGCTGGCCGATAACCGGCTGGTCTTTACCTCGTCGCCGGCGCAGATCCGCGGCTCGGGTCCAGTCATCGTCACCATCGGCACGCCGGTCGATGAATTTCTCAATCCGGTGACGGCGGCGGTGCAGCGCTGCATCGACGACCTGCTGCCGCATATCGGCGACGATCAGCTCATCGTGTTGCGCTCGACAGTTTATCCGGGGACGACAGACTGGCTGCACACCTATCTGGAGCGCCTCGGCCGCAAGAACAAAATCGCCTTCTGCCCGGAGCGCGTCGTCCAGGGCTATGGCATCAAGGAGCTGGCTGAGATGCCGCAGATCGTCAGCGGCACGTCGCCGGAAGCGGTCGAAGAAGCCGTCGCCTTGTTCAACCGCATTGCGCCGGAAGTCGTGGTCGTAGCGCCGATCGAGGCCGAACTCGCCAAGCTGTTCAACAACGCCTATCGCTATATCGAATTCGCTGCGACCAATCAGTTCTACATGATCGCGAAGTCGGCTGGCGCCGATTACACCGCGATCATGAAAGCGATGAAGCACAACTATCCGCGCGCCCGCACATTGCCGGGGCCGGGCTTCGCCGCCGGTCCGTGCCTGTTCAAGGACACGATGCAGCTCGCTGCGTTCGCGCGAAATCAGTTCAACATCGGCCACGCCGCCATGCAGGTGAACGAAGGCCTGGCGCTGCAGCTGATCGAAGACCTCAAGCGCAATTACGATCTGAACAATATGACGGTCGGTTTGCTCGGCATGGCGTTCAAGGCCGAGATCGACGATACGCGCGCCTCGCTGAGCTACAAGCTCAAGCGTACTTTGCAGACAACAGCGCGCGCCGTCTTGACGACCGATCCCTTCGTCACGACCGATGCGACATTGATGCCGCTCGACCGCGTCGTCGCCGACAGCGATCTGCTGATTCTGTGCACGCCGCATTCCGCCTATCGCGATGCCGAACTCGGCGGCAAGCCGGTGGTCGACATCTGGGGCTTCCTGAAGAATGCCAACGTCGTTTATTAGCGATGGAACGGCTTGATATCGTCATCCCGGTCTATAATGAAGGCCGCAACATCCTGGCGACGCTCGGCGCGCTGCGCCAGCATATGCGGACGCCGGCGCGCATCCTCATCTGTTATGACCGGCCGGAAGACGATACGCTGACAACGATCAATGCCAATCCGGCGAAGGTCGAAGGCCTCAACATCGAATTCATTCGAAATGCCGGGCGCGGCGCGCATGGAGCGATCATGGCCGGCTTTGCCGCCAGCACCGCGCCATTCGTCATGGTTTTTCCAGCCGATGACGATTTCAACGGAGAGATCATCGACACGATGGTCGCTAAAGCCGAGCAGGGCGCCGACATTGTTTGCGCCAGCCGTTTCATTCCGGGCGGCTGCATGGTTGGTTGCCCTTGGCTGAAGGCGACGTTGGTGCGGGCCGCAGCCTTCACGCTTTATCATGTTGCACGCTTGCCGACGCACGATCCGAGCAGCGGCTTCCGGCTGTTCTCGCGCCGCGTCATTGACGGCATCCCCATCGAATCCGACAGCGGCTTCTGCTACAGCATCGAACTCTTGGTGAAGTGCCACCGCTTGGGTTGGCCTGTCGCCGAAGTCCCGGCGAAATGGTTCGAGCGCACGCAGGGCGCCAGCCGGTTCAAGGTGATCAGCTGGCTGCCGGCCTATCTGCGATGGTATCGCTACGCCTTCGCGACCACCTTTTTGCGGCTGCCGGCCAGAAGCGTGAAATTGCGTTCGTCCTGGACTTCCGCAACATGAGACGTTTGATGACGCCCCGCCAGTACCTGATCGTGCTGCACGACGTGATTGCGACGGCGGCGGCAACGGTTCTGACGTTCGTTATCCGCTTCGACGATTATCGGCTGGCGCTGAAGCTGCCGGACTTGCTGAAATTCTTGCCGTTGTTCCTTGTGTATGCGGCGGCTGTCTATTTCGTGCTCAAGCTGCACCAGAGCAAATGGCGCTTCACGTCGGTCCCCGACCTGTTCAACATTTTTCGCGCGTCATCGGTGCTGGCGATTACGCTGCTGGCGCTCGACTACATCCTCGTGTCGCCAAACGTCTACGGCAATTTCTTCTTCGGCAAGGTCACGATCCTGCTCTACTGGGTCTTGCAGATGTTCTTTCTTGGCGGCGGACGCATTGGCTACCGCTATTTTCATTATGCGCGCACATTGCAGCGGGTCAAAATCGCCGATGCCACACCGGCCTTGATCATTGGCCGTACCGCGGATGCTGAAGTTTTACTGCGCGGTATTGAAAGCGGCGCGGTCAAGAAAATCTGGCCGGTCGGCATTCTCTCCCCGTCATCGACCGATCGCGGCCAATCGATCCGTTCGATCCCGGTGCTCGGCGATCTGGACGATCTCGAGAGTGTTATTGCCGATCTCGGCTCGCGCGGCACGCGCGTGACGCGGCTGGTGATGGCGCCATCGGCGTTTTCGCCTGAGGCGCGTCCGGAAGCGATGCTGATGCGCGCGCGGCGGCTCGGCCTGCAACTGAGTCAGATGCCATCGCTGGAAGCCGGCGGCGTCGCTGTGCAACTGGCGCCGGTATCGGTTGAGGACTTGCTGCTGCGGCCGAGCGTCAGGATCGACTATCAGCGGCTGGAAGAATTCGTCAGCGGCAAATCAATCGTTGTTACCGGCGGCGGCGGCTCGATCGGTTCTGAAATCTGCGAGCGCATTGTTGCCTTCGGCGCGACACGTCTGCTCGTCATCGAGAATTCAGAACCGGCGCTTTATGCCGTGGTTGAGAAGTTGCTCGCTGAGCCGAACAAAGCCGAGGTCACCGGCCGCATTGCCGATATCCGCGACCGCGCCCGCATCATGCGGCTGATTGCCGATTTTAAGCCGGACATCGTCTTCCACGCCGCGGCGCTCAAGCACGTTCCGATTCTGGAGCGGGATTGGGACGAGGGCATCAAGACTAACGTGCTCGGTTCAATCAATGTTGCGGATGCGGCATCTGCCGCCGGTGCTTCTGCGATGGTGATGATCTCGACCGACAAGGCGATCGAGCCGGTCTCGATGCTGGGCGCCACCAAGCGGCTGGCCGAAATGTACTGCGAGGCGCTCGACGCCGATTTCGCCAGCCGGGGCGGCGAACGCGATATGCGGCTGATTTCGGTGCGGTTCGGCAATGTGCTGGCCTCGAACGGCTCGGTGGTGCCGAAGTTTAAGGCGCAGATCGAAGCCGGCGGGCCGGTAACGGTCACGCATCCGGATATGGTTCGCTATTTCATGACCATTCGCGAAGCATGCGATCTGGTCATCACCGCCTCGCGGCACGCCAACAGCGTGAATGACGGTAGTGTCTCGGTTTACGTGCTTAACATGGGCCAGCCGGTGAAGATCGTCGATCTCGCCGAGCGCATTATCCGCCTCAGCGGCCTCGAGCCGGGCCGCGATATCAAAATCGAGTTTACCGGCATTCGCCCGGGCGAGCGGCTGCACGAGATCCTGTTCGCGCGCGAAGAGGCAATGGCTGAAATTGGCATTCCGGGCATCGTTGCCGCCAGGCCCGTGCAGGCGTCGCTGGCTGATTTGCGCGGCTGGGTGGCTGAACTTGAAAAGGGCCTCGCCAACAACGAACACGATGTCATCTATAAGGTGCTGCGTGAGGCGGTGCCGGAGTTTGCCGGCGAGGCCAAATTGTCTGCCGGCAAGAATCTTGCGCCGTAGAAGGACTTAGGGGGACGAGACGTGGACGTGTCTGCATTCTTCAAGTCTGAGTTCGCCGAGCACCACGCCGTGGCGCGCGCGACAGAGGCGGCGCTGCAGCCGGCTTTCGCCAAGCTGCTGGCGGCCTGCGTCAGCTGCATTCGCGGCGGGGGCAAGATCATGCTGTTCGGCAATGGCGGCAGCGCCGGCGACGCGCAGCACATCGCGACCGAGCTGACGGTGCGCTACAAGACCGACCGGGCGCCGATTGCCGCCATTGCGCTGACCACGGACACCTCGACCATCACCGCCGCCGCCAACGACCTCGGCTTTGAGCAGATTTTCGTCCGCCAGATTGCGGCGCTTGGCCGCCCCGGCGATCTCGTCATCGGCATCTCGACCTCCGGCAAGAGTCCGAACGTCATCGCCGGTCTGACGCAGGCCAAGACCATGGGACTAATGACGGTCGCCTTCGGCGGCAAGGGTGGCGGCGATCTGGCCGCGGATCACCTTCTTGTCGTCCCTTCCGACACCACAGCGCGTATCCAGGAAATGCACATTCTGATCGGCCAGATGCTGTGCGGTGCGCTGGAAATTGAGTTGGGCTTGCTGCCGCCCGCCTGACCAGTGATTGCCAAGCGACGAAAGCCCGCAACACGCGGGCTTTTCTTTATTTATTTCGTAATATGAAAGTCGTGTGCGGCATTCTGAAATGTTCTTGACTCTCATGCTCCTAAAGTTTTTGCTTAGGGCAGGGAGAAAACACCATGGACGCAACGATCCTGCCTGGGCCCGGTATCAAAGCCCGTCCGCCACGCGCGCGTACCGACGGTGAGCGCCACAGCATTCAGTCGGTCGATCGCGCGCTGTTTCTTCTGGAAACCATTGCCGAAGTCGGCGGCGAGGCGACCCTGACCGACCTGTCGGTCCGCACCGGCCTCAACATCTCCACCTGCCATCATTTGCTGGCGACCCTTATCCAGCGCGGCTTCGTCGCCAAGGTGCCGGGCCGGCGGCTGTACGCCCTTGGCGCCCGAATCCTGTACCTCGGTCATGCCTGCCTGCAGGTCGACCTGCCGCGGCGGGCGCAGCCCTATATGGAGACGGTCAACGCCGTTACCGGCGAGACTGTGCATCTGGCCGTGCTGCAAGGCGACCGCGTTGTCACGTTGGCGCGGCGCGAGGCGAGCCACCCCGTACGGGTCGATTCCGGCCGCATCGGCAAGGTCGATTCGCCGCACGCAACATCGGTCGGCAAGGCGATCATGGCCTGGCTGCCGGAAGCGGAAATCCAGCGCATGGTCGCGCATGGCATGAAGCGCTTCACCGAGAAGACCATCACCGACTATGAGACCTTGCTCGAAGACCTTCGCCATGTCCGCCGCAATGGATATGCCATGGACCGTGAGGAATTCCTCACTGGCGTCATTTGCGTCGGCGCCGCTATTCGCGACCAGGCCGGCACTGTGATCGGCGCGATCAGCGCCTCAACGCCGACCATGCGCGCGACCGAGCAGCATCTCGGCGACATGCGGAGAGAAATACTTGCTGCGGCGCGTGGCCTGTCGGCCGAATTCGGCGCGCCGGTGGCACAAGCAACCGATCAGCCGCAGGCGATTGCCGGCTGATCGCTTACTAAATTCTACAACGACAAAAATACTCAGGGAGAAACTATGTACGCACCTCAAGGCGTGAAGACCAACCATAACGAATTTCCGATTCCGCACACGATGCGCGCGTGGGTGCTGGGCGATCCCGGCCAGCTCAGCATGGTGGAAAAGGAAACGCCGGTGCCGAAAAAGGCCGAGGTGCTGGTGCGCATCGACGCCGTCGCGATCTGCGCCACCGATCTCGAGATCATCTATCACGGGCCGCCGGCCTCGATCCAAGGCGGCCTGCCGTTCAACAAGGGCTTCACGCCCGGTCACGAATATATGGGCACAGTCGTCGCGCTCGGCTTCGGCGTTGATGAATACAAGCTCGGCCAGCGTGTCGCGGTGGAAATTCACGCCGGCTGCGGCCAGTGCAAGCGCTGCCGCGAAGGCATGTACACGTCGTGCCACAACTACGGCATGAACTATGGCGAGATGGACAAGAACCATCGCGCCAACGGGTTCACGACCGATGGCGGCTTCTGCGAATATCAGGTCAACCACATCAACACTTTGGTGGCGATCAACGATGAGATGTCGGACGAAGAGGGCACGCTCGTCGTCACCGCTGGCACCGCGATGTACGCGCTGACAGAACTCGGCGGCCTTGTCGCCGGTGAAAGCGTTGTCGTCACTGGCCCGGGCCCGATCGGCCTGATGGCTGTTGCTGTCGCCAAGGCGCTCGGCGCCCAGCCTGTGATCCTCACCGGCACGCGCGACAACCGCCTCGAGATCGGCAAGCAGCTTGGCGCCGATCACGTCATCAACGTGCGCAAGACGCCGGACGTCGTTGCCGAAGCGCGTCGCCTCAATGGCGGCAAGGGCGTCGATTATGTCGTTGAATGCTCCGCCGCCACCTCGGCGGTCAATGATGCAGTGCGCATGGTCAATCGCGGCGGCCGCGTCTGCCTCGCCGCCTTCGCGCATGAGGAAGTGCCGGTCGATGTCGCGCATATCGTGCGCAACAACATCTACATGTACGGCATCCGCGGTGAAGGTAAGAGCGCGACGCATCGCGCCGAAGCCTTCATGCAGCAGAAGCGTTTCGACGCCACCTTGATCCACACGCACACCTTCCCGCTGGAGGATCTGCCGACGGCGATCCGCTACGCCAAGGATCGTGTCGAAGACGCGATCAAGGTGGTGGTGAAGGCAAAGTTCGACGCCGTGAGTAAGGTCGCGGCGGAGTAGTCGCTGTTATCCCTCCCCGGTTACGGGGAGGGTGGCGAGCGATAAGCGCGTTACGCGCGTCTTCGACGCGCTAAGGCGAGCCGGGTGGGGCGATGTCAATTGCATAGATGACACCACCCCGACCGCTTCGCGGTCGACCCTCCCCTTTCAGGGGAGGGATTAGACAGCAAGGTGCCGCTTACATGCTCATCTGCGACGAATATCTGACGCCGACCTCACTTGCCGACGCTTTCGCTGCGATGACAATGCATCGCGGCCGTTATCGCGTCGTGGCCGGCTGCACCGATACGCTACCCTGGGCACGCGAGGGCCGTGCCGGCGATGTCGAGATCCCGGTATTAATCGACGTTTCGAAAATTCCTGAACTGAACGAGCGCCATGTCGGCGACACGCGCGTGCGTCTCGGCGCCGCCACGGCTATCCAGCGCTTCCTCGACGATGCCGCGCTCGGCCGCGCCATGCCGTCCATGCCGCGCTGTGCAGTATGGTTTGCCGATGACCAGATCCGCGCGCAGGCGACGCTCGGCGGCAATGTCGCCAATGCATCTCCTGCTGCCGACGCAACACCGTGCCTTGAAGCGCACGACGCCGTTGTTGAACTCGCTTCGGCGTCCGGCAAGCGCAGCATGCCGTTGCGTGAATTCATCACCGGGCCGGGCAAGACCCAGCTTGCCGATGGCGAACTGATCACCGGCTTCGAATGCGATGCTTTCCCGGGTTACGGCGGCAGCTTCGAGAAGGTCGGCCACCGCCGTTCGCTGGTGATTTCCGTTGTTTGCCTCGCCGTCATGGTCAAGCTCGACCGCGACGGCCGCACTATTGACGACACGCGGCTGGCAATTGCCGGCATCCGCCCGGTGCCGCGGCGGTTGCGCGAGATCGAGGATCTGCTGCGCGGCAAGCCGCTGACCGGTGAACTGCTGGAAGAGGCGGCCGACATGCCGCTCGACCTTGTGCAGTCGCGCTCACGCCAAGAGTACCGCCGCGATGTCGTGCGCGGCTTCCTGGTGCGCGGCCTGATCGCGGCGGCCAAGCGGGCCGGCGCCTCGCCCGATGCCCTGACGCGAGAACTGGAAGCCGCCTATGGTTGATATTCAGCTCAATGCCACGATTAACGGCCGCAATGTGTCGCGCGCGGCCAAGCCGCATTTGCGGCTGCTCGATTTCTTGCGCGATGACCTTAACCTGACCGGCAACAAAGAGGGCTGCGGCGCCGGAGAATGCGGCACCTGTTCGGTGTTCGTCGATGGCGTGCTGATGAAGTCTTGCCTGATGCCGGTGGCCAAGGCGCAAGGCGCGCAGGTCGACACGATTGAGTCACTGGCCAAGTCCGGCGAGATGAGCGTGCTGCAAAAGGCCTTCCATAAGGCCGGCGCCAGCCAGTGCGGCTATTGCATTCCCGGCATGGTGATGGCGGCGACCGCGGCGTTGCGCGCCAATCCGTTCGCCGATCGTGAGGAGATCAAGGAACGCCTCGGCGGCAATATCTGCCGTTGCACCGGCTATCAGAAGATATTCGACGCCGTCGAGCTGGCGCGTGACGTGCAAAACGGCCGCGTGCCGGCGACCGCGCTGCTTGAGACCGATACCGCCGATGGCGATGTCATCGGCAAGAATGTCCGCCGCATCGATGCGCCGAGCAAAGTATCGGGCCGCCTGAAATATGCCGGCGACATGATCATGCCCGGCATGCTGCATGTGCAGGTGCTGCGCTCGCCGCATCCGCATGCGCGCATTGTGTCGATCGATACGACAGCGGCGCTGGCGATGGAGGGCGTCGAAAGCGTCATCACCTCGGCCGATGTGCCGGGGCAGGACGGCTTCGGCGTGTTCGTGCACGACCAGCCGATCATGGCGCGCGACAAGGTGCGCTATGTCGGCGAGGCGATTGCTGCCGTTGCCGCCGAGGATGCACTGACCGCCAAGCGGGCGGTGGCGGCGATCAAGATTGTTTACGAGCCATTGCCGCCGGTGTTCGATCCGGATGAGGCGATGCAGCCAGGCGCGGCGATCGTGCACGACTACGCGCCGGACAATATCACCAAGCACATCCCGATCCGCGTCGGCGATGTCGAGGCCGGCTTTGCCCAGTCCGATCTTGTGATCGAGGAGAGCTATTCGACGCAGGCGATCGAGCACGCTTATCTCGAACCGGAAGCGGGACTGGCTTACGTCGACCATGACGATGTCGTCACGGTTGTGTCGCCGAGCCAGAACATCACCCATCACCGCCATATGCTGGCGCGCATCATTGCCAAACCGATCAGCAAGGTGCGCTTCATCATGAGCCCGGTTGGTGGCGGCTTCGGCGGCAAAGAGGACATGATCTATCAGGGCATGCTGGCGCTGCTGGCGATGAAGACCATGCGCCCGGTGCGGCTGGTTTATACCCGCGAAGAATCGATCATCTCGACCGCCAAGCGTCATCCGTCGCGCACCACCTTGCGTATGGGCGTGATGAAGGATGGCCGCATCCGCGCTCTGGCCATGCGCATGGTGTGCGACGGTGGCGCTTACGGCCTGTCGACTGAAGGCGTGATGCGCAAGGCGGCCATTCTCGCCGCCGGGCCTTATGCCATTCCGAATGTCCGCATCGACACCTATGGCATCTATACCAACAATACGCCGTCAGGCGCTTTTCGGTCTTTCGGCGCGCTACAGACGCAATTTGCCACTGAGAGTCAACTCGACATCATTGCCGAGCGGCTGGGCATGGATCCGTTTGAACTTCGCCGCATCAATGCGATGCGCGACGGCGCGACGACGCACACCAAGCAGAAGATCGGTTCGGTCAGCCTGATGCGCGCGCTGGAAGCAACCGAGCAAGCCTCCGGCTGGGAAGCGGGCGCGCCAACTGTGCGCGGTCCGACACGTGGCGATCTCAATCATGACGACGTGCGGCCTTCGGTGACGCTCGGCACTCGCTTTACTGACAGCGCCAACCAAGAAGCGGCGGAGTAGGGCCATGGCACGTAAACGCGGACGCGGCATGGCGGCTTCTTGGTACGGCATCGCGCGGACGGCGACGGTTGATCGCTCGGCGGCCTGGGCGGAAATCGATGACGGCGGCTCGGCCAAGATCGTCACCGGCGTCACTGAAATCGGCGAAGGTATCCTCACCGTGCTTGCGCAGATTGCCGCGCATGAAATCGGCGTCAAGCCGGAGCATGTCGTCATCGGCGACAACGACACCGCGCGCGCGCCGGAAGCGGCGCATGCCGGCGCCAGCCGCCAGACCTACATGATCGGTAACGTTGTTGCCCTTGCGTCGCGTGAGGCGAAGAAGCGGCTGGTCGATGTCATGGCGGAGATGTGGAGCGCACCGGCCGAGTCGATCCGCACCGGCAATGGCGAGATCTGGGCCGAAAACACCAATCATCGCATCACCATGGGTGAGGCTGTGGCTTGCGCGAAGAACCGCGGCGTGGTGCCGATCGGCTCCGCGACATTCGGCACCAACACGACCGGCATCGCTGACGGCAAAGGCGGCGATGGGGCCGGGCGGCCGTGGCAGGCTTATGTGTTCGGCTGTCAGGTGGCTGAGGTCGAAGTCGATACGGTGACGGGCGAAGTGCAGGTGCTTGCCGTGTGGGCGGCGCATGACGTCGGCCGCGCGGTCAATCCTCAAGGCGTCGAAGGTCAGATCGAAGGCGGCGTCGTTCAGGCCATCGGCCAGGCGCTGATGGAAGACTACGAGATGAAGAACGGCCATACGACGACGCCGGGCTTTGCGAAATACATACTGCCGACCTCGCTCGATGTGCCGCGCGTCAATTCGATCATCATCGAGGATCCGGATCCGATCGGCCCGCTCGGCGTCAAGGGCATTGGTGAGCCCTGCATGGTGCCGACCATTCCGGCGGTAATGAACGCCATCTACGATGCCATCGGGGTGCGCGTGTTCGATCTGCCGGCGACGCCGGAGAAGATTTTGATGGCGATCCGCGAGAAAGAACGGCGCGACGCAGCCGTGGCGATACAAGCCGCCGAATAGAGGGAATGCGATGCAGGTTGCGGCGGTGACAGATTTGGCGGAAGAGCGGGAAGTACCGTTCAATGCCGATCTGTCGCAGATCCGCCGCCTTGCCGGCTTGCTGCCGGGCGCATTGCCGTTGGCGGTCAATGTCGCGCGCGTTGCCGCCAGTGTGCGACCGCGCCGTGTCGTCATTGAAGGCGGCGACGATACGCCGGTGACCATGCCGCGCACGGCGTTCCAGGTCGTGTATCCCGACGCCACCTTGATGATCGACTCCGGCATGGACCGTGAGACGCATGATTCGTTTTCGACACCGGACAAGCGCGAGCCGTATTTTCCTGAGGCTTTTGCCAAGGTGAAGAAGGCGCTCGACGCTGCGCGGATGATCGTGCTGACGCATTTTCATGCCGATCACGCCGCCGGCGTGACGCAGGCTGCGAACTTCGACGAACTGGCCAGGAAGACCCTGATCACGGTCGAGACAGCGCGCTGCCTGCTCAACACGCCGCACAAGCCGCATCTTCAGATGATGGCTGAGCAGATCAACCAGTTTCTCATCTTCGATTATGGCGACTACTACCCGATCGCGCCGGGAATCGTGCTGATCAAGGCGACCGGGCATTCGACCGACCACCAGATGGTCTACATCGCGCTCCAGTCCGGCCGTGAAATCCTGCACAGCGTGGATGCCGGCTGGGTGCTCGACAACATCGCGCAGGTCAAAGGCAAGGCCGCGCCCTGGGTGAAGGAAGACAAAGGCGCCGTTCTCGGCCAGTTGCGCTGGCTCAACGATATTCTCCACAACGAGCGCAATATCTCGTTGCTGGTGACGCATGACGACGCCCTGATCGATGCCGCAATCAAGAACGGCACGATCGGCGGTGAACTGAAACTATAAAAACAAACTTTAGGGAAGGGACATACGATGACAAGGAAGAGCATTCGCGGCCTGCTAGCCGTTCTTGCCGTTGCCGGATTTGCCGCGCCGGCTATGGCGCAAAATTACCCGACCAAGCCGATCGTCATGGTCGTGCCGTTTCCGCCGGGCGGACCGAGCGACGTCGTCGCGCGCATCATGGCGGAAGGCATGACCAAGACGCTCGGCCAGCACGTCGTCATCGAAAACGTCGGCGGCGCCGGCGGCACGATTGGCACCGGACGTGTCGCGACCGCTGAGCCGGACGGCTACACAGTGCTCGCCGCCAGCATGGGCTCGCACGTATCGGCGCCGGCTCTGTTTCCCGCGCTTAAATACGACTCCACCAAGGACTTCGAGGCCATCGGCCTGACCGCGAATTCTCCGGCGGCGGTGGTCGTGCGCAAGGAGTTTCCGGCCAATACGTTCAAGGAATTCGTCGAGGTTCTGAAGAAGCAGGGTGAGGGCATCAAGCAGGCGCATGGCGGCATCGGCGCGTCGTCCCACATGGCCTGCCTTTTGTTGAGTGCCGAACTCAACGTCAAGCCGACGCAAGTGGCCTATCGCGGCACCGGGCCGGCACTGAATGATGTCGTTGGCGGCCATGTCGATTTCTTCTGCGAGCAGGTTGTCAGCGTCCAAGGCGGCATCAAGGGCGGCACAATCAAAGGCCTCATGGTGTCCGGCAATGATCGCTCGCCGGCATTGCCTGACGTACCGTCGGCCAAGGAGGCAGGCCTGCCGGGATTCCAGATCAATATCTGGAGCGGCATCTTCGCGCCGAAGGGCACACCGAAGCCGATCGTCGACAAACTTGCCGCGGCGCTCGATGCGACGTTGAACGATCCGGCCGTCTCCAAGCGCCTGCTTGAGCTGGGCGGCACCGTGCCGCCGGCCAGCGATCGCGGGCCGGACTTCCTCGCCAAGCAGGTCAAGGCCGACATCGCCAGTTGGAACCCGATCCTGAAGGCAGCGAACGAGAAGACGAACTGACATGCTGACGCGTACGCCCGATAGTGACAACGAGCAGGTCCGCGCGCGAGCGCGGGCCATTCGCGATGCTGGTGGTGTCGAGCAGGCTTTGGCCAACGGCTCCGTGCCGAAGCTAGTCGACACGACATTGTCGGAAGCGCTTGTGCTCGGACTGTTGAAGCAGGGCGTGCGCAAATATTTCGCCATCTTCGGTCACGGCTCGACCGACCTCGGCAATGTTCTGCGCATCTACGAGGAAGAAGGCGCGACGCGCACCATTAATTGCCGCAATGAAGTCGAGATGGCGCATGCAGCCACGGCGCTGCGCTGGCAATATGGCGAGGTGTCCGCTGTGGTGACCTCGATCGGTCCCGGCGGCATGCAGGCCTTCGCCGGCTCGCTGGCGGCGGCATCGAACGGTGTCGGCGTCTATCATATCTATGGCGACGAGACGACCTTCGGTGAAGGCTACAACATGCAGCAGGTGCCGAAGGAGGAGCAGGGCGCTTTCGGTCGCATGACGGCGATCCTCGGCGGCTCCTATGTGCTGCATACGCCGGAAGCGATCCGCGATGCGCTGCGGCGCGGATCGCTGGCGGTCAACCATCCTTACAAGGCCGGACCGTTTTTCCTGCTGCTGCCATTGAACACGCAGCCGGCGCGGCTGACCGTCAATCTCGCCGGTCTGCCGGCACGGCCTGAGCTGGCGAAGATGGCGCCGGCTGACGATGCCGTGCTCGATGAAGCCGCGGCGATGATCGCCAAGGCCGGCAAGATCGTCATTAAAGCGGGCGGCGGCACGCGCGGTCATGACACGGCGGTGCGGCGATTGGCAGAAGCGTCCGGCGCGGCGGTGGCGCTGTCACCGGGCTCGACCGGCGTGCTGCCGGATGCGCATGCGCAGAACATGCATGTCGGCGGCTCGAAGGGTTCGATCAGCGGCAACTATGCGATGGCCGAGGCGGAATTGCTGATTGCCATCGGCTCGCGCGCGGTGTGCCAGGCCGATTGCTCCGGCATCGGCTACAAGAAGGCGGAAGCCGTCATCAACATCAACGGCGATCTCGCCGACGCGCTGCATTACAACAACACGGTCGCGCTGACTGGCGATATCAGCGTTATTGCCGACCGGCTCGCGGCCAAATGCGAGGCGCTGAAAGCGTCGGCCAACAAGGCGGCATGGCTGAAAGCCTGTGCGGCGAAGAAGGCCGAATGGTCCGCGTTCAAGCGCGCGCGGTTTGAATGTCCGCCCTTGCAGGACGAGGTCTGGAAAAAGCCGGTGCTGGCGCAGCCGGCGGCGATCAAGATCGTTGCCGATTTCGCCAAATTGATCGATGCCGCCAAGTTTTTTGACGCCGGGGATGTGCAGGCGAACGGCTTCCAGATCGTTGAGGATGACCGTACGGGCGACACCTATACCGAGACCGGCGCGTCCTACATGGGCTTTGCCGTCAGCGCTCTTCTTGCTTCGGCCGCCGCCGAGACGCCGCGTTATTCCATCGCCTTTACGGGCGACGGCTCTTTCATGATGAACCCGCAGGTGCTGATCGACGGGGTCGAGCACGGCGTGCGCGGCATGATCGTCATCTTCGACAACCGCCGCATGGCGGCCATCACCGGCCTGCAGCTCGCGCAATACCAGATCGAGTTCAAGACCAATGACCGCGTTGCGGTCGATTACCGCGTGCTGGCCTCATCGGTCTTCGGCGTGCATGCCAGCTTCGGCGGCAATGATGCCGAGGCGCTGCGGGCAGCGCTGAAGGCGGCACACGCGCATGACGGCCTCTCGGTCGTGCATGTGCCGGTCTACTCAGGTCCGGACGAGCGCGGCGGTTTAGGCGCCTGGGGCCAGTGGAACGTCGGCAACTGGTGCGAAGAGGTCCAGGACACCTGGATCAAGCAGGATCTCTAGCGCTTCGCGCGAATGGAACTTTCCGCAATTCCGCCTGTTATCTTCTCGAGTTTGCCCGCTTTCGCGGGCTTGCGGTAATGCGAGGAGCTTCCGATGACCGACAAGACACCTGAAAAGCCGAAAGAGCACGCGGCCGAAGAGCGGACGCGGATCAAGAAGGAAGAAGACACGGTCACCGTCAATTCCGATGAAAGCTTTCCGGCTTCCGACCCGCCGTCGTTCAACCCGGGCATTACGGGCCCGAACGACGTTAAGCCTGACAAGAAGCACTAGTTTTCGATTGAACAGAGAAAATGCCCGGCGCCTCGCCGGGCATTTTTTTTATGCGTCCGGCCTGGACTTGTCTTTCAGCACCAGGCGGCGTTGCAAGGGCAGGGCCTGCCAGCCGTAGCGCTCGACGATAAGGCCCCACACTCCTTTCGGCGCCCACAGCATGACCACAATGGCGACCGCGCCCATGATCAACAAATACATGCTGCCGAGATCGGACAAGGTCTGGCGCATGACGAAGAAGATGATAGTGCCGATGATCGGCCCCTCGATGCGGCCGATGCCACCAATGACGGTGATGAAGATGACGAAGGCGGTCCAGTCATTGACGCTGAAGGCGGTGTCAGGCGAAATGCGCAGCTTCTGCAGGAAGATCAGCGCGCCGATCATCGCCGTGCCGAAGGCAACCAGCACATAGACGATGTATTTGATGCGCACGACGCCGATGCCGTTGCTCTGCGCCGCCGTTTCATTGTCGCGGATGGCGGTGAGCGCCAAGCCGTGCCGCGAGCGCAATAGTACGACAATGGCGACCAGGACGATGACAGCCAGCGCCAGCGCCAGCCAATAGATGGCGAATTCCCGCGCCTGCCGCGTCGGGGCCATCGCAATCACGGCTGCCGCCGGCAGGCTGATGCCGGAGCCGCCGCCGAGCACCGAGACTTGCGAAGCCAGCAGGCGGAAAACTTCCGCCACCACCCATGTGCCGATGGCGAAATAGGCACCGCGCAAGCGGAAGGTCAGCGCTGCGACCGGAATGGCGATGATGGCTGCCACCGGGCCGGCGATGAAAATCGCCAACACCGGATGCACGTCGAACATGATGACCAGCGCGAACAACAAATAGCCGCCAAGGCCGACAAAGGCCTGCTGGCCGACCGAGACGAGGCCGGCATATCCCGCCAGCAGGTTCCAAAGGCTGGCCAGCGCGACGAAGGCGTAAACTTCCGCCAGCAACCGCAGCGTCTGCCGGTCGCCCCAGAACGGCGCCAACGCCAACGCGATCAAGGTGACAGCGATCAGCGCGACGCCGACCTGGCTGGACCGTGTAGCGTGTTCGACCCGGTGCTCGCTCATCCCGACACCTTTGGAAACAGCCCTTGCGGACGCACGGCCAGAATGACGAGGAAAGCGATGTGCCCGGCGAGCAATTGCCAGCCGGGATCGATCTGCGCGCCGATCGCCTGCGCAACGCCGAGAATGACGCCACCGGCCAAGGTACCCCACATGCTGCCGAGCCCGCCAATGATGACGGCCTCGAAGCCGAAGATCAGCCGCGCCGGACCGATCGACGGATCGAAGTTGGCGCGCACGGCGAGGAAGACGCCGGCAATGGCAACAATGGCAAGCGACAGCGCCATCGCCATGGCGAAGACGTGCCGCGTGTCGAGGCCCATCAATTGCGCCACCGCCTGATCGTCGGACGTGGCGCGGAAGGCGCGACCAAGCGCGGTGCGATAGAACAATTGCTGCAAACCGGCGATCACCGCGACAGCGACAACAAACTGGATGAAGGGCAGGGCGCCGACCCAGACGCCTTGCATGACCTGCAAGGTCTGCACCTCAATGGCGCCGGCCTGAAGCTTGCGGCTGTCGGCTGTGAACAGCTCCAGCAGGCCGTTCTGGATAATGATGGACAGGCCGAAGGTCACCAGCAGCGGTGGCAACAGGTCATCGCCAAGCGTGCGGTTCAAGAGGCCACGTTGCAGCGCATAACCGATCAGCGCCATTGCCGGCACGACGATGATGAGCGAGGTGAGAGGATCGAGCCCGAGGCTGGTTGTGGCCATCAGTGCGATATAGGCGGCGAGCACGATGAGATCGCCATGCGCGATGTTGACCAGACGCATGACGCCGAAGATCAGCGACAGGCCGGCGGCGAACATGGCATAGAGCCCGCCGATCAGCACGCCTTGCAGGATGACGTTGAACCATCCGGTCATCGCTACACCCCGAACCCTTCTTCGTCATGCCCGGCCTTGTGCCGGGCATCCACGTCTTGGCGCAGAACGAAAGTCGTGGATGGCCGGGTCAAGCCCGGCCATGACGGCGGATAGGAATGTGCAGGTATCTTCATGCGCTACACCCCGAAATAAGCGGCGGAGATCCGCTCGCGGGTGAGCTCGCGCGCATCGCCCTGCAGGGCGACGCGGCCCTCCTGCAGGCAATAGACCTGGCGCGCCGCCTTCAGCGCCTGCGCTATGTCCTGCTCGACGATGACGACTGACAGACCTTCGCCGGCAATGGACGGCAATTGCGCGTAAATGTCCTTCACGATGATGGGTGCGAGGCCGAGGCTGATTTCATCGCACAGCAGCACCCGCGGATTGGACATCAGCGCGCGGCCGATGGCCGCCATTTGTTGCTGACCGCCGGACAGGGATGTCGCCGGCACATGGCGGCGTTCGGCCAGGATTGGGAACAGATCGTAGATGCGCGGCAGCGTCCACGGACCCTTGCGCCTCGACTCGGCACCGATCAGCAGGTTTTCTTCGACCGACAGCGATGGAAACAGGCGGCGGCCTTCCGGCACCAGCGCGATGCCGCGTTTGACGACAGCGAAGGCGGGCATGGCGCCGAGCGATGCGCCATCGAAGATGATATCGCCGCTGCTTGGATGCATGAGGCCGGCAATGGTTTTGAGCAGCGTGCTTTTGCCGGCGCCATTGGCGCCGATGATTGCGACAACCTCGCCGGCATTGACGCGCAGCGAGACCCCGAACAGCGCCTGAAAGTCGCCGTAGAACGCGTCGATGCCGCGGATATCGAGCAAGGGATCAGGCATCGGCGGCAATCCCCATGTAAATCTCCTCAACTTGCGGGCTGCGGATGACCGTATGCGGGTCGCCCGAAGCGATGATCTTGCCGCCGTGCAGCACAGCCAGCCGGTCAACGACGGCAAGCAGCGCGTGCACAACATGCTCGATCCAGATGATCGAGACGCCGCCGGCGCGCACTGTCTTGATCAGTTCGACGAGGGTGCCGCATTCATGCTCGGTGAGGCCGCCGGCGACTTCATCGAGCAACAGCACGCGCGGCTTGGTTGCCAGCGCCCGCGCCAGTTCGAGCCGCTTGCGGTCGAGCAGCGTCAATCCGCCGGCGCGCTTGTTCGCTTTGTCGATCAGGCCGCAGCGGTCGAGCAGATCGGCGCAACGGTCATAGACAGCGCGCTCGCTTTCGCCAGCGCCAAAGGCCGCAGCGACAACGACATTCTCGAACACGGTCATGCCGGAGAAAGGCTGCGGGATCTGGAACGAACGCGCCAGCCCGAGGCGGCAGCGCCGCTCCGGTGCCAGCCGGGTAATGTCGGCGCCGTCATAGACGATGCGTCCGGCATCCGGCGTCACCGTGCCGGTGGCCATGCCGAACAGGGTCGTCTTGCCGGCGCCGTTCGGTCCGATAATGCCGAGCGCCTCGCCCTGGTCGAGGGCGAGGTCGATGCCATCGGCGACGACCACGGCCCCGAACCGCTTTGATATATTTTCCAGACTGAGGATGGAGGCCATTTTTTATCCACCGTCATGCCCGGCCTTGTGCCGGGCATCCACGTCTGCGTCGAAGGAAGGCGTGGATGGCCGGGACAAGCCCGGCCATGACGTCACTTGTTGTTCGCTCGATTACGACAACGGCTGCAGCTTGCCGCCGACCGGAATATTCGGCGCGGTCTTGTTCTCGGCGATGACCAGTTCGAACTTGCCGTTCTTGCGCTGCCACTGGCCGGCGACCAGCGGCGTCTTGGTGACGTTCTTCACCGGCTGGCCGCTCCACTGCACCCTGCCGACGATGGACTCGTAATTGGTGGAAACGATGGCATCGAGGATCGACTTCGGGTCGGTCGGGTTCTTGGCGCGCTTCAGCACGTCAATGGTCACTTCGAACAGTGCATGCTGGAAGCCAATCGGCTGTGTCCAGGGCCGGCCTGTACCCTTGGTGTAGGCGTCGGTGAGGTCCTTGCAGCTCTGCCCGGTGAGGTTGGACTTAAACGGATGGTTCGGCGTCCACCAGATCTCGCTGGTCAGGCCATTGCCGCGCTCGCCGAGCGAGTCAATGACCGAGGGAAACAGCAGCGCCTTGCCGATGGTGACGATCTTCGGCTTGAAGCCCTGCTGCGCGGCTTGCGACCAGAAGGTCGCGAAGTCGGGCGGGATCATGTTGCCGGTGACGATCTCGACATTCGCCGCCTTGAAGGCGGAGATCTGCGAGGTGAAGTCGTTGTTCATCACCTGGTAGCGGCCGGGATCGAGCAGCTTGTAGCCGGCAGCAGCAAGCGCCGGCGGCAGACCGCGCTCCTTGTCGCCCCAGGCATTGCCGTCGGCATCGTTCGGAAACAGGCCGCCAACAACCTTGTTGGTCGGCAATTCATCCCACAGTGCCAGGAACGAGCCGATGACGTCTTCAAGACCCCAGAAGAAATGATAGGTCCAGTTGAAGCCCTTCTTCGGGTCGCCTTTGCGGCCGAAGAAGTAGGGCTGCCACGGACAGTTCGTGGTGATGCAGGGCACCTCGTTGACTTCCGCCTGATCGGAAATCGGGTTGGTGGTGTCCGGCGTACCTGAGCCGACCAGAAGATGCACCTTGTCGCCGAGGATCAGTTCGGAGGCGACTTCAGCAGCGCGGCTGCCGCTCGACTGCGAGTCCTTGGAGACGATCTCGACCTTGTAGTTCTTGCCGCCATTGTCGAGCCCCTTGGCGAGAATGCCGCGCACCTGTTCGAGGATGAAACTGTCGGCTTCGCCGAAGCCGGCCAGCGGGCCGGTTTTTGGGCTGACATGGCCGATCTTGATGACGGCGCTTTGCGCGCTCGCCGGCATGGCGAACAAGGTCGGCGCCGCCAGTGCGCCGATGCCGGTCTTGACGAGGGTGCGGCGAGAGATCTTTGAAACGTCGCTCATGGTCTTCTCCCTGTGTTTTATTTTCGTTTTCTTGGTCGCGTCAGTTCTTGTCGTTCAATCTTGCCTGCTTGAGATGCTGCACAACCTTGGCTCGTAACGCGGTCTGCTCTTCCGGGCTCCACTTGCGGAAGCCTTCGCCCGACTTGAAGCCGAGCTTGCCGTCCTTCACCAGTTTCTCGAGATAAGGCGAGGGGCCGGGCCGGCTGTCGATATCACCGAGCACGTTCTGGTGGATCGCCAAAGTGAGATCAGTGCCGACCATGTCAGCATTTTCCAATGGCCCAAGCACGGCGAGCCGGCGGCCGAAGGCGGACTTGATCACTTCATCGACGGTCGCGGCATCGCAAATGCCGTTCTCGACCAGCGAGATCGCCTCACGCCACAGCGCATGTTGAAGCCGATTGCCGATGAAGCCAGGCACGTCCTTCTTGACGTGCGCCGGCTTCTTGCCGGCATCGGCATGCAGCGTCATGGTGAAGTCGACCGTGGCCTTCGAGGTCCATTCGGTTTCGATGACCTCGACCAAAGGCACCAGAAACGGCGGATTCCACCAATGGGTGCCGACGGCGCGGTCGCGCCGTTCGAGGTTCTGCATGATCGACGTAATCGGAATGACCGAGGTGTTGCTGGCCAGGATCGTGTCCGGCCGCACATGCTTTTCGATCTCGGCGAACAGCTTCTGCTTCAGGGCTAAATCTTCCAGCACCGCCTCGACGACATAGTCAGCACTGCTCACGGCTTTGGCGAGATCGGCTTGCGGCGTCACGCAGTCGACAGCGCGCTCATCGTCGCCGAGATCCTTGAGGTTGGCGCTGATGCGCGCCTTGACCGTCTCCAGCGACGCCGGAAAAGCGTCGTAAATGGTGACGTCATGGCCGGCCAGCGCAAACACCTGCGCAATGCCGTGGCCCATGAGCCCGGCGCCGATGACGGAGATGCGCGCTTTGCTCATCATCAACCCGCGGTGTAGCCGCCGTCGGCATAAAGAATATGCCCGGTGTAGAACTCCGACGCTTTAGACGCGAGGAACAGCAAGGGCCCGGCGAGATCGGCCGGTTCGCCGAGGCGGCCCTTCGGCACGCGGGCGAGGAAGCCGGCGCGCACGGTCTTGGCCTTCTCGGTGTCTTCATACATCCAGGCCGTGAGCGGCGAGCGAAACACCGTCGGGCCGATGGCATTGACGGTGATGCCGGTCGGGCCCCATTCGCAGCCAAGCGCCTTGGTGATGCCGTCGACGGCCGACTTCGACGCGCAATAGGCCGAGTAGCCGGCCGGATGGCCAAGCAGGCCGCGCGCGGAGGAGGTGAGGATCACCCGGCCGCCGTCACCTTGCTTGAGCATCTGCGCGCCCGCGGCGCGCGCCATCAGCCATGACTGCGTGACATTGGCGTCCATGACGTCGAGGAAATCTTCCGGCTTCTGGTCGACGATCTTGGCGACCTTGTTCAGGCCCGACGCGACGACGAGAATGTCGAGCCGGCCGAACGTGTCGACCGCGGCTTTGACAATGGCGTTACAGTTGTCCTCTGATGAGGGACGCAGCGCGATGATGTGCGCCTTGGCGCCGAGCGCCTCGCACTCCGCCGCAACTTTCTGCAGCTCATCCTGCTTGCTGGCGGCGAGCACGACATGCGCGCCGGCACCGGCCAGCACTTTCGCCGACAGCGCACCGAAGGCGCCGGATGCGCCGGTGATGATCGCGACTTTGCCTTTGACGTCGAACAGGCTGACGGGATTTTTCAAGAATTCTTCGGACATGTTTGCTCCCTTTCGTGTCCCGGACGCGGTGCAGCGCATGCGATGCACCGCAGATCCGGGACCCCGGTTGTTTTTTTAGTAAGCGGGGTCCCGGGTCTGCGCGGCAACACTTCGTGTTGCAGCGCGCCCGGGACACAGCCGTTGTTATTTCCCCGCCGGCGGCATCGCCACCGCGACAGCAATCGTGCAAACCTCATTGCCGCGGTTGATGATCTCACGCGTGTCGTTCGGCTCAATCACGCACGAGTCATTGGCCTTCAGCACGGTCTCCTTGCCATCGACAATCACCGTCAACTCGCCGGACAGAACGAGATAGACCTTCTCCGGCGGTGAGGCGTCGGGACCGGCGCCGCCACCGGGCAGGAAGTGCGAAATGCCGAACACGAGGCCCTTGGTGCCGCCCGCTTCCGCGCCGAAAAGGCGCAGCGAGGAGTAAAGCCGGTGGTTCGGCGCCTCGTAGGTCTTGGCGTCCTCGAAACGTTTGACGTGCATCAGAACGACTCCCCGCTCTCGATGCGGTACTTGCCGGTCGGATCCGTGATGGCAACGAGACGGATGATGCAGCCGTCGCCGCGATCCCAATTCCACGGGAAGTAGGCGAAGGTAACGCGCTTGCCGGTGACCTTGTCGAGATCGCCGCCGACATTCTCAATGCCCATGATGCCGTTCTGGAACAAGATGCGGTGCACCGGCTCCCATTCCGGGAAGTCGTCCTTCCAGTCGCGGCCGCCCGACCACTGCTTGTATTCTTCGGCGAGATGCGGATGCAGCGGGCCGTTGCGGTGCGGGCCGATCGCAGTAGCGAGCGGATGGTCGTTGGCCTGGGTATCGTGGCCGACAACCTTGACCTTCTTCTCGACAAACCATTCGCCGGCCGACTTCACGAAGCCCGGGCACTTGCAGAAATAGTCTTCCGAGTCTTCGTACTGCTTGTGCCAGCCGGTGTTGATAATGACGACGTCGCGCGGGCGCACGATCTTGCCGGCGGCCTTTTCCAGATCGTCATAAGTGATCGGTTCCCACATCTTCTTCGGGATCGAGACGACAATGCCCGAGCCGAAGAAGTGCGGCAGCGGCACTTCATCGATGAAGGGCGTGCCCTGGATGACGTGCGCCGGCGCGTCAATATGCGTGGTGTTGTGCATCGAGGTGGTGATGCGCTGCGACAGCACGCCGGACTTCGCCATGTAGTGGATGCGCTCGATCTTGACGTCTTCGAAGTACGGCCAGTTCGGCGACTGGAAGCCGAAGCGGTGGGACAGGTTGACGAATTCCAGCCCCATGCTGTTGTTGGTGTTCTCTTCGAATTCAACGCCGCGAATTTTGACCATGGTGTCTCTCCCTTTTCATTGACACATTAAGAGCCGCGGCGGATCAGCCGGCGGCAGATTTCATCCGGCCTTCAAGATCATGTTTGGCCGCAACAAGTTTTTCGCCGATCATCGCCTGCCGGTCCTGGAAGCGATGGATCGGCACCGGCACCGAGATGGCGACGGAATTGCCGAGCGGGTCCTGCAAGGCGACGCCCGCGGCGCAAATGCCGAGCGTGTGCTCTTCGCGGTCGAAGGCGACGCCGGCTTTGCGAATGGTCTTGAGCTCGGCGAGCAACACATCGGCCTTGGTAATCGTGTTCGGCGTGCGCGGTGCGTAAACTTCGCCGACCAGCGCGATGACAGCAGTATCGGAAAGCTGCGCCAGATAGGCCTTGCCGTTCGCCGTGCAATACAGCGGGAAGGTCTCGCCGACGGCAGACACAGTGCGCAGGCGATGCGAACCGATCACCTGGTCGATGAACACCAGATGATCTTTCTTCACGGTCGAGAGATCGACTGTCTCTTCCAGTTCGGCCGAGACGCGCTCGAGGAACGGGCGCGCCAATGAGATGAAGTCGCTGCGCACGGAAGCGGCGAGCCGCATGATTGTCGGCCCAAGGCGCACGCGGCCATTCGGCGTTGCCGCGATCACCAGCTTTTCGGTTTCCAACGCGGCGACGATGCGCTGCACGGTGGAACGGGCAAGGCCGACGCGCTGCGCGATCTGGCCAAGGCTCAATCCTGAATTCTCGTCTTCGAGGGCGCGCAGGATGGCGGCGGCGCGCGCGATCACCTGCACCTGGCTCTTGTCATTGGTGACGTGGCGATCCGTCGGACGCATGACCCTTGACGCTTCCACCATGAACTCCTTACAGGCGTACTATGTCGCCTTGCATCGTGGGTTATCTTAGCCCAATATGCGATACAGAGAAAAGCGAAATCGTCGGGGAGTAACGCCATGATCAAGAAAATCGCGCTCGAAGAGCACGTGCTGACGCCGGGCATGATCGATTACTGGCGGCCGACCATGACCACGGTGCCGCCGGCGCTCACCGCCGATTTGTACAAGAAGCTCAATGATTTCGGCGAAGGCCGCCTGGAAGGCATGGATCAAGCGGGCATTTTCCGCGCCGTCCTGTCGGTCGCCGGCCCCGGCGTGCAGGCCGAGCCCGACGCCGCGGTGGCGACCAAAAAAGCCCGCGAGGCGAACGACCACCTCGCTGTGGAAATCCAGAAGCGGCCGGACCGCTATGCGGGTTTTGCCCACATCGCGGTACATGATGCAAAGGGCGCCGCCGACGAGCTCGAGCGCTGCATGCGTGACCTGAAGTTCGTCGGCGCCATGATCAATGGCCACACCAATGGGCTTTATCTCGACGATCCGTCGCTGGCGCCGTTCTGGGAACGCGCCGAGGCGCTCGGCGCGCTGATCTATCTGCATCCCGGCGATCCGGTGGCGCAGCCATCGGTGCTGGATGGCTATCCGGCTTTGCAACGGCCAATGTGGGGCTGGGGCTTCGAGACCGGTTCGCATGCGCTGCGCATGGTGGTCGGCGGCTTGTTCGACCGCTATCCGAAAGCCCGCCTTGCGCTTGGCCATCTCGGCGAGACGTTGCCCTATTTGCTATGGCGCTTCGATAGCCGCGCCCAGTTCCAGGGACTGAAGCTGAAGAAGCCGCCGTCGCAATATATCCGCGAGAACATCTGGGTGACGATCTCCGGCATGTTGTCGGCCGAGCCGCTGAAGTGCTCGCTCGATGCGCTCGGCCGCGACCGCGTGATGTTCGGCGCCGACTATCCGTTCGAGGACATGACGGAAGCCGGCCACTTCATCGACACGGTACCGATCGAGCAATCGCTGCGCGAGGATGTCGCCTATAACAATGCGGCGAAGCTGCTCGGCCTCTAGTTACTTCGGCACTTCAATCTGATGGCCGAGAATACGCCGGGCGAATTTCCGCGCCTCCATCGGTTTGGCGAAGAAGAAGCCCTGGATCAGGTCGAAGCCGAGTTCGCGCGCCATGATGAAGTCGGCGCGCGTTTCGACGCCTTTGGCGACAGTGCGCACACCAAACGCATCGGCGAGTTCAAGGATGCGCCGGCAATTCCATTGCTTGAGGCGATCGTCGCCGAAGCCGCTGATGAACTGCCGGTCGACCTTGATCTCGACGAAGGGGAAGTAGTCCATCGTCATCAGCGCCGGCCATTCTTCGCCGAGCTTGTCGACCGAGATGCCGATATTGAGAAGCTGAAGGCGCCGCGCCATCGCTTTGACCTGCTCCAGATTCTCCAGGATTTCGGATGCCTCGATCTCGATGATTATGCCGGAAAACGCCGGATGCCGCGGCATGTGCTTGGCCAGATCGTCGACCGCGCCGGGATCCTGCAAGAAGGCCGCCGGCAGATTGATCGACAGATCGACATTGCCATAGGCGGTTTGAAAGTAGCGCCAGTCCTCCATCGCTCGCTTGATGACGAACTCCGATAATTTGCGGCAGTTCGGATCGCCGGCATCGGGCAGGAAGCAGGCCGGCGGCACGATGCCCCACGTCGGATGACGCAAACGGACCAGCGCTTCAGCACCGGACAGCGACAGCGAGTGGAGGTCGACTTTCGATTGATACCAAAGGTCGAGCCAGCCGGAATGCAGGGCTTCGGCGACATCGATCGCCGGGCTGGGCGGTTGATCGAGCGGCTGCAGACCGGCGGTTCGCAATCTTAACTCGTGGTCATTAAACGGTGTCGACAGCAAAGGCAGCATGCCGAGGCCGAGTTCTTCGCCGACGCGCAACAAGGCAGTGGTCATCGGTGAGGATTCGGCGCCGAAGATCAGCACATTACCGGTGTAGTGCAGGCGGTGCAGCGTCTCCAATATGTCATTGGCGGCGATCCCGCCGCCGGACAGGCCAATGATGAACAGGTCCGGCGGATTGTCGGCGAGCAGCGCGTCAATCGACGCTGCGCAATCGCATTCGCTGCAGACGAAATCGAGATCCTCGACCGCTTCGCGCAGGAAATCTCGGATGTGCTGTTTGCTGTCGGCGACACAGGCGCGCGGCGCTACCTTGCGGCGGCCGAACGTGGCGACGGCGTCCGGCGTATTGGAGTGCGCTGCATGTTCCATAAGGCGATCCCCGATCCAATTCGATCAGCGGACTGTGACGGCTCAGGTGCGGCGCGCTAAGCTTCACACCAGACATTGCACAATGAAATGGTGCCTTAATACTAACTCAGACAGTACCGGTAAAATTAGCCGCTCATTTAAGGCGTAATCACCCGCACCGGCTTGCCGTCGAGAAACGCGCGGATGTCCTCGACAATGTCGGGGAAATATTTGCTGTAGTTCTGCTCGCTGACGTAACCGAGATGCGGCGTCAGCACGACATTGTCGAGTTTGCGATACGGATGATCCACCGGCAGCGGCTCGACCTCGAACACGTCGAGCCCGGCGCCGCCGATTGTCTTGTCCTGCAATGCCTTCAGCAGCGCCGCCTGATCGGCGATCGGCGCCCGCGCGGTGTTGATGAGATAGGCGCTCTTCTTCATGCGGCCGAGATCGTCCGCGGTGATCAGCCCGCGCGAGCGGTCGCTGAGCACGAGATGGATCGAAATGAAATCCGACTTTGCGAACAGCTCTTCGCGGCTGGCGTATTCATAGCCCGCCTCCTTGGCCTTCTCCGGCGTCAGGTTCTGGCTCCAGGCGATGATGTTCATGCCAAACGCCTGGCCCACCTTGGCAACTTTTTGACCCAACTTGCCAAGGCCGACAATGCCGAGCGTCATGCCTTCAAGATCCTGGCCGATGGTGACCTGCCAGCTTTCGCCGGCCTTCATCCGCGCATTCTCGAAGCCGATATGCCGCGTCAGCTCCAGCATCAAGCCGAACACGACGCCGACGGTCGGATTGCCGACGCTCCCCGTGCCACACACGGTGACGCCGCGCTCAGTCGCCGCCTTGATGTCGAAGGAATTGTTCTTGGCGCCGGTGGTGATCAGCAGCTTGAGGTCGGGCAGGGCCTCGAGTACGGCGCGCGGGAACGGCGTGCGCTCGCGCATGCCGGCGACAATGGCGAAGCCTTGCAGCGCCTGAACCGCCTCCGCCCGGCTGGCGAAGGGCTTGTCGAAAACCTTGACCTCGACGTCCTTGGCCACGCTCGACCAGTCGGCATAGTTCAGCGCGACGCCTTGATAGTCGTCGAGAATGGCGGCCTTGAGCATATCAACCCCTCATCGCTGCCGGACCTGCGCCGGCGGCGGTACCTTACGGATGGAGGGTCGAAAGGGAAGGGGCCTTAGCCCCGCGTTGCCGGCTTGCCGTATTTGGCCTGCCAGGCCGGTCCGGGGCCGCGCATATAATGTTTTTCCGGGCGGTACGGATTGAGGATATCGCGCGTCAGGTCCCGCAGGAAGCGAGCGACCGTCTCTCCGATGGCGCCGAACGGGCGCGGCGCCGTGTCGGTGGAACCCCAGATTGCTGCGATGGCCCTGCTCATGACGCGTCCCCGAATAATGCGGCGGGCGCCGTTGGCCCGCTTCCCCTTGGTCGCCTGAGCCGGCGGCCTGGTTCATTCCTCAGGATGCTATCGTCGTCTTAAGATCAGGTTTGAGAAAAACCCCGCCATAATTAATTTCAAAAGCGAGGTTTCCAAAGGTTTACCAAGCCCGAGGTTCCATGCTCGGCTTGCCCTTTACCGTGCCGCTCGCTACATCAGCCACGCATTTCCCGACACGCCGCGCGGCCTCGTGTTTTCCACGAAGGAGCGGGTTTGGGCCGGATATCAGGGGTTTTTCAGGCAATGAACGGTCGTCAATTCATCTACCACATGCAGGGCCTGACCAAGGCCTATCCGGCCGGCAAGAAGGTGCTGGATAATGTGCACCTGTCGTTCTACCCGGACGCCAAGATCGGCGTGCTCGGCGTCAACGGCTCGGGCAAATCGACCTTGCTGCGCATCATGGCCGGCATCGACACCGAATTCTCCGGCGACGGCTGGGTCGCCGAGGGCGCTCGCGTCGGTTACCTGGAACAGGAACCGCAGCTCGACGCGACCAAGTCGGTCCGTGAAAACGTCATGGAAGGCGTCGCCTCCAAGAAGGCGATCCTCGACCGCTACAACGAACTCGCCATGAATTACTCGGATGAGACCGCCGACGAAATGGCGAAGCTTCAGGACGAGATCGACTCCAAGAACCTGTGGGATCTCGACAGCCAGGTCGATCTGGCGATGGATGCGCTGCGCTGCCCGCCGGACGATGCCGACATCTCCAAGCTCTCAGGCGGTGAGAAGCGCCGCGTCGCGCTCTGCAAGCTGCTGCTCGATGCGCCCGACCTGCTGCTGCTCGACGAACCGACCAACCATCTCGATGCGGAGAGTGTGAACTGGCTCGAAGGCCATTTGCGCAATTACCCTGGCGCGATCCTGATCGTCACCCATGACCGCTACTTCCTCGACAATGTGACGAGCTGGATCCTCGAACTCGATCACGGCAAGGGCATCCCTTACGAAGGCAACTACACCTCCTGGCTGGCGCAGAAGCAGAAGCGCCTCGAGCAGGAAGGCCGCGAGGACGAGTCGCGCCGCCGCACGCTGGAACGCGAAACCGCGTGGATCCAGTCGTCGGCGAAAGCGCGTCAGGCCAAGTCGAAGGCGCGTTACGAGCGCTATGACGAACTGCTCAAGATCGCCAATGCCAAGACCAACACGGTCGCGCAGATCAGCATTCCGGTGTCGGAGCGCCTCGGCCAGAACGTTGTCGACTTCGAGGAGATGAGCAAAGGCTTCGGCGACAACCTGTTGATCGAGAACCTCACCTTCAAGCTGCCGCCCGGCGGCATTGTCGGCGTCATCGGCCCGAACGGCGCCGGCAAGACGACCTTGTTCCGCATGATCACCGGCCAGGACAAGCCGGATGCCGGCACGATCAAGGTCGGCGAGTCGGTGCAGCTTGGTTATGTCGATCAGTCGCGCGACGCGCTCGATCCGAACAAGACGATCTGGCAGGAAATCTCCGAAGGCAACGACCTGATCATGGTCGGCAAGAAGGAAGTCAACTCGCGCGCCTATGTGTCGCTGTTCAACTTCAAGGGCGCCGATCAGCAGAAGAAGGTCGGCACGTTGTCAGGCGGTGAGCGCAACCGCGTCCATCTTGCCAAGATGCTGCGCGCCGGCGCCAATCTGCTGCTGCTCGACGAACCGACCAACGATCTCGACGTCGATACGCTGCGCGCGCTGGAAGAGGCGCTTGAGGATTTTGCCGGCTGTGCCGTCATCATCAGCCATGACCGCTGGTTCCTCGATCGCATCGCCACCCACATTCTCGCCTTCGAAGGCGAGAGCCATGTCGAATGGTTCGAAGGCAACTTCCAGGATTACGAGAAGGACAAGATGCGTCGTCTCGGCCAGGACAGCATCATTCCGCATCGCCTGAAGTACAAGAAGTTCAGCCGGTAGAGTTTTGTCGCCTGTTAAGTTAGGGTTCCGCCATTGGCGGGACCCTTTTTCATGCATGAAGCTGTCATTTCTCTCTTGGTGGGCGCGGCGCTGATCGGCGCATCGCTTGGCAGCGCCGCTCTGTACCGGGCGCTGCCTGAGAAACACCGGCAGGCCGAGACCGAGGAAATCGTCCGGCTCATCGCCAACATCTTCGTCGTGCTGGCGTCTTTGGTGCTTGGCCTGATGATCAATTCGGCGCGCAGCACGTTCGATGGCGTCGACAAGGCGGTGCACGCTTACGCCACTGAGTTGATCCTGCTCGATCGCACGCTGAAACAGTACGGCCCGGAAACCGCCGATGCGCGGCGGCATCTGCAGGCCTATGCGCAGCAGGCGTCGCGCCAGATGGCGCAGAGCGATCCGGTGCTCGGCAGCCGCACGGCTGAAACCTTGCTCAACGATATCGGCAATGCCGTGCGGGCGCTCAGGCCGCCCGATGCGGATCGCATTGATCTCAAAGCCCGGTCGGAGCAGCGTTTCGAGAAAGTCTACGAAATGCGCTGGGCTTTGGTCGAGCAGTCGGAGGGCACCATACCGTTGCCGCTGATCGCGCTGACAGCAGCATGGCTCGTTCTGGTGTTCGCCAGTTACGGCTATCGCGCGCCGCGCAATCCGATCACGTCCATCAGTTTCGTTGTCTCAGCCGTGCTGATTGCCGGCACGGTCTACCTGACGCTCGACATGGACATTCCGTTTGATGGCATCATTCAGGTGTCGCCGATGCCGCTGGAGCGGGCGCTGGCGGAGATGCAGAAATAGGTATACGGGACCGTTCCGTGTGATCGGCATCACTTCGGCGCTGTATGCGCCGCGCTAGACTGATCGTGCGATTGACCCCTCTTGCGAGGAGTACGGCCGTGACGATGGAATCCACAACTAGCTTGCCGGCGCCGCACGTCCCCGCGCCGCCCTCGCACGAGCCGAATTTTGTCGTGCGGCATTGGCGCGGCCTGTTGCCGCTCTGGGTTTCCTATTGGGTCGTCAACGTCATCGTCGGCGTCGCGTCGTCTGTGATCGTCGTCGCCATCGTCGCCATTTTCCGCTCCGACGCCGGTTATCAGCCGCTGCTCCTCTTCAGCATGTTTTTCCTCATCTGGACTTTGGTCGCGGGCATTTCAGTCTGGCAGATCGTCGGCCTGTGGCGCTCAGCCAACCGGCATGCCGGGGGGCAAGCAGCGATCGGCAAGGGATCGTTCTGGGCGCGCGCTGCGCAGGTCGCCACGATTATCATGGCGCTCAATGTCACCTGGATCTTCTTCAAGGACGGCGTGCCGCAACTCACCCACGTCACGCGCATCGCTTTCATGGGCGACCCCGACATCGCACCCTATTCGCTGCGCACCATGCGCGGCGGCACCGAGGCTGAAATCAGCGGCGGATTCAAATACGGGCTGACCTCGGACTTCAGCAAACTTCTAAAGGAGCAGCCGCAGATCAAGGTCGTGCATCTGCACAGCGGTGGTGGCCGGATCGGCGAAGCGAAGAAGCTGTACGACGTGCTCAAGAACAACGGCTTGACGACCTATGTGTCGTACGAATGTTCGTCAGCCTGCGCGCTCGCTTTTGCCGGCGGCAAGGAGCGCTTTATCGCGCGGCGCGCCAGTCTCGGCTTTCACGCGCCGTCCTTCCCCGGCATGACAGCGAACGATATGAAGGGCTCGATTGATGAACAGTCGGGCCTGTTCATCAAGGCCGGCTTTTCGCCGGTTTTCGTCAGCAGGGCGTTAAACACGCCAGCGTCGACGTTATGGAAGCCGACAATCGATGAACTCGTCAGCGCCAAAGCGGTGACCGGCATCGCCGACAATGCAAGGTTCGCCGTGTCCGGCTATGGCGGCGATGTGCCGAAGGACCAGATCGGCGCCGCACTGGTCAAGCTGGTGCCCCTGATAAAGGCCATCAAACAGAAGTATCCGGCGCGCTACGAATCCATGCTCGATGGCTTTTACAAAAGTTATATCGACGGTGACACAGAGAGTGAGCAGAACGGCAAGGTGAGGAAGACCGTGCTGTCGATCGTCGATGAGTTTCGGCCAACAGCCGACGACGACGTGATTGTCGACTATGGCCGGCTGCAAGTGGATTCGTACAGGCATCTCGGGGCCCGCGACGCCACCGCCTGCTATTACTATGCGAGTGGCGCCGGCGGCGATCGGAATTTCACGCAGGATCTGGGACCGGCGTTGATCCAGAGAGAGCGCGACGTGAACGAGCGCATTGTCTTGACGGCAGCGCCCCGGTCCGCCGCTTCGGAAGCGGAGATGAAGACATCGTTCTCTAAAATGTTCATGGCGCCGGGTACGCCGAAGCTGACGACGGATGAGCGCGTCATGCTCAAGGCCGACAATGTCGCGCCCGACAAACACGCTGCGTATTGTCGGGCGACGATCAAGTTCTACAGCGAGGTGCTGGCGCTGCCGCCGGCCGATGCGGTCCGCCTTCTGCGCGTGATGTTCAAGAGCAGCCGGTAGTACGGCAGGGGTGACGGAGCCGGATTTTGTTGGTATATTCGGCGTATGACCGAAGCTGAACGCCTCGTTCTGGAGCATCTACGCCACATCCGCGCTGCGGTGGATGGGCTTCGGGACGACATGCGCGAAGTCAAAAGCCGGCTCGGTATCTTGGAAAATCAGTATGCCAGTCTGTCGAACAGGATCGATCGTATGGACGCTCGCGTCGAGCGGATCGAACAGCGGCTTGAGTTGATCGAAGCCTAACTCGCGCCGACGCCGTTTGCCGGAATTGAGTAATCGCTATCGGATTTGGCCGCAGGCCGCACGGCGGCCTTGATCAGCCCGCGCACGCTCAAAGCCAGCACCAGTTCATGATGCTTCATGCCCTTGCCGCCTTTGACAGGCCCGAGGTCCCGGACGAGACAGCGGGAGCCGTCGCTCATGCGCACAACCCTGGCGTCTTTGAAGTAGTTTCTTACCCGCGAAAACATTGCACCTATCAAGGCACCACCGGCTGATTCGCGTCAATTGCGATTGGCCCGTCATCCCGCGCGGACAGGCGGCATAAAGGCTTGGCGCGTCGGACGAATTAGGCGCGGCGTTAATCACTGATTCATGGTCCTCTATCCGTTCTCCGATTCGTTGATGTTCTTCCAATGTTCGCATTTGGCCTGTGCGGCATGCTGGCGCGCCCCCTTTGCCCAGACCGAATCGCCTATAAGTCAGCGGCGCCGTGCGCAGCGATGACCGCCGCGCCGGCCTAAGGATGATTCCATGTCGATGTCCGCTGACGATTCGTTGCCGCCGCCGCAACTGGCGAAAAAACTGCGGCCGCTGCCATCGCTCATCTTCAGCTCGCGCTGGTTGCAGCTGCCGCTTTATCTCGGCCTGATCGTTGCGCAAGGCGTCTATGTCGTCCTGTTCCTGAAGGAGCTCACGCACCTTGTCGGCGGCGCGATGAAATTCACCGAGCAGGAGATCATGCTCGTGGTTCTCGGCCTGATCGACGTGGTGATGATCTCGAACCTGCTGACGATGGTCATTGTCGGCGGCTACGAGACCTTCGTGTCGCGGCTTGAACTTGAAAAGCATCCCGACCAGCCGGAATGGCTCAGCCACGTCAATGCCAGCGTGCTCAAGATCAAGCTGGCCATGGCGATCATCGGCATCTCGTCGATCCATCTGCTGCGCACATTCATCTATGCCGGTCAGTTGGGCCAGGCCAATGGCGGCCCGTACACCGAGACCGGCGTGATGTGGCAGGCGATCATCCATGGCCTGTTCGTCGTCTCGGCCATCGGCATCGCTTATGTCGAGAAGCTCGGCCAATCGAGTTACGGCAAGCCGCATCACTAATAAAAAGCGCAAATTAATCAGCGGTTTACCGTCCTCTATCCGTTCTCTGATTCGCGGATGTTCTTCGAACGTTCGAGGTTTTCGCCGATGATGTGTTTGCTTCGTGCGGCTCGTCCACATCTAGCGATGATGATCATCATGATTATGATGCTCGCGCCGAATCAGGCGCGGGCCGATGCAGCGTTCAACGCCTTCCTCGAAACGCTGTGGCCGCGCGCGCAACAATTCGGCGTTTCGCGTGCCGTCTTCGACAGCGCCATTCGCGGACTTGAGCCGGATCTCTCACTGCCCGATCTCGACATTCCCGGCCGTGAACAGAAGCCACCGCCGGGTCAGGCCGAGTTCGTCCAGACGCCGTCGCAATATCTGCGCGAGTCGAGTTTCGACCGGCTGGCGGCGCGCGGCCGCGAGCTGTCCGCGAAGTATCGCGACACGCTCGCCGGCATCGAGAAGGAATTCGGCGTGCCCGGCAATGTCGTGCTGGCGATCTGGGCACGCGAAACCGACTACGGCTCCTATAAGCTGCCGCATGACGCGATGCGCGTTCTGGCAACGCAGGCCTACACCGGCAAGCGCAAGGAGCTGTTCGCCAACGAGTTCATCTATGCGCTGAAGATGATGCAGGACGGCACGCCGCGCGCCGACATGCGCTCGTCCTGGGGCGGCGCGCTCGGCCTCACCCAGTTCCTGCCGTCGGAGTTCTACAAGCTCGGTGTTGATTTCGACCGCGACGGCCGCGCCGATCTGTTCCGTTCGGTGCCGGATGCCCTGGCCTCGGCGGCCAAGCAATTGCAAAGCAAAGGCTGGCAGAGCGGCGAGCGTTGGGCTTACGAGGTGAGGGCGCCGGAGAATGCCGATTGTTCGATCGGCACGCCGGACGTCACCATGCCGATCGGCGAATGGGTCAAGCGCGGCTTTGTGCTGGCGCCGCCACGCAAGTTGACCGCGCAGGCTTTGGCGCAGCCGGCCTCGCTGCTGCAGCCGGAAGGCAGTTACGGTCCTTCGTTCCTGACGCCGAAGAACTACTTCGTCATCAAGGAATACAATTTCTCGGATCTTTATGTGCTGTTCGTCGGCCATCTGGCCGACCGTATCGGCGGCGCGAAGTCCTTCGAGACGCCGTGGAGCAAGAGCGACCAACTCAAGACCAAGGATGTCGAAACGATGCAGGAGCGGCTGACCGCGCTTGGACTGTACAAGGACAAGGTCGACGGCAAGGCCGGCATGATGACGCGTGCGGCGCTCGGCAAGTATCAGAAGGCGAACGGCCTCAAGGTGGATTGCTGGCCGACCGCGGCGGTCCTCAGCCATATGCGGCGGTAGTTTCCGTCATGGCCGGGCTCGTCCCGGCCATCCACGACTTGCTTCGCAGTCTAAGACGTGGATGCCCGGCACAAGGCCGGGCATGACGGTGGATGGTTTGTGCGTCTCGTCGGTCTTAGTCGCAGACTTCGACGCGGCGGTGGCGCCAGCTATAGCCATCCCAGAAGCGCTGGCGCTCCATGTGGCAAACCGGGCCTTCGACATATTCCGGGGCGTAGTAGGCGCGGGGGGCGGGCGCGTAGACCGGCTCCTCGACGTAGCGCGGCTGGCTGTTGGCGATCGACGAGCCGATGATGGCGCCGAGCGCCAGACCGCCGACCACGGCGGCGCCGGTGCCGCAGCCGCGGCAACGGGCTTCGGCGGTGCTGGGTGCAAGCGCCGCGGCTGAAAGGGCAGCCGCGACCAATGCGATGGCCTTGAAGTTCATTTTCGTGTCCTTTCAGGCCAACAGGCCGGGAGCGATTTGCCCGGAGTTTGCACCGGAGCGGTTACGCGAAGCTTAAGGGCAGATGAAACGCGGGCGGCTCCAGCCGCGCTGGTTGCCCCAGCGGTCGTAGACTGGACGGCGCGCCCAGTAGCCGCCACCGCAACCGTGCGGGCGACGGCCGTAATAACCGTCATAGGCGACGTAACCGGGGGCGGGGCCGTAATAGCTCGGTCCGCTATTGGCGGCGATGGCGCCGCCGATGATGGCGGCGGCGGCAACACCACCGATAATGGCGGCGTTCCGCCCGCCGCGGGCTTCCGCTTGCTGCGGCGCGGCAAGGGTACCGGCGGCAATGATCGCGGCGGCGGTAATGGCGAGAATGGCTTTCTTCATGGGTTTGTCCCTCCGTTCATATGCCATCTTGATACGAGGGAACTTGGCCGCAATCTGTGACCCGGATCACAAAAAGCCCGGAAACTTTAAGTTTCCGGGCTTTCGAGATTTCAGGCCATTCGCGGCTGGTTAGTCGCAAACGCGGACGCGGCGCATGCGCCAGCCATAGCCGTCCCAGACGCGGTCACGCTGCCACCAGCAACGCGGGCCGTAATAAACCGGGCGCGGGCCATAGGCATAAGCCGGGCCGCCGTAATAACCGCCATAGCCATAGCCGTGACCGTTCGAGGCGATGCCGCCGATGATGGCCCCGGCGGCGAGGCCACCGATGATACCGGCGGCAACATTGCCGCCACGGCCGCGGGCTTCCGCCTGTTGCGGGGACGCAACAGCGGCAAAGGTCAATGTCGCCACAGCGGCGAGAGCAGTCAGAGTCTTGCTAAGTCTGGTCATAGCGCACCTCCTGGGAGTCGCTTAAGAGTGGGCTGTCTAGATTGAACGGGCAGGTTTGGTATTTCCTGCGCTTTTGTTCGACGGTCTCACGTCTAACGATAACGCCGGGTTCATGACCGAGGTTCCTATTTCGCCAATGAACGCAGCGTGAATGGCGCGCGCCCCTCACATAAATTTGCGCAACCATTCGCCAATTGCGGAGAAATCGTGGCAGCGTCGCCTGCGCTACAGGAGCCTATTTGCGCTTGCGGCTTTTGTTCTTGGCCGGTTTGGTTTTCTTCGGCTTCTTCTTTTTGGTTTTTTTCTTCTTGGTCTTTTTGGCTGCAAGCTTCGCCAATGTTTTCGCGGGCAATTTGCGCGGCGACTTGCGGCCCGGCCGCGCCTTGGCGGCGCGTGCGCCGACATTGCGCAGGAAAAGTTTTTCGAGCGGATAGCTCAGGCGCCGGATCGCCGCTTTCAGTGACAGCCACTCGACCGCGGATATATCCGCCATCAGTTCGTGACTGGCAATGTCCTCGGCCTGCATCTGCCAGAACTGCACGACCTTGGGCCGGCCACCGGCGCGATAGGTGATAGCGCCAATGAACTCATTGACCTCGACGCGGTGCCCGGTTTCCTCAATCACTTCGCGGCGGCCTGCGGCCATCGGGCTCTCATCGCGCTTCAGCTTGCCGCGCGGCAACACCCACTTGTCATCCTTGCTGCGCTGGACGACGGCAAACAGCGCGCGCTTGGCGCCGCGCACCACAATGCCTCCCGCCGACTGAATGAATTTCCCTGGCACTTTGAAGCGAACCCGTCTGCATTGAGGCGCCGGCGCAGGGCCGGAGAATCATTCTGACAATATCGCGCGCGCGCCCGTGGAAATATACCTGCAAGAGAAGACCGCGCCGTGAAGGCACGAAAGGTCAGCGGAATTTGCGCGCTTAATTATCTCAATTTGCGCCGATGGGTTTGATCCACGTTTAACAGCCCACCGCTATACGTGTGGATAAGCTGTCTAATCCACATCGACTTCTCCAAGGCCGGCCGTCCCCTCAGCTCCTGGAGGACGACCAGCCTTGTTTTTTATGAGGGATCGAAGGGATGGCAGCGGCATCGATCAGCCTGTCCGCGTTAACTTTTAGGCGCGCATTTCCGAGCATCATTTACGCCAATAAGGCTGTCGTTATTGATCAAATCACACATATCCAACGTATAAATTCGGAAGTTCCAAATTAACGACCGCTTAAGCCGCAAGTAGTACTCTCTTTGAACGCTATCTCAGCGTGAGTGCGCGCAGGAACTGTGAACAGGTTCCGGGCAACTGCTAATTCAAATGAGCTCTCAAAGGGGTAAGGCATGACGAAAGTGTATGCGTTTCTGAAGAACGAGTCCGGCGCGACGGCGATCGAATACGGCTTGATCGCTGCTGGCATCTCGGTTGCTATTATCGCGGTCGTCAACACGCTCGGCACGTCGCTGAACGGCAAGTTTGACAGCATCTCGACCCAGCTGAAATAGGCTGTACACCTCCCGTGACAGTCGTGCCTGCTCCCGCCAAGCGGGGCAGGCACACTTACCCCGGCGGCCAATTCATCCGGTTCACGGCAATGCCTGACACCGGGTTTTTGTCTTCGCCGCTATAGGCAAAGCCGTGCTTCTCGTAGAAGCGGATGGCGCGGGCATTGTCCTTGTTGACCAGCAACTCCAGTCCACCGGGCGACAGGCGCTTGGCCTCGTCAAGCAGCGCCCGCGCGATGCCTTGGCCCCAGTGCTCAGGCGCGACAACGATCTGATCGAGATAGTGTGTTTTTGGATCGACGGTGACGAAGCCGGTCAATGTGCCGTCGCTCTCCGCCAGCACGACATGCGCGACCGGGATCAGGTCCTGCCGCCAGCGCTCTCGCCACCATGCTACACGCGCATTGAAATCGATATGCGGGAAGTGATGCGCCCATGTGCGTCGCCACAGTTCAATGGCGGTGTCTTCATCGGAAGGCGTGTAGGGGCGGAGGGTGAGCGGCACGCTACGCCGCCTTTTTCCGCAGCTGCCGCAGCACCGTCACAATGGCCGTACGGTCACTGGCAATGGCGCCGCGGGCCAGGGCGCGGCTGCGCTCGAAGCCAGTGATGTCATAATGCGGGTTCGCGGTCCTCGGCGGGCCTTGATAGGAAATGCGGTGCAGGCCGATCTCGCGCGCGAAGCGGTGCAGTTCGTCAATGTCGTCGGCAAGCAGGTGGCACCACTTGCGGCCGTGCCAGTCCCAGATTGCGTCGTCGACGTAGACGGCCATGCGCCTACCGCTCCGTCAGCTTGAACTCGATGCGGCGGTTGCGACGAAAGGCTTCGTCTGTAGTGCCGGTGTCGATCGGCTGGAATTCGGCAAAGCCGGCAGCAACAAGCCGCTGCGGCGAGATGCCTTTGCTGGCCATGTATTGCACGACGGCAATGGCGCGCGCCGATGACAGGTCCCAGTTGGACTTGAAGATGGGTCCCGAAATCGGCCGCACGTCGGTGTGGCCGTCGACGCGCACGACCCAGGCAATGTCGGCCGGAATCTTGGTGCTGAGCTCAAGCAGCGCGGTGGCGATCTTGTCGATCTCGGTCAGCGCTGCCGGCCGCAGCTCGGCCTTGCCGACATCGAACAGCAGTTCGGATTGCAGTACGAAGCGGTCGCCGACGATGCGGATGTCAGGACGGTTGCCGAGAATCTCACGCAAGCGGCCAAAGAAGTCGGAGCGGTACTTGGTCAGCTCCTCGACCTTCTGCGCCAGCGCAATGTTCAGGCGCTGGCCGAGATCGGCGATGCTGCGCTGAGATTCCTTGTCCTTGCGCTCGGACGCATCGAGCGCCTGTTCGACAGCGGCGAGCTGGCGGCGGAACGCAGCGAGCTGCTGATTGAGGATCTCAACTTGCGCCAGCGCGCGCGCCGAGATTCTCTTTTCTCCTTCAAGCGCGTTTGAGAGTTCGCTGGCGGCGCCTTGCGCGGCGGACAGTCCAGCACCAGCGCCTTCGGCGGCGCTCTTCATGCGGTCGCGATCGCCTTCAGCAGTGGCGAGCGAAGCGCGCAGTTGCAGCAGCATGGCTTCGGCATCGGCCTTGCTGGTTTTCTCCATCGACAGCAAATCGGTGAGTTGGGAAAGCTGCGCGTTCAGGCGCGTCAGCGCCGTGTCCTTGCCGGTCAATTCCTGTTGCAGGAAAAACTGGATGACGACGAAAACGGTCAGGATGAAGATGATGGACAGGATCAGCGTCGACAAAGCGTCAACGAAGCCCGGCCAATAGTTCAGTCCTTCGCCGCCGCGGCGTGATCGTGCAAGGGCCATCAGCGCCCAACCCTCTCGCGCGAAATCACTTCAAGCAGCTTCTTGATTTCGCGTTGCGTCTCGGCCTGGCCATCAACCCAGTCGCGGATCATCTGCTGCTCGGTGCGCATGTGATGCACCAGGCCCTGAATGGCTTCAGCGAGATTGGCCATTGCAGCGGACGCCGCCTTGCCCGAGCCGGTCTGGTCAACCGCTTCGCGCAATTTCTCGACCGCGCCACGCACCTCAAACGAAACGCCGGCCGAATGTTCGCCCGTCTCGCCGGCATGGTCATAGACGGTGGTCGACAGCCAGTCTTCCAGTTCGGTGTAGAAGCGGTTTTGCGCCTGGCTCGATTGCAGATCGAGGAAGCCGAGGATCAGCGAACCGGCAAGACCGAACAGCGACGACGAGAACGACACGCCCATGCCGGCCAGAGGCGCGGCAAGGCCGTCGCGCAATGTGTCGAACATGCTGGCCGTGTCGCCGCCCGGTTTCAGGCCGGAGATGACATTGCCGACTGACGAAACGGTCTCGATCAAGCCCCAGAACGTGCCGAGCAGGCCGAGGAAGACCAACAGGCCGGTCATGTAGCGCAGAATGTCGCGCGCCTCGTCGAGACGGGTGGCGATCGAGTCGAGAATGCCGCGCATCAGCTGCGTCGACATTGCCATGCGGCCGACGCGGCTGCCGAGAATGGCGGCCATCGGCGCCAGCAGCACCGGCGGGCGTTCAACCGCGAGGCCGGGATCGGCGAGGCGGAAATTATTGACCCAGGCGATTTCCGGATAGAGCCGCGCTACCTGCCGCACCGACAGGATGATGCCGATGACGAGCACGCCGATGATGACGGCGTTGAGCCCCGGGTTGGCCATGAAGGCGACCTGGATCTGTTTCCAGAGCAGGAAGGCGACCAGCCCGCCCAAAACGACGAAAACCATCATTCGGAACAGGAAGATACGGGGCGAGGACAGCTTCAGCGGGTCTAGTTCTTTTGCCATGCGCTCTATGTGGTCCGATCTGACGGATTCTGCCAATGAATCTCCCGGGAATTATGACACAGACCGGTGACAAGCAAAAATTATCGGGCCGGGAACTGGTTATTAGCGGGCGGATTACGTTGAAATTGGGGTCCGAGCGCCGCGCGCTCAGGCACGTCAGGCCTTCGCCGCCTTCAAAACCCGCAGCACTTCTTTGTTGATCGCCTCGTTACCGGCAATGATGTGACCATTGCTCAGCATGTCCTCGCCGCCATCGCAGTCCGATACATAGCCGCCGGCCTCGCGCACCAGGATGATGCCCGCCGCCATGTCCCACGGCTGCAGGATGCGATCCCAATAGGCGTCGAAGCGGCCGGCCGCGACATAGGCGAGATCGAGCGCCGAGGCGCCTAGATAGCGCAGCCCCGAGACATTGACCTGCATGGTGCCGATCTCGCGGCGCGACAGGTTGACGTCGCCACGGCCAATATGCGGCAGGCCGCAGCCAACAATGGAATCCGGCAGCAGCTTGCGTCCAGCGACGCGGATGCGGTGTTCGTTGAGAAAGGCGCCTTTGCCCTTTTCGGCAACGAACAGCTCTTCGGTGGCCGGATTGTAGACCAGGCCGGCGACGATCACGCCTTCGCGCTCAAGCCCGACCGAAATGGCGAAATGCGGAATGCCGTGCAGAAAATTGGTGGTGCCGTCGAGCGGATCGACGATCCAGCGGTGCGACTTGTCGGCGCCTTCGCGCATGCCGCCTTCCTCGCCGAGAAAGCCATAGCCAGGACGGGCCTTGGACAGCTCGGCGTACAGTGTCTCCTCGGCGCGGCGGTCGGCGGCGCTGACGAAATTGGCCGGGCCTTTCAGCGAGACCTGCAGGTTTTCCACCTCGCCGAAGTCGCGCTTGAGCGTGCGCGCCGTCTTGCGCGCGGCGGCAATCATGACGTTCAGAAGGGCGGAATGGTGCATGGGAAGGGGGTCTGCCCGCGCAGGCGCGCGCCGTCAAGACCGGGCTGGCGGCGCGGTTACCGCAGCGCCTGTTCGGCCGACAGCCACTTCTTGACCGCCTTGTCGGCGGCGTCACGGACCGCCTGCGGCTGCTTGCTGGCGAAAACGTCGAGATCCGGATCGCCGGCCCCAGCCTGTTTGGCGATCGTGTGCCAGCGGATGGCCTCGGCCGGGTCGGCGGGGAGGCCGCGCCCGGCCATCAGGACGCGGGCCAGCCGGTTCTGCGCAATCGGGCTGCCCCGGCGGGCGGCGCGCAGGAAAGACTGGGCGGCGGCGCTCTCGTCTTTCTCGATGCCGTCGCCGTTGAACTGGGCGATGCCGAACTCGACCATGGCGTCGAGATTGCCGGCAACCGAGGCTTTCGCCATCAACTGGGTGGCCTGTTTGGCGTCCTTCGGCACGCCGCGGCCTTCCTTGTACATGGTGGCGAGCGCGTATTGCGCTTCCGAATTGCCGGCATCGGCGGCGACGCGCAGCAATTCGCCGGCGCGGACGAAGTCCTGCTTGAACTCCTGGCCCTGCAGATAGAGCAGCGCGAGGTTATAGTTCGCCGCCGGGTGGCCCATCTTGGCCGCCTCCGTCATCAGGCGGGCGGCCTCTTGCGCGTTACGCGCGCCGCCGCGGCCCTCAAAAGCAAACATCGCCAGCGCGAAGTTGGCGTCGCGGTTACCGAGGGCGGCCGCCTTTTTGTACCATTCTGCCGCCTTGGCATCGTCGCGGTTGACGCCGAAGCCTTGCGAATACAGCTCGCCGAGCAAGGTCATGGCGACGGGGTCGTTCTGCTGCGCGCGCTTGGTCGCCTCGTTGAAGGCCGTCAGATAGAAGCCGCGCTGATAGGCGGAAAACGCGGCATCGAAAGTCGGATCAGGATTGGCGGCCGGCGCCGGAGCCTGCGGCATCGCCGGTCGCGGCTGTGGTGTCGGCGTCTGCGCAACCGCCGGCGCAAGCGACGCCAATACGACAAGCGACATTGCGATGCTGCCTGTGCCGCGCATCATTCCACGATCTCCGGCAGCGCCAGGTGCGGCATGGCGCTGGCAATCGTCTCTGCGATATTCTGCGGGTCGTGCCAGATCCAGTCGCCCAGCGCGATGAAGTCGGCGCCGGCTTTGACCAAAGCCGGAATGTCATCGATCGCGCCGGCATAGGCAACGCAGGGCGCCTCGAACACTTCCGCCCACCATTGCACGCGCTCAAGCACCGCGTCGAAGCCGGGGCGCTGCCCGCTCTCGTCCGGTTCGCCAAACATGACGTAATCGACACCCCCTTCAGCGGCGGTCATCGCGTCATGGCGCGTGTCGAGCCCGGCCGCGCCGACAATCCAGTCCGGCTTCAGCTTGCCGAGTGCTTCGGTAACCGCGTCAATGCCGGTCATGTGCGCGCCGTCGGCGCCGGAGCGGGCGACCGCCCCGGAATTCTCGCCAACCAGCAAGGCGGCGCCGTGGCGCTGGACCAGCGGCGCGATCGCCTTGATGCGGTTGATCTGGGTGCGTTCGTCGCCGGCGGTCAGCCGCAGCAGGACACAGGCGACATCGCCCGCTTCCAGTGCTGGCTCAAGCGTCAGCGCGAAGGTGGCGGCGTCGTCGACCGCGGGGGTGATCAAATAGACACGCGGTTGGGGGCGCGGTTCGGCGATTTTCGGGCGTGGTGCCATGGTTCTCTGATGATGGCCCTTTCGGGCGGAAGATTGACGTCCCTCGGACGTGAGTTCCGTAGCATCTCGCGCTCGACCCGCCAAACCGGGCCGTTTCGGAACCATTGCCGCGTAACTTCGTTACCGCCTGCTTCCCCTCACAATAGGATGATTCATGAAAGCGATTTTTCTCGCCACCACGCTGCTCGTTTCCGGCTTGGCGTTCTCCCCCGCCATGGCCGCGCCAGTAGCCCCGATTTCCGCTGCTCCGGCCGTCGAGTCGCCGCTGATGGGCGTGCAGTTGCAGCTGCAGTATCGCGGCGACCGCGATGACAATCGTCGTGACATGCGCCGTGACCGCCGTGACGACCGCCGCTACCGCGCCGGCCAGCGCTACCGCACCGCGCCGAATGGCTGGCACCGTTATGACCGCCGTCCGAGCGACTGGAGCTCCCGTCGTTGTGGGCAGGTCGGCAATATCTGGTTCTGCCCGTAACCTGACCTTCCGTTATGACCATGAAAAGCCCCGGCGCGAGCCGGGGCTTTTTTGTATCAAGCGGGCATCGGTATTGGGCCCATGTCTTTCGGCAGCGCATAGCCTTTTTGCACGGCAGGGCGGGCGGCGACGGCGAGGTACCAGCGTTTGACGTTGGGATAGTCGTCGAGATTGATGCCTTGCCATTCGAAGCGCGACACCCATGGCCAGCTCATAATGTCGGCGATCGAGTATTCGCCGCAGATGTAATCCTTGCCCTCAAGCTGGGTGTTCAACACCTTGTAGAGCCGCCGCGCTTCCTTGCTGAAGCGCTCTTCAGCGTGCGGCGCCTTGCCGGGATTATATTTCACGAAGTAGTGCACCTGGCCGAGCATCGGGCCCAGGCCGCCCATTTGCCACATCACCCATTCGATGACTTTGTAGCGGCCTTCGCCGGACTTCGGCAGCAGCTTGCCGGTCTTGTCGGCGAGATAGATCAGGATCGCGCCTGACTCCATCAGCGACATGCCGGTGTCGTTATCGACAATGGCCGGGATGCGGTTATTCGGCGCGATTTTCAGAAAGTCCGGCGCGAATTGCTCGTCCTTCGAAATATCGATTGCATGCACCTTATAGGGCAGGCCGATTTCCTCGAGCATGATGGAGGCCTTGCGGCCGTTCGGCGTGGTCCACGTATAGAGATCAATCACGTTGGCGTTTCCCCGGTGACGTTGAATCTTGGAACTCGGGCGCCAAGGTAGGGAACTGAGCCGGGCCGTCAACCGGGAACCAGGGCTTGGTCCGGGCGTTGGGTCGTATCGATTTCATCTCAGGAGGCGACCCGATGAAGCTCACAGTGATTGCTCTCGCGCTGGCCGCGACCACCTTTGCCGCCAACGCCCAGACCACCATCATCACCGAAGAACGCGCCCCCGCCGTTGTGGTGCAGCCGGATACGCAGACGACCGTCACCACCAAGGAACCGAGCGGCATCCTCGGCACCGAGTCGAAGACCACAACTACGACGACCGGCAGCGGCGCTTTGGGCGACTGCTCCAGCAAGACCGTCCGCAAGGAAGGCCTCACGGGCGACAAGACCGTCAGCAAGACCACCTGCGACTAAGTCGCTCCAGTCTCCGAATTGAAAAGGCCGCCATTTGGGCGGCCTTTTTTTTGTTACTTCATGCCGTAGCGGCCGGGGGCGATGATGCCGTTCGGATCGAGCGCCTGTTTGATGGCGTTACAGGCCTGCTGGAAGGCCGGCATCGTCTGGCCGAAATGCTTGTCGTGGTAATCGACCGGCGCGCGGCCGACGAACACCCCGCGCTTGGCCAGTTCGTCCGCCATCTTCAGATAGCACTGGTCGGCGCGCTTGCGCTCGTCTTCGTCCTCGCGATTGAATGTCATCACGTGCAGGCCACGCGCAAAGCGAGCGCTGCACACATTCATCACCATGTAGTCCATGCCGTGATCTTCGTAGATCTTGCGGCAGACTTTCTGGAATTCATTGGCGACCTTGCCGTCCATCGGCGTGCCCGGCAGGAACCAGGTGTTGCCGCCGCCCGGCCGCCATTTCAAAAGCCCGAGTTCACCGAGGCTCGGCCTGCCGGAGAAGGCGTTGATCGCGACTTCGAGTGGCGCGATCTTGGCCGCCTCTTCATGCGGGATATAACGCGCCTTGCCGGAACGGCCAAAGTGATCGCGCACGCGCTGGATCATCGGTTCGACGGCGGCGGCATTCGGGCCATAGAAAGCGCCGGACACGGTCCAGGCGCCTAACCCGACACTGTCGCGCAAGGCGCGGCGGCCTTCATCGGAGAATGATTTCTTGCCGTTGCTGGCGCGGTATTCCGGGCTCTCGCCTTCGGTGCCGCAGAGATAGACGTCATTGGCGACGCGAAACAATGTCGGCACATAATTCGACATCTTCATCGGCCGGATCAGTTCGATGATTTCCTCAAGGTCGTCATCCTCGGGAAAGGCAAAGTGGAATGACTGCACCACCGGCGGCTTCGGCGACAGCCACAGGCCCATCTTGGTGACGATGCCGAAGTTCGACTGCGCGAACAGGCCATCGAGGATCGGACCGAAGGAATATTTCGACGTGTGCCAGTTGCTCAGCGTCTCCTGATCGAGCGAGCCGTCGCCGGTGCGCAGAATCTCGCCATTGCCGAGCACGACTTCCATGCCGCAGGCTGAGCCGAAGTGATCGAAATAGGGCGTGTAGCCGGCGCCCTTGTCGAGCGCATTGCCGATCATGCCGCCCTGCGGCGGGCCGGAGGTGACATCGACCATCAGCTTGTCGCCGCGGCGCACCAGTTCGTCATGCATGGTCTGGTAGCTGACGCCGGGCTCGATGACGCAGAAGGCAAGCCGTTCGTCGATTTCGAGGATGCGGTTCATCTTGTGGCCGAGATCGACCACCACTTGTCCGGCGCTGTTGGCCGAGCGGCTGCCGAGACCGATATTGTTGCCGGTCGACACCGGATAGAGCGGCACTTTGTGCACATTGGCGGCGCGGACGATCACCTGCACATCGGCGGTGCTGGTTGGATAGACGACACCGGCGGGGCGTTTGTCGCCGCCCGGCATGGTGTTCTCGCCATAGCGCGTCAGCGTCTCTTCGCTGCGGTTGACGGCCTCGGGGCCCAGCGCGGCGGTGACGGCGTTGAAGAAGGCATCGAATTGAGGGGCCGGCATGATGGTGTCCTCTGATGTTACCAGAAATTATCGGTGGCCGGCGCTGACGCCGCGGCGATCTCCGGCGCGCGCACGACAGGCTCGCGCAGGGCGATGCCTTCAAGTGCGCGCGGCAGCGGACCGCCGGTCGCCCAGTCGAGCAGTTCGGCGGTATGCACCACAGGCTTGCCGAGATAATGCGAGAGCTGCGTCATACAGCCGATATTGCCGGTGGCGACGATGTCGGGATCGGTGCTGTCGATATGCGCGGCTTTTCGCTGGCCAAGCGCCTCGGCCATGTCCGGCTGCAACAGATTATAGGTGCCGGCCGAGCCGCAGCAAAAATGCTTCTCCGGCACGTCCAGCACGACAAAGCCGGCGGCGCGCAACAAAGCGCGCGGCTGGTCGATGACCTTCTGGCCGTGCTGCATCGAACACGGATCGTGATAGGCGACACGATAGGCGCGCGGGTTGGCGGGCGCCTTAAGGCCGATGTCGTGCATGATCTCGGTGACGTCGCGGGTCAGCGCGCCGATGCGCAAGGCGTCCGGCGTCGCCAGCAAGTGGCCGTAGTCCTTGACGGTGGTGCCGCAGCCCGACGCATTGACGATGATGGCGTCGACCGGCTCGCGCGACCAGGCTTCGACATTGGCGGTGGCGAATTTCTTGGCTTCAGGTTCGCGGCCCATATGCAGCGGCAGCGAACCACAGCAGCCGGCGCCGGCGGTGATGGTGACGTCGCAGCCATGCCGTTGCAGCAGACGGATGGTGGCGGCGTTAATGGAGCTATCGAGCGCCTGTTGGGCGCAGCCGGCGAGCAGCGCGACGCGCTTGATGCGTGAACCTTCGGCGGCGAATGTTTGCGGCGCCAGAATCTCGGCATGCGTCTCTGACGGCACCATGCTGAGCATGGCGCTGAGCCGCTTCGGCAAAAATTTCGCCAAGGGCTTTGCCAGACGTCCGGCCTGCATCGCGGCGAGGAAGAGACGTGGCCGCGGCAACACATAAGCGAGCAGCGCGCGCAGACCCCGATCGGCGAGCGGGCGTTTGAAATGCCGTTCGATATGCACGCGGGCGCGGTCGATGAGATGCACATAATCGACCTTCACCGCGCAGGTGGTCATGCAGGACAGGCATGACAGGCAGCGGTCGAGATGATGCACGGTCTTGGGCTCAGGCGCGCCGCCCTTTTCCAGCATGGCGCGCATCAAATCGATGCGGCCGCGCGGCGAGTCGTTCTCGTCGCGGGTCAGCACATAGGTCGGGCAGGTATTGGTGCAGAAGCCGTAATGTACGCAAGTCTGCAGGATCGCGTCGGCTTCGGCGATTTCCGGATCGGCCAGTTGTGCCGCTGAGAAGTTCGTGCGCATGGGCCCAGCCTACGCCCACCGCGCCCTGCCGGTCTTGGCGCAGGGTGCAATCGCTTGGCCGAGGGCGCAAAGACGTGTAACTTTCTAAAGAGGCTTTGCCGGCCCCTTTTACCGACGGAGTGGCTGTTGTCCGCGAAAAGCTGGTCCACCGATAATGTGCGGCCCATAGAAGGGCTGTCCTTCTGGCGCGACGTCGTCTGCGAGGCGGTGCTGAACGTGTCGCCGAAGGCGCCGAGCGCCTCGTTCCGCGCCAGCCTGTCCGGCCAGGTGTTCGGGCCGCTGCGCTTTGCCTCCTTCACCTCGACGCCGCATTTCATCGAGCGCGAGAAAACGCATGTGAACCGCGCCGCCGATGACCATTATCTGATCAGCCTGCAGCGCAGCGGCCATAGCCATATGGAGCAGGGCGGCGATCCGGTTGTGCTGGAACCGGGCGAGATCGGCATCATCGATGGCACGCGGCCGTTCCGCGTCACATTCCCCGATGAAGTGAGCCGCATCCTCGCGGTGGTGCCACGGCATCGCATCGAGGCGCAGGCGCCGTGGCTGCGCGGCGGCGCCTCGCTGAAGATCGCGGCCTCATCGCCTTATGCCGATCTGGCGCGGCTGCATCTCGCCGCGCTGGCGGCCGGCAGCGTTGACGTCCGGCAGGCCGAATTGCTCACCGACAATCTCTGCAATCTGCTGGCGCTGGCGACAGCGGGCATTACCGCCGATCCGGATATGCGGACCGACACGCAGATGCAGGCGATCCTCAATTATTGCCGGCAGCATTTGAGCGACATTGAGCTGACGCCGCGTGCCGTCGCCGCGCGATTCGGCATTTCGGTGCGCACGCTGCATCTGCGCTTCGAGACGATGGGTCTGAGCTTCGGCCGCTGGCTGCTTGAGAGCCGCTTGCAGGAATGCCGCCGTGCGCTCAGCGATCCGGCGCTGCGCGCGCGGACGATCTCGCAGATCGCTTATGACGCGGGCTTCGGCGACCTCTCGCATTTCAGCAAGGCGTTCCGCGCCCGCTTCGGCGAAGCGCCGCGCGATCTCAGGCATATGCAGTAAATCTCAAAAAGAAAACGCCCGGCTTTGATGCCGGGCGTTTGATAAGACGTGGATGGCCGGGACAAGCCCGGCCATGACGACCTTGTTAGGCCGCCTTTTCCAGATCGGCTTTCCATTCACCGCGCGCGGCGAGGAAGTTCATCTTGGCGCGGTGGTTGAACGCACCCTGCGCGGCGGCAACATTGTCCGCCTTGCCGGCCCAGGCCTTCTGCGGTGCAGCCTGCAAAGCGCGACCGTAAGAAAAGGTCAGCGCCCACGGCAGATTGCCGATCTTGTTCATCGCGTCGAGATTGGCGGTGGCTTCTTCGTCGGTCTGGCCGCCGGAGAGGAAGGCGATGCCCGGCACCGCGCCCGGCACGCAATTCTTCAGCACGCGCACAGTGGCCTCAGCGACCTGCTCGTAAGTGGCGCGGGTCTTCGAACCCTTGCCCGGCACGATCATGTTCGGCTTGAGCACGATGCCTTCGAGCGGCACGTTGGCGTAGTACAATTCCTGGAACGTCTCTTTCAGCATCCAGGTGGTGACCATTTCGCACTGGGCCATGTCGTGGTCGCCGTCCATCAGCACTTCCGGCTCGACGATCGGCACGATCTGCGCCGCCTGGCACAACGCGGCATAGCGCGCGAGCGCGTGCGCATTGGCGTGAATGGCGTTGTGCGACGGGATGCCCTTGCCAATGTCGATGACTGCACGCCACTTCGCGAAGCGGGCGCCTGCGTCGTAATATTTCGGCAGGCGGTCGGCGAGCTTGTCGAGGCCGACGGTAATCAGTTCGCCCGGCTGGTTCGGCAGCGGCTTGGTGCCTTCGTCAACCTTGATGCCGGGGATCGAACCGGAGGCTTTGATGAGATCGACCAGCGGCGTGCCGTCCTTGGCTTTCTGCCAGATCGTCTCGTCATAGAGGATGACGCCGGAGATGTGGTTCTTCATCGCCTCGCTGGTGCGGAACATCATCTCGCGATAGTCGCGGCGATTATCTTCGTTGTTCTCGGTCTTGATCGCGTCAAAGCGCTTGCCGATTGTGCCGGTCGACTCGTCGGCGGCGAGAATGCCTTTGCCGTTCGCGGTCATCGCGATGGCGACTTTGTTCAGTTCACTCAGGTTCATTGTCGTCCCCTCTCGTTCGGCGTCATCGTCCGCGAAGGCGGACGATCCAGCATTTTGCATGAGCAGTAAGAGCTGGATCCCCGCTTTCGCGGGGATGACAAGTTAAACACATTATTTGGAGCGTAGCACTTCAACGCCGGGCAAGGCCTTGCCTTCGAGCCATTCGAGGAAGGCGCCACCGGCGGTCGAAACATAGGTGAAACGGTCGACAACGCCCGCGACATTGAGCGCGGACACTGTATCGCCGCCGCCGGCGACCGTGACAAGTTTGCCGCCCTCAGTGAGTTCCGCCGCAGCTTTAGCGACGCCGACGGTGCCCTTGTCGAACGGTTCGATTTCAAAAGCGCCGAATGGCCCGTTCCAGACCAGGGTTTTGGCGCGGCCGAGCGCGGCGACGACATTGGCGACGCTCTTCGGCCCGATATCGAGCATCATGTCGGCGTCACTTATGGCATCGACATCGACAATGCGCGACGGCGCATTGGCTTCGAATTTTTCTGCGACCACGGCATCGACCGGCAGCACGATCTCGCGGCCCTTGGCCTTGGCTTCGTCCATGATCTTGCGCGCGGTATCGAGCAAATCTTTCTCGACCAGCGACTTGCCGACCTTTTTGCCCTGAGCGAGCAGGAACGTATTGGCCATGGCGCCGCCGATGATCAGCACATCGACCTTGGCGAGCAGGTTGCTCAACAAATCGAGCTTGGTCGAAATCTTGGCGCCGCCGACGATTGCCGCGAGCGGCCGTTCCGGATGATCGAGCGCCTTGCCGAGCGCGGTCAGTTCAGCCTGCATGGCGCGGCCGGCATAGGCCGGAAGCTTGTGGCCGAGGCCTTCGGTCGAAGCATGCGCCCGATGCGCGGCGGAGAAAGCGTCGTTGACCCAGATGTCGCCGAGCTTGGCGAGCTGCTCGACAAATGCGGGGTCGTTCTTTTCTTCGCCCGGATAGAAGCGGGTGTTCTCGAGGCAAAGAATGTCGCCATTGCGCAAAGCGGCAACGGCCTGTTCGGCTTTTTCGCCGACGCAATCGTCAACGAATTTCACCGGACGCTTGAGCGTGCGTGACACCTCGGCAGCGACCGGTTTCAACGACTGCTTCGGATCGCGGCCTTTCGGCCGGCCGAAATGCGAGAGCAAGATGACCTTGGCGCCCTTGTCGGCGAGTTCGAGAAGGGCCGGCGCAACGCGCTCGATGCGCGTCGCGTCGGAGACGATGCCGTTCTCGATCGGAACGTTGAGGTCGACGCGGACGAGAACGCGTTTGCCCTTGAGGTCGACGTGATCGAGCGTGTTGAAGCTAGTCATTCTGTTTAGATCAACTTGCCCATGGCGACCGCGGTATCCGACATGCGGTTGGAGAAGCCCCACTCATTGTCATACCAGGCGAGCACGCGCACGAAGTTGCCGTTCTGCACCTTGGTCTGGTCGAAGGCGACCGTTGAGGAGTGCGCATCGTGGTTGAAGTCGATCGACACGTTCGGGTGGATCGTGGTGCCGAGGATGCCCTTGAGCTTGCCAGCGGCGGCCTTCTTGAACGCGTCGTTGATCTCTTCGACGGTGGCGGACTTCTTGGCGACGAACTTGAAATCGACGACCGAGACATTCGGCGTCGGCACGCGGATCGAAACGCCGTCGAGCTTGCCCTTCAACTCAGGCAGCACCAGGCCGATCGCCTTGGCGGCACCGGTCGAGGTCGGGATCATCGACAGCGCAGCGGCGCGGCCGCGATAGAGATCCTTGTGCATGGTGTCGAGCGTCGGCTGGTCGCCGGTATAGGCGTGGATCGTGGTCATGAAGCCGGTCTCGATGCCGATCAACTCGTTCAGCACCATGACGACCGGGGCGAGACAGTTGGTCGTGCACGACGCGTTCGAAACCACCAGGTGGTCCTTGGTCAGCTTGTCGTGGTTGACGCCGTAGACGACGGTGAGGTCGGAGTTCTCGCCGGGCGCGGAAATCAGCACGCGCTTGGCGCCGGCGGTTAGATGGGCGGAGGCCTTGTCCTTGGCGGTAAAGATGCCGGTGCATTCCAGCGCGATATCGACGCCGAGATCCTTCCACGGCAGGGTCGACGGGTCCTTGACCGCGGTGACCTTGATGCCGTTGCCGCCGTTCAGCGCAATCGTGTCGCCCTTGACGGTGACGTCGCCGGGGAAGCGGCCATGCACCGAGTCAAAGCGCAGCAAATGAGCGTTGGTTTCGACCGGGCCGAGGTCGTTGATGCCGACCACTTCGATGTCCTTGCGGCCGCTCTCGGCAATGGCGCGGAGGACGTTGCGGCCGATACGGCCAAATCCGTTAATACCAACACGAATGGTCATTTATTTTAACTCCCGGTCTTGCTGTAGGTCCTTCCAGCAACGTCATGCCAAAAATATGGCCGGGTGTTTACTGGATTGCCCGCGAACGCGGGCGCAGGATCCCAATATAGTTACTTACCAAGCTTACCCAATGCCGCCTCGGCCACGGCCTCGGCCGTAATGCCGAATTTCTTGTAGAGTTCCTTGTACGGTGCGCTGGCACCGAATGTGGTCATGCCGACAAAGGTGCCGTCGGTGCCGATGATCGGATCCCAGCCCTGGCGAATGCCGGCCTCGACGCCGATTTTCACCGGCGCATCACCGATGATGGCGCGGCGATTGGCCTCAGACTGCGCGAAGAACAATTCGAAGCAGGGCACCGACACGACGCGGGCGGCGATGCCCTTGGAGGCCAAGAGCTTGGCGCCATCGATCGCAATCGCCACTTCCGAGCCGGAAGCGAAGATCGAGACCTGAGCCTTGCCGGATGCTGCGTGAATTTCGTAAGCGCCGGCGGTGCAGCGATTGCTGCCGAGGAAGTCCTTGGACAGCTGCGGCGTGTTCTGCCGGGTCAGCGCCAGCACGCTCGGGCCGTGTTCGTGTTCCAGCGCCAGCTGCCAGCATTCGACCACCTCGACGGAATCGGCGGGGCGGAAGAAGCGCAGGTTCGGAATGGCGCGCAGCGCGGCGAAGTGTTCGACCGGCTGATGCGTCGGGCCGTCTTCGCCAAGACCGATCGAGTCATGGGTCATGACGTGGATGGCGCGCGTGTGCATCAGCGCGGCGAGACGGATCGCCGGGCGCGCATAATCCGAGAACACGAGGAAGGTGCCGGAATAGGGGATGATGCCGCCATGCAGCGTCATGCCGTTCATCGCCGCCGCCATGCCGTGTTCGCGGATGCCGTAATGGATGAAGCTGCCGCCGTAGTTTGTGGCATCGAGCGTCTTCATCGCCTTGGCGCGGGTATTGTTCGAGCCGGTGAGGTCGGCGGAGCCGCCGATCATTTCCGGCAGCGCCGCGGTCAGGCTCTGCAGCGCGAATTCCGACGACGAGCGGGTGGCAATGTCCTTCGGCGTGGCGGCGAGATCGTCCTTCACGGACTTCACGGCGGCAGCGAGCGCGGCCTTGTCCAGTTCGCCGTTCATGCGGCGGGTGAATTCGCTACGTTTGCCTGCGTCCAGCGCGCCGAAACGCTTGGCCCATTCGGCCTGCAGCGGTGCGCCGCGTTCACCGGCCTTGCGCCAGTCGCCGAGAATATCGGTGGGAATTTCAAACGGTCCCGCAGTCCAGCCCAGCGCGTCGCGCGTCGCCTTGATCTCGTCGGCGCCCAGCGGCGAACCATGCGCCGAAGACTTGCCGGCCTTGGTCGGCGCGCCGAAACCGATCGTGGTGCGGCAGGCGATCATCACCGGTTTATCTGACGACTGCGCCTTGGTCAGCGCGTCGGAGATCTGCTTGTGGTCATGGCCATCGATGCGCCACGACGCCCAACCGGCGGCCTCAAAGCGCTTCACCTGATCGACCGAGTCGGCGAGCGACAGCGGGCCGTCGATGGAAATGCCGTTGTCATCGAACAGCACGATCAGCCGGTTGAGCTTGAGATGGCCGGCAAGCGCGATGGCTTCCTGCGAGATGCCTTCCATCAGGTCGCCGTCGGAGGCGAGGACGTAGGTCTTGTGATCGACAATGTCGCTGCCATAGGCGGCGGCCATGTGCCGTTCGGCGATCGCCATGCCGACGGCGGTGGCGATGCCCTGGCCGAGCGGACCGGTGGTGGTCTCGACGCCTTCGGTCATGAAGTTTTCCGGATGGCCCGGCGTTTTGGAGTCGAGTTGGCGGAACTGCTTGATGTCCTCAATGGTCATCGACTTGAAGCCGGTCAGATACAGCAGCGCGTAGACCAGCATCGAGCCGTGGCCGGCCGACAGCACGAAGCGGTCGCGGTCGGGCCATTTCGGGTTTGCCGGGTCGAATTTCAGGAACTGAGTGTAAAGCACCGTTGCGATGTCGGCCGCGCCCATCGGCAGTCCGGGGTGGCCGATTTTGGCCTTCTCGACCGCATCCATCGACAGCGCGCGGATGGCATTGGCCATGGGCGAGCTATTGGCGGCGGAATGCACCGGGTGCGCGGCAACGGCGTTCGACGTGGGTGCTGACATTTGATGAAAAACCGCCCTGTTTTGAGGGTTCGCATAGCATCTCAGGCCCTTGAGTCAATGTGACGCGGGGGCCGGAAGGCGGCCATGCACAGGGTGCTCAAAACAACGGGGCATATGTGATGCATGGCGTTGACGCCGCACTCGCGTCGAACGTAAGGTTCTGGCCCTAAGCGTTTGCCTTGGAAGGGTTTTTCCAAACCGCGGGCCGTACCAGACTTCATGAGTGAGCAAAGCGCCATCGACTCCGCAGTTAAGCGTCTGGCCATGGCCCTTGACGCGCTGGACGCTGCTGTCGAGCGCCGGACCGATGGCGACCGCAATGAGGACACGCTGGCCGCCCAGGTGCAGACCTTAGGGCTCGATCGCTCGCGGCTGGCGGCAGCGCTGGATGGCGAGACGGCGCGCTCGCGCAAGCTGGAAGCGACCAACCGAGAAGTCGCCGAACGGCTCGACACCGCGATTGCGTCGATTCAGTCCGTGTTGGCGGAGGAAAATTAAATGGGGTCTGTGAACGCCACGATTGCCGGCCGCCAGTTCCGCCTCGCATGCGAGGACGGGCAGGAGGAGCATTTGCAGGCGCTCGCCGGCGATATTGACGCGCGTATCAGTGAGCTGCGCACGCGTTTCGGTGAGATCGGCGATACGCGGCTGACCGTGATGGCGGCCTTGATGGTGGCCGACGAGAATTCCGAGATCGCGCGCAAGATGCGCCGGCTCGAGGAAGAGGTTACCGCGTTGCAGGATGCCCGCATGGTGTCATCCGACCGTGCGCGCGCGGCGTCCGATGCGGTGGTCGGCGCCTTCAACTCCGCCGCTGAGCGGCTCGAGGGGATTACGCGGAAGCTGAACCAGAGCCGCGGGTCAGGCGCCGGGATTGGCTAGTTGAGCCATTAGCGCGTTTACGACGCTCTATGGCGCTTGCCCCCGCGAACTACTACATTGACCAAGCGGGGCTGCGAGGTGCGTTGGAGACACATTCCCCGGGGCCTTACGATTCCTTCGGGAGCTGTCCCTGGCCGGGCTCGTGGGCTCGGTCATATGGCGCCCACCTACAACAGTAGGTTCCCGGGATCATGCTCTGACGGCCA
>JAURVZ010000082.1 GCA_030655215.1 Pseudolabrys sp. | reverse complement strand
GCGAATTTCAACGATACCGATACGCGTGAAATCTCCCGCCGCATCGAGCGCGAGTCCGGCTCGGCCTATCGCATCAACGGCAAGGATGTCCGCGCCCGCGACGTGCAAATGGTGTTTGCCGACGCCTCCACCGGCGCGCGTTCGCCCGCCCTCGTGCATCAGGGCCGCATCGGCGAAATCATTCAGGCGAAACCCGAACAGCGCCGCCGCGTGCTGGAAGAAGCCGCCGGCGTGTCCGGCCTGCATGCGCGCCGTCATGAAGCTGAACTGCGTCTGCGCGCGGCCGAAGCCAACTTGTTGCGTCTTGAAGATGTCATCGGCCAGTTGGCCGGTCAGATGGAGGCGCTGAAGAAGCAGGCCCGCCAGGCGATCCGCTATCGCACCGTGTCGGCGCAAGTGCGCAAGTCGGAAGCGACCCTCTATCATCTGCGCTGGACGGCGGCGAGCGCCGAACTGGCGGCCGCCGAACAGGCCAAGGACGAAGCGGTGCGCGAAGTCGCCGCCCGTACCGGTGCGCAGGCGGAAGCCTCGACGCGTCAGGCCAATCTGGCGACGACGCTGCCGCCACTGCGCGAAGCGGAAGCCCGCGCTGGTGCTGCCTTGCATCGCCTCAATGTCGCGATGCAGGAACTCGACCGCGAGGAAACCCGCGCCAAGGATCGCATCGCTGAACTCGATCTGCGCCTGGTGCAGTTCGCCGCCGATCGCGACCGCGAGCAGAAGCTGGTCACCGACGCCGAAGAGGCGATTGCCCGCCTCACCGAAGAAGAAGAAACCATCCGCACCGAGGCACATGAAAGCGCCGGGCGCCGCAGCGGCGTCGATGCGCGCGTGTCTGAATCCGGTGAGCAGCTTGCCGCGGCCGAAAAGATTTTTGCTGAACTGACCAGCAAGCTCGCCGACCTCACCGCGCAGCGTAACCAGCTTGAGAATGCGCGCCGCCAGCACAGCGACCGCGCCAGCAAGCTGCAGGCCGAAATCGCCGAAATCACCCGCGAAGTCGAAACCCTGCAGGGCACCGACGGTCCGGACCTGGCCGCTTTGACCGCCGCTGTTGAAGAAATTCAGCAGGCTGTCGCCAATGCCGAAGAAGCCGCGATCGAGGCGGAAGCCGCACACACCGCCGCGCGCGCCGCGCTGGAAGCAACCCGCTCGCCTTTGACCGAAGCCGAACGCCGCGTGCAGCGTCTGGAAACCGAAGCCAAGACCTTGTCGAAGGTATTGGCGGTCGAGAACAAGAACCTGTGGCCGCCGGTCATGGATCATGTCTCGGTCGAGAAAGGTTACGAGAAGGCGCTCGGCGCCGCGCTCGGCGATGACCTTGATGCGCCGATCGACCCGTCGGCGCCGATGCGCTGGGTCGGCTCGACCGTCGATGCCAATGATCCGTCGCTGCCGGATGGCTGCACGGCTTTGTCGTCGCATGTTCAGGCGCCCGCCGAACTGGCGCGCCGTCTCAATCAGATCGGCGTTTGCGACAAGGATGCCGGCGCTCGCCTCGCCGCGCAGTTGAAGCCCGGCCAGCGTCTGGTCTCGCCGGAAGGCGATCTCTGGCGTTGGGACGGCTTTGCCGCCGCCGCGCATGCGCCGACCGGCGCCGCCCGCCGCCTCGCCGAGCGCGCCCGTCTCGCCGATATTGAATCCGAACTGGAGATCGCCCGCGCCGAGACCGAGACCTCGAAGGCGCTTGCCGAAGCAGCGCAGGTCGCCTTGCAGGCTGCCGGATTGGCCGAGACCGAAGCCCGTAATGCATCGCGTGAACGCCAGCGCGAAGCCAACACTGTGCGCGACAAGCACGAAGTCGCCGAGCGTGAAGTCAATCGTAACGCCGCCCGCCTCTCGGCGCTCGCCGAAGCGCAGACGCGTCTGACAACCAGTCTCGATGAGACCACTGCTGCGCATGTGCAGGCCGAAGAAGGCCTCGGCGCACTCGAACCCGCCGCCGATCTGGAAGCCGAACTCGATCTGGTGCGCGACGACATTACCGGCAAGCGCGCGCACCTCGCGGAAGTCCGCGCCGAGCAGCAGGCCATCGCGCGCGAGGCTGAACTGGCCGACCGCCGTCTGGCGCAGGTCGGGGTCGACAAGAAAGGCTGGATCCAGCGCCAGGAAGGCGCGCGCGGCCAGATGTCGACGCTCGAGCAGCGTTTCACAGAAGCCACCCGCGACCGTTCCGAGTTGGAAAACGCGCCGGCCATGTTCGCCGAACGGCGCGAGGCGCTGATCAACGAAGTGCAGATCGCGGAGACCGAACGCCGCGAAGCCGCCGACCGTCTGCAGGAATCGGAAACCGCTTTGAGTGAAGCCGATCGCGATGCCCGCGCCGCGCTCGAGGCCGCCTCCGCCGCCCGCGAAGCAGCGGCGCGCTCCGAGGAACGTTACGAGGGCGGCAAGCGACGCCTCGCCGACATCGCCCGCGAAATCCACGACATGCTGGAGATCGAACCGGCTGCTGTCGCCGAGCTTGCGGAACTTCAGCCGGACTCGGCGCTGCCGGAACTCAGCGATGTCGAGCAGACGCTGGAGCGGCTGCGCCGCGAGCGCGAACGCCTCGGCGCCGTGAACCTGCGCGCCGAAGAGGAACTGGTCGAGGTCGAAACCCAGCACACCTCGCTGACCACCGAGCGCGACGATCTGGTCGAAGCGATAAAGAAGCTGCGCCTCGGCATCCAGAGCCTGAACCGCGAAGCGCGCGAGCGCCTGCTCGCGTCTTTCGCCCAGGTGAACGCCCACTTCCAGCAGCTTTTTACCAAGCTGTTCAATGGCGGCACCGCGGAACTTCAGTTGATCGAGAGCGACGATCCGCTCGAGGCTGGTCTCGAAATCCTCGCCCGCCCGCCCGGCAAGAAGCCGGCGACCCTGTCGCTGCTCTCCGGCGGCGAGCAGGCGCTGACTGCGCTGGCTTTGATCTTCGCAGTGTTCTTGACCAATCCGGCACCAATCTGCGTGCTCGACGAAGTCGACGCGCCGCTCGACGACCACAACGTCGAGCGCTTCTGCGACATGCTCGACGAAATGACCCGCTCGACCGACACACGCTTCGTCATCATCACGCACAATCCGATCACCATGGCGCGGATGAACCGGCTGTTCGGCGTCACCATGGCCGAGCGCGGCGTCTCTCAACTCGTGTCGGTGGACCTCGAAGCCGCCGTCCGGTTCCGCGAGGCGGGCTGAGCCAAAATAATCTGAAAACTTTTGAAGGACCGCGGAACGAAACCCGGCGCTCGCTGTTGTTAAGACAATAGCGTTTCAGCCGGGCGGCTCCCCCCTTACCCCCCGAATAGCCGTCTGGTGAAAAGGCCTCGAACCTCCGGTTCGAGGCCTTTTTTCTTGAATTTCAGTGATTTACATCACAGCCGCCGCAAGAACTTGCTGCAAGAGTTCCGCCGTTGAATGGTTGCCGTTAGGCCCGGCGCGGCGTTTCGCGCTAGGTTAGATCCGGTTCACGCTTTTTCAGGAGCTTCCCGTCATGTCCACCACAGGCTGGATCGTCATCGGCGTCATCGTCGCGATCGTGATCTGGGCAATCAGCGTCTATAACGGCCTCGTTGCTTTGCGGCAGCGCACAAACCAGGCCTTCGCCGACATCGACGTCCAGCTCAAGCAGCGGTCCGACCTGATCCCCAATCTGGTCGAAACGGTCAAAGGCTATGCCGCGCATGAGCGCGGAACTCTGGAAGCCGTGGTCAATGCCCGCAACGCAGCAATTGCTGCGCCCGGCGTCGAGCAGAAGGTGGCGGCCGAGAACATGCTGTCCGGCGCCTTGCGCCAATTGTTCGCGTTGTCGGAAAGCTATCCCGACCTCAAGGCCAACCAGAACTTCCAGCAGCTGCAGTCGGAAATCTCCGACATCGAGAACAAGCTCGCCGCTTCGCGCCGCTTCTTCAACAATGCGGTGCAGGAATACAATACCGGCATCGAGCAGTTCCCGGCGGCTCTGTTCGCCAGCATGTTCGGCTTTGGCCACCGCACCTTCTTCGATCTCGGCGAGTCGCGGCCGCAGCTTGAACAGGCGCCGAGCGTGAAGTTCTGATCTTGTCCCGGGCGCAGCGCGCCACTCTTCGTGGTGCGCTGCAGACCCGGGACCGCCAAGACCGCTTTTCGTAACGGTCCCGGCTCAGCGGCGAAGCGCTTACGCGCTCCGCCTTGTCGGGACAAGTGGACGCACAATGGCCGCCTACGGGCTCTACACGCACATCCAGTCGAACAAGCGGCGCTCCGTCGCGCTGCTGATCGGCCTGTTCGTGCTGGTCTATGTGCTGGTGTATGCCGGCGCGCTGATCGCCGAAGTGATGAGCGTCGGCGACGCGCCACTTGATTACCTGATGCGGGCGGCGTTCTACGATTTCCTGATCGCGGCGCCCTTCGCCACCATCGGCGCCTTGCTCTGGATCCTGATCGCCTACAAATTCCACCAGAAGATGATCGACGCCATTACCGGCTCCAGCCCGGTAACGCGCGAAGATGAGCCACGGCTTTATAATCTCTTGGAAACTCTCTGCATCTCGCGCGGCATTCCGATGCCCAAGCTGCGCATCGCCGACGACGGCGCGCTCAACGCCTTCGCCACCGGCCTCAACGACAAGCAATATTCCATCACCGTGACGCGCGGCCTGATCGGCGCTCTCGACGATCAGGAAATGGAAGCGGTGCTCGGCCACGAGCTGACGCATATCCGCAATGGCGACGTGCGGCTGCTGGTGATTGCCGTGGTCATTGCCGGCGTCATTTCGTTCTTCGGCGAAATGGTGTTCCGGCTGTTTTTCCAGAATGCTTTCCGCTTCGGCCGCGGCGGCTCGAGCAGCAGTTCGAGCAGCGACAAGAAAGGCGGCGGCGCCATCATCGCCATTGTCATCGCCATCGCGCTGATCGTTGTGTCGTGGATCCTGGCGATCATCATCCGCTTCGCGCTGTCGCGCTCGCGCGAATACCTCGCCGATTCAGGCGCGGTTGAACTGACGAAAAATCCGGATGCGATGATCTCGGCTTTGCGCAAGATCGAGAATCGCGGCGAGCTCGCCAGCGCCAATTCCGCGGTGATGGAAATGTGCATCGACAATCCGCGCTCGGGCTTCGCCGATATTTTCGCGACCCATCCCTCGGTCGACAAGCGCGTCGCGGCCTTGGTGCAATTTGCCGGCGGTCACGATCCGGGGCCGCTCGCTGTTGAGGCGCCGACCGGGCAGGACCAGATCGAACCACCACCCGCCGATGGTCCTTGGGCCGACCCGCCGCAGCAGGAGGGCAAGCCGTTTTTGCCGCCACTTGACGGTCAGGGTCCTTGGGGCAAACCCGGCTAGTCGAGTTCAGGCCTGCCGCCGGGCTGCCTCACTGCTCTGAAAACGCATGACCTGGCTCACGCACACCCGATTGCGGCCTCCGCTCTTGGCGGCATACAGCGCCCGGTCGGCATCGACGACCAATGCCTGTGGCGACATGCCCTGCCGTGGAATGCTTGCGGCGACGCCGAGGCTTATTGTGACAATCCCTTCGCCGCTTTTTTCATGCCTGATAGCCAAATCGGTGACACGCTTGCGGATCAGCTCCGCTACAAATTTCGCACCATCCGCGTCTGTATTCGGCAACAGAACGACGAATTCCTCGCCGCCATAGCGCGCGGAAATATCGTCCGGCCTGCCGGCCGCGCCGCCGATCGCCTTGCTGATCGCCATCAGCACCTTGTCGCCCTCCGGGTGACCATAGCGATCGTTGAACTGCTTGAAGTGATCGACATCGATCATGATAAGCGACAGTGGCTTGCCGTCGCGCATGCCTCTACGCCAGGCAATGTCGAGGGCCTCATCAAAGCCAAGCCTGTTGGAAAGTTGCGAGAGCTGATCACGCCGCGCCAGCGCGGCCTGCCCCTGCTCCGCCAGGATACGGCGCTTCAGTTCGCGGTTGAACATGGACACCAGCACGAGGACGCTGGCAGCCATCGCCAGGAACACGGCGGCGATCATCTGGACCTTGAACCACCACGGCGCCAACACATCGTCGCGTCCAATGCCAACGTTAACGACCATCGGGAAGCCGGAAATGCTCCTGAAGGCGTAGAGACGCGAGACCTTGTCAATCGTCCCACTGCCGTAATAGGTGCCTGAGAGGTTAGCAGCCAGACGCTTGAACAGCTCAGCCCTGCTCCAGTCAGCACCAACATTTGGATTGCCGGTGACGTTTTGCGCAAGAACAACCCCGTCGTTTCTAAAGAACGACGCGATGCCCCGCTTGCCCAGCGCGACCGACTCCATACGATCACGAATGAAGTCCAGCTTTATGGTGCCAGAGACGATACCAGCAAAACTGCCGTCAGGCGCATTGATCCGCCGGCTGATGGAAATGCTCCAGGCGCTTTGCTGAAGGCGAGCCTGGAACGGCCGGCTAAAATACAGACCGTCCGCATTGGGCGTATCGCGCTGAAATGTGAAGTACTCACGATCGCCGAAATTGCCGGCGCGCGGCGGGCTCTGATACGAGTCGAGAATTATCTGGCCATTCTTGTCGAGCACCACCATGGCGCCAAGCCCCGGTGCATTCGTGGCGCGATCGAATACCGCCATTTGCTTCAGACGCGGCGGCAGCGCCATGACCTCGGGATCGCGCACGCTTTCCGCAACAGCCTGAAGAGAGAGATCGTACAATTCGATATTGCGCGCGATATCGCGCTCAATCAGCGCCGCGATATTTTCGGCAACCTCAAAATTGGTGGCGAGTGTTTCGCGGTAAGAATCGAAGGCGATCGCTGCAAACACAGCAAGCTGAAACGCCAGACCGCATGCAGCCGCAGTCCAGATGACTCTTGGACTCGGCTGGGTCAGCATGCGTGACAGCCGCGGGAACTTCATCATGTGCTCTTGAAGTGACGCATCCTTCGCGTGTAGGCGCTAAGGGATAACGAGCAAATAACAAGGGCCGACATCAGTCGCCAGCATTACCAAGCCATTAACTGCACGCGTCAATAAGTATACGTATTGCGCCGCGCCGGTATCCTTGCACGCGCCGCCACCACCTCATCGAGGCCTTGGAGGCATCATCATTGCCTTTGCGCACGCCTCAACCGCCCGCCACAAAACGAAAGGGCCCCATTTGGGGCCCTCGCGTCAAGTTATGTGCCTAAAGCGCTACAGCGTCGTCTTCGACGGGTCCTGGCCATGCGCGATTTCGCGCGGCTTTTCCACTTCGTGCCACACCTTCTTTTTGGTGAAGTACAAGAGGCCGGCGAACACAATCAGGAAGATCATGACCTGCAAGCCGATGCGCTTGCGCTGCACCAGGTGCGGCTCGGCCGCCCACATCATGAAGCCGGTCACGTCCTGCGCATACTGCGCAACCGTCTGCGGCGCGCCGTCGTCATAGGTCACCTGACCATCGCTCAGCGGGTTCGGCATGGCGATAACATGGCCGGGGAAGTATTCGTTGTAGTTGCCGCCCGGCGGCACAACGAAATCCTTCGGCGCGTCCTTGTAGCCCTGCAGCAGCGCGACGATGTAATCCGGTCCCTGCTCCTGGAACTGGGTGAAGATGTCGAACACGAACCACGGGAAGCCGCGCTCATAGGTGCGCGCCTTGGCCAAAGTCGAGAAGTCCGGTGGGGTGACGCCGCCATTGGCGGCAGCAGCAGCACGGTCATTGACGAAGGGTGATGGGAAGGCGTCGGCCGGACGGCCGGCGCGCTCGATCGCCTCGCCTTTGTCGTCGAGATCCTTGATCTTGTATTCGGAGGCAACCGCCGCCGCCTGCGCTTCGGAGAAGCCGGGGCCGCCCGCTTCCGCGAGATTGCGGAACGAGACCAGGCTCATCGAGTGACATGACGCGCAGACTTCCTTGTACACCTTGAAGCCGCGCTGCAGCTGCGCCTGATCGAACTTGCCGAACGGGCCGGCGAACGACCACTTGTTGCGCGGCGGCACCGGCGTGCTGTGGCCGTCGTCGGCAGCAATAGCGGCGCCCGACATCGCAGAGAAGCCAACAACAAGGGCAAGGAGGGTCGTTTTGATTTTCATTGTCATGTCCCGCCTCACGCCTTCGCGTCCAGAACCGATTCCGAAATCGAATTCGGCAGCGGCTTTGGCTTCTCGAATATGCCGAGCAGCGGCAGCACGATGATGAAGTGCGCGAAGTAGTAGAACGTCAGGATGCGCGACAGCACGACATAGATGCCTTCCGCCGGCTTCGCACCGAGCCAGCCGAGGCCGATGCAAACCGCGAAGAACAGCCAGAAGAACTGCTTGTACAGCGGGCGATAGCGCGCCGACTTGACCTTCGATGTGTCGAGCCACGGCAGGAAGGCCAGGATCGCGATCGAACCGAACATGGCGAGCACGCCGAGCAATTTGTCCGGAATGGCGCGCAGGATCGCGTAGAACGGCAGGTAATACCATTCCGGCACGATGTGCGCCGGCGTCACGGCCGGGTTGGCGGCGATGTAGTTGTCGGCGTGGCCGAGATAGTTCGGCATGTAGAACACGAACCAGGCAAACAGGATGCAGAACACGACCATCATGAAACCATCCTTGACGGTCGCATATGGCGTGAACGGCACGGTGTCGCGCTCAGTCTTCGGCTCGATGCCGGCCGGATTGTTCTGGCCCGACACATGCAGCGCCCAGACGTGCAGGACGACGACGCCCGCGATCACGAAGGGCAGCAGATAGTGCAGCGAGAAGAAGCGGTTCAGCGTCGGGTTGCCGACGGCGTAGCCGCCCCACAGCCAGGTGACGACGGTTTCGCCGACACCGGGAATGGCCGAGAAGAAGTTGGTGATGACGGTGGCGCCCCAGAAGCTCATCTGGCCCCATGGCAGCGTGTAGCCCAGGAAGCCTGTGGCCATCATCAACAGATAGATGATGACGCCGAGGATCCAGAGAACCTCGCGCGGCTCTTTGTAGGAGCCGTAATACATGCCGCGATAGATGTGGATGTAGACGGCGATGAAGAACATCGACGCGCCATTGCTGTGCAGATAGCGCAGCAGCCAGCCGTAATTGACGTCACGCACGATGCTTTCGACCGACCTGAAGGCCATGTCGGTGTGCGGCGTGTAA
>JAURVZ010000076.1 GCA_030655215.1 Pseudolabrys sp. | reverse complement strand
CCGACAGCGCAAAAGCTACAATATGCCGTGACTCGCGCGCAAGAGTCAGCCACCGCGCGTCCACATGCTTCTGCAAATAAAGCAGCAAAATCGGCTTTTTTGACGGCTCGCGATGGCCTCTGGGCACCACTGTCAGGTTGACAGTCATCATGGTACACATAGAATAATGCCTACGTGCCGCCTGCGAAAGGCGGCACGTTTCGTTTTTGGGGTCCGTTGACCTTTCGGCGTCTTGCCGCAGGCCGGCCTCCCTCAAGCTTTTCGATCGGACTGGTTATGACCAACAGCGCGCCTTCTCATCTGCTTCCCGTCTTCGCCCGGGCGGACGTCGGCTTCGAGCGTGGCGAAGGCGTCTGGCTGATCTCGACCACCGGCGAGCGCTATCTCGATTTCACCAGCGGCGTGGCCGTCAACGCGCTCGGCCATTGCCATCCGCATCTGGTGACGGCGCTGCAGGAGCAGGCGACGAAGCTTTGGCACATGTCGAACCTGTTCAAGAGCCCGGACGGCGAACGCCTTGCGGCGCGCCTCTGCGAACAGAGCTTCGCGGATTATGTTTTCTTCGCCAATTCCGGCGCGGAGGCGATGGAATGTGCGCTGAAGGTGACGCGGCACTATCACTTCTCCAAGGGCCATCCCGAGCGCAGCCGCATCATCACCTTTGAAGGCGCCTTCCATGGCCGCACGCTTGGCACGCTAGCCGCCACCGGCGCCGCAAAATATCTCGAAGGCTATGGCGAGCCGCTGTCCGGCTTCGACCAAGTCCCGCTCGGCGACATCGAGGCCGTCAAGCAGGCGATCGGCCCGAACACCGCCGGCATCCTGATCGAGCCCCTGCAGGGCGAGGGCGGCGTCCGCGCGCCTTCGAACGCGTTCTTCGGCCAGTTGCGCGACTTCTGCGACGAAAATGGCATCCTGTTGGTGTTTGACGAGGTGCAGACCGGCATGGGCCGCACCGGCGAGTTGTTCGCCTATCAGCGGATCGGCGTGACGCCGGATGTGATGTCGCTGGCCAAGGCGCTCGGTGGCGGTTTCCCGATAGGCGCCTGCCTCGTTTCCGCGGAAGCGGCCAAGGGCATGGCGCCGGGCTCGCACGGCTCGACTTTCGGCGGCAACCCGCTGGCGGTTGCGGCGGCCGGCGCGGTGCTGGACGTTATGCTGAAGCCGGGCTTCTTCGACCACGTCAAGAAAATGTCGCTGCTCCTGAAGCAGAAGCTGGCCTCGGCGGTCGATCGCTATCCCGGCGTGCTCAGCGAAGTGCGCGGGGAGGGCCTTCTGATCGGTCTCAAGGCGGTAGTGCCGGCGGGCGATCTAGTGGCCGCATTGCGCGACGCTAAACTGCTCTCCGTCGGCGCCGGCGACAACGTCGTGCGCTTCCTGCCGCCGTTGATTGTCAACGAAGCGGAGATCGAGGAAGCCGTGCAGCGGCTGGAGCAGGCCTGCATTGCGTTGTCGCCGGAACGCCAGCAGGGAGCCGCGTGATGACTGCCGCCTTGCGCCATTTCCTCGACCTCAACCTGATGCCGGCCGCCGAACTGCGCGGCATTCTCGACGCCAGCGTTGCGATGAAGAAAAAGCTGAAGGGCCATTCGAAGCCGGACAAGCCGCTTGAAAACAAGACGCTGGCGATGATCTTCGAAAAACCCTCGACGCGCACCCGCGTGTCGTTCGAGGTCGGCATGCGCCAGCTCGGCGGCGAGGTGGTGATGCTGACCGGCGCCGAGATGCAACTCGGCCGCGGCGAAACGATCGCCGACACCGCGCGCGTGCTGTCGCGCTTCGTCGATGCGATCATGATCCGGATTCTCAACCACGACTCGCTGATGGAGCTGGCCGCCAATGCCACCGTGCCGGTCATCAACGGCCTGACGCGGATCTCGCATCCGTGCCAGGTGATGGCCGACGTCATGACGTTCGAGGAACATCGCGGGCCTATCAAGGGCCGCACCGTCGCCTGGACCGGCGACGACAACAACGTGCTAATGTCGTGGGCGCACGCCGCCGAGCGCTTCCAGTTCAAGCTCAATATCGCAACGCCGCCCGAGCTGGCGCCGAAGAAGACGTTTCGCGACTGGATCAAGGCGACCAACGCACCGATCGTGCTCGGCACCGATGCCGATGCCGCGGTACGCGACGCCGACTGCGTCGTCACCGACACCTGGTTCTCGATGGGCGACAAGGACGGCGAGACCCGGCACAATTTGCTGAAGCCGTATCAAGTCAACGCGCGGCTGATGGGCCTCGCCCGTCCCGACGCCCTGTTCATGCACTGCCTGCCCGCGCATCGCGGCGACGAGGTTACCGACGAGATCATCGACGGCCCGCAGTCGGTGGTGTTCGA
>JAURVZ010000072.1 GCA_030655215.1 Pseudolabrys sp. | reverse complement strand
CGCGCGATGGCTTGAGATCGTCGATCATCGAGGCGGTGCGGTCAGGCTCCGACTTCAGCGCATTGACGCGCAGATCGACCGGCGCACGCGAGGCCAGTGCCTCGCCCTCCGCGCCGCGATCCTTGCCGAAGGCGCGCTCGAGCAGCGCACCAAGGAACAGGCCGGCATTCTCGACCGCGCCGTCGTCTTGCTGAAGTCCGGCGGGCGGATCGCCTATGTCACCTGCTCGGTGCTGGACGAGGAAAATGGCGCGCAGATCCGCGACTTCGTTGAGCGACACCCGGAGTTCACGGTCGACAAGCCGGCCGATGTCATCAAGGCGCTCGGCGACAAGGCCTTTGCTTTCGGCAAGGCGGCGCGGCTGACCAAGGAAGGCATCCTGATGACGCCGCGGACGACCGGCACTGACGGCTTCTTTGTCAGCGTGCTGCGGCGGGCGTAAGCGGCTAAATCACCGGATTATCGGCCAATTTTCCCGAATTCCTCGCAATCGCCTTAATCCGGGCCAAAAAACCACGTGAAGATTCTGCTCTCTGGAACGGCAGATTTCGTGCGGGGTGATACGTGACATTTTCCAACAGGCGCGAGCCGACCTTTGGCAGCGCCCCTTCGGCGCCGCCGGAAGCGCCGCAAACCGGCCCGCATGTCGCGCCGGCTGACCAGTTGGCGCACAAGGTGGCCAAGGCCTCCGGCCTGACCCGCATGGTGTCGAGCGTGCAGATCGTCGGCTCGTTGCTGGCGGTGCCGCTGGGGCTGGCCTCCGGCTATTCCATGTACAAGGCCAATTTCGCCGTCGACACGACCTGCCAGAACTTGCGCGCCAATATCGTCACCATGCTCGACAAGAATGTCGATGCCTCGACGCGTCGCATGCTGGTGCGGCGCGACATCACTACATTCGAACAGACCTGCGGCTCGTTTGATCCGGACGCGCATGCGGCGTTCAAGGCGCTGCTCGCGGTGCCGGATGCGCCGGTGGCGGCTGCCGCCGCTCCGAAGCTGCGCCCAGCTGTACCGGCCGCTGAGGTCGCGCGTAAGGTTGAGCCGAAGGTCGAGGTCAAGCCTGAACCGCGTCACGTGGCCGAGAAGCCTGTCGCGGCGCCTGCGCCGGCCAGCATTGCCACGATCGAGCGCGAGGCCGCTGTGTCGGATGCGCGCTGGTTAGACGCCGTGCGCCAGGCTTTGGTGACAAATCCCGAACCCGCAACGCCTGTTAAAGGCAGCGCGCCGGCCAATCTTGAAGTGCCCGCGGCGAAGCCGGCCAAGGCTGAAGCCAAGCCTGAGCCGAAGCCGGAAACAATTGCTGTTGCGAAGCCGGCCGCACCGGCCGTTTCGTTGCAGCCAACCTGGACCGTTGCGCCGCAGCCGCCCGCGCCCGTCGCCGCTGCTCCGGCGCCTGTCGCGACGCCTGAAGTTGCGCCTGCTGTCACGACCGCGCCGCCGCTGTCCGAGCCGGCCGCTGTGCCGGCGCTTGCAACGCCGGTGCCGGCTGTCGAAGCGCCGCAGCAAGCCGCTGCCGTGCGCGACGATGCACCACGGCCGCCGGCGGCAATCACCGGGCCCAAGCCGATCAATGGCGAGGTTGGGGCTGCCGATGACAGCGGCAAGTCGCGCATCGGTTCATGGATTGCGCATATTCCGCTGGTCGGCCGCGTGATCGAGCCGCGCGAATAAAGTTCTGAGTTTAAGCCGCTGGCTTGTTCTCTTGCGGCTGCCAGTCGGCGACCTTCGCCATATCGGCTTCAACCTGCCAGCGTCCGATGCGGCCCGGGGTCTTTACCGCTGTGGTCAGCCGGTTCAGGAAATCGCGGCGCGGGATTTCGCGGAAGCCCATGTCGCGCGTCGTCGGCGTCAGGTCCTTGCCGTCGTTGAAAGCAAAGCCCCAGTTCGCCAGATGCCAGTTCAACACGGTGAAGCCGATCTTCGATGTATTCGGCTCGCGCGAGAACTGTGACTCGGTGACGAATGAGTTGCCGACAGCAACGCCATAACCGCCGCCGGCGAGTTCGCCTTTTTCATTCCAGACTTCGAACGAATGCGCGTGGCCGGCATCGAACGCGGCCGCATAGGCGTGCATGATCTTCGGCGTGATCCAGGTGACGTGCCATCGGCCGCTGCGGTTGCCGGCGCAAGCCTTGATGACGGCATCGAAATCGCGATCGAAGGTGACGGTATACTGGCCCTGGCGCATCTGGCGGCGCAGGCGCTTGGCGACGTGCAGTTCATTGAAGAACAGCACCGAGCGGACGGGCGGCGACCACCATTTCTGCGGGCCGATATGGGCGAAGGGGAAAAGCCCGCGGCGATGCGCCGACAACAAGGTCGGCAGCGACAGTTCATGCGCAATGCCGGCAAGGCCGAGCGGATTGTCGAGCGTGCGCTCGGGATCGGGCAGGGCATAATTGGGGCAGAGCGCTTCCGAAAACCACATTCTGGCAAGCGACGGCACACCGGCGATGCGCTGCGGCATCAGCGCCCAGGCTGTCCCTAAGGCCCAGCGCTCCGCCGTTTCCGCCAGGCTCTCGCGAAACAGCACCTCGCGGCTGCCGGAATCGGCGGCTTGCGGTAGACTGATGCGGTTGGCGTGGAAGGCCAATGCGGTGCTCCAGTATGCTTGTCTTGCCGCGGGTTTTGCCACGGCAGACCTAATGGAGCGTTAGGGGAATGGCGTGGATATGACCGGATTTTGTCCAAGGTGAGTACCGCGTTAACTGGCGAAATGCTCTCTTAAGTTGTGTAATATTCAGTCACACTATTAAATTGCATCGGGGTTCAGGGAGGGCAAAAATGGCCAAAGTCTCACGGCGGCTCGTGCTCGGCGGCGGCTCGGCATTGCTGGTCGGCGCCGGGCTCGACGGGCCCGCGCATGCCGCGCCAATGCGGGGCAGACAAACGGCCGACGTCTGCGTCATCGGCGCCGGCTACGCCGGCCTCGCCGCCGCGTACCGGCTGAAGCAGGCCGGGGCCAAGGTCATCGTGCTGGAGGCGCGCAACCGCGTCGGCGGGCGCTCGCTGACCGCGCAGATGAAAGGCGGCGGCTGGGTCGACTATGGCGGCCAGTGGGTCGGGCCGACGCAGGACCGCTTCTATGCGCTGATCAAGGAAATGGGCGGCGAGACGTATGCCTCGCCCGATTTCGGCAAGGCGGTGCAGCGCGACCTGATCAACCCGAAAGAATTCATCCGGCTCGGCAGTGAGGTGACCGACACCTATCCCGGCTCCGACATGATGGACGCGATGTTCACCGCGGTGGACGACCTCGCCAAAGCGATCGATCCGGAAAAGCCGTGGGTGCATCCGGATGCTGCCGCGCTCGACCGCATGACTTTTGCCGAATGGCTGCGCGCCAATGTGTCGAACGAGAATGTGCGCGGCCTGGCCGGCAATCTGGTGGCGTCGGTGGCTTGCGCCAGCCCCGAGGAAATCTCGATCCTGCAAATGGCTTATCTGGTGCGCGCCTGTAACGGCCTCGACAAATTGTTCGCCAGCGACGGCGGCGCGCAACAGGACCGGCTGATCGGCGGCACGCAGCCGATCGCGCAAAAAGTGGCGCAAAAGCTGGGCTCGGCGATCAGGCTGGGCGCGCCGGTGCGCAAGATCAAATGGTCGGATAAAGGCGCAGTGGTTTTCAGCGACGAGATCAGCGTCGCGGCGCGGCATGTTGTTGTCTGCGTGCCGCCGCATCTGGCTGGCGCGATCGAATATGACCCGTCGCCGCCGTCCGACCGCGTGCAGGTGACGCAGCGCTGGCCGCAAGGCCTCGTGGTCAAAGTGCAAATGGTCTACGCCGAGCCCTATTGGCGCGAGGCCGGGCTGAACGGCGCCTCTCTCGATTACCAGGCGGTGGTCGGCGAGACCGCCGACAGCGGCGTGCCCGAGCAATATTCCAAGAAGGGCATCATGACCGGCTTCATCTATTCGGAGCAGGCGCGGAAGACGGCGTCGCTGGCACCGGCCGAGCGGCAGAAAATGGTGCTGGCGGAAATGGCCGAACGCTTCGGGCCAAAGGCGCTCAATCCGCTCGAATATCATGAGATGAACTGGTCGACCCAGCAGTGGACGCGGGGCTGCTTCACCGGCTTCCTGACGCCGGGGGCGACGACCATGTTCCGCTCAGCCGTGCGCGATCCGGTAGGTCCCCTGTACTGGGCCGGGACGGAGACCTCGACGGTGTGGCCGAGCTTTATTGACGGGGCGATCCGGTCGGGCGAGCTGGCGGCGGGGCAGATCAAAGCCAAGGGGTAGGCGGGGAAAAGTGGCCCCGCCTGTTGCGATAAGGCCGGCACTCGCTTAATTCAGGGCATGAACACCCCCCAGAAATCCACCGCCCTCGATCCGGACCATTTGCCCGGCCACGACAAGGTTTTGATCGTCGATTTCGGCTCGCAGGTGACCCAGCTCATCGCCCGCCGCATCCGCGAAGAAAACATCTACAGCGAGATCGTGCCGTTCCAGAAAGCCGAAGAGGCCTTCCGGGCAATGAAGCCGAAGGCCGTGATCCTGTCCGGCGGGCCGGCCTCTGTGCTCGACGCCAATGCGCCGCTGGCGCCGCAGGCGATCTATGACGCCGGCGTGCCGATCCTCGGCATCTGCTACGGCGAGCAGGCGATGGCGCTGCAGCTCGGCGGCAAGGTGGAGAGCGGCCACCATCGCGAATTCGGCCGCGCCGAAGTCGAGGTCACCTCGGACTCGCCGATCTTCGAAGGCGTCTGGGAGAAGGGCGGCAAATATCCGGTGTGGATGAGCCATGGCGACCGCGTCACCGAATTGCCACCGGGCTTTCGCGTGCTTGGGTCTGCGCCGAATTCGCCGATCTCGATCATTGGCGACGACGCGCGCAAATTCTACGCCACGCAATTCCATCTTGAAGTGCTGCACACGCCGCAGGGCGCGGCGCTGATCCGCAACTTCGTGCGCAACATTGCCGGCCTCACCGGCGACTGGACCATGCGCGCTTTCAAGGACGAGGCAATCGAGAAGATCCGCGCCCAGGTCGGCAAAGGCAAAGTGATTTGCGGATTGTCCGGCGGCGTCGATTCAGCGGTGGCGGCGGTGCTGATCCATGAAGCGATCGGCGATCAGCTCACTTGTGTGCTGGTCGATCATGGCTTGATGCGGCTTGGCGAGGCCGACAAGGTCGTCACCATGTTCCGCGACAGCTACAACATTCCGCTGGTGCTGGTGAATGCCGCAGACAAATTTGTCGGCGCGCTCGCAGGCGTCGACGATCCGGAGAAGAAGCGCAAGATCATCGGCGGCCTGTTCATCGATGTGTTCGATGCGGAGGCAAAGAAAATCGGTGGTGCCGAATTCCTGGCGCAGGGCACTTTGTACCCCGACGTGATCGAGAGCGTGTCCTTCACCGGCGGGCCGTCGGTGACCATCAAGTCGCATCATAATGTCGGCGGTCTGCCGGACTTCATGAAGATGAAGCTCGTTGAGCCGTTGCGCGAATTGTTCAAGGACGAGGTGCGCGCTCTCGGCCGCGAACTCGGTTTGCCGGAGAGCTTTGTCGGCCGGCATCCGTTCCCGGGGCCAGGCTTGGCGATCCGCGTGCCCGGCGCGATCACGCCGGAGAAGCTGGATATTTTGCGGCTGGCCGACGAGATCTATATCGAGGAAATCCGTCGCACGGGACAGTATGATGACATCTGGCAGGCTTTTGCCGTGCTGCTGCCGGTGAAGACCGTTGGCGTCATGGGCGACGGGCGGACATACGAATATGTCGTTGGCCTGCGCGCGGTGACATCGGTCGATGGCATGACCGCCGACTTCTATCCGTTCGACATGAAATTCTTGGGCCACGTCGCGACGCGCATCATCAACGAGGTCAAGGGCGTCAATCGCGTTGTGTATGATGTGACGAGTAAGCCGCCGGGGACCATTGAGTGGGAGTGAGTTAGTCATCCGAACGCGATCAAAACGGGAATATCCGTTATGGGCGAGATCAGCATTCCTAGTGACGAACAGGCAGCGTTGGCGATCATAGACGCTAGGGAGTTGGATGGACTAATTGATCAGGCGATTCGCGATGAGCAATTCAGCGGTTTGCGCGCTCTCCCTCTCGCGAAGTGCGGGCTGTATGTTGCAACAAGTCTCCAATACTTCGAGCGCGCATTGGCGAAACATCGCGAAGCTAAGGCCGCGCGGAAGCGAGAGGAGACCGGTGATGCCTTTCGACGGGCCGGCCGCGAGTTATCCTTCGCCGTCAGGGCCATGCAGCGCCGGATGGAGGCGGAACAGCAAGAGGCTCAATTTTTTGTAGTCGATGATCGAATTTTGCACCCCCTTCACTTGAGTAGATGTCTCAGTGTTCGGGTAAATTATAAGTGGCGGCCGACTACCAATGACGAGTGGAAGCACGGCAGCATAACGTTCGTTCACGAAGTCGATCTTCGCCCCGACTATTCGACACCGGCACCCAAACGAAAGCCGTCTGCTGCGAAGCGGGAGCAGAATTTGCAAAATAGGCTGTATCAAGATTGGGGGCACCTTATGAAAGGCGCGCTCTATGCAGTCAGAGATTATTTTCGAGAAGGCCGCAGCGGGGACGAAATTCCAGATAGTTTTAAAGCGATAGTTGATCCTCATTCCCGCGTGTTAAACAATTTCAGCACTCGATTTTGGTCCAACCCATAAGCCCTTGCGGCACCATCATCCTCGGCGGCACGAGGCAGATCGGCTCGCCTGTCGTCAAAGCCTTGCTCAATGCGCCGCGAGGTCCTCAGGGATTCCCGGCGTCGCGGTCGGCTTCGCCATCTGGTAGGAGAGTCGCATGCTGGACCACATTTTCCTCACTGTCAGCGACACCGGGCGCTCGGTCGCTTTCTACGAAGCAGTGCTGCCCATTCTCGGCATCACCGCGCGCCATGACTATTATGGAAAGGACGGTCCGCCGGGCCATCCGGACCTCAAGGGCTTTGGCGCCAAGGGCCGCGTGTTCTTCTGGTTGCGGCAGGGAGTAGCCGCGCCGGGCTCCATGCATGTCGGCTTCGTGGCGGACTCCGAGGCGATGGTGAATGAGGCGCATGCCGCTGCGCTGGCGGCCGGGGCGACCGAGAGCCATTCACCCGGACCGCAGTTGCACTATGATCCGCGTTACTACGCGGCGCAGGTCAAGGACCTCGACGGACACAGCCTCGAATTCGTTTACAAGAGTTGGCAGCATGACAGGTGATATCCGGCAAGGCAGCATAAACCCATGACCGATTACACCATCATCATCCTCGGCGGCACAGGGCAGGTCGGCGCTGCCGTTGTCAGAGCCTTGCTCAACTCATCGCGGTGCCGCGAGGTGATCATGATCACCCGCCGCGCGGCGGCGAGTACTTTTGGTGAGCGTGTTCGGCCGGTGGTGATGGATACGAACAGCGCCACGTTTGAGCAGGAGGTTGCGAAGCTGGTCTCGACCACGACAAAGCCTGTCTATGGCGTCAGTTGCGTCGGCATCGGCTCGGGCAGCGCCAAGTGGAGCGAAGAGGACATCCTCAAGCTCGAAGTCGGTGTCGTCAGCGCTTTTGCGCGTGGCTGCAAGGCGAGCGGCGTTTCGACATTCGCATTGCTGAGTGCGGCGGGCGCGAGCAGCGATAGCTGGGTTCGCTATCTGCGCCACATGGGGCTTAAGGAAGATGCGATCGCCGCCATCGGATTTACACGTCTCGCGATTTTCCGGCCCGGCATCATCGCCGGCAACAGCCATACGCCGGGCTATGTCGCGGCGCTCGGCCGCTGGCTACCGGGCAAGGGCGGCACGATCGAGCAGGACGATATCGGCAAGGCCTTCGTGCGCGAGCTTGAACGCGGCGATGAGGTCGGGACGACCATCTTGCACAATCGGGACATGCGCACCGGCTGAGCGCGCTTAGGACGCAGTGCTCACGCCTTCGGCCACTTGCCAGTGCGGATAGGTGACATAGGCGGTGACTGCTTCCTGAGCCTGTGAACGGATGGTCACGGTTTCGCCCTTCGGCATATAGATAATCTCGCCCGGGCCGGCGGTGAGCGTGCCGGCCTTGGTGTCGACCCAGAGCTTGCCTTCGAGAACCAGCATCACGTCGTCAACGGCGAGTTTCACATCGATGCTTTGGTTGGGCGCGTAGCGGCCATAGCCGATGGTGACAGGACCACCGTGCCGCTGGTCGATCACATTGGCGGTGAACACATCAGCATCCTGTCCGGGCGAGCGCTCGAACGATACGTCGGCAAGGCCGAATTTTTGAACAATCATGAATGTCTCCGTCTTTCCGTGTGCGGGTCAACGCGTGGGGGCGGGCCAGGTTCGGTGAAACCTTCGAACGTCGCGCGGCGTCAAGCCGCATGATAATATTGCGCCGATCCGGCGAAAGGACATGCCATGACACGCGCCGTACTCATCACGTCCAGCGTCTACATGGCCGGCGTCGGGCTGGCTTTGATGTTCTTTCCGATTGAGTTCGGCCGGGGTGCCGTGCCGCCGGACGCTTCGCCGCAACTGGTCGCGCTGCTGCGTCTGCTCGGCGGCCCGTTTCTGGGCATCGCCGTGCTGAACTTCTTGTCGCGCAACGCGACACCGGCCGGCCTGCGGGCGATATTGATCGCCAATCTCGTGGGCTTTGCGGCGGTGACGGCCAATGACGTGTGGGGCGTTGCCACTGGTTCGTCGCGGGAGATTGCCAAGCTCTTTCTGCTCGTCCATCTGCTGTTCACCGGGGCCTTCATCGCGACGGTCTGGCGCAACCGGAATTCGACATAAATGAAGTTTTCTGCACCATGACCCTGAGCACCGAACAACGCCCCGGCTGGCCGGAGATTTTCATCGGGCTTGCCGTGTTCGGCGTCACCGGCTTCGGCGGCGGCTTGCTCTTGGTGCTGCTCGGCATCGATCCCGTGATCAGCGCGCTGATCTTCATGGCGCTGTCCGGCGCTGCGGCGGCTGCCGGGTTTCTAGCAGTCGGATTGACGCGGCGGCTTTCGTGGCATGCGCTGGGCTTACGCCCCACGTCGCGGCGCTGGCTGCTGATCGGCACGGCGACCGGCCTCGGCGCGTTTCTTGTCAAAGGCTTGGCGGTCGCGATCTATGTCGCGCTGTTCGGCAAGGGGCTTAACCCGCAAGACATATATGGTGCCGGCGGCAGCGGCGGCCTCTGGACCATCCTTGCCGGCACGTTCCTGCTCGGCATTGTCACGCCGATCGGCGAGGAGCTTTTGTTTCGCGGCGTGGTCGCCAATGCGCTGTTGCGCTATGGCCCCTTCATCGGCGTCACGGCCAGCGCGCTGATCTTTGCGCTGATGCACGGCGTCAACATTGTCTTCCCGGCGGCCGTGGTGGCCGGCCTGGCTTGCGGTGAAATCTTCCGCCGCAGCGGCTCGGTCTACCCGGCGATCTTGGTGCACGTGGTCTTCAATTTGCCGACCATTCCTGTTATGGCGCTCATCGCAACCGCGCAGTAACCGATGCCATGCCTGATATCGTGATCGTGCAAGCCCCGTCGGCTCTCGGACTGACCGCGCGTGGCGTCGAGATGCTGCCCGGCGCGCTGCTTTCGCACGGCCTTGCCGAAGGTCTGCGCGCGCGGCGCTTTAGCCGGGTTGAGCCGCTGCCGCCGGACAAGACACGCGATCCGGAAACGCTGATCCTCAACGCCGATGGCATTGCTGATTACGCAACGAAGCTGGCGGCAGAAGTCGGGTCGGTTATGGGCGACGGCGATTTCCCGCTCGTGCTTGGCGGCGATTGCTCGATCCTTCTCGGCAACCTCCTGGCGCTGCGCCGGCGCGGCAGATATGGCCTGCTGTTCATCGACGGACATGCGGACTTCTACCAGCCTTCGGCCGAACCGCTTGGCGAGGTCGCGTCGATGGAGCTTGCTTTCGCGACCGGCCGCGGGGCGGCCGTGCTCGCCGACATTGAGGGGCTCAGGCCGCTGGTCCGCGATGAGGATGTCGTCGTGTTCGGGCGGCGCGATGGCCGCGACGCCGATGAACATGGCAGCCAGCGGATCGAGGATACGCCGATCGCGATGATCGAACTTGATCGTATCCGCGCCGAGGGGCTAGCGAACTGCATTGACGAAGCCTTGTCGCACCTGATGCGTTCCGATCTCGACGGCTTCTGGCTGCACCTTGACGCCGATGTGCTGGACGACGCCATTATGCCGGCGGTTGATTATCGTATGCCCGATGGGCTCAGCTGGGACGAACTCGTCGCGACTATCGCGGCGGCACGGATGAGCGAAAGGCTTGTTGGCATGGACGTCACGATCTTCAATCCGACGCTGGACAAGCGCGGGACGATCGCCGCCGATTTGGCGCAAGCGCTTGTTCGCGGGCTTGCACCCGACGCCGCTCATTCCCGGCGATCGCCTTGACGATTCCAGCCGGCTGGGCCAGCGGCCTTCTTGGTGTCCTCATCTTCAGCGGCTCGCTGCCGGCAACGCGCGTCGGCGTGGCCGATTTCTCGCCCATGTTTCTCACCTCGGCGCGCGCGGTGATTGCCGCGCTGCTCGGCGCCATCTTCCTGTTTGCATGGCGCGAGAAGCGGCCGGCGCGCAGCGACCTCGTGCCGCTCACCGTTGTTGCCATTGGCGTGGTCGTCGGTTTTCCGCTGCTGACGGCGCTGGCTTTGCAGCACATCACCTCGGCGCATTCCATCGTCTTCATAGGCCTGCTGCCGCTGGCGACAGCGATCTTCGGCGTGCTGCGCGGCGGCGAGCGGCCGAAGCCGGCGTTCTGGCTGTTCTCCGTGCTGGGCGCTGCGACCGTGGCCGGCTTCGCGCTGTACAACAGCGAGAGCGGCGCGGTGGCCGGCGAACTGCTGATGGTCGGCGCGATTCTGCTGTGCGGGCTTGGCTATGCCGAAGGCGCGACCTTGTCGCGAAAGCTTGGCGGCTGGCAGGTCATCTCCTGGGCCTTGCTGCTGTCGCTGCCGCCCATGGCGGTGATTGCCTTGTTGACGACGCCGGTGAGCTGGAGCGGCGTCGGCTGGCCGGCCTGGATCAGCCTCGCTTATGTCTCCGTCTTCAGCATGCTGGTCGGATTCATCTTCTGGTATCGCGGCCTCGCGCTTGGCGGCATTGCCGTCGTTGGCCAGTTGCAATTGTTGCAGCCGTTCTTCGGTCTGATGCTGGCGGCCTTGCTGCTGCATGAGCCAGTGGCGTGGACGATGATCGCTTCGACGGCGGTGGTCGTGCTGTGCGTCGCGGGGGCGAAGCGGTTTGGCTGACGCGACTAGTGCGGTTCGATTGCCCACAGGTCCGGATATGACGCGACGAACCCTGATTCCGCTATTTCCAGGGTCGCCGCGTAGGGACCTTGTGGCGACTCGTAGGCATAGCGCCGCTGCTCGACGCGGCGATAGAGTTGCGGCAGCGCAATCAGCTTGCTTTCGGTGATGTCGAACCAGGCAACATCGAACGCCGCTGCTTCACCAATGGCGAGGTTGATGCGCTTGAGCTGCGGCAGGTTGGTCGCTGGCGTGAAGCCGAAGTCGAGGTCGACGATATCGCCGAGATCCTGCACGCGACCGTCAAGATGCCAGCTGCTTGCGTTCCGGACGATGTCATGGCTGAACGGCGTGTGTCCGTTGACGCCGCGGATCGCGCCGGAGAGGGCGTGGTACTGGGCATCGAGCAGCACTTCATACATCGCCGCCACCGGCCTGCCGTCGACCTCACTCTGAAAGACGGCGGTGCCGGACAGCCGCCAGCCGGCGCCATCCTGAACGAATGATGCGGCATCGTGTCCCGGGACATCGAGCCGCTTCCACAAGGCAGAGATCGGCTTGGCCATCGCGGCGCTCCTGATTGAGATCAGCGGCAACAACGCGCAACATTTTGCCAAGGTTCCTGCTGGCACCGCCTGCTGACGGTCCGTGCGGATTGCAGCCTTCTCTCAATGCGCTAGACTTGGCTCCAGCACGATGCGGGTGGAGGTGTGATGAGCAAGCGTGTCAAGAAAACCGCGGAGAAGGCGGTCAAGCGCAAGACGTCGGCGAAGAAAGCCAAAGCGTCGCCACGCAAGAGCGCCAAGCCGGCGCTGCTGTCCGGCGGCAATCCGCAGATCGCCAAGGGCGACGGCGATGCGCCGGTGCAGGCCTATATTGCCGCCATGCCGGGCTGGAAGCGCGAGGCCGGCCGCAAGCTCGACGCGCTGATTTCGCGCGCGGTCCCCGGCGTGCGCAAGGCGGTGAAATGGAATTCACCGTTCTATGGCGCCGATGATGAGGGCTGGTTTCTCAATTTTCATTGCTTCACGCGCTATATCAAAGTCGCGTTCTTCCGCGGCGCATCACTGACACCGGTGCCGCCCGGTACGTCGAAGCACAAGCACGTGCGCTATCTCGATATCCACGAGGACGCATTCGATGAAGCCCAGTTTCGCGACTGGGTGAAGCAAGCAGCGCAACTGCCCAGCGAGAAGATGTGATCATGAAGAAAGTCAAGGCAACTAAAAAGACAGTCGTTAAGAAGGCCGCGGCGCCGAAGGCGAAATCGGCGGTCTCCCCAGCCAAACAAATCGATGCCCGCATCAAGGAGCTCGGTGATTGGCGCGGCGAAACGTTGGCGCGCATCCGCGCCATCATCAAGCAGGCCGATCCTGACGTGGTCGAAGAATGGAAGTGGCGCGGCGTGCCGGTCTGGGAGCACGATGGCATCATCTGCACCGGCGAAACCTATAAGGCAGTGGTGAAGATGACCTTCGCCAAGGGCGCGTCGCTGGGCGATCCGGCAAAGCTGTTCAATTCAAGTCTTGACGGCAATGTGCGTCGCGCTATCGACATCAAGGAAGGCGACAAGATCAATGACAAGGCGCTGACCGCGCTGATCCGCGCTGCCATAACGCTGAACACGGCGAAGCGGGCCAAGAAGAAGTAAATGGCGCCGGTCAAGGTTGATCCAAACAAGGTCCGTACATTCAAGGACGCCGAGGCTTTCTATTCCTGGCTCGGCAAGAACCACGACAAAGCCGACGAACTGTGGATCAAGATCCACAAGGTCAGCTCCGGCCTGAAGTCGATCACGCCGAAGGAGGCCATCGACGTCGTGCTGTGCTGGGGCTGGATCGACGGCATCCGCAAAGGCCTTGATGACAAAAGCTTCCTGCAGCGTTATTCGCCGCGCAAAGCCACGAGCGTCTGGAGCCAGATCAATGTCGCCAATGTCGCGCGGCTGATCGAGGAGGGGCGCATGACCGCGCACGGTCATGCCCCTATCGAGGCGGCCAAGGCCGATGGACGCTGGCAGCGCGCCTATAAGAGCGACATGAAAATCCCGGCCGATTTGCAGAAGGCGATTAATGCCGAACCCAAGGCCAAGGCGATGCTCGGCACGCTGAGTGCGCAGAACCGCTTCGCGCTGGCATTTCGCGTCCACAATATGAAGACGGAAGCGGGCCGCCAGAAAAAGATCGCCGGCATGGTCGCCATGCTCAAGCGCGGCGAGACGATCTATCCGCAGAATACGAACAAGAAAATAAAATGATGATTCAGCGCCGCTGAAACGCGTCAGGATGCTGGGAACCGAAGCCGGGGGCTGGCGGTTGTCGTCACTAAAATCGGAGGAGCGGAATTATGGAAGCGCACGAACTTCATCGCGGCCGCCTGATCGATCACGTGCAGATCGTTGTCGACGATCTGGATGCCAGCAAGCGCTTCTATGAGGCGGTGTTCAAGGTGCTCGACATTCCGGTTGTCGTACAGAAGGAAGGTTTCTTCTGGGCTGATGAATTTGTCGTCTCGCAGACCGACAGCGCCGCGTCGGCGGGCAGGGCGACCGGGCGGTGCCATGTCGCCTTCCAGGCCAAGGATGAGAAGACGGTCGAGGCCTTCTACAAGGCAGCCCTTGCCAATGGCGGCAAGGACAATGGCGCGCCGGGCAAGCGGCCCTATCATCCCGGATACTTCGCTGCCTTCGTGCTCGATCCCGCCGGCAACAATATCGAGATTGTCTATCACGGTCCGCACAAACGCTCGGCGCCGAGCGTTAAAATCGAATTCGAGATGTAACCGATGATCACAATCACCGCTTTCAAATGGGTGCCTGATTTCGCGCAGGGCAATGTGCGCGATCATCGCGTGCGCTGGGTGCTCAACGAGGTCGGCTGGCCGTATCAGGTGCGGCTGCTCGATGCCGTCGACCAGCGTTCGCCGGACTACCGCGCGCAACAGCCGTTCGGTCAGGTGCCGATCATGGAAGAAGACGGCCGCGCCACCATGTTCGAGACCGGCGCCATTGTGCTCGATGTCGCGCGGCGTGCCGGCAAGCTATTGCCCGCCGACGACGCCGAACACTCGAGGATGCTGAGCTGGTATTTCGCCGCGCTCAATTCGATTGAGCCGTATCTATCGAACCTCGCTGAAGTCGAATACTTCATGAAGGACGAAGAGGAAAAGGCGAAGCGCCGGCCCGGCGTTCTCAAGATGGCCGGGAAGCGGCTGAAAGAGCTGGAGCAGGGATTGGGCGAGCGCGACTGGCTGGCCGGCGATATGTTTACCGTGGCCGATTTGATGATCTCCTCGGTGTTGAAAATCGCCAAAACGCGCGATCTGCTCAACGGCTTCCCGACATTGGTCGCGCATCAGGAACGGTGCTTTGCCCGCCCGGCCTACAAGAAGGCGATTGCCGATCAGTGTGCCGCCTTCGCGCAGCATTCACCGAAGGACATGAAATACGATGCCGCAAAGCAAATGGCAGCGGGGTAGGTCATGGCTGACAAGGACGACATTCTGAAATTGTTGCGCGACCAGGAAGCCGCTGTTGCACGCGGCGATGCGGCCGGCGTCGTGGCGCCGATGGACGATGATTACGTGCTGTTCGATCTGCCGCCGCCCTTGGTCCATCGCGGCGATGCCGCGCAGGGCGAGGCGGCGTTGAACGACTGGTTCGCAAGTTGGAAAGACGGCGTCACCGTCGCGTTGCGCGATCCGCAGGTGACGGTGAGCGGCAATCTCGCTGCCGTCTACGGCCTCAGCCGCATGCGCGGCACCAAGAAGGACGGCGGCTCAGTCGATAACTGGAGCCGCCGCACCGTCGTGCTCGCCAAGCGCGATGGCGCGTGGCGCATGATCCACGAGCACAATTCGTTTCCGACCAAGATGGACGGCAGCGGAGCCTCGGCGATGGACTTGAAGCCCGAGTGATCGCCGAGGCGCCTTCGCGCTACGCCGGCTTGCCGATCTTGTCCTGCGTCTTGGTGTCGAAGTCACTGGCCTCGTGACGTTCGTGCAACTGGCTGTGCGGTTCGCCCTGGACGCGGTTGACGATGCGGCCGCGTTTCACCGCCGGCCGCGCCAGCAGCTGGTCGGCCCAGCGGTTCACATGCTTGTACTCATGCACGCTGAGGAAGGTGGCGGAGTCGCCATACTGCCAGCCCTTCACCAAGCCGCCATACCAAGGCCAGATCGCCATGTCGGCAATCGTATAATCCGCACCGGCGACGAATTCATTGTCAGCCAATTGGCGGTCGAGCACATCGAGCTGGCGCTTCACTTCCATGGCGAAGCGGTCAATGGCGTATTCGATCTTGGCCGGGGCGTAAGCATAGAAGTGGCCAAAGCCGCCGCCGAGATAGGGGCCGCTGCCCATTTGCCAGAACAGCCAGGACAAGGTCTCGGCGCGGGCGGCCGGTTCCTTCGGCAGGAAGGCGCCGAATTTCTCGGCGAGATAAACGAGAATTGAGCCGGACTCGAACACGCGGATCGGCTTTGGTCCGCTGCGGTCGAGCAGCGCCGGGATCTTGGAATTGGGGTTCACCTCAACGAAGCCCGAGCCGAACTGCATGCCTTCGCCGATCTTGATCAGCCAGGCATCGTATTCCGCGCCGGTATGTCCGGCGGCGAGCAGCTCCTCGAGCATGATCGTGACTTTCTGGCCGTTCGGCGTGGCCAGAGAATAAAGTTGCAGGGGATGACGGCCGACCGGCAATTCCTTCTCATGCGTCGGCCCGGCAATCGGCCGATTGATGTTGGCGAACTGGCCGCCGCTGGCCTTATTCCAGGTCCAGACCTTGGGCGGGGTGTAGTCGGTGCTCATCGGCGTCTCTCCTGCGATCAATGGTGCCCTTAGATAGGCTTTCGCGTCATTCGCGCAACCGGCATTGGCGGTCCCGCCCGGATGGATTATACGCCGGGCATGAGCCCGCCTGTGCCGCCATCCAAGCAATCTTTGTCGCCGTCGTTTCGCCTGCCGGCGCTCGACCAGGATTTCATCCTCGGCGATTCGATGCGCGGCGTGCGCTTTCAACTCGAATACGCCAAGGCGGAAGAGGCGTTGCGCGCCTGGAGCGTGCGCTCGACTATCGTCGTCTTCGGTTCGGCGCGCGTGCGCGAAAATGGACCGGGGCGGCAGAGCTTCTGGTACGAACAGGCGCGCGCCTTCGGCCGCATTGCGTCGGAGCGCGGCGGCGCGCTGGAGCCGATGGGCAATGTCCGCGACAATGTCATCGCGACCGGCGGCGGCCCGGGCCTGATGGAAGCCGCCAATCGCGGCGCGCATGATGCCGGCGCGCCGTCGATCGGCTTCAACATCCAGCTGCCGCATGAGCAGGAGCCGAATGTCTATTCGACGCCGGACCTGACCTTCAACTTTCATTACTTCGCCATGCGCAAGATGCACCTTGCCATGCGCGCCAATGCGCTGGTGGTGTTTCCCGGCGGTTTCGGCACGCTCGACGAGCTGTTCGAGATTCTCAATCTGCGCGTCACCAACAAGGCGCCGCCGGTGACCACGGTCATGGTCGATCGCGCGTTCTGGGAATCCGTCATCAACTTCGATGCGCTGATCGAGGCCGGCATGATCAGTGAGAGTGACCGCGCGGTCTTCAGCTATGCCGAAGATGCTGAAGATGTCTGGGCGCAGTTGATGGCCAGCGGCGGCCTCTGCGCGCATCCTTCGCGTTAAGAGACGTTTCCGAACGTGCATCACGTCGAATTGCACTTACACAAATTTGTGTTGCGGTCTTCCACTTAAGTCGTCTGCCACTTTCACATCAATCTCTTATGGTCGTGCGACACATCGACGCTTCATCGCAGACATAAGTGAGAGACGGCATGGAAGACGGATTCGTAACAACCAAAGACGGCGTGAAGATCTATTACAAGGACTGGGGCGCGAAGGACGCGCAGCCGATCGTGTTTCACCACGGCTGGCCTTTGTCGGCCGACGATTGGGACGCGCAGATGCTGTTCTTCTTCAACAAGGGCTATCGCGTCATTGCGCATGATCGCCGCGGCCATGGCCGTTCGACGCAGGCCTCGACCGGCAATGACATGGATCACTATGCCGCCGATGTCGCGGCAGTGACCGAAGCGCTCGATCTCAAGAAGGCATTTCATGTCGGCCATTCGACCGGCGGCGGTGAAGTTGCTGCCTACATCGCTCGTCATGGCGCCAAGCGCGCCGCCAAGGGCGTGCTGATCAGCGCGGTGCCGCCGCTGATGTTGAAGACGGCGGGTAATCCCGGCGGCGTACCGATGGAGGTGTTCGACGGCTTGCGTTCGGCGCTCGCCGCCAACCGCGCGCAGTTTTATGTCGATCTGCCGACGGGGCCGTTCTTCGGCTTCAACCGGCCTGGAGCCAAGGTCTCGCAGGGCGCCATCAACAACTGGTGGCGGCAGGGCATGATGGGCGGCACCGTCGCGCATTACGATGGCATCAAGGCGTTCTCGGAAACGGATTTTACCGAAGACCTGAAGAAGATCGATATCCCGGTGCTGGTCATGCATGGCGAGGACGACCAGATCGTGCCGATCGACAATGCGGGCCGGGCGTCAGTCAAGCTGCTGAAGCAGGGCACGCTGAAGACCTATCCGGGCTTCCCGCACGGCATGTGCACGACGGAAGCGGACACGATCAACGCCGACCTGCTGGCGTTCTTCAAGGCGTAAGCGTTACGTCGAAAAATAAGGGGCCGCGCTGTGAAGCGCGGCCCCTTTACGTTCGGAGCTCAAGCCACCGGCTTGAAGCCGGCCTTGATGAACTCAACCATCTGCTCGAGCACCGTGCCCCAGCCGCCATGGAAGCCCATCTCTTCATGCTTCTGGCGAGACTCTTCAGTGCCGTGAATGGCGGTGGCGGTGTATTGCGTGCGGTCGCCCTTGGCGGTGAGATCAAGCACCGCGGTGAAGAACGGATTGGGTGAGGGGCGATAGCCGGGCAGCAGCGTGTCGGTGAACACCAGCCGCTTCAACGGTACGATATCGAGATAGCAGCCGCTGTTCGGAAACTCATCGCCTTCCGGCGAACGCATGACGCTGGAGAATTCGCCGCCGGGGCGCAGGTCGATGACGCAGGACTTGATCGTCCACGGCTTCGGCACGAACCAGTGCTTGAGATGCTCCGGCGTCGTCCACGCCTTCCACACCAGGTCGACCGGCACGTCGATCTCGCGGTCGAGCACGAGATCGTACTTCGGGTCGGGCTTGATGATCAGCGATGTCATTTAGGTCTCTCCCTTTTTCATAGCCAGTAAGTAGGTGTCCAGTTGGTCGAGGCGCTGTTCCCAGAACTTGCGCTGTTTGCCGAGCCAGTCCTCGGCGAGTTTCAGTTTCTCCGGCGCGAGCTGATAGGTGCGAACGCGGCCGGTCTTGCGCGAACTGACCAGACCGCAGCTTTCGAGCACCTTCATGTGCTCGACGAAGGAGGGCAGCGCCATCTTGTAGCTGGCGGCGAGGTCGCTGACGGAGGCCGGCTTGATACTCAGCCGCTCCAGCACATGGCGCCTTGTCGGGTCCGACAGCGCGCGGAAGATGCCGTCGATGATCGGCGCGGCTGATTTGGCACTGTGTGCGTGTGGCGTCATGGTGAGTTCCAATTCCGGAACTGCCTGATACAGTCCCGCAATACTTAGGTCAAGTCCTTAGTATTGGCAGAAACGCGAATTGCCTTGACCGCCAGCATCGCCATCAGCCAATTGGCGGTACCATTGTGAGCACGCCGCATGGCCCCTGTTCACCAGCGCTTCGATGTACAAAACGACAGGTCTCCATGGCGCCACCGAAAGCTTCGACCGGAAAACGCCCACTCGGCAACGGGCTGCTGGCGGTCTTCAAGGACCACACCGCGTCCCGGGTCGCACTTGCCGTCACAGTGGTGCTGCTGCTCAGCTTCGGCGCCATGCTCTGGTTGATGCGAGCATCGCAGAATGAGGCCGATGCCGCGGACCGCGCCGCTCATATGACCCTGGTCGGCAGCGCGCTTTCTAGTGCGCTCGATCGTGCCGATGACTTCGCCCTTGCGCTGGCCGAAACGATGGCGCGCCGCGATGCAGTCATTGCGGCACTGGCCGCCAATGACCGCAAAACGCTGCAGCAACTGTCGCAGGGCACTTACGACTACCTGAAGCAGAAGGCCGGTGTTCAGATCTTCGGCTTCCATACGACCGATATTCGCTACCTGCTGCGCATGCACAATCTGGATATGTTCGATGACGACGTGTCCGGCTCGCGCCCGATGGTGGTCGCCGCCAATAAGAGCCGGCGGGCGCAGACCGGGCTGGAGATCGGCACCGGCGGCGCCGGCTTGCGCGGCATCGCCGTGGTCAACAAAGGCAGCGACTTCGTCGGCACGCTGGAAGTCGGCCTCGACATCAAGCCGATCCTGGAGGCCGTGAAGTCTTCGACCAATGCCGACCTGGCCGTTGTCCTCGTCCAGTCGATGAGCAGCGGCGTTACGCTAAACGACAAGTTGCCGCGCTTCGGCGATCTGGCGCTGTCGGAATCGACCGACACCGATTTGTTCTCGTCGCTGCTGAAGAACAGCAAGATCCGGCCGAGCCGCGATATCCAGATCGCAGACCAGCAGATCGATGGCCGCCCTTACAACATGATTGCGCATCCGCTGGTTGATTTCAGCGGCCGGCTTATCGGCATGACGCTGGCCGTTACCGAAGACAGCCGCGCGACATCGCGGCGCTTGCGCATCGACCTGTGGGTGCTCGCCGGTTGCGGCGGCATCCTCGCCTATATCGCCTTCGCGGTTCTGTTCCACACCGCATTGCGCCAGCGGCGGAGCGCGTAATGGCGCGCGTCGTCCTCCTGCTCCTCGCGCTCCTCGCAGCGGGATTGTCCAGCGCGCCGGCGTCGGCTGCTGACAAGGATGAATTGCCGCCGGGCATTGAATTGCCGATGCGGGTGCGCGTTGCGGTTCGCGTGCTCAACGTGTTGCAGATCGCCGAAGTCGCCGGGCAGGGCAAGCTCTATGTGGAAGTGACGCAGCGCTGGACCGATCCGCGCCTGCGCTTCGATGCCGTCGCGCAGGGCTTTACCCGCATTGATCGGGTCGGCGAGGAGGCCGATGCCTATCTCGCCACGGTGTGGACGCCGGGCCTCACGGTCGACAATCAGATCGGCAAGCCAGAAGCACGCACCGTCGCTGTATCGACCTATTCAAACGGCAATGTGGTTCTGATCGAACGCTACGAAGGCTTGTTCCGCTTCAACATGAACATGGACGCCTTTCCGTTCGATACGCAGCAGCTGACCTTGTCGTTCTCGCTGCCGCGCTATGCCACCCAGGACGCGATGCTGCTCACCACCGAAATGGATCGCAACCTGTCCGGTATCGAGGACCGGCTGTCGGTGATCGACTGGCATCCCAAGCGGCTTCATTTCACCAACCAGGAAGCGATGGGCTGGAACGCGCGCAGCTATTCGCGGCTCGATGCGACAGTGACACTGCAGCGCCTGTCCGAGCGGTATCTATTGCGCATTTTCATCCCGATCCTGGCGATCCTGGCCGTGTCGCTGTTCGTGCTGTGGTCGCCGGGATTGCAGGCGAATGACAAGGGCTCGCTGATCTTCTCGTCGCTGCTGGCGTTGGCCGCGCTCAGTTTCACCTTCGAGGCGAGTTTTCCCGGATCGATTTCGCTCAATACGCCGATCGCGCAGATCATCTCGCTCGGCTACCTTTATCTCATCCTGGTGCTGATGCTGGAAGTGGCGCTGTCGCGCGGCGCCAACAGTGAAAAGGGCGGGCGGTTACACGACGTCTGCGTCGCCTTGCGGCGGCAGGTTCGCTGGGCCGTGCCGGCCATCATGGTGCTGGTCTGCCTTGGTACCGCAGTGCGGGCCATTCCCGCCTGAGCGGAGAGACCCATGGCAATAAAGATTTACGGCATCAAGAACTGCGACACGATGAAGAAGGCGCGCCTTTGGCTGGACAAGGCCGGCGTCGACTATGCCTTTCACGACTACAAGACGGCCGGCATCGAGAAAGACAAGCTCGAGAAGTGGGCGAAGGAGGCCGGCTGGGAGGTGCTGCTCAACAAGGCCGGCACCACGTTCAAGAAACTGCCCGACGCCGACAAGGCAGGGCTGACTGAGGCCAAGGCGATCAAGCTGATGCTGGCGCAGCCATCGATGATCAAGCGGCCGGTGATTGAGCTCGGCGGCGGCAAGCTGCTGGTCGGCTTCAAGCCGGACGATTACGCCGCGGCGTTCAAATAGCATTTTGAGAAGGCCTTGATGCCGAGGCGAAAGCGGCCTGATCAGCTGCCGAAGCGGCCGCCGCGTTCGATGGAACCCGGCGGCCTAATCTCATCGCAAATGGTTGAATTGACGGGTGCGGCGTATTGGCGCAGAGGGGGAGCTAACACCCTCATTCACCGTCAATATTCCGGATTTTCATGTCAACCTTCAGTACCGCGCTACCGGTCACCCCGCGCGCCGCCATTCCGCATAATCCCTGGTACAAAATCCTCTACATCCAGGTGCTGATCGCCATCGTCGTCGGCATCGCTCTCGGCCATTTTTATCCCGACATCGGCAAGGCGATGAAGCCGCTCGGCGATGCTTTCGTCGCCCTGATCAAGATGATGATCGCGCCGATCATTTTCTGCACGGTCGTGCACGGCATCTCGTCGATGGGCGATCTGCGCCGTGTTGGCCGCGTTGGTCTCAAGACACTCGTCTATTTCGAAGTCGTCTCTACCGTGGCACTGGTCATCGGCCTTGTCGTCGGTGAACTGGTGCAGCCCGGCGCCGGCTTCAATATTGATCCGGCCTCGATGGATATCAAGGCGGTCTCGACCTACGTCACCAAGGCGCAGCAGGACGGCATCGTCGCGCATTTGCTGGCGATCATCCCGGACTCATTCGTCGGCGCACTGGCGCGCGGCGATCTGTTGCAGGTGTTGCTGGTCTCGATCCTCTCCGGTTTCGCCATTGCGCTGCTCGGCAAGGCAGGCGAGCCGATCACCAATGCGATCGATTATGCCGCCAAGATGTTCTACGGCATCATCCGCATTGTCGTGCAGGTGGCGCCGATCGGCGCTTTCGGCGCCATGGCTTTTACTATCGGCGCTTACGGCATCGGCTCGCTGAGCATGCTGGCGATGCTGGTCGGCACGTTCTATCTGACCAGCCTGCTTTTCATCTTGCTGGTGCTCGGCGGCATTGCCCGCCTGTCAGGTTTCTCGATCCTCCGCTTCATCGGCTACATCAAGGATGAATTGCTGATCGTGCTCGGCACCTCGTCATCCGAAACGGTGCTGCCGCAACTGATGCGCAAGATGGAGCATCTCGGCGCCTCGCGTCCGGTGGTCGGTCTGGTCGTGCCGACGGGATATTCGTTCAATCTCGACGGTACCAATATCTACATGACATTGGCGACCCTGTTCCTGGCGCAGGCCACCAACACCCACATCACGTTGTATCAGGAACTCGGCATTCTTGCCGTCGCCATGATCACGTCGAAGGGCGCTTCGGGCGTCACCGGCGCCGGCTTCATTACGCTCGCGGCGACGCTGGCGATCATCCCCGATATCCCGATCGGGTCGCTGGCCATCCTGCTCGGCATCGACAAGTTCATGAGCGAGTGCCGTGCCCTGACCAACCTCATCGGCAACGGCGTCGCCTGCATCGTCATCAGCCGCTCGGAGGGCGAACTCGACAAGGAGGCGTTGCATCACACGATGGCGCATCCTCTCACCGAGGGCGAGATGATGGAGCGGATGCCGGGCTAGGCGAACTCCGGGCCCGGACCCCTTGATCCAGCGGCTTTTCCCTGCCACATGCGGCGCATGGACACTTCGCTGCTGGATCAAGATTCGGGCCCGAAACTCCTCAATTCCTCGCCTCTGGCGGCGGAAGTGGAGCGGCGGCGCACATTTGCAATCATTTCTCATCCCGACGCCGGCAAGACGACCTTGACCGAGAAGCTGCTGCTGTTCGGCGGCGCCATTAATCAGGCCGGTCAGGTCAAGGCCAAGCGCGACCGCCGCTCGACCCGCTCGGACTGGATGTCGATCGAAAAGGAGCGCGGCATTTCGGTCGTCACCTCGGTGATGACCTTCGATTACGAGGGCCGCGTCTTCAACCTGCTCGATACGCCGGGCCATGAGGACTTCTCGGAAGACACTTATCGCACGCTAACCGCGGTCGACAGCGCGGTGATGGTGATCGACGGCGCCAAGGGCATCGAGGCGCGCACGCGCAAGCTGTTCGAGGTCTGCCGCCTGCGCGACATCCCGATCGTGACTTTCATCAATAAAATGGACCGCGAGAGTCGCGATCCGTTCGAGATTCTCGACGAGATCGAGAAGACTTTGGCGCTCGACACCACGCCGATGACCTGGCCGATCGGGCAGGGCCGCGACTTCGCCGGCACCTATGACGTCAAGCGCGGCGACATGCGGCTGATGAAGGAAGACTCCAAGGACGCGGCGTCACAGCCGCTCGACCTGCCGATGCTGTCGGCGCGTAACTCGATGCTCAATGCCGATGCGATTGCCGGCGAACTTGAACTGGTCAAGGAAGCGGCGCGTCCCTTCGACTTCGCCGCCTTCCGCGAAGGCCATTTGACGCCCGTGTATTTCGGTTCGGCGCTGAAGAACTTCGGCGTCAAGGATCTGCTCGATGCGCTGGCCGAATATGCGCCGGCGCCGCGGCCGCAACAGGCGGCAACGCGCGTGGTCGAGCCGGAAGAAAACAACATGTCGGCCTTCGTGTTCAAGATCCAGGCCAATATGGATCCCAATCATCGCGACCGCATCGCCTTTGCGCGGCTGGTCTCCGGCAAGCTGCGCCGCGGCATGCGCGCCAAGCTGGTGCGCACCGGCAAGCCGATGACATTGTCGGCGCCGCAATTCTTCTTCGCGCAGGATCGCTCGATTGCCGATGAAGCTTTCGCCGGCGATGTGGTCGGCATTCCGAACCACGGCACCTTGCGCATCGGCGATACGTTGACCGAGGGCGAGGACATCAAGTTCATGGGCGTGCCGATGTTCGCGCCGGAAATCCTGCGCCGCGTCAAACTCGGCGATCCGATGAAGGCGAAGAAGCTGAAAGAGGCTTTGCAGCAAATGGCGGAAGAGGGCGTCGTCCAGGCGTTCCGGCCGCTCGATGGCGCGCCGGCCATGGTCGGCGTGGTTGGTTCGCTACAGCTCGACGTGTTGAAGGTGCGGTTGCGCGATGAGTACGGCCTCGACATTGATTTCGAAACGCCGGAATTCCAACTGGCGCGCTGGATTTCCTGCGAGGACGAGAAGAAGCTGAGCGACTTCGTCTCGGGCAATTACTCGTCCGTTGCCGAGGATCTCGATGGCGACCGCGTCTTCATGGCGCGCAACCAGTTCATCCTCGATTACACGAGTGAACGAGCGCCGGGCATTGTGTTTGTCGATATCAAGGATGTGAAGAACAAGTCTTAAACCGTCGCCCTTCGAGGCTCGCGACTTCCTCGCTCGCGCCTCAGGGTGACGGTTTAGTGAGCAACCCCACCGCCTCATCCCCCGTCATCACATCGCCGAACTGCTGGATGATCGTCTCCAGCGTCGCATTGTGTTCCTCGTCGGATAAAGCTGCGCAGCAGTCCGACAGCATCACCACCTTGAAGTCGAGCATCATGGCGTCGCGCGCGGTCGACTCGCAGCACACATTGGTCTTGGTGCCGGCGATCAGTACCGTGTCGATGCCGAGATTGCGCAGGATACGTTCGAGTTGCGAGGCGCCTGAGATCAAGGCGCTGTAACGGTTCTTCATCACCGTCAAATCGTCATTGCCCTGTTCGAGGCCGGCATAGACGCGCTGCTTGCCCGGCGCGAGGCTTTCCAAGGTGCGGGCGCGCACCTCATCAGCGACGACGTAGTCAAAGAAGATTTCCGCGTCGCTCTTGCCACCGTGCTGCACATTGGCATGCAGCACCCAGATCACCGGCACGCCCAGCGGGCGAAGTTGCCGCGTCAATTTGTTGATCGGCGCGACAATCGCGCGCGACACCGGAACTTCGGCCGGCGCGCCTTCGGCGCAGAACGTGTCCTGCATGTCGATGACAACCAAGGCGGTCGTGTTCGGATCGAGTGCATCGAACCAGTGCACACGCCCGCGGCGCTTCATGACGCGATCGATGATTTCCGGGCGAATGAGAGTGTTGTGCATAGGGCCTCAAAAGAAAATGGCGCCGGCTCGATGGCCGGCGCCAAGGTTATGCATATTGCGTGCCTAGTTGACCTTGATCTCGGCCGACTTGATCACCGGCGCCCAGCGTTCGACTTCGCGGTCGATCAGCGCGCGGAACTCTTCCGGCGTGCCGCCGACCGGCGTCATCAATTGCAGAGCCAGCTTTTCGCGGACTTCCGGCGTCTTGACGATGGCGGCGACATCCTTGTTGATCGCGGCGACCAGTTGCTTCGACATGCCGCCCGGCGCGATCAGGCCCATCCAGGCATCGGCATCGACGTCAATGCCGGACTCTTTCAGTGTCGGCACGTCCGGCATGAAGGGCGAGCGCGTCGCGGTCGAGACAGCGAGGATCTTCATCTTGCCGGCATCGGCCTGAACCTTCGCCGAAATGGCGGGGAGGCAACCCATTTGCGCGTCGTTCCGCATCACTGCGGTGACCGCCTGCGGCGAGCTGGTGAAGGGCACATGCACGATCTTGGTGCCGGACTTGATGGCGACCGCTTCCATGGCGAGATGCGACAGTGAGCCATTGCCGATCGACGCGAAATTATACTTGCCCGGATCGGCCTTCAGCTTGGCGATCAACTCGGCGACATTGTTGACGCCAAATTCCGGGCTGACCGTGAGCGCGCTCGGCTGGGTGATGAGCTGCGTGATCGGCGCAATGTCTTTCTTCGGATCGTAAGGCAGCTTGGAGAACAGCAGCGTGTTGATGGCGAGCGGGCCGCCAATGCTGACGCCGATCGTGGTGCCGTCCGGCGCGGCTTTGGCGACATAGTCGGTGCCGGCATTGCCGCTGGCGCCGGCCTTGTTCTCGACGACAAAGGTTGAGTTCGGGTATTGCTTGCTCAAGCCCTCGGCGATCATGCGCGCGACGATATCGGGCGTCGAGCCGGGGCCGAACGGCGCGATGACATGCACGGTCTTCGGCGGCCATTCCTGCGCGGCGGCGGGCCAAGCAAGCCCGGCAATCATCAATAGCGTAACAACAAGTCGGCTGATCATAGCGTTTCCCCGATGTGCTTAAGCGCTGTCGCGTCCGAGATAGACGCCGTCGCTTTCAAGCGTGTTCTGAAGTTTCTCGAGCGGAATATCCGCGACGTTGCGGTTGCCCGCAAGTGAAAGATGCGCCGCGGTTCCGGCGGCCTGACCCATGACAAAACAGCCGCCGGAGACGCGCGCCGCCGACTGGCCTTCATGGGTCATCGAGGCGCAGCGCCCAGCGACCAGAAGGTTATCGAAAGCCGGAGGGACCAGCATACGGTAGGGCATGTGGTTGAAGCCGCGCGAGCCTTCCTCCGGCCAGCGCCAGATGACCTCGCCTGCGGCGTGGTTCTCGATCGGCCAACCATTGACGCCGATCGTGTCGTCGAAGTCGGCGCAGGTCAGCACGTCGTCGGCGGTCAGTTGATAGCGGCCATTGATGCGGCGGGTTTCGCGCACGCCGAGCTGCGGCGGAATGTCGACCATGTAAGCGTCGGCAAAGCCGGGCGCTTCGCTCTTCAGGAACTTGAAGAAGTCGATGGCCTGCTTGCGGCCTTCGATTTCGCCGGCGCTGAATTCAAGCGCGTCGGTGGCGTCAACGGCGTGGCCTTGCGCGTTCTTCACTTGCGTGACGTTGACGCGCCATTCGGTCGTGTGTTTCTGCGGCCTGATGATCGCGCCCTTGCGCGGGAATTTGACGCCGCGCTTTTCAGCTTCCTCCATCAGCGCGCCGATGTTGCGCGAGGAGACGCCGGCTTTCTCCGGATCGACGCCGCTCAGGCGGAACATCATCGTCGGGTAGAGCATGTTGCCGTGCTCGTCGCCTTTCTCGTAAGCGGCGCCGGCAAAGGCGGCGAGGTCGCCATCGCCCGAGCAATCGATGAACACTTTGGCGACAATGGCCGCGCGGCCGGACTTGGTTTCGATCAGCAGCGCCTTGATGCGGCGCTCATTGTCCATGATGACGCCAGCGGCGAGGGCATGAAAACGGATGTCGACCTTGTGCGACAGCAGTAGATCGTCAGCGGCGCATTTGAACGCCGCCGTGTCATAGGCTTGCGCCATGATCCGCGTGCCGAAGCCGTAATGCGGCTTGTTCAGCCCGCCGAGGTTGTCGATGCGCGCCAGCAGATCGTCGGCGACGCCATGCACGACCTGCTTATGCTCGCCATGCACATTGGCGTGCAGGCCGCAGAAATTGGTAACGCCGGCGGCCGTGCCCATGCCGCCGAGAAAGCCGTAACGCTCGACCATCAGCACGCTGCGGCAATGCTGTCCGGCGGCGGCGGCGGCGGCGAGGCCGGCGGGACCACCGCCGAGCACGACGACATCGTATTCGCCAGCAACGGGGGTTTGGCGTGCCGGTTCGGTCAGGGAATAAGGCGTTGCAACCATTGGATATTGTCCACGCATCTGCGGCTTCCCGGCACCTTGCAATGCCTGCCGCCATCGCCTCTACTGCGCCGCCAATGACGGCGTCAATGTCTGAAGTGCGAGCATAGCATGGGCCTCTCGGTCCTCATTCTGGGATTGCTGATTTTTCTCGCCACGCATGTCTTCGTGGCGATGCGCGGCGCGCGGCTCGTCGCGATCGCGCGGCTCGGCACGGGCTGCTATCACGCCGTGCACGGCATCGTTTCGATCGTCGGCCTGGCGCTGATCGTCTGGGGCTTTGCCGAATACAGGGCAGGCGGCGGCTGGATCGACATCTGGAACCCGCCGGCCTTCACACGTCACATCTCTGTTCTCTTGATGCTGTTCTCGGTGATCATGCTGGTGGCGGTGTTCTTCCCGAGCCACATCAAGGCCAAGCTGAAATATCCGATGCTGACCAGCGTCAAGACCTGGGCGCTGGCGCATCTGATTTCGAATGGCGATCTCGGCTCGATCCTGTTGTTTGGCACCATGCTTGGCTGGGCGGTGTTCGCGCGCATTTCAGCCAAGCGCCGTGCCGATGAAGTGATGCCGATTGCGCCGGCCGGCTACACCAATGACATCATCATTGTGTTGCTCGGCATCGTCGTCTATCTCGCGATCGGTTTTGTTTTCCATCCGGTTGTCATCGGCGTCCCCGTTTTTGGCAGGTAGTAGAACGTGTCCATTCAGAAAGACGTCAAGCGGCTGACCGCTCCCGACATTCGCGCCCGCAAGGGTGGCGAGCCGATCGTCATGCTGACCTCGTACCACGCGCACACCGCGAGCCTGGTCGACAAATATTGCGACGTCATCCTGGTCGGTGACTCGCTCGGCATGGTGATGCACGGCCTCGAGACGACCGTGCCGGTCACGCTCGACATGATGATCCTGCAGGGCCATGCGGTGATGCGCGGCTCCGAGCGCGCGCTTGTGGTCGTCGACATGCCGTTCGGCTCCTATGAAGCCTCGCGCGAGCAGGCCTTCATGAGCGCCGCGCGTGTCATGAAGGAAACCGGCTGCGGCGCCGTGAAGATGGAAGGCGGCTCGCGCATGGCCGAGACCATCCGCTTCCTCGTTGAACGTGGCGTGCCGGTGATGGGCCATATCGGCCTGACGCCGCAGTCGATCAACACGATCGGCTCGTTCCGGGCGCAGGGCCGCGAGGAGGCCGATTGGGGCCCGATCGAGCAGGACGCTATTGCGGTCGCCGAGGCCGGCGCCTTCTCGATGGTGATCGAGGCGGTGGCCGAGCCACTTGGCGCCAGGATCACCAAGTCGGTCGCGATCCCGACCATCGGTATCGGAGCGAGTGCGACCTGTGACGGCCAGGTTCTGGTGCTCGAGGATATGTTGGGCCTGACGGCGCGGGTGCCGAAATTCGTCAAGAAATACGGCGATCTCGGCCCCGGCATCGAGAAGGCGGTGGCCGATTATGCCGCCGAGGTGCGCTCCCGGGCATTCCCCGGTCCCGAGCACGTCTATGCCATGAAGGCCAAAAAGCCGTCCTAGCTGGGTTCCCCTGGCCGGAAACATAGGCTAAAGCGTTGAAATCTTAACGCATGTTGGCGCTTCTTTGCCTTCGGGCCGCCACATCGCTAGGTTACGCCGCAATTCGCCCAAAACCGGGGCTTTGGAGCCATTCGTGTCCGATATTTTCAATGAAGTTGACGAAGAAGTCCGGCGCGAACGGCTGCAACGGCTGTGGGACAAATACAGCATCCTGATCATTGCTGTCGCCGTGCTCATCGTCGCCGGGATCGGCGGTTGGCGTTTCTATGAATATCAGGTCGCGCAGAAAGCCGCCGTTGCCGGCGCCGCGTTTGAGAACGCCGTCACTCTGGGCGAGCAGGGCAAGCACGCCGAGGCGCAGGCCGCCTTCGACAAGGTCGCGGCCGAGGCGCCGCAGGGTTACGCCGTGCTGGCGCGCTTCCGCGCCGCCGCCGAGCTCGGCCAGACCAACAAGGACAATGCCGTCAAGGCCTATGAGACGCTCGCCGCCGATGGTTCGCTTGGGCCAACCTGGCAGGATCTCGCCAATTTGCGCGCCGGCCTGCTGCTGGTCGACACGGCGTCCTACGCCGATCTCGGCAAGCGGCTTGAGCCTCTGACCCAGCCGACCCGCACATTCCGCCACACCGCCCGCGAACTGCTGGCTCTGGCCGCCTGGCGCGAGCGCGATTTCGCCGCCGCGCGCCGTTACGTCGACATGATTTCCGCCGATGGTGAAACGCCGCCCGGTGCGCGCACGCGTGTCGAGGCGCTGTCGGCGCTGCTGTCCGCTGACGGCAAAAGCTGAACTGAGAGCTGAGGGTTAGTCCATGCGCCGCATGCAACGCATCGTTATGTTGGCCACCTTTGCGGTGGTCGTGCCGGTGCTCGCCGGCTGTTCCAGTTTCGATCCGGACAGCTTCGACGTGTTTGGCCTGTCCGAAAAGAAGAAGCTGCCGGGCGAGCGCCGCGACGTGTTTCCGGAAGGCGTGCCGGGCGTGACGTCTGGCGTGCCGGCACAATACCGCGTGGGCGCCAATCAGTCGGCCCCTGAAGCGGCGCTGGCGCCTGCTGAAGCGCCGCCGCCGGTCGCCGCAGCGCCTGCGCCCCGTGTCCGCGCCGCAGCACCGCCCCGGCGCACCGTCGCCGCCC